>JBKHIT010000021.1:0-75729 GCA_046538485.1 Candidatus Brocadiia bacterium | reverse complement strand
GCATCTGAACCACCGACGACCGGCTGAACCCACAAAATCAAATGGAACGGACCACCAGGCCGTCCACGCTTACAATGTCATTGCGAGGCATTCCGCGCGTTCTGGGCAGCGAAAGTCAAAATCAGTGCCCGTAGGCTTGGTCGATGGCTTTGTGGGGGTCGAACATTTCTTCAATCGGGCCCAGTTGTTTTTCCAGCTCGCAGGGGGGTTCATAGGTTTCAATGTCCTCGCTGTTGGCAAAACCTTTGATCAGCTCAACCATGTACAGGAAATTACGAACGGGAATATCGGGTGGCACACCGTGATCAACTGTGGGGATGTATCCGCCGTATTTTCGGGCGGTCCGATAGCGCCGGGCGACTTCTTCGCGTGTCTGTTCTTTCGTGAACCGGAGTTCCCGCTTGTCGATCCCGCCGGTGAGAAAAATGTCGGGATATTGCTGGAGGAACGTCTCGGGATCGTTCCCCGCGGCGATCTCAATCGGAGAGATGGCGTCGATACCTTCCGGATACATCGCCTCAAGTATCTGGCCGTTGTATCCGTCGCTATCCATCATCACGCACTCGACCCCCCGGTCTTTCAGGAATTTATAGAGCTTCTTGTAGCGCGGCAGCATAAATTCCCGCATGTCCGGCGGAGAGATCATCGCCTGGCCTTTGAAGGCCATGTCTTCATTCAGCGTGACCTGATCGACTTTGATTCGGCTGAGGGGTTCATCCAGCAGTTCCATCAGGAACCAGGTCCAGTATTCCATCATTTCGTGGACAAGTTGTGGTTGTTTTTTGAACATGATCGAGAGATTCTCGAACCCGCACCAGTCGCGCGCGGTCCAGTAGAGACCGAACACTCCAGTCCGCACGGGTACGTCGGCCTCGTTGCACCGCTGGAGGAGGTCCTCCCAGCAGGTTCCGGGACGGTAGTGGCGGTACCCGTCGGGATTCATCGAGTTGTAGCGATCGGCGTCCTCAGGGGGATGAGTGCGTTCGGGGGTATGGGGATCGAAGCGTTCTTTGATCTTTTCGAAACTCTCGAGATCTTTGACAGGAAAATCGATGTACTGGCGTGTGGCGAATCCATCGGTGGGCTGGTCCACAGCGTCCTGCCGCGTGCGGCCCATGTAATCGATCCAGATTCGTTTATTGTCTTTTTCCTCAATGATTCGTTCTTCAAAAGGCGGGAACGGTCCGGTGTAGAGCATCCCGATACCCATACCGGGATCCTGGCCGACGAACTGTCCCCAGTTGCGGATTTGCTCTTCTTTCAGGCCCTGTTTGCGCCATGCTTTGAAAGTGCTCTGTCGCGGCCCACCGAAGGCATAAGGCATGCGGTCAGGCTGCTCGTGGCGGATGATTTTAAGATACCTTTCTCGTGGCGTCATTTCGTGCATTTTTCTGCGCCTTTTTCTATGGAGAGATCGAAGAGTTTATCCACACATTAATGTACAACCCCGGGGGCAGCCTTTCGTCCGGTATGTTTGATCTCCTGTGAGGTTTATGTTGAGGCTGCGCTCGCGCGGTAAGTATATGCCTCGGCTTGAGGCGGCGTCAAGTTTCAGAGAGCGCGAGGATTCTGCGTTGTGGGTGGCTGCGAAAGCGCGTGGGACAATGTGAAAAGTGCCGGGAGCCGAATGCACCTGCCGACAAAAAGTTTATCAACCGGCTTGAGAAATTCGTCGGGGAGGAGCTTGAAGAACTGGCATTGTCGCCGGGATCTTCCAAAGGCTCCCGAAGCTATTAGCGTGAGGGGGTTACGGGCTGCGTTCCTCATTTCACGACCAGAGTCTCGCCGGCGGAAAGCGTGATGGGATCGGTAAGCGTGACGATCGTCCGACCCTCAACTGTCTCCATCTCGGTTTCAGGCTTTTGCGATCCGGCAACGGCTTGTCCTTTCTTCACCGCACCTGCGGGCAGATGCAAAGATCCGATACCGAATTCGCCCTGGAGGACCGAGAATTCGGCTTTTTTGCTCTTTCGGTTCATCTCAAATGTTCCCCATGCCCCACCGGCCGCCCAGACGCATCGGAACGGATCGACGTCCATTGCCGGCAGGAACTGTATGGAGGAGTCATTGGCGTCGTATTGGAACCCGCTCAGGGCGAGCAGCGCGCCCCAGGCGGTCATGGCTCGGGCATAATGGTGCCCGCACTCGGCTTCGTCCCAGGGACTTCGTTTGCGTCCGTCGTAGCGATCCCGAACGTCACGGATCACTTTCAATCCCTCATCAAACAGTCCTTCGTAGAGCATCAGGTTCCCCGCGCTGTATTCGAATCCGGTCATGAATTCGGTGAAGAACCAGTGGACCATCTGGTTTTGATCTTCTGATTTCGGCCAGCAACAGATCACCAGTCCTTCTTCCTCGTTCAGCGCAAAGGTTCGCCCCAGACACTCATGTTCGGTCATGGAGACGTGGTTGTTTTCGAAGATGCTCGCTACGGCGGTCTTCACATTTTCCGGATCCAGCAGGTAGCCGAGCCCCATCACGTGAGCGACATATTGGCCGAGCAATTGATCGACAAGGCACCCGTCCCCGATCTGGTTGCTTGGTTCCGAGGGGTCGATTCCAGCCCAACCGAGTCGGAGCCCAGCGGCGACATTTTCCGCGGAAGAGGGCCGTAATTCCTGTTCGTAGTAGTCCCCGTTGAACAGATTGTCGTCGGTCCATTGGCTTCCGTTTTCGAAGAGTTCGTGCAATTCCCCGGCAAATTCGTTTTCTCCTAACGCCCGGGCCATTTCTTCCCCTGCCCGCAGGGCGCCGAGATACCAGATCTGACAGAGCGGGTTCGGTCCGTAGAGTTCGCTGTCGTAGGTTGTGTGCTGGGCGCCTTCCATCACGCCGTCACGGTCTCCGTCCCACCCGTTCTCTACCCAGCAGAACTCCAGAGCTTTGCGGGCTTTCGGCCAGAGGTCCTCGAGCCATCCGGTATCGCCGGAGAGTTTCCATTCCCGGTAGAGTTTCATCAGACAACCCATCTGCCCATCGGCGGCGGCGTTTTTCCATTCCCCGGACCCAACCGGAAGCATCGTGCGGAAACACATGAACCCGTTTTTGTCGGTGCTGATCTGGAATTCGGTTTCTCGTTGGGAGCGGGCCAGAGACGGAAAAAGGAACGGCGTGGTTTGTTCGTAATTCCAGACGTGCGTGCAACTCCCGAAACAACATCCCGAACCGTCGCAGCATCCTTCGAATCCGAAAAATCGTCCGTCGGCCGTCCGGAAACACGTCTCGGTCCGCAGGGTCGATACGTTGTTCAGGGCCGCTTCGATGACGGCGGGGGGAAAGGTGCTTTCCAGGACGGCTTTGGTGAAACGGCGGGAGCGCTCTTCAAGCGAGTCCAACGTTCCGTCGACGGTTTCGACAACCTCCCAGGCATCCCTGTATTGTTCTGTATAGTAATTGCCCACGATGGAATCGCCCTTTTCTTCGGGGGCGGCCCACCCGCAGGCTTCCGGCGTGCGGTTCGGGAAATGCCAGGTCAGATAGAAGGTGATTTCTTTTGTTTCTCCCCCTTCGAGGTTGATGGTTGAGCAGACGACGCCTTTCCCGGGATCTTTCTGTTCAGGCTCCGGCGCATCGATTCGGCCGTCGTCTTTGAAATCGCGCCAGAACGCCTGAATTGCGAGTCTTTCCCGGTCGAGATAATGCGGCCAGCCCGCGGCAACATTTTTACGTCCACCCCGTGCAGCCAGGGCAATGGTACCATCGGCGGGATCGTCGGACGGGAGTTTGTTGTTTCCTAAGAGGACTCCGCGGAAACCACGCGCTTTACGAAGTTCGGCCTTCTTCCCTTCATCGGGCCCGATCGGGTTCGGGATGCAGTAGGCCAGAGACACTTTAGTGGCAGAACGTTTTCGATTTTTCAGGTGGTAGCGCAGGACGGCGACGGGGATTCCGGAAGCATCGGGGTCGCCGGGCAACAGTGGATTGAACGCTTCGAGGGTCACGTCCACGGGCACGCTCGTATCGTGAAACTCGACGTATGCGAAGGGATAGGCGCCGTTGAACCGGGCCGATTCGAGACGGGGTATGCCCGAGAGACGGTTGATGGGCAATCCTCGGGCGGATTCGTACGGCGGGCGAATTCGACTTTCGAGCACCCGGGATTCGGAGTCGCCATCGGAGGTTTCCGCTCGGAGCAGGGCGAAACAGAAGGGGAGGTCATTGCCTTTGGCGGGCGAGTTGAAAATCTCCCAGTCGCGCAGCTCGCCGCGTCCACCCAGAGAGACCGTCCCCGTGCCAATGCCTCCGAGCGGGAAACGGATTTGGTCGGTGAATTCGCCCTCGTATGGTTCGGGCCGACAATCGTTGCGGATTTCTTTCAACAGTCCTACGCGTTCCATTTTTGGGCTCCCGAGTGGATGGAGTTCTGGCCTGGTCAGGCCGGGCAAGGTACGTTATCGGGACGGTGTTTGCAAGTGGCTGCGGTCAATCATTCTTCGCCATACCGGTCGATGGCGGTGACGCTTCGCACGCGGCGGATGCGTTCGTCTATATTGGATGCATGGGGTACGAAAAATACCATCGGCGGACGATTGGGATCCTGGAAGCTGATGATGATGCGTCCGAATCCGAAAAGCCACCGTTCCACCACATCTGTTGCGTCAAAATCGACGTCGTAGTCCTGGTTTTTGATCTGGCGTCCGGTTTCGGTCAGGCCGCGCTGAAGGTCCGCAACATTGGGCGTGATGGCGAGATAGTGAAAAAGACCGTGGATCCACCCGATGAAGATGACAAAAGCGATGACCCCGGCCGCCATGAAGTAGAGTTTGGGAGTGACTTCAACGCAGAGATAACGCACCAGACGAATAACGTCGTCGGCGTAACCGACGAGATGAAGAAGGAGCAGCAAAGCGCCAATTGTGGGGACGAGGATGAGAACGGCTTTGATGCTCATGTGGAACTGTTCGACGAGCGCATTGAGGATTGCGATACTGACCCAGATCCCGCCCAGCACCTCTCTGTTGGGAACTTCTGGGACAAGGTGCCACGATTGAAGCAGCACATAAATACCGAAAACGATAGCAAGGACCAATGTGGGAAAATACAGTACCCACCGTGGGCGGTCCCATAAAATGACGTATTCGTGAACTTCGCGGTGTTCCAGTATTCGCTGCTCAACAGAATAGCGTGTGCGTGCCACGTTCAGAAGAACAAGAACGGCAAGGACCCCGGCGATGATAATGCCGGATAGAATATAGGTGGCCAGCATGGCATTGGAGTCCCAGGCTTTTTCGGAGCCAAAACGCACGGCGGGTATCAGGAACACGGCGCCAATGACAATCAAGAGCCCGAAGGTATAGCGGAAGAACTTCTGACGCGCTTTCTTCTTTCGAGCTTTGACCGTGGGGTCCTCCTCCTGCTGCCCCTGAGGGGGCGTCTCCCGCTGTTCGTCTCCGGCCGATTCTTCCGGTGTCTCTTCACTCACTCCTGACTCCTTTCGGCGAAATCAGCTGTCCGGACAAATACCCCTTTGCTCCCGGACGTTTCTGTCAACCACGTGCTATTATTGCGAGAATTTGCTCCGAGCGCAAAATGGTTGTGACAAAACCGGCGCAAAACGGCAGGGCGCGCTCGGCGATTCTCTGGACGTGAAAGGAGAATATAGAAAGGAGACCGCAGGAGAGAGCGCTTTATTGAGCATTTTGTTTTGTGGAAGCTTCTGTTTTTGCTGTATCTCCTCTCCACTCTCTACTTTGTCCTGCTCTACCGATTTCATCTTCGTAAAATGAAATCGGTTGCCCTACATCTACGTGGCGTCCCGGATACTTGAGGCCGGGTTATATTCCGGGAAGTTTCAAAGACCAGGAACTGCTGCGATTTTCGGAGAATGCCCCAGAGCTGTAGGTCCGCATCGCCGAGACGGACCTGCCGTTTGTGGTTCGCCTCCGCACTCGCGGGGCTGGCCAAACACCGGGCCAGCGATCTGGCGCGAAACCAGCAGGTTTCCGGACCGCGTTCTGAACTCCAGCCCCGCAGGAGCGGTTCTGAAGTCCAGTCCGCTACTGATACGGTATTTGGGGAGCGGGTTTATGGTGGGCTTCCAGCCGACGATAAGGGGTTTCGGAACCGATAACTTTCTGTCTCAAAACGTTGGGATACTTACACGAGACCGCTTAGCCCACATCTTGCCCCGAGAAGGCTTCGAAGACGGCGACGGCGTTTTCTGTGGGCGTTTCGGGTGGAGCGGTTTGGCCGGTGCGAGGATATAACCTCCGCCGCGGCCAACTTTCTGGCAGAGCCGGCGCACCTCCGCGTGAATGTCTTCCGGTGCGCCGTGGGGGATGATGCTCTGGCTTCCGGGCCCGCCCCAGAAGGTCAAATTGTCTCGCACGCGCTCTTTGAGTTCATACGGGTTTTTTAACCGTCCTGCCTCCTGGTTTCCGACCCCCGCGGCCTACCATCTTGACATATGTCAACATCTTGTCCCGTGGGTGAAGAAGATTGAGACGAGACTCACTGCAAGGGCAAGAGCTCCTGGTTCGCCGCCGGGGAATCTTCTTCACCTGCCGGGCAAGCCGGCAGGGGCCGGGGATGTATGGCGTTCCCATGGCTAGCCCACTCAATCTCTGCCTCCTGTCACGCAAGCTGACAGGGGGGGCGCTTCCAATTGAAAGCGTCCCTCGCCTCCGGCTCTTGCGTCCCGGTATGCTTGAGCAATTTCCGGAGGCGAGCCGTTCGCGCATTCAGTACGAAAGGAATCCTGCTTGTCAGCAGTCCGGCTGCAAGGAGAGAAGTGTTCTTGTTGGCGGGCCTTCTCCCCTCACTTCTGCGAGATTTGCCCGCCTCAAGTCCAGTTTCGCCCGCCGGTGGCGGGCTGAGCTGAACTCGAGTCTCCGGGATACGCGGTCGAGAAGCGGGGTTTTAGGCTTACAGAATGATTGACACCAGACATAAGGTTTGTATTACAACAACCCTCAAAGACATTTCCGGAGGGAAGCTGAGGAATTTGCGCCCGGTGGGATGTGAACGGGCAGCACAATTCTCGGCAAATGTCCGGTTACCAGCCACCGCAGGGACCCAGAGCGCAAATTCCTTCATCACGCTTCGGGATGACAGATCTGCGGCGGCTCTGGTATAATACCGAGCGACTGATTAATCTCAGCGATAAGTCAGTACGCGGTTTGGACGCCGCATGAGCGGCCCTGCCTTCTTTTTATCAAACCCGTTTCTTTTTGCGGGTGCATTTTGGGAGAGAAAGATGCGCGTGGGAATTGGATATGATATTCACCGTTTCGAAGAAGGCGGACGGCTGGTTCTGGGCGGGGTGGAGTTTGATTCCCCACTCGGACTTGTCGGCCATAGCGACGCGGACGCTGCCCTTCACGCGGTGGCCGATGCGATTCTCGGAGCAGCCGCGCTCGGCGACCTTGGCGAACATTTTCCTGATACCGACGATCGATGGAAAGATGCCAACAGCAGAGACATTCTCCAGATCGTTATGGGAATGCTTGCCGAAAGATCCCTGAAAGTTGTCAATGTGGACCTCAATATAATCGCTGAGCGTCCACGTATTGGCGATCTTAAGGAGGAAATGCGCCGCAACATCGCGGATCTGCTCAATATTGCCCCTGGAAGCGTCAGCGTGAAAGCGCGGACCGCCGAAGGGGTCGGTCCCGTCGGGCGCCAGGAAGCCCTTGAGGCGCAGGCGGTTGTTTTGCTCGAGAAGATGTAGAAACAGGAAACAAAGATTATGGCTGATTTGCAGACCACTTTTGCCGGTTTAAAACTCAAAAATCCCATCATTGTCTCTTCAGCCGGGATTACCGAAAACATCGACAAGATGCGTCGCTGCCAGGACAACGGAGCGGCGGCGGTCGTGATGAAAAGTTATTTCGAGGAGGAAATCTGCCGGAAGGATCCCTCTCCGCGCTACCACCTGATCGAACACGATATGGAACAGGAAGAGACGTTCACGTTCATGTCGTACGAACAGGCCAGTAGCTGGGACATCGACCGTCACTGCGAAGAAGTTGCGCGGGCGGTGGAAGAACTCGATATCAAGATCATCCCGAGCATTAACTGTATCACCCCGAAGGGGTGGGCCGAGGCCGCGGAGAAAGTTGCCGCTGCCGGAGCGCCCGCGATCGAGCTGAATACCTCGTGCCCGCACGGTTCCATTACATTTCGAGGCGGAGCGGTCGAGGAAACCATCGTCGATACAGTCCGGGTTGTCAGAGAAGCGGTCGATCTTCCCCTGATCGCGAAGATCAGCCCAATGCTGACCAGTCCCATCGGTCTCGTGAATGGGCTGAAAGAAATTGGCGTCCAGGGAGTTACGATCTTCAACCGCATGACCGGGCTGGAGATCGATATCGATGAAGAAAGCCCCATCCTGCACGGCGGATATGCCGGGCACGGGGGCCCGTGGGCCATTCAGTATCCTCTTCGATGGATCAGTGAGATCCAACCTCAGATCGACATCGATATCGCCGGAAGCGGTGGTGTTACGCGCGGGGAAGATGCCGTCAAATATCTCCTGGCGGGCGCGCAGGTCGTTCAGATCTGCAGCGTTGTGGTGCTGAACGGATACGAAGTAATCCGGGGAATCGTCGACGGCATCGAGAATTGGATGGATGAGAAAGGACATCCCGATCTGGCTTCGTTCCGGGGAAGTGCGGCGCAGAAAATTGTCGGTACCGAAGAGGTCGATAGAACCCAGACTTTTACCGCGTATATCCACACCGAAACCAACGCCCCGTGCGTGCATGCCTGCCCGGCTCACGTGCCCGCTCAGGCTTATGTGAACCGCATCGCGGAGGGGGATATCGAAGGTGCGCTGGATGCGATTCGGACGGCGAATCCGTTCCAGAGCGTCTGCGGATGGGTGTGTTATCATCCGTGCGAAGACGAATGCACGCGGGCCTGGCTGGATGATCCTATCGCCATCCGGGCTCTGAAAAAACACGTTATCGAATGGGGGCGGAAGAATGCTCCTCTGAGTGAGGTCGCCATCGAAAAAGCCGATCCGACCGGCAAAAAAGTTGCCGTGGTGGGCGCCGGCCCTGCGGGACTGACAACCGCTCATGATCTGGCGCGATTCGGACACGACGTGACGGTTTACGAAGCGTCCGAAAAGCCCGGTGGGATGTTGCGCTGGTCCATCCCGAAATACCGACTGCCGCGGGAAATCGTGGACGAAGAGATCGCATACATCGAGCAAGTGGGGGTTAATATCCTTTGCGAACAGCGGCTCGGGCAAGATTTTACAATGGGCGAGTTGCGATCAGATTATGATGCCGTTGTCCTGGCTTTTGGGGCCGACAAAGGGGCGTGTCTGGAAATACCGGGCGAGGACGCCGCAGGAGTTTCAGAAGCTCTAAGCTCACTCAAACGTGTTTCTCGGGGCGATGATGTAACCGTGGGAAAACGGGTGGCCGTTATCGGTGGCGGGGGAACGGCACTTGACACTGCGCGCACCGCGTTGCGCCTGGGGGCTGAAGAAGTGTTTGTCGTCTATCGACGATCCCGCGACGAGATGCCGATCAACGAGGAAGAAATCGAAGAAACCGAGGAAGAAGGAATTCATATCCTTTATCTTGCCACACCCTTGCGTGTGGAACAGGATGGAGAAGGAAAAGTAAAAGAGCTGGTCCTGCGCGGTGGCTACCTCGGCACAGCGCCGGAAGGCCAGCGGCGTCCGCCTGTTCTGGTCGACGATATCGAATACGGTTTGAACGTCGATCAGGTTTTGACGGCGGTGAGCCAGTTGCCGGACTCGAAGGCGGTGGGTGTTGAAGAAGGCGTTGAATTTACCTCGGGTGGCAACGTGAAGGTTCTGGACGATTTTGGAACGACCTCCCTGGAGGAAGTTTTCGCCGCCGGGGATGTCACCGGCGAAACGGGTTCGGTCATCGAGGCAATAGGTTCTGGCCGCCGAACAGCCCTGCGGGTTGACAGTTTCCTCGCCGGCGAAGGGCTCGAAGAAGCCCGGCAACGATGGGGTGAGTCCCAGATGGTGGACAAAAAAGGTGTTCTGGAGCACAACGCGGACAGGGAACTGGCCGATCGAGTTAAGCCCCCGAGACGAGATTCTTCGTTGCGGATAAAAGATTTTCATCCGGTCGAACTTGACTACTCCCGGGAAGAGGCCCAGGAAGAAGCTGGGCGGTGTTTCGCGTGCGGGTGTGGTGTCGGGTGCGGGCTCTGTTACCGGATATGTCCGTATGACGCGATTGTGCTGGATGAAACGGGCACGAAATACGTGGTGGATGAGGAAGAATGCGCCGGTTGTGGGCTTTGCATCGAGCGGTGTCCGCTGGGCAATATTGAAGCCATCCCGCTGGAAGAATCCTTATCGTAACGGCGTTTTAATGGCATTCTCTGCCATTGCGAGGCGAAGCACGAAGCGGGGCGCCGTGGTAATCTCGCTGTTGGACCAAAGAAACGACGAGATTGCTTGCCAGAGGACGGATAAACTTCTATGTAGTCCGAAAGGAGGCCCGGAGGGCCGATACAGACTTAGACTGCATCTGTAAGATTCAGGCTTATTTGCCAGAAATTATTGCAAAGTTTCAGAGGGTCCTGATAATGAAAAAAGTATTTCTCGATTCCGAAGGCCGACTCCGCATCCTCTGGCGGTTTGTCGTTTTCATGCTGGGCCTGGTCGCCGCTTACATTTTGGTCGGGGTGGCAGCAGGTCTGTTTTTGGGACTGTTTTTCGGGGAAGTGCCTGAACCGCAGGTGCCCTGGGCTCTGAGCGTCTGCGCAGTGCCTTTCGCGCTGGTGAGTCTGTTCTGGGTCTGGTTTTGCCGCAGGCGACTCGACAGGCGGAAGCTGATCGGCCTCAGAATGCAACATGGCGCGTTGGATTGGATTACGCCGCCCCTGGGATTGGTGCTCGGGTGTATCACGGCGGCGATACCGGTTCTGGTTCTTTTTTTGGCCGGTGCGCTACGGTATACAGGGATAGTCCAGAGTTCTGTCATCCCTTTTCTGGCTGTGGCTCTGTTGCCGGCGGCCTTTGCCGAAGAGATTGCCGTGCGGGGATACCTGCTTCAGAACCTGGATGAGAGCGGTCACAGGGCAATAGCCGTGATCGGCACCAGCATGATCTTCAGCGCATTTCATATGTTGAACCCGGCGTTTTTTGCGAATCCGCTGCCGGCCCTGAACACGTTTCTGGCGGGAATAGTACTGGGTCTGGCCTATCTGTTGACCGGCAGCCTCTGGTTCACGACGGCCTGGCATTACGGATGGAATGCGCTTCAGGGCGTTGTTTTTGGCCTGCCGGTCAGCGGGATTCAGATGCCGGGGCTGATGCACCTGGAATCCGCGGGAGACCGACCGATGGTAAGTGGCGGCGAATTTGGGCTGGAGGGATCGGCGATCAGTGCCGGGATCCTGCTGATCAGCGCAGCGTTTTTCGCCTACGCCATTCGCGTTCGGGACAGCGAGTGATCTTTCTGTGCATTGCTCGCACGGCATCTGACGTGGATCGTCTCACTGCCGGGGGGGTAAGACTGACCGCGATCTTTGGAGGATACCTGGGGAGCAAACAGCATCGGGTCGGCCCGCTCATCCGGAAAAAGGGATCGCCTCCGCGGGGAGACGGATACGGTTGGTACGGGTGGACGGGCGTCGATTCGCGCTGGGTGGCAAACGGTATGGCCGTGGAGGTGGCGTACCGTTATGCGGCACCCCTCCGTGCAACAAGTGTAAACCCCGGCGAGGCTCTCGTTGCCGATAAACTCATCTATGATACTTCCGGCGGGTGCGAAAATAATGCATGTAATTACGATGAGTTTCATCGACGTCTGCGAGGTCCCCATCTCTACGGGAATTTTAAAAGTGGATTGTGGTGGGACAACAACGTGAAAGCGGATGATCCATCAGAATGGACCGAGGGACTGGGATCGATGCATTCGGCGAGCTGGAGACGGTGGGGAGTATATCCGCCCGACGGCATGCCGAACCACAATTCGGTCTGCGCGGATGGGGGAGTCAGGAGCGTGGGGGAGAAGTACTGGCCGTACGTGTCCCGGTTCACGAATTATTATTATCTTGGATCGATCCCCAGAAATTTGACCGGCGTCGGGGTGAATCAGTAGCCCGTTTTCTCCGGATGGGCGGTATCAAAGTTTGATGTTTCCCCGCTGGAGGGTCTGCTCCGGGGCTGATATACTGAATAGTTTGCGGAGAGTATACCGACGCTTATTGGTAAGTTATGACGAGCGAAACCCATCCCAACCACCGATCGATTAAATTACAGGGTGTCAGGGTCCATAATCTGAAAAACGTGGATCTGGACGTGCCAAAAGGGAAGTTTGTCGCCGTGACGGGGGTGAGCGGTAGCGGCAAATCAAGCCTCGTGCTCGATACACTCTACGCGGAAGGACAGAGGCGGTATGTCGAGTCGTTCAGCGCCTACGCCCGCCAGTTCCTCGAACGGATGGACAAGCCGGATGTCGACCGCATCGATAACATCCCCCCCGCCATCGCCATTGAGCAGAAGAATCCCGTCAAAAATCGGCGTTCCACGGTGGGAACCGCCACGGAAGTTAACGATTACCTGCGGCTTCTGTTCGCCCGGGCGGGAGAAGTTTTTTGCCCGGACTGCGGTGAACCGATCCGATCTCATACGGTGGGAGAAGTGGTCGAGCGGGGGATGGAACTCGGGGAAAAGACGCGTTTTATGGTCACGTTTCCGATCGAGTTCAGTGAGAAACTCGAGCTTGAGGAACAACTTGATCGCATCCGGGAGATGGGATTCGTGCGGATATTGGTCGACGCCGAGGTGATCGACATCTCCACGGTCGAAGAGCCCGATATCCCGGCCGGTGCGAACACCGAGGTGGTTGTGGATCGTCTGGTGGCCGGTGGCCAGAGCCGCGAACGTCTTGCCGAGGCCGTCGAAACCAGCTACCGACTCGGGCAGGGAAGGTGTGTCATCCGGGTCATAGACGGCGAAGTTTTGCGCTTCAGCCAGGATTTTCGCTGCAATTCCTGCGGCCGTTCGCTCCCGGAAATTACTCCCCAGCTCTTTTCTTTCAACAGTCCACTCGGCGCGTGCGAAAACTGTTCGGGTTACGGGGCCACGATCGATATCGACTGGCAGAGCGTTATCCCCAACCCGCGTTTATCGCTCCGGGAAGGCGCGATCCAGCCCTGGACCACCAAAAGTACCGAAGACTGCCAGGCCCAGTTGCTGGAAGGGGCTCCAAAGGCCGGGATACCGCTGGATGTTCCGTGGGAGGATTTGAGCGAAGAACAGCGGGAGCAGGTTCTGGAAGGAACCGAACATTTCTACGGAGTTCGGGACTACTTCGAATGGCTGCGGTCGAAAAAATACAAAATGCACGTCCGGGTCCTCCTGAGCCGGTATCGCCGTTACGTCACCTGCACCAGGTGTGACGGCACGCGGCTCTGCCCTGAAGCGCGGTCGGTGCAGATCGATGGCGCGAACATTGCTCATATCAACGCGATGACAATTGCGGAGGCGAACGAGTTTTTCGAAGGGGACCTCGGGCTGGACGACTACCAGCAGAAGATAACGGAAACCATCCTGAGCGAGATCCGTCAACGACTCGATTACCTCCAGCGCATTGGGCTGGGCTATATCACGCTCGATCGGACGACGCGAACTCTGAGCGGAGGGGAGATGCAACGCGTGAATCTGGCCACCAGTCTCGGGTCTGCCCTGGTCAATACGCTGTATATCCTCGATGAACCCAGCATCGGATTGCATCCCCGGGACAACGACCGGTTGATCGATATCATCTGCGGTCTCCGCGATCGGGGCAACACGGTTGTTGTTGTCGAGCACGACCGGCAGATTATCGAACAGGCCGATCACGTGGTGGATCTCGGTCCAGGGGCGGGCGAGCAGGGCGGGCGCGTGGTTTATAGTGGGCCGGTGGATGGATTATACGAATGCGAGGATTCGGTGACGGGGGCGTATCTTCGCGGTGAGACGGAGATCTCTGTTCCGGATCGGCGGCGGGGAAAAACTCCGGATAGCCTTCGATTAGAGGGTTGTTCTCATCATAACCTCAAAGATATCGACGTCGAATTCCCGCTTGAGCGGTTGACCTGTGTGACAGGTGTAAGCGGGAGTGGTAAGAGTTCGCTGGTAGAGGAAACGCTCTATGGAGCGGTCAAACGCCAGAAGCCGGGGGGATATGGGGATGAGATCGGGCCGCACCGTCGGCTCACGGGACACGATCTTGTTGAGGATGCTGTGTTAGTAGATCAAAGCGCCATAGGCCGGACGCCTCGCTCAAATCCCGCCACGTATATCAAAGCGTACGGGCCGATTCGGAAGCTTTTTGCTGAGACAAAAGAGGCGAGGGTGCGGAATCTGGATCCCGGCGCGTTTTCGTTCAATACCCCGGGCGGTCGGTGCGAACATTGTGAAGGGGCCGGTTATATTAAGGTCGATATGCAGTTTTTGGCGGATGTTTATGTGAAATGCGATCAATGTGAAGGGCGCCGGTTCAGAGAGGATATTTTGAATATCAGGTATAAAGGCCATTCTATACATGAGGTTCTTGAGATGACAGTTGAGCGGGCGATGCGTTTTTTCCGTGACCAGCGTCGTGTGGTAAACCGGCTGAGTCCGCTCTATGAAGTCGGACTGGGATACGTGAAACTTGGCCAGCCCGCGACAACGCTTTCAGGGGGCGAGGCGCAACGGTTGAAACTGGCGAGTTATGTCGCGCAAACCGGGAAAAAAAATCTGCTTTTGATTTTCGACGAGCCGACGGTGGGGCTGCATCTTGACGACGTTAAAAAGCTGATTTCCTGTTTCCAGAGTCTCGTGGATCGGGGGCACGCTGTTGTAGTGGTGGAACATAATCTCGACGTGATTAAATGTGCTGATTATGTGATTGATTTGGGGCCAGGAGAGGGGCAGGGAGGAGGCGAGATCGTGGCTGCTGGAAAACCGGAGGATATCGCGGCCAGCGAAAGATCTCTAACAGGTAAGTTTTTGCGGGAGTTTTTGTCGTGATCTATGTCCCATAGCCTGCAGGGTTGCGATGAGGCGGAGTTTTTCACTAAAGTATTATGAAGCGGGTATATATGTTGGTTTCTGGAGAGGCGAAAAGTGAGCGACGAACACGCTGACGTTACCTTTTTACAGCGTTTACAGTATTTGGTGCTGCGATTGGTTATAGCATTTTTTCTTGCCCCAACCTGGCGTGTAAGTCGTTCTATGGCTCGAATTCTCGGAGATTTAGTCCGGATGGTTGATCGTCCGAGCCGCAAAAAGCGAATGCTCCGGAATCTGAGACTTGCCTTCCCGGGCATCAGTAAAGGGCATGCCAGGCGTATCATAAAAAAAGCTTATCGATCGCTCGTGGAGTCCATTTTTGATGCATTGTATTTCAGTCGTTTCGTCATGGAGGGACGAGCCGCTGAATTGGTTCATCTGGAAGGGGAGGAATTATTGGGAGATGTCGATGAGGGGACGGGTATTGTGTTTGCGACGGCCCACTATGGATGCTGGGAAGTGCTGGGTTTGTCATGCAAAAGTTTGGGGTTCCCTGTGCTCAGTGTTGCTCGCGAGCGGAGCAATCCACTCCTTGAAAAATATCTTTCTCGAATTCGAGAAAGCGCGGGGCAGAAATTGGTTCCAAAACATGGGGCCATCCGCAAAACATTGAAGGCTCTCAGGAACGGGCGCAATGTGGCGGTTCTCATCGATCAAGATGCCAGGAAGGAAGGTATCTTTGTGGACTTTTTCGGCCGTCCGGCTTGCACTCATACGAGCGCGGCGAGACTGGCCATTGCTACCGCCTCACCGGTTGTTTTTATCTATGCGGAGAGGATTGAAGAAATGAATAAGTTTCGAGCTGTTATAAGCGATGTCATCTGGCCGAAAGCCGATGCCGAAAGGGAGGCTGAAATCCGACGTATCACACAACGCCTGACATCAGATGTTGAAGATCTGGTACGTCGAAATCCTGGTAAATGGCTCTGGATGCATCGTAGATGGAAAACATATCCTGGCAAGTACGATAGCGATAAGGGCCGAGGTCCTCATGGTAGACAGGCGGTGATGTCGTGACGAAGAAAGCGGTTATTCTTGCTGGTGGTTTGGGGAGCAGGATGCGCAGGAATTCTGCGGATGTGGAACTCAAGGGAAGTTCTGCTGAGCTTGCGGATAAAGGGCTTAAAGGTCTGATACCGATCAACGGGTATCCGTTTCTTGATTATGTTACGGGGGAATTGGTGCGGGCAGGATTTGGCGAGCTATGTCTCGTGATCCCGCCGGATTGTCAGGAACTGGAGAAATACTGTGAGCGTGCCAGTCAACAGTTGGGGGCACAAATCATACCGGCCGTCCAGGAGGAACCAAAGGGCACGGCAGATGCACTTTTGGCGGCTGAAAGTGTCTTAAGTGGCGGCCCGTTCGTAATGTGTAATTGCGATAATTATTATCCCGGCTCGGTGCTGAGAGACTTGCACGAGATTTCAGATAAATCTTGTTACGCTGTGGGATTTTCGCGGAATGCTCTGGTGGAGAACAGCAATTTCGGTGCTGATAGAGTCGATAGATTCGCCGTTTTGACGATTGAGGGGGAGGATAACCTGGCCGAGATTGTGGAGAAACCTGAAAATCCCGAAGATTATGCCGACAATGGCGACCTGAGGGTGAGCATGAATTTGTACCGGTTCACGACGGATATTTTTGATGCGTGCCGGGCCATTGAAGCGCATCCCGAGAGGCGGGAATATGAATTGACCGACGCTGTTCGGCGCCTTTTGCGGGAGGAAACGGTGCCGTTTCGCGTTGTTTTCAGCGAGGGGCCTGTGGTGGACCTGACGGCTCGAGGGGATGTGGTCGGCGCTGCAGATTTTTTGCCATCCCACCCCGCTGGTTTCGGGCCGATGGCGAACGGGGATCAATGATATCAGCCAGGGCGATCCGGGACCGATCTCTATCTTGACAACCGTAACCCGGGAAATTAGAATCATTTGTGCTTATTTTTAGAGGGATTATCTTGCGGAGAGCCAGATGGCCGCTGAGGAAGAAGAACCCCGTATCGACGATCTTTTCTCCCGGATGTCTTCCGTGGGTGCAAGCGATCTGCATCTGAAAGCAGGGAACCCACCGGTGTTTCGGATTGATGGAACTCTGCGTCGACTCAAAGGGAAATCGCTGTCGGCCGCTCACATCGAAGCGCTGGCAAGGGATTGGTTGGGCGACGAAAAAGTGGACCGTATTATGGAACAGGGCAGTATGGATTTTGGCCACGAGTTCGAAGGTGGCCGGGTCAGAGTCTCGGTTTTTATGCAGAGAGGGCGTATCTCTCTTGTTGCTCGACTCGTGGAAAATGTTGTGCCCTCGCGGGAGGAACTGCATTTGCCTGAAGATCTTTTGCGTATGGTGGATTTCAACGAGGGGTTGTGCCTCGTATGTGGTATCACGGGCGTCGGAAAGTCGACAACACTTGCGTGGCTGTTGAATGAAATGAATAAGAAACACCGGCGTAATATATTAACGTTCGAGGATCCAATAGAATTTGTCTACGAAGATGCTAATAGTATTATCAACCAGAGGGAGTACCGTCTTGATTTTCATGATTGGCCCGAAGCAATCAGGGCGGGTGTCCGCGCGGATCCCGATGTGATGTTGATCGGCGAAATGCGAGGGCAAGAGACCTTTAAACTTTGTTTGACTGCCGCGGAGACGGGTCATCTTGTTTTGACGACAATGCATACTTCCAGCGTTAAGGCTACCTTCGGGCGAATTCTTGATTTTTTCCCCACTGAGAGGCATAAGTTTATCCGCCAGTCTCTGGCCTTCAATTTGAAGGCTATTATCTGTCAGCGATTGGTACCATCGTTTCGTGATGAGGTACAGCGGGTTCCGGCGGTTGAGATGATGTGGGTGAATCCGCCTATCCGCAAAGCGATTGCCGAAGGAGATGATGCCCGGGTTGAAGATCTGGTACAGGAAGGTGAAGAAGAGGGAATGCAAAGCTGGACCACTTCTTTCGTCAAGCTTATCCAGCAGGATTTTGTTACCAAAAAAGTTGCACGCGAGTTCGCGCCGAATAAGGACGCTCTGGAGATGGCATTGAAAGGAATTAGCTTCTCTTCCTCGTCACGATCATCATCTGGTGACTGAGAGGTTTTGATAATATTCCGGAGGTCGATGTGAACGGAGATCAGTACCGGCAGCAAGAACTGGGTCAAATTTTTAGACCCGCTGTTTTTGGCTTGGTTTTCTTCTGCCTTGTCACGCTCGTTTACGCTGGGGAGTTGGGAGGGGACGTTTCAGCGGTGCTTGAAATGCAGGGGGGGTTCTATATTCATCCGCTCTGGTTAATTCTTATTCCTCCGTCCATATTTGGCTGGTTGTTGCTCTCTGCCTGGGCGGCAGACGATGCTCTGGGCGTCGGAATGGGTTTCCGAAAATGGTGTACAATTTTTGTCGGCACAGGGCTTTTCGGAGTCATGCTGACATTTTTACTTCACCCGATTTGCTTTCTGGTACTCGTGCTCGGCGTAGGCGGCGTTTTTGTATATTATCTCTGGCTTCGAAATGCCGTAGTGCCCGAACAGTTCCGTATCGGTCCGGAATGGCTCTGTGCGCCCGAGAGTTCAGTCAAAGGACCTGCAGGGGGAACGGCGACCGCACGCGTGAGCCCTCGGGTCTCCCTGGAAGATTCTTCGGGCCGCGAGCTGTCCGATTGGGTCGCTGAAAAAGAACGTTTTGCTGATGCGGCCGACACACTGGAAAATCTAATCGGAGAGGCATGTGAGGCTGATGCCGAGGCGATGCGATTGGAACCCGGTGAGGAAGAATTCGCGGTTCTGTTCAGGCTATATGGCGTAATGCAGAAATTCGATTCTCTTGATCTGGATTACGGGAAACTTGTGGTGGCATGTGTGGCTCAATTCCTGGGGCTCGGGCGAAAAGGGAAAGCCCGCGCGGAACTTAAAGCCAATATCCAGGGAGGTGAAAGCGTGTCAATACAGGTAAGAGGACGCAAAGCGCAGCACGGAGCCGCCGTCGTGTTCAATATGCCAGATTGGACGGAAGATCTGTATCGTGGTGGCCTTGAGGCGCTCGGCATGCACAAAGCTATGATCCAGCGTATAAAAAAGCTGGTGGCTACATCCGGACGAAGCATTTTGTTCAGCGGGCCGTCCCGATCAGGCAAAACGACAACGTTTCATGCCACGCTGAATGAAATCGACATTTTCACAACCGACGTCCACACGTTTGAGTCCCGTCTCGAACATGAACTGGGCCAAATACAAAGGCATCAGGTCGACCTGAAATCGCCGGAGAAAGTGAATAATACGCTGGCCCCTGTTCTGCGGCAGGAACCGGATGTGCTGGCAGTGGATGAAATCGTCAATACAAAAGCCGTCGTGGAGATGCTGAATTTCCCGACCGACACGGGGCGTTTTATCGGGACTATCCAGGCGGGCGGGGCTCCGGAAGCTACCGTTCAGCTGGTGAAGGGTTTGGACGGTGGCGTGGCTGCAAAAACACTCAGTTGTGTTGTCTCGCAACGTCTCGTGCGGACGCTTTGCGACGATTGTAAGGAACCGGTGGCACCGAATCCGAAATTGCTTGAAAAGCTCAATATTGATCCCGAAAATGCCGGCGAATGGTTCCGGGCCGTCGGTTGCGAAGCGTGTTTGAATACCGGGTTTAAAGGGCAAACAGGTGTTTTCGAGATGCTGATACTCAATGACAGAGTCCACCAGGTGATGCAACAAACAGGCGTCTCAGCCGATGCGGTAAAAAAAGCAGCCGGCAGTGACGCACTCAGAACACTTTATCAGGATGCCCTTCTGAAAGTGCAGGAAGGGGTAACTACGCTGAAAGAAATACGCCGAATATTGAAAAAATAAAACCGTGGAGGGCCGAAATGCAGGTCGTCGCCATTCTTCTTCTTCTCGTTATCTTTGGCATTATGATCTACGGGGGAATTTCGTCAGGGTTCTTTGACTCCGTCTATGCGCTGATGCGCAATTTGCTGGGTTTCGTGCTGGCTCTTTCCCTGTGTGATCCATTGACATGTCTTATGACCGGGCTCATCACGCGTTTCAAACTCCATCCCGGACCGCTTTATATGAGGATGATCGTTTTTGCCACTGTTTTCGGCGTGACCGTCGGAGTGGCAGGAACACTCAGACGAAAGCTTACATCGCCGGATCTCCCTTCCTATCGTATAGTGGATCCCGTGGCAGGAGGAATTTTAGGGGTATTCAACGGTCTCGTTGTCAGCGGTTTTGTGCTTATCCTCTACGCCCTTCTGCCGTTCGTGAAATATATTCCCGGTGACGTTGGCCGGATCGAAACCCAAAAGCTTCCCGTCGACAGCGGCGCTCTCATGCTGAAATATTACGGCTATCTATCGGATCGCACGGGAGGAAGCAAAAAGTTTCTCGTCGATCCCGAACCCGTTTTGCCGGGGGGGGATCGGAACGGCGACGGCCTCCCGGACGGCCGCAACCCCGTCCCGGGGGAAGCATTCCGGGATCTAAATGGAAACGGACGATGGGACCGGGGCTGGCTGTGGCGTTACCGCTCACACGCCGATATCAGTTTTGTCGACTATCAGCGGGCAGCTTCAACGGTTATAACCGTTGAGTAGCTTTTCCCGGGTTCCCGGATGCCATTACAATCATCAGCAGCGTCCCGGTACCCGGTAAATCAGACCTTGACGGGCACGTTTTTTTGGCTTAGAATGCGGTTGTTATGAGGAACGAGCAGACCCAGTCTCGTTTGTGGCTTTTGAACCTGTGGCTCACTTCGCTCTGGTTGTCCAGGCCAAAGCGAGGCAGGTAGGGTCTGGCTGTTTCGGAGAAAGAGAATCGCGCCCTGCAGGCCTCTCAAGGCTGTAGGGCATTTTTTGTGCGAGCTGGAACGCCAAGAAGCAGAATGAAAATGGTGGAGCAAAATCATAGATCAGATAGCATGAGACCGGGAGGAGCGTATGTCGCGACGAAAGTTCGCCCCGTGCGGACTGCGTCGCTCGAACTGGATTTGGGTCGATACTGAAGATTATTCTCCTGTTCAACGGCGACTCCATCTGAAAGATTCGAATAATGAGTGAAAAAAACCAGAGTGAAACAGACGACCGTGTCACGATTTTTGATACCACCCTCCGCGACGGAGAACAGGCGCCCGGTTGTTCCATGACCATCGAAGAGAAAATCCACGTAGCACGACAGCTTTCGCGATTGGGGGTTGATGTGATAGAGGCGGGCTTTCCAATCGCTTCGGAAGGCGATTTTGAGAGCGTTAAAGAAGTGTCCCGCAGTGTGGAAACCCCTGTAATTGCCGGACTTGCGCGTTGTGTCTCTGAGGACATTGATCGGGCCGCACAGGCTCTCGAAGAGGCAAAGCACCCGCGGATACACGTTTTCCTGGCGACCAGCGAGATTCATCGGAAACACAAACTCAAAAAAGCGAGAGGGGAGATTCTTAAGCTGGCGGTCAAAGGCGTTCGCCTGGCCAAAAAATTCTGCGAGGATGTGGAATTTAGCCCGGAAGATGCCAGCCGCACCGAGCATGATTTTCTTCGAGAAGTTGTCGAAGCTGTTATCGACGCCGGCGCAAAGACGGTGAACATCCCTGATACTGTGGGCTACGCTATTCCCGCCCAGTTCGGCGCAACGATTGAGAACCTCGTCCAGGAAGTCCCAAATATCGGGGAGGCTGTCATCAGCGTGCACTGCCATAACGATCTCGGCCTGGGCGTTTCAAATTCATTGGAAGCCGTGCGCCGGGGTGCCCGACAGGTTGAATGCACGATCAATGGGATCGGAGAACGTGCCGGGAATTGTTCCCTCGAAGAGGTGGTGATGGCCCTTGCAACCCGCAGGGATATTTTTGGCGTGGAGACGGGGATCCGAACCGAACAGATCATGAAAACCAGTCGGCTTGTCAGCCATGTAACGGGGTTGTCGGTCCAGCGGAATAAGGCTATCGTGGGTGAGAATGCATTTGCTCACGAGGCCGGTATTCACCAGGACGGCATGCTGAAAGAGAAAAGCACCTACGAAATCATGCGGCCGGAGGATGTTGGCGTTGAGAAGACGAGGTTAGTTCTCGGAAAGCACAGCGGGCGCCACGCGTTCCGACAACGATTGGAAGAACTGGGTATTGAACTCGAGGGTGAAAAATTTGAACGCGTTTTCCAGGAGTTCAAATCGCTTGCGGACAAGAAAAAGAAGATATTCGACGGCGATGTTGAAGCGCTTGTGAGAGAAGAACTCGAACAAGCCCCCGATATTTTCCAGCTTATTACTTTCCATATATCCAGCGGCACAAGTGTTATACCAACCGCTACGGTTCAGCTTGAAGTGGAGGAGAACAAACAAACCGATGCCAGCACCGGCGATGGGCCCATTGATGCGGTATACAAAGCCATCGATAGAATTACTGGTATTAGTTGTGACCTAACGGATTATTCCATCCGAGCGATTAGCGGCGGGAAGGATGCTATGGGTGAAGTCTCGCTGGAAGTGATTTCGGACGATATGACGGTGCGGGGCCGCGCTACCAGCACCGATATCCTGGAAGCCAGCGCACGCGCATATCTGGCCGCTGTGAATCGAATTGCCAAAGCGCGCCGCAACGGTGATGAGATTTCAGAAAGTTTCCACGGGATGTGATCATTGAGTGAACCCGAGGCCGAAGATCAGTCTATCGATCCATGGCCGCAATGCCCTGACTGTAAAGTAGAGCTTGTCAGGGAGGAGGCGGATTGGCTTCTTCGGGTGGGCGGTGTTGCCTTTTTGCTCGTTGGTGTCGGCCTGCTATGGATTGTGCCTCCCGGCCAATTGGATACGGCCTGGGGGGGCGCGATAGCAGCTGGAATGCTTGGAATTATTCTGCTGCGGCCAAGGCCGAAGTGGCGCTGCCCTCACTGCGGACGAGGTTTTCCGCGAAGGAAAAGACCACGCACCGACAGGATGAATCAAAAAGATGGTTCCTGAGGTTCGGTCTCAGCGGATTCGTCGGGTTCTTCATCAGGTGACTCCTCCGGTTTTTGAGTTTCGCCGCTGGCAAAGCCCAGGTTGCTGAGTCCCGTAAAGGCGAGCATGGCTGCATTCAGAAGTAAGACGACTGCTCCGATAATGGTGATGGTGGTCACCAAACCAGGGGAGACTGAAGGAGCGAGCGCGGTGGGACTTTTGCCGGCACTGACAACCAGAGCCTGACAATGGTCGAAGCTCATTGCATAAATAAGCGGGAAAATGGTGACAATAGCGCCCGTGATCAGGCCTACAACGTAAGCTGCCATCCGAAACCTCCTGCAAAAAGCGGAAAAGATGTTTTGCTTTTCTCCATCTACCTATTGTTATAGCCCCAATAAGGGGTTGCGTGCAAGGGTTGACTCTTTTTAACTGTGGCATCCCAAAGAGGAAAGGCGTTCGGCTTATGAAACCACAGTATTGCCCCGGACTGAGTGAGTTCAAGGAAAAGAGCCAGCAGGGGAACGTTATCCCGGTTTATCGCCAATTAATGGCCGATACTCTGACCCCTGTTTCGGCGTTCCAAAAAATGGCTGACGGTGATTATGCTTTCCTGCTGGAAAGTGCGAGCGGTCCCGAAAAAATCGGTCGATATTGTTTCCTGGGAAGCTCCCCATTTGCTCTTTTTAAAGCCCAGGGCAATACCGTTGAAATCTGCGAAGGGGACGATGTCGAAACCATCCAGACCGATAATCCATTCCCCGTCTTTCGGGATTATCTCTCCCGTTTTCAACTCGCTCCAGTAGAGGGCCTGCCACGTTTCTCGTGCGGTGCCGTGGGATTCATGGCCTATGATGTCGTCCGTTTCGTCGAAGAACTGCCGGACTGTCCGCCCGACGATCGAGATATCCCCGATATCTATTACATGTTCTTTGATGAAATATTGATCTTTGATTACCTCAATAAGACCATAAAGGTCGTATGCAGTGTCCGAACTGATGGAGAAAAGCCCGAGACGGCCTACCATGATGCCTGTGCGCGTATTGACCGATTAATTTCGCGTCTCCGGACACCGGTCAGCAACCTCAGTGATGATATTACGCCTCAGGGCGAAATCACAATTCCATTCGAGTCAAATTTCGAGAAACAGGATTATCTGGAGGGAGTGGAGAAATGCAAAGAATATATCCGCGCCGGCGATATCTTCCAGGTGGTCCCTTCCCAGAGACTCGGCGTGCAGACTTCCGCTTCGCCGCTGGATATCTACCGGGCGCTTCGCGTTATCAATCCTTCCCCCTACATGTTTTTGCTCAAAATGGATGACCTCCATCTCGTGGGCTCTTCCCCCGAGGTGATGGTGCGCGTCGAGAACCGAACTGCCACGGTCCGTCCTATCGCGGGCACCCGGCCCAGGGGACAGAGCGAAGAAAAAGATCAAGAACTCGCGGAAGAATTGCTCTCTGATCCCAAAGAACGGGCCGAGCATGTGATGCTGGTTGATCTTGGCCGAAACGATCTTGGCAGAGTTTGTCAGTACGGGACCGTTCGTGCCGATGAAATTATGGTCATCGAACGCTACTCGCACGTCATGCACATCGTCTCCAATGTGACCGGCGAACTGACCGATGATAACGATGCGCTCGATGCTCTTATGGCATGTATCCCCGCCGGTACGCTTACCGGAGCACCAAAAGTGCGCGCTATGGAGATCATCGATGAACTGGAGCCGACGAAACGAGGACCTTACGGCGGGGCCGTCGGGTATTTCGATTTCAGCGGGAATATGGATACCTGTATCACCATCCGGACTGTTGTGCTTCAGGGCCGGGACGCTTACGTGCAGGCCGGCGGGGGAATTGTCGCCGATAGCGTGCCCGAACGGGAATTCGAAGAAACGCTCAATAAAGCTAAAGCGCTCCTCCGTGCCATTGAAGTTGCGCATAAAATGGAAGAACCAATCGAACCGTAAAATGCCATCCGCCTGATTTTTACCCGGGAAACCTGAAAATGCCTCAAAAACCGAATATCGTGTTTTTCATGGTCGATCAGCTCTCGGCACGCTGGCTTGAAGAAGGAGCTACCAAATGCGTCCCAACACCGAATTTAGACCGGTTGCGTAACCGCAGTGCAACTTTCAGTAAAGCCTACACCAGCAACCCCGTCTGCATGCCCGCCCGGGCGACGCTGGCAACGGGCCTGAACAGCCGGCAACACGGCGTGCTCCAAAACGGCTACAGACTCGATCCGAATCTGCCGACGTTCATGCAAATGCTGCAGAAGGATGGCTACAGTACGGCAGCTTTCGGCAAAGTACACCTCCATCCCCATTTCGCCGGTGTGCATCCGGATTATCGCGAGTATGGTTTTGATGTCACTCACATCACGGAGGATCCGCGGGCGGGGGAGTGGCTTGACTGGTTCGAGCAGAATCACGCCGAACATTTTGAATCCGCACTGGCCACGATCTGGTGCGCCGATATACCGGAACTGAAAAGTTACGGACCCGAAAAGCGAGATCTGAGTTCGCGGATCAAAACAATCCGGGACGAGTTCGATTTTGCCACTGACGATTTCCCCGAGAACACGCCCCAGGCATACACACTCCCCTTCCCCGAGGCCATTTCGCAGACCCACTGGATCACGGACCATGCGCTCGATTTTATCCGGGGGGCCGAGCCCGCGGAACCCCTCCTGGCCCATATCAGCTACGTTCAACCTCACGGCCCGTCCTGCCCTCCAGCCGAATATATGGATCTTGTCGAGCCGGATTTGATCCCAGAGCCTTCCGCTCCCGAATGGCCGGACGATCCGCTGCGTCCGGAGGCTTTTGATGATCTGCCGCCGTGGAAGAGCGCCCGATCGATCCCCGAGAACTGGCGGACGCGACGACATTATTACTTCGCTGATATCGCGCACCTGGACTACCAGCTGGGGAAAGTGATGGATGCACTCGAGGAAACCGGACGGTTGGGAAATACCTACATTATTTTCCTCGCCGACCACGGGGAACTGCTGCTGGAACACGGTTTCACCGGGAAAGAAGAGTATCACTACGACGCGTGCATCCGAATCCCCCTCATGATTTCAGGCCCGGGTGTCGAAACGGGATATCGAGGGGAAATCGTTCAGCTCGAGGACATCTTCCCCACCGTCCTCGATATGGCAGGGTTGGAAAGACCGTCGCCGCCGGTGCTCGGACCGTATTTGCAGGACGAACCGGAACGTTTCCCCGGACAATCTTTGCTTCCAATCTGCTGCGAGGGAGCCGGCGGGGAACGTGACGCGGCGTATTCGGAGAGTTATAACAGCATCAGCAATGCTTCGCCCCACCACTGGGCCCGCACGATCTGCACGGACCGGTATCGCTATACGATGTATCCGGGCGATTCCGGCGAGCAGCTTTTTGATCTTCAGGAGGATCCAGCCGAACAGCACAACCTCGCGGGTTCGTCTGACCACGGCGATCTGCGGAGAGAGTTGCGAGACCGGCTCATGGATCTGATCATCCTGCAGGATTACCCCCACCCGACACGCGAAATGTTCGCGCATGGAGTGCACTGAAGGGGCTGTGTACTCGAACTTAGGAAGATAACGGCACAGAAACAGACAAACGACCGAGCCCCTGAAGGGAGTCACTACGAACCGGACATTGATATCTTAGCTTGCAATAACTCCGGGAACGTACAAATCACTGAAACGTGCTCGTAGTGGACCGCGTCAGCGGTCCGTTGCGTTGGGAAACGGACAAAGCTTACTGCACTCCACAGTGCTTCGCGCACGTAAATGGAGACTCGAGTTCAGCTGAGTCCGCCCCGCGGCGGGCAAAGCGGGACTTGAGGCGGAATGGTGGGAAACTCACAAGGACATTTAAGAAAGCGGTGCTCCGTTCAGCGTGGCCGAACTGCTCACCACGTCCCATAGCGCTCCGCGGAGGGGTCTTTGACAGACATCGATTCTGGGAACCCGCTTCCCATGTCGCGTTCACGACAATCTACGTATGGACCTACCTTGCCATCGCAGAGCGCTGGCTTTGGACTTGTCCGCCGTTTGTCTGGCGGAGGGCGCGCGCAATAGCGCCGCTTTCATTTGGTCCCCTAATTTTTTGAAGGTTTTTAGAGCTTCTTGACATTCGGCTTTATTATGCCGCATTCTGAACTCCAGCCCCGCCGGAGCGGTGCTGAAGTCCAGTCTGCTCAAATGCCAACGCCAGGGGATGGGATTTGGGGCCGCCGGCATCGGCACCGTGTTTGAAAGTCGGCTCGCGTCCACGTCGTCTCGGAGGCTTTGCGCTCCCTTAGGCCGTTCCCCGAACTCACCGCGCGCTCCACTTTTCCGCATTTTTCAGCAGATTTTTAGCTTGTTCCACGCTGCCGCAGGATGTGACCATCATGAGACCCTCGGGTCGGAGCTCGTCAAGCAGCGTTTCGACACTCTCGGGACGGCAATGGACATACACGAGTTTTCCGCCATCTTGAATCCGCTTCAACAGGGGGATCCATTCCACCGTTGGTTTTGCGCCCGCCCCGGGTATCCACTGAATCCCATCGAGGTCCGGCAGTTCCAAAAGGGCATCGAGATGCCTGACGGCATCGGGCCCATCGAGATGATAGACAGTGCGCTCGACCATGTGCGTCTGCTTTTCGATGGAGGGGAGAAAATATTCCCGAAACTGCTCCGGCGAAATCATGCAGGAAAAGTCCGATTGCAGATCGATGGAGGGTCGATCCGACCATATTCCCATCCAGTAGAAATAGCCCCCGGTTTCCCGGGTTATCTTGACCGATTCCTCCCAGTAGCGGTACCAGGCGTCGGTGATTTTATCGATTGCCGACTTGATATATTCGGGATTGTCGATGAAATCCAACGCGAGCTTCTGCGTCCCGCGCAACCTGGCCAGCAGTTCCGTGGGGCCATTCAGATCGGGAATGCCCACGTGATAGCCGTCGGCCCTCTCCACGAAAGCTTCCATCATGCGCCGGGACGCCTTCCACCATTTGTTATCAGGGTTGAAACTCAGGTCAGGCAAATGATTGGGATCGTCGATGATTGGTTCGCACCAGACAGTTGACCGGTTCAGGAATGTGACAGGGCATCCCAGGTAGCTGGCCGTGATCGCGACGAAACTGGTGGGCACGCCCGGGGCGACCGGGAACGCTTCGCCTCCGAAATACGTATTTGCCAGCCTGTTTTCCGTGAGGGGAATGACAACCTCCGGGTCTGTGAAGTATCGCTGGACGTCTTCGACTTCATCAATTACCTCGTTGTCGGCGTCTTTGAGGGGGGCAGTTACGTTCACAACGGCTCGGTCGATAATCTCGTGGTTCCACCAGGCTTCGACGCGTTCTCTGCTCTTTTCGGCGTTTTCTTTGGCAATTTTCATGGAGTTCCTCTTTCTGGCCTTGTTCCAACAGTAAAATATTAGCATTTTTGCCGTGATGAAACCAGCCCCCGCGCGTTTGTACCGGTTTCCCCGGGTGTGCGCAAAACAAGACAAGGTAGAACGATGAGGTAAAAGGACAACGTAACGCAGCTACGATAGTGGACGGTGGTTAAGAAACGCATGTAGCATAGGCTCCTCGGGCTCTATGGCCTCGCGCAGAGGAGGCTCCAGTGGACCGGGCCGTCAGGGCCAAAGGCCATTTTCCCATGTTTGCACCGCGTTCTGAACTCCAGTCCCGCAGAGCGGTCCTGAAGTCCAGTTCGCTCACGCTCCAGAAGTCGGTAAAGTCCTTGACAGGCCACTATTGTTTTATAAACTACTATAACAAATCGCGCTTGAGCCAGGAGGTTTCTGCTCCTTATTTTACAACCGATTGCAGCGGAGATTCTTCTGTCAGTTTATGAAACGACGGGGTCACGTGCAAAAGTCCCTCTGAGGAGAAATGCGCCCGTGAGGCGATCGGCTTTTACACTTATTGAACTGCTTGTGGTGATTGCCATCATCGCAATCCTCGCGGCCATGCTGATGCCGGCGCTTGAGAGTGCGCGGGAGGCGGCCCGACAGGTCAGCTGTGCCAGCAGGCTCAAGCAGATAACGACGGGCCTATTTCTTTACACCAATGATTGGGACGGAGGATTGCCGTATGCGGCGGGACGACGCGTCTCCGATTAACTTGGTGCCTGGGGCACGCCCAAGAACAGCGGCACGATTCCCTGGAACAAATGGCACGGCCCGACGACCAGATTTATCTCCGAGTATTTGAGCGGCCCGGTCACCGACCGACACGATACATCCCACCTGTTGCGCTGTCCGTCTAACGGCGATTTCACGGATCTCGGCGGCGGTTGGGCCCATCACCATTCCACGTATTTCTATCTCGGGCAAGCGGGGTTCCTTGAGCCTAACAACGAGCTGGTTGTTCCGCATTTCTATATGTCTTATCGATTGAACAACATCGGTCGGATCGTGAGCCGTTATGGTTATCCTTCTCTTTTGTTCATGGACCGGGTCGATTTCCGCCGCCGGTGGGAAAACTGGGCGTGGAACGATTATCACGACAGCAACCACGGAAAACTGGAGGATATCCGCGGGGGAAATGCAGCCTACAGCGATGGTCACGTGACATGGCATAACTACGAGTACACGTATACGGGGACCATGTACTGTCCCCCCGGGTGGCAGGTGAGCCATAACGATGCCTGGAGCGGGTTCGCAATTCCGAGCGATTGCACATCTCTGATCAAAAACGGTTACCGCACGCGTTTCTTCTACGGACCGGATCAATCCAGTGCGATGCCGTGGTACGATCCGCTGCAATAAGAAAGCGGCATGACATTGACCGGGTGAGGAAATATTGAAACGGTCGGCATTCTGGCTGTGGTGGTGTTTTGAGAGTGGAGAAGACGGAACCCGCCCCCAGTCCCTTCCGTCCCTTCAGTCTTTTCTGTCCCTTTGCTGTTGGCCGTTTGATCCGCGTAATCTACGTATTCCGTGGACAGAAATGGGTGGTCGTTTCTGTTGAACAGGTGAAGCACTGGAGCTGGTTTTGGGGGAATCGTTTGGACCTCAGCAAAGTGCACGCTCCAAGAGTCAACACAACGTTTCCGCCCGGAGTATCAGCAAATACCCGAAATCGCATGAAGATTAATGCCTCGCTCGTCCTTGATTGTCCACAGGTCCTGTTCCCGCTTGTGTGATACATGAGCGGACTGGACTTCAGCGCCGCCTTGCGGGGCTGGAGTTCAGAACGCGGTCAATACTTCCAGAGTATCCCAGCCCAACCGGTGCCCCCCTGCTGGTTTCATTCCACTACAGCCGTTCCCCATTCGGCCGGTCGGAGGCGGCTTTCGTCGGGGATATCGTCGACAACGTTGGCCTCGAAGCTGTTGTCTGACCAGTAGGTCCGTTTCACGGCGTTCGTGCCGGTTTTGTTGCCGAAAATATAGCCCAAATCCATCTTTACCGCAGTCCCCGGACGAGGGATCCATCCAAGAAACTTTTGCGGCACCGTCACCGTCGCCGTGAAACCACCGGAGTGTTTCTTGTAATCGAGTTCTACCGCTTCAACTTTTTCGATATGGTCGATCTCGGACCTGTCGACCGGCGATTCGAGTACGATAGGATCGCCTTTGAAGTCTTTCACTTTCGGTCGAATCATAACGACTTTTGGCTTGCCTTTCTGGCGGGTGACCACCAGCCGGAGGTCGCCGGGCGCCGGTTTTTTGCGGTCCTTGGGCGCGTCGGGATCGGTGGCCAGCATGATGTCGAGGCAATTTCCGCCGGCGTAAATCGTCTGAGGATCCGCTATGCTGTTGGTCAAACCGGCGGACGAGTTGACGTGGAAACGAAAGTACAGGTTTTTTGCATCGTACGTAGCTTTGACGTTAAAACGGCGTTCCGGACCGACCTCCACCCGAATCCCCTCGGTTTCCTCCAGCGCTTCACGACCTCCCCGGGCAATGACGAGGGCCTGTTTCTCCCGCTTCTTGCGTTCATACTCTTTCCATGCGTCCCGCGTTTTCTGCGCCATGGCTTCGGTTACTTTACAGGACCCGCCGTCGAGATATTGCACGCTGTTCAGCCCGTGAACTTCCATAATTCGCCCGTCCTGATCGCCCCCGAGCAGGAAGAATCTGTCCATCCCTTTCGGTCTGACCAGCTGGCCGCAGAACAATTCGCACAATAGGTTCTGCGGGCTTAGTCCCTGACCGGGCGGTGGATCCATCACCATCGCCACGTAAATCCCATCCCGGGTCAGAATGTGCATGTGCCCAAAATATGTGGCCGAACCGGTGAAGTTCCCCGCCACGCCCAGGGGACATGTCAAACCCCAGACATCGCCGGGGAAAGGGCCGGGATAACTGAGGAATTTGTGCCACCGCGGCTCGGAGCCGGGAATCCCCCACATCATTTCTCCATCCCGTCTCCAGCGATACATCTTCGTGTAAAGCGAACCGTCCTGCGGATCGACCCAGACGCCGTGGCCTTTCAGCGAGGGGAAAGTTTCGGGGTTCTTGAAATCGTAGACAGGCGTGCCGTCGTCCCTGACTTCCGTCGGTTTGTGGATATATCCGCTGGGACTGTAAAGATTCAGTTTCCGGTCCATCCATTCAAAACTATATTTCCTTTCGATCGGCGAGACTTCACTTTTCTGCAGATGTTGATCGCTGTTCTTGTCGACCCAGAGATAATGCCCCCGGGGATATTCCTCCAGGTCCTCCATGAACGGATACGGGGGATATGGCACAAATTTCGAGCGTTTGTTGACCTGAATGTACCCCATCAGGGGGATAAAATGGTCGTTCCGGCGAATGAAGAGATAGGACGGGTGGGCGTGGTTCATTTTGCCCCAGGCATATTGATGCCCGTTCTCCGCCGTTAGAACGCGGAGTTTATACTGGAAACTTGACATCGTGGCAGGAGGCGAATTCGGCCCTTTCGGACGCCATACAGTCGCCTTTGGGCGTTTGGTCCCTTTGTCCAGGTCCACTTCCCAGATCACGTTGTGACAGTAGACCTCATTCGGACGGGCCGGGTCCATCCAGGCGAAGGCGGAATAGGCGCTCGCCCCGAAAAACTCGTCAGTGTTCTTGCCGGTTTCCACATCCCAGACGCTCACCCGGCGGGGTCCATCCAGTGTCTCGGCCACCCACAGCTTCCCTTCCGGGCCGATGGCGCATCCACCTGGTTCGAGCATTCCGCCGGATTCGTAGCGCCCGACCCTGGGGCGCCCGCCTCTGGTACCGATTCCGCGGAGGTATGTGCCATCGGAGGAGAAGACGCTGGCGTTCTGAAGTTTCCCGCGATTCGTCACATAGACCCGGCCGTTCTGGTCGACGGCGATGCCCGCCGGTTCGTCCAGGTGACGGGTGGTGAAGGTGGAAACTTTGCCGTTTTTCGCGCGCAGGACCTTCCCTTCGCTTAGAATCAGCGCTTCGCCTTTTCCGATGGCGACGAGGCGGCCAGGAGAGGCCACGTCCCAGGTTTTCAGAACTTTTCCACTTCTTGCATCGTTTACGGCGACGAGATCGCGTTTGCCGTAGGAAATGTAGAGGCGGCCTTTGAGGTAATCGAGACCGCTGATGTGATTGTTTTCTTGTGATCCGCCCTCCGGCAGGTCGGCCCGTTTTTTCCCAGACCCGAAATTGAGCGGTCGGCGGTCGCGGGCATCGAAGACTCTGACGCCAGGTTCGCCGTGACGCCGGGCGGCGAAAAGACGTTTCTCACCGCCGGCCAGGAATTCCGCGCCGTTCTTGAGGCCCCATTTTTTGTCGCCCGACGGATCGATCCGGATGATTCCCCAGCCGGATTCGGCGACGCGCCAGCCGAGCAACATGTCGTCGCCCAGGCGGGCCGCGGTCTGGGGGTTGCTGTGGTCGGCGCCCCATCCGCCGGTGCCGTCGTCGGTCTTGTAGGGCGGTGTGCCGGAATTATGGACGGAAGTTATGAATTCCGTTGTGATCTTGTCGTGGTAGATACCGCGCCATTTGTAGGACCCGGGTTTGATGATTTCGTCTCTGATATCGCGTCCGGTCCATTTTTCCACCACCTCACCGGCGTCACGACGTTTATCGACGACGATATTGCGAATCAGCAGACCGTTTTCATCGTAGAGCCCCGCGGTGACATAACCTTCTTCCGGCAGCGTGTAGCGGAACTTCAGGGGGTACGGTTCTTTGATCGGGACGCCTTTTTCGACGAGTTCGCGCGGGATGTTGCCTTTTTCGGGGAAGATGATTTTTCCCCAGCAGCTGGCTGTCTGGTACGGGAAACTCGGGGTGCGCATGACGTCGTACGCCCAGGAATTGCCTTTGGCCGTCTTCATCCCCTGCGGATCGCTCCAGAAGACGCAGGTCGTGCCGGCGAGGAACTTCCCGGCGGGCGGTGGTCCTTCTTTTCCCAGCGTTTTCCAGGGGATCCGGTATTCGAAATAATACCCTTTCTCGTTTTCGAACTTGCGGTAGGCGGCGTCAAAATGATCGTGCGGGATGACACCTTTTTTGTTCAGATCGGGACGGCGGGGTTTGTTGAACGGGAAACCCTGGAAAAGGGCCATGTTGGGCTCTTTGCGGTCGGTGTAGTACCAGAGGATCATTGTTACGAGCCTTTTGTCCCTGTCTTTTTTCCACGTGCTTTTTTCGACCGGATAATCCATTGACGAATCGAGCGTCATGAAAATCTGGCATACGTCGGCGTCCCAGGCGCGTTTGGGTTCGACTTTGGGATCGTGACGATTCATCATCGGGCTCTGGTCGTGGACCCTGGCGCCGATATAGAGGGCCTGCTGATCGTACATCATGGCGAGGTATGCGCTTCGCATTTCGCTGGTGGCGCGGGTGATGAAGATATGGAGCTGGCTGGAGAGATCCCAGTCTTCGAGGTCGCCGTCAATTTTAACTTTGCCCGGGGTTGGAACGGCGTAGATGCGTTCGTGACGCCCTTTCCCGGCGGCGGCGGATCCGTGGCGGGCGAGCGATATCGGCAGGATGATGGCAAACACGATCAAAACTAATTTTCGCGACATTGAGTTGTTCTCCTTAGAGATCGCAAGATTCGTCATGCTCAAAGGGTTAGGGGCGGGGGCGTCAGGTCAATTTTTGTTCCAGGAAAGTTCGTTCCAATCCGGGATCTGGCGCCAGTAGTTGGCGAACCACTGCTGGGCGTTGACCCAGTGGACGCTTCCGTCGCCCAGCAGCACGTTGCCGCCCGACGGTCTGCCGGGACTGTGGGGAAAGTTTTCGAAGGGATCTGGCGCGTCCAGCAGATTGCCCCGGCCGCCGTAGAGAGTGTTTGTATTGACCCCGAAACAGGTAATGAGCATCATCTGTCTGGGACGGCCCTCGTGATGAACGCTGTAGGCAGATTTCGGATTTGGCGTTCCCAGTCGCAGAAAGTATTCGTCGCCGGTATGGCAGTATTTTGTGACCCAGAACCACAGTCGTTCGGAGGCCCAGTAATTGTACCCCACCATGTTGGTGAGATGATGTTGACCGATACTGTACCAGTCGAAATCGGTCGGCCTGCGATTGGCCCATCGGTTGCCCCAACGGTTGTATTTGGGCGTGCCGATGAATCCGGGACAGATGAACGATTTATGGTGGCCGTAGCTTTGAAAATATCCCCGCAGGTCCCACAGGTACTCGTCACCCTGAGCATCCGTGCCAGAATAATAGGTGACGGCGCGTTCGTAGGGCGGGGGGCCGAAAGGGGGAAAGAAATCGTTGTAATCGTTGCAGTACATGTGCATCGAGACACCTATCTGGTGTTGGCGTTGTGCGCATTGAGCGCTGACCGCGCTCTGCCGGGCGCGTTCGAGCGCCGGCATCAGCATGGCCGCCAGGATGGCAATAATCGCGATGACTACGAGCAATTCGATGAGTGTGAAGGCTTTACGAGACCTCAGAGGGTTTTTAATAAACATTGCTGAACTCCCTGTCTGGAGGTTCAATTTCATAGGCCACTTCCGCATCGGTTCCGTGACGCTGTTTGAACTCAGATGCCGTTATCGGCTCCAGCCGGATTTCCGGTCCGGGAGGTTGGTAGCTGCCATCCTCTTCCCGCAAAAGGTGCAGTGCTCTGGTGAGTTGCTCGATTGTGTCCAGTCCGAGGCGCATGATCGGTGTCTCACCTTCGTATCGAAGCGGGAAATTCCAATATCCGACGATCCGGAGTTCTTCGGGAATGCTCACGCCAAGGTCGTTCAGGGCGTCGGCCACCGGCCTGACCAGGTGGTCGTCAAGGATAATCAATCCATCGGGTCGGTCTCCGGCCGGTCGCTTTAGCATCGTTCCGAGGGTGTGGTTGACCCATCTGGGGTGGTAGGGGTCCATTGGGTGCATCCATCGGGGCGGGGAATAGAAACCGTACTGTTGGCTCAGTTTTTCGAGCACGGGGGGCAAAGATTCAGGGTTATCCCTCATGATCGTGACCACCGCCAGGCGGCACCGGTTGTGTCCTACGAAGAAGGAGGCGGCTTTCTCCAGTAATTTTTCCCGATCGACCATGATGCTTGGTCCCCAGGGTTTAGCACCGCCGGTGAGGCAGACGGTTGGCAGGGGGCGTTCCGCGAGCAGTTCAGTTCCCGAGAGATTGTGAGGTGAGTAGCCGAAGATGATGCCCGCCAGCCGGTCCGAACGTACGTCGTCCATCAGCCTGTGATATCCATCGGCCATTTCTCCGTTCTCGGTGGGTTCAATGTCGAAATAGGGGACGAGGTCCCAGCCGGTTTCCTCGTTCAGGCGACGGGCGGACGCCTGCAACGCGCGGAGGTAGCGGGTCCAGCGATACGTGTGAATTTCCTCAGGATGTCCCGGAAACGCGAGTGCCACCCTGTGGGAATGGGGCGGATGTTCCGCCACGAACCGTGCCTTCCGCGGGATATCGCTACGGGCAGCAAATTCCTCATCACTGAACTGCCAGTTCTGAACGTGGTCTTCGTGCATGCTGTCGTAGGGTGCGGGCGGGAGCACCGGCGTGTGCGGGGTGTTAATGCTGACCCGGAGCACCCAGGGCTCTTCGCCGGGCGCCTGTTTGAGCCATTCCAGCGCTCGGTCGATGGTGTGCGCCGCGTGGGTGTCTTCTGCATCGCCATCGTATGTTCCGCCTATAATTGTGTTCGGCGCCTCACCGGGGATTATGACGGGGCGACTTTTTTCGGGATCAGCTCCGTCCGGTAATCGCGCCGGTCCGGCGCCGCGCCGATCTGGAGTCCTTTGGTATTCGGTGAACCCGCTGATTTCGGGAGAGAATCCCGTGTGGTGTTTGCCGACCCCGGCGATGGTCTCGTAGCCGGCCGCACGAAGGACGCGGCCGAAAGCGTAGGTGGGGGGATCTTCTGAGTATTTTTTTGCCAGTTCGGGGAATTCCTTATCGGCGGGTCCGTTGGAGGTGACGCCGTGCTCGGTCGGGTATTTCCCCGTGAAAAAACAATTCCGAGCGGGCATGCACAGCGGGCAGTTGCTGTAAGCCGCGTCGAACCGCATCCCCTCCGAAGCAATGCGGTCGATGGACGGTGTTCGCACAAAAGGATGCCCGTAGCAGCCGAGAACGTCGGCGCGGAGTTCGTCCATGAAATAGATCAGAACGTTCGGTTTTTCTTGTATTTTTGCCATTTTGGTCTGTGTTTCGGATTCCCCAAAGTGGTCTCTTGCCAGAGCCGTCGATTCAGGTCCATCTTATGTCGTAGATACGGGCGTCCCGAAAGCAGATTCGCAGCCGAACGGTCCGTCCGGCGAGTTCCGAGAGGGAGTGTCCGTGCCAGGCGAGAACGCGGCCGCCGTACCGGTCATATTCATGCCTTTGTGAAGGGGCGTCGAGATCGTGGATGACGCAAGCTTCGCGCTCGAAACCTTCCGGAATCTCGCCATCCTCCCCGAGCGCTTCGACCAGGATTGAGCCCTGCCCGCGCATTCCGCGATTCGAATCGCTGTCGAGCCCAAACTCGGCGTTGATCGCAACCGGTGTATCGGGAACTTCGAAAGGACGTGTTGTGAAAGCGGCATTCGAGAGGGAGCGAATGCAAAAAAGCCTCTCGTTGGGTAATCCGAAGAGGCGTTTCCCGTCCGTCCAGAGCAGATCACCGCCCACGCGCATCGGTTCATGCTGGATCAATCCATCTGCTTCTCCGGCTGCAAAGACGTTGCGGAACGGGCGTCGCCATTCAAAACCGTCGTTGCTCAACCACCACTCGCAGCTCATGTGGGGAGCGTGTTTGGTGGTGCGGTGACGCGTCCCGACGCGTGGAGTCAAGGTCTCGCTTCGGTTGCCTGTCACATGAGCGGACTGGACTTCAGCAGCGCCTTGCGGGGCTGGAGTTCAGAACGCGGTGCAGAAATCTGCGGGCTTCGCAGAACAAAGACCAACAACCAACGGCAGGTCCGCCTCGGCGATGCAGACCGACAGCTACCTGGCATTTCCCGGCATTTGTCCCGCTTCGCCCGCTGAGTGGAGCGCTCAGCTGAAATCGAGTCTGCAGGATATGTGGTCGAAGAGCGGGGTTGCAAGCTTACAGAATCACTGATACTAAACGAGAGGTTTATATTAGACACTCTCTAAAGACTTTTCCGAAGGAAACCTCCACGTTTGAAAAAGCTTGACAGATTGGCGTGAACTCAGGGTACAATTATTGAGAGCGACCTGTCAGCCACTGTTCCGTTGGTCCTGAGGAGCAAAATGTGAGAGTAAAGATTTTTCTGATACCGTTTTTGCTGCTGATGTGCTTGGTGAGTTTCGCCGCGGATAAGCCCCCAAAAGCACCGTCTCAACCGGAGAGCGGGCCCGGTGGGACCGAATACGCACACAAAGACGTGAAGCGCTATCGCTACGGTAAAGGGGGGCAGGAATACTGGATTTTCGAGCCGGCCGACCCGGCACCCGATCGTGCTCCGGTGGTTGTGTTCAACCACGGTTGGACGGCGATGAATCCGAAGATCTATGGGGCGTGGATCGACCACATCGTGCGGCGGGGAAATGTCGTTATTTACCCGCGCTACCAGGCGAATCTGGCCACGCCGCCGGGAAAGTTCACGCCGAACGCCATTCAAGCGGTTAAAGATGCTGTGCGTCGTCTACAAAAAGAAAAAGATCATGTTCGCCCCGTCTCCGGCAAATTCGCGGTCGTGGGGCATTCGGTGGGCGGGCTCCTGTCGGCCAATATCGCGGCTCTGGCATCGGAATCCGGTCTTCCCCGGCCGAAAGCCGTCATGTGCGTGCAGCCGGGTAAATCCTGGGGGCCACGGCGGATCGTCGTGCCGCTGGAAGATTTAAGCAAAATCTCCGCCGCCACACTGTTGCTGACGATCGCCGGGGACAAAGATGGCGTGGTGAGGGATGTGGATGCGAAACGGATTTATCGAAGGGCAAACCGGATCCCGGCCCGGAACAAGGATTTTGTTCTGATGCGTAGCGACGGCCACGGCCGTCCGCCCCTTGAGGCGAATCATCTTGCTCCGGTGGCGGCGGACGAGAGGTACGATTCCGGTGACGGCCTTCTGGGTGGTGGCGGAGGGGTAAGGCGCGGCAAACTCCGCGACCGGATCCGGGAGCGGAGAAAGAAAAATAAGGAAGGGGAAAGATCGCCGATCATAGATCGGGCCGCCGGAGGCGACAGCGTCGATGCGCTCGATTACTACGGAACCTGGAGACTCTTCGACGCGCTCTGCCGCGCGGCTTTTGAGGGTAAAAATCGGGAATCTGCGTTGGGTGATACGGCCGGGCAGCGATTTATGGGCCGCTGGAGCGACGGGGAGGCGGTGAAAGAGCTGGTCGTAAGCGATCCGGATTGAGTTCGCAGTTCCTTATGGCGTCCAAGAATTGGGTCTCTGGGGTCTTTGGCAGCCGAGCAGCACATGCAATGGGCAGCAATGGGGGAAAACTGTAGGACTCCGCCTTATGTTGTGGTTCTCCATAACCCGGGCCTCCCTGGTCTTTCAGACCACTTCAGTGTGGGTTACGATGAATCGGCCTTTCAGGCCGTAAGAAAAAGGATCTTACGGCGATTGTCAAATCCTTAGTTTACTTATACAAGACCGCTTAGGGACGCCAGCGCGATGCGCTGGCACACGCTTAGCGTGTATGAGACTCAGCCTTTCAGGTTCACATGTCATTGCGAGGTGTTCCGCTCAGCGGGGCGCCGCGGCAATCTCGCTGTCGGGTCCACAAAACGACGAGATTGCTTCGCCCATCTTGCGATGGACTCGCAAGGACCTATGGAGCGGCATTTCTGGGGTAAACAGGTACATGCGCTGGCACGGTATCTTACATCTCCTGAAAAAATGGGGGTTAAATCCAGCTCTAACCCGCTCCCGGAGGGCGAACCGCTGTCTTTAGACCAGATTACAGACTGTGTAGCGAGATCAGATGCGAAATATAGTGCAAAGTCTTTCTGTGCTGCCGTTTATAATAATTATACATTTAGGTTCGTGAGAAATGCGGGCTAAACGGGGACGTTGTCTTCGCGCGGCGCGTCGGCGATCCAGAAACGGCCGCAATGGGAGACGCTGACATGGCCGAATGTGTGATCGCCGCAGCCAACCGGTTCGGGGGACTTCTCATCCGCCGCAGCCGTCCAGATGTTCGTGCCCGTGGTCTCATCGTAACCCGTTAACAAATGTCGTGGAAGATGCGTTTTTGCTTGGTGGCCAGGGGGGTATTACAGTTTTGCTGCGGGGACCGCAACTTTACTGATCGGGTGAGAATTTTTCGTACTGGACGGGCGGATACGGTTTCCTTTTGTATGTATATCACAGGGGAATCGCGAAACGAAGGTTCGGGGTTTGACATATCAGACGGTTAATTCTACTGCCTGGCGGTGCCGGCCAACATTGCACAGGAGTCGATCTGATGGTAGCATCATAGCGTGGCGCCTGCAGCAGATGTGTGTCGCGGATGCTGACTCCGGGTCATTATTGTTCAAGGGAGGAATGAGGGGAATGAATGATCGGCGGAATTTTCTAAGGAAAACCGGATTGGCTGTTTGTGGTGCGGCGGGCGCGCTAATCGGACGTGCCTCTGCCGCGGAGAAGCCGGGAGATAAAGAAACGCATACAGCGAACAAAGTCCCTCCCACTGAACAGCTGATGTATCAGCACGGTCTGGTGCAGCGTCTTGTGATGACTTACGAGGAGGTGGCAAAGCGACTGGATCAGAAAGAGCAATTGCCTCCCACGGCACTCAACAGCGGACCCCTTGTTGACGAGTTTATCGAACAGTACCACGAGGAACTCGAGGAAAAATATGTCTTTCCGGTTTTTTTGGAAGCAGAGCAGCAAAAGGAGCTTATAAAAACTCTTCGCACTCAGCATCGGACAGGGCGTCGTCTTTCCCAGCGGATCTATTATCTGGCCGGCAAGGAGAATATTTCTGAAGACCCCACACGCACGGATTTGGCTCGCGCTTTGAGGCGATACGCGCGAATGTACAGAGCACATGCGGCTTATGAAGACACAATTTTGCTGCCGGCTCTGCGGGATGTTGCCACGTCTGCCCAGATCGGGAAGATGGGCAAACAGTTTGTCGAAACAACACAGAAGGATTTTGCGGAAGCAGGCCTGGCCTCTGTTCTGGGGCGTCTTCAGCCGATTGAGAAGAGTTTGGAGATCAACAAATTGTCTGTTTTTACCGCCTCTGTTGGGACATAGAGAGTTTGGATCAAGAGCATAGTGGTCGGGAAAAGTTCAGATGATTTTTTATAAATTTTCACTTTGACTGCGAAGGAAATTGAAATGGCGGAGGAACTGCATCCTGCGTTCTGTAAGAATAAGTATCTTTTTCGTCGGAAAGTTTTCAAAATCTTCGGCGGCGCATTCCATGCGTATGACCAATCGGGCAATCTGGCCTTCTATTCCGAGCAAAAGGCCTTCAAACTCAAAGAAGATTTTCGTATCTATGGCGATGAGAATATGACCGAGGAACTTCTTGTTATTAAAACCCCGCAGATTTTCGATATCGGCGCAACCTACTACGTTCTCGATCCGATCGCCGAAGAAGGCGTCGGGGCTGTTCGTAGGAGTGGTATAAAGTCGATGTTTAAAGATGAATATATATTTTTGGATGAGAATGAGAAAGAGATCGGCAAACTGAGAGAGAACAGCTGGTTCAGTGCTTTTGCCAGCCGGTTTCTCAAATTAATACCGCAAAAGTATATTTGCGAAGACGCGCAGGGAGCCCCATTTGCCACCTGCAGACAACATTTCAATCCTTTCGTTCTGAAGTATACGCTCCAGCTTCAGAATCCCGATCCACCTGTGGACCGGCGTCTTCTCCTTGCTGGTGGTATCCTTCTGGCCGGAATCGAGGGGCGTCAGCAGTAAGTTGGAAGGCTCTGAAGAATCGGCATGCCGCACTCGGCGATTTTTTCCGATGCGCTACCGTTTTCATTTCGGAATAGTGAAATCGGTTTCCCTCCATGAGCGTGGCGTCGCTGATAAGTGGGGCGCAGCCGTTTTTTGCGAAGGTATTCTGTAGCCGACCAGGGCATGCGGTGAAATGGAATGGGGAGATCTGCAGGTCTCCGCCGTACGGTGGGTGAGGCGGACCTGCCGTTCGTTGTTGCTCTTTGTGCTGCGAGGTCTGCGGGCTTCTGCACCGCGCCCTGAACTCCAGACCCGCGGGAGCGGTTCTGAAGTCCAGCCCGCTTCCCAAACTGATGCGGGGCATGCCGGATTGCCGCACGGGCACTTTACCATGCGCCAGAGTCTCGATTTCTTCTTTTTTCACCCGCCCGTCAGCTGATTGGTGATGTAGAGGTCGAGTTCCTCGTAATCACGTTCATCTCTCAGCCGCTCGATTTCGTCATCATCGAGCCCCCGTGAGATCTCAAGCACTTTTAGAAAGAGCTCACGGCTATTTCTGAGGTGTTTTGTCGCGACCTCCGCTTTCTGGGTTCGCATGGCTTTGACGTCCAGACCGACCCATTCTCCATTCTGACCGAAATCATATTTGTCGAGAATGCGCACCTGAGCCAGGGCGCGGCGCGGGTTGACCACTCCGAAGGATTTGTCTTCGTCGAATTTTATACCGTTCTGGTCGTTGAGATGGACGGTGAAGAGTTTATCGGCCGACAGTGCAAATCCCATTTCATCGGAAGGGGAGAGGCCGGCAAGAATCACGTGGGCGGTTTCGATATTAACTCCCATGCGGTCCGGATCATCGGTCATCATTCCCAACGCCATCGCGTGTCCTGTCGTCGGAATATAGGCCTGGTCCATGGGCTCGTTGGGTTTGGGCTCGATCGCTATCCGCACCGAGGAATCGTAATTCAGCATAATGTTGATTGCTTCGACCAGACGCTGCGTGGCGACGACAGGATCTTTGGCTTCGCGGATGTAGGTTCCCTCTCGCGCGAGCCACAAAACGATCAGATCGGTATCGAGCGCCTTCGCGATATCAATGCAGCGTTTACTCCTTTCAATGGCGTATTCCCGCTCCTCCAGATCGTTTGAGGTGTAGGCCCCGTCTATGGTCCGGGGATCTTCCCAGAGCCGAGGGGCGACGAATTCAGCTTCCAGCCCTTCGTTATCGAGCATCTTTTTAACTTCTTCGGCCCGGGTGATAATTTGCCCGGGGCTCAAATCGTTCAATTCAGGGACGGCATCATCGTCGTGAAATTGTACCGCTCCGAATCCAAGGTCTTTGTACATTTTCAACTTTTCGGCGAATTCAATGGATTCCCGGACCTCGGGGCCGAAAGGGTCGGCACCTTCGTGAACGTTCCATGGACCAAACGAAAAACGAAATTGTCCTGCCATAATCTTCCTCCTATTTTGTTTTCTGACAAAACGTTAAAGGAGCCAATTTGCTTGTATCCTAAGGAAATGATCGCTTGTATTCCACCCGAATCCAAACGGGATTCTTTCGGGTTTTACTCACTGGCTTCGAGGAGATTTTTGATTGTTTCGGTTCCCACCATGGTGTGGGAGAGAAGGACCTCTTTGTCGGGATTCGGTTCGCCTGCCATCCGTTTCGAAAGCCCGTCCACAAGAGCCCGGGCATATTCCGTCGGGTCAAACTGAAGGCGAACGGTGGGGAAAGGGTAGAACAGATCAGCGCCTTTGTTGGCGTGCGTGAGGACGAGAAGCTCGCGGGGCACATCAATGGAGCGGGAAAGGATTCCATAGGCCGTGTTTTTAAATACGACGTCGTCGGCGACGAGAATCGCATCGGGTTTTTGTATCGGTTTTTCCCAGAGTTTTTGGAAAGCCCCTCCCTCGTATTTCGACTCGCCATTTTCGGTTTCCGTGCAGATGAGCTCGGGGTCAGGTTTGAGCCCATTTTCTTTCAGGGTCTTTCGGAAAGCCTCACGCATGCCCGCTTGCTGGGATTTGTACAGGAGCAGAGCGGGGCGCTCACGCCCGGTGTCGATGATATACTGTACTCCCCCACGCACCATCCCCGGCATATCGTTATGCACAAAGCAGTCAAGTGCCGGATCATTACCGACAATTGGAATCCCCCGATCGAGCATTTCTTGGGGCCAGTAAGAATTCCGGTAGGCGCTTATAGCGACCGCACCGTCAAGGTGCGGATAATCTCGCGGCGGTTTTTTCGATCCGAGTTCTCCCCAGTTTCTGATTCCTTTATCTTCGAACATACGCTGGGTTTCTCGTGTGACTTTGGTCCAGAAGTAAGATGCCGATTCGGAGAGTATGTCGGGATTTACGAGTATGACAATTCGTTGCTGGCCCGCCTCATCGAGAACATAAGTTCCACTGCCGTGACGCCTTTCGATGAGCCCCTCCTGGCTCAATTGAAGCATAGCCTCCCGCAGGGTGACGGTGGAGACGGCGAATCGTTCGGCGAGTTTGCTTTCAGAATCAAGCCTGTCACCGGGTTTGTGTTGTGTGCGGATTTCCCGGCGCAGGATATCCGCGATCTGCTCGTGAAGTGGCTGTCGATTGATAGGCGTCATGATTCCAATACAAAACAGCTGGTTTTCGCAGAGCCGCCGGCAACACATTCTTTAAGACAGTAGACCGGATTTTTACTCCGGCGATGCTGTCCCGGGATCCCGCTGGAATTTTTCCCTGAATTTGGATACGGGAAATGCGCAGTTCATTCGATGAATTGTACGCCTCGCGGCGGCAACCGTCAAGATGGTTTTGCCGATGCTATGAATGATCACGCGGGCATTTTGGCTTGAGAATAGTCAGCCGGGCGAGAGGGGGCCATTTTGCGTCCGTTTTTTTGTGACGGAAATTTTTCCTGCCTGCTCCAAGGGTCTTTTTGAGCTGTTGCTATAAGTGTGTTTTAGAAAAGCGGTTACGGTAGCCAAAAAACGATAGCGTCGAGTTTTGGCGTCGGGATGAGCACAAGATTTGTTTTTGATTGAACCATTAAGCTACTCTCAAAGTCGCGACACATAAAAGAATACTTGGTGGCTCGTGAACGCTCGGAGGCATGTCTATGAAAATGAAAGAGGCGCAGTTGCTTGGTGTGTTGGCCGTCATTGCGGCCGTAATTATTGCCATTTCAATGTGGGGCGATGGTTCGGAAAGCAATAAAGGGTCGGTTCAAGCCCAGCAACCACAGGAGGTGAGGGCCGCGGGCGCATCTGAAAGTGCGGACCTGGATGAGTGGATCTGGATGGAAGATGAATCTGCCAGTGAACCGGAAACAATTGAAGAGCCGACGGGTGTCGAGGCGAGTGTGAGCATCGAAGGTGAGCCAACATTTTCCCAGGACAATGCCGTTCCAAAAGGAACTATGCGGGAACTCGACAGCTTGCTGGAGAAAGCAATTGACGAAGAGGATCCAGCTGATATCCCTCTCAAAGAGAAAAAGGAAAAACTTCAGGAGCCAAAAAGCGATGATGTTCCAATTAAGAAACACAAAGAGCCGGAAACAAAAATACACGTAGTGAAAAAAGGCGATACCCTCTCTGGCATCAGTTGTGAATATTACGATACCCCGGGAAAGTGGAAAAAAATCCTTGAGGCGAACCAAAACATCCTCGAAAAAGCCGAAGACCTGCGACCAAATATGAAACTTGAAATCCCCCCCCTCCAGACCTCCCGAGCGGCCGGCGAAAGCCAGAGCGGTCAACAAATGCTTTCTGCGGAAGGGAAATATTACACCGTCCAAAAAGGCGATTCTCTCTGGAAAATTGCCAAAAAAGTCTACGGCAAGGGAGCAAACTGGAAGAAGATTCTCAAAGCCAATACCGATCGGCTGGATGGTTCCTCCCAACTTAAGACAGGAATGGAATTGATTATCCCCTGATCCGGGGTTCCTCATCAGGGCATATTCCGATTTGCGCAGAGGCAGCACCGCGTTATACTATCCGAAAGTTCCATCGGGATAGACAACCATTCGCCTGACGGGTGCCCTCTGTTTTCAAAATCAGGACCAGAGATGAAAACCTTTCTTTGCCCTTTGAGATCTGTTCCTTTTCTTGTGGCCATATTCTTCGTTGGATGCACACTTTTTCGACCGGGTCGGCGGCAGCGGATGGAAAACCAGCTCAAGTCGCCAAATCCGTCCGCACGTCAAAAAGCTCTAAATAAACTTCGTTTGGATCCTTATCCTGAATTGCGAGAGGCGATTGAAGGGCGGTTGGTTCGTGACACGGACGTAAAGGCCCGCGCAATGGCCGCGGAGGCACTGGGGAATCTTGGTTCGACAGAATCACTTGACAAGCTACGACTGTTGGCTCGTCGAGACATCTCCTGGGTAGTGCGGAAGCAGGCACTCGCGGCAATTGTGAAAATTGAAGGCCCGGAAGCGGAAAACCTGATCCGGTATGCTATTGCCAGAGATTCCAGTCCTCAAGTTCGGATCGAGGCCCTTCAGCAGGCGCATCGGGTATTGCCGGGCGAGAAGGGGGCTGAAGTTTTCCTGATGGGGCTCAAAGACCAGAATGAGGCCGTCAAACTCACTGCACACCGCTTGCTTGAAAATGCAACCGACAAAAAGATCCCGCCGGAACACGTCCGCCGATGGGAGAAAGCGCTTGAGAATAGCAATTGAAAGGGCATGAGGGTTGGGGCTTGGTCACGGAACTGTTTGCGGCGTTTTCCCCGTTGCACCGGCGGATTTTTCGTGTCCATTGAGCTATTGTCGAGGTGAAACGGTGAACGAGAATCCCGCCAACGATCATCCACGCCGACTATTTGACCGTTTCGGGCTGGCTGTCAACAAACGATACGGGCAGAATTTTATCGTTTCGGGTGAGCTGCTCGATAAAATTGTGAAAACCAGTGGAGTCGGCCCGGAAGATCGCGTCCTGGAGATTGGAACTGGTTTTGGTCGTTTGACCGAACGGCTTGCCGAAAAGACTGAACGGGTCATCACCGTTGAGATTGACCGGGGCCTCTACAAAGCCGCCAGCCAACGCCTGGCCGACCGTGATTCGGTAGTGATGCTCCATGAGGATTTTCTGGAGAGCAAACACCGGATCAATACTGCCGTGACCGAAAAGGCGTCTGTTCTGGCCAAAGGAGGAGCCTGGACGGTTGTCAGCAACCTGCCTTACCAGATAAGCTCTCCCGCGATCATCGATCTCCTCGACTGGGAGGTCGAGATCGACGGGCTTTATGTGACGCTGCAGTCGGAGGTGGTGGACCGGTTGACGGCTGAGCCGGGGACCAAGAAGTACGGTCCGTTGACGATAATTGTTGCCGTTGCGGCCCGGGCTGAACGTTTGTTCTCGGTGCCGCCGGATGCGTTCTGGCCTGCCCCGAAGGTCTCCTCCGATTTTGTGGCGCTCCATCCTCTGGCCGCTGAGCAGATCCCGATTGATATTGCCGAGTTGTCGCGGGTGGTTCAGAATATTATGCAAAGCCGTCGGAAGACGTTGCGACGGGCCCTCAAAATCGGCTGGGACAGGGCGGCTGCCCAGAATGTTCTCGAAACGCTCAAGATCGATCCGTCCGTCCGTCCCGGCAAATTATCGCCCGAACAGTATGTGGACATCGCGCGAGTTCTGGGCAAAGGAACGTCCTGATTTCGTTTCGTTGGAGAAGACATCCCGGAGTTTCAGCCGGCTATCCCGTGAAAAATCTTTCCGATGGAAAACTAAGGAATTTGCGTCCCCAGCCCGGATTTTACGGGTAATTGGAAGCCATTCTTGCCAAATCGGGGTAGAATCTTTATTGAAGACCGTTCATAACCCTTCTCAGCCAAAAATCCGGGCTTGGAGGGCAAAACCCGTTGGGATTCTCGGCAAATCTCTGGCTACCGGTGATCGCAAGGAGGCACAGCTCAAATTTCTCACGGGTGAAGGCAGACGGCAAGATCTGGTAATATTGTGGATGACTCATGGCTCAAAGGAGATGTGAATGTCGGAAGAACCACCGGCGAAATCATGGTTACGGGACACATCTCCGGAGGCGCGTAAAGTGTTAATTGAGGGATATCGCCGCATGTCACCTGCCGAGAAGATGCAGCAGGTCAGCGAACTATCCAAAGCAATTCGGCAGGCCGCTCTGATGCGTATTCGTCGACAATACGGTGAGATGTCCGAACGGGAGGAAAAACTGCGGTTGGCTTCTCTATGGATTGACCGCGAGACCATGATTCGGGCTTTTGGCTGGGACCCGGAGGAAGAGGGGTATTAAGATGACTCTTGGTGAGCCGATTCGTGTGGTCAGGATGGTGGCCGAGAAACTGGAGAAGCTGAATATCCCCTATGCCGTTGTGGGTTCGCTCGCGAGTTCTGTTTACGGTATACCTCGCTCCACTCAGGATGTCGACGTTGTTGCGGCCATGATGCTCGGTGACGTCGATGCTTTTGTGGAGGGTCTAAGGGACGATTTCTACGTAAGTTCCGGGATGATTGAGGAAGCGATTGAGCATCGGTCGAGCTTCAATGTTATTCATCTAAATACAATGCTCAAAGTCGATGTGTTTGTCGTGACGAAGGGGGGGCTGACAGGCAAGGAGCTGGAGCGAGCCGAGATATATGCGTTTGACGATGAGGAAAATACAACGCTTCGGATAGCCAGTGCCGAGGATATTTGGCTTTCAAACACGGTGACGGTGTAAGCAGTCCAGATTTCACCCCGCGGACGAGAATTATTCTTCCTCTTTCTCAAGCCCGATTGAGAACATGCGTTCCAGGTCGTAGGAACTGTAGGCGCGGAAAGCGATGAGGGTTTCGGTCCGGGCGATTCCCTGGAGTTTGAGCATGTGCTCGGTCACCAGCTCCGCCAGTTCTTCGTTTGTCGCGACCCTGATGACAGCGATCAGGTCGTATTCCCCGGCCACCGAATAAACCTCTGCGACACCGTCCAGGTCCGTGAGTGCTTCGGCGGTTTCAGGCACCATGTCGCGTCGGGCGTTGATCAATACGAATGCTGTGACCATTTTTCCCTCCTTTTTCGGATCCACCTGTCGAGTTAGCAATGTGAATTTAATCGATCAGGTTCACTGGGTAAAGACGATTTTGGCTTCTTCGCCCGCGATGAACCGATCGTAACCGGTCTGCGCTTCTTCGAGCGGGTAGATCCCGGTTACGAGGTCGCGGATGCGGAGCCCGCGTCGGATGGCGGTCATCATGTCGTCGACTTCACAGAAATGACAGACCCAGTTTCCGACCAACCGCAGGTTACGCCGGCAGATCAGGTTCTGGGGGTTTATGCTCTGCTCGCCGTGCCCGCATTGCACAATCGTGCCGCCGGGTTTTGTGCCTTTGATGGCAGCGTCGAGTGTGGCCTGCTGGCCGCAGGCTTCGATGCAGACATCGGGACCGACCCCATCGGTCAGTTCCATCATGGCGTCACCAACATCACTTTCCCTGGCGTTGATCGTTTTCCAGGCACCCATCTGTTCGGCCAGATCCAGGCGTTTGGGGTTGATATCGACGGCAATGACTTGCGCGCCGAGGTAGCGGTGGACCAGCAGGTTGCCCAGCCCGACCGCGCCGCATCCGAGCACGCAGGTGATATTGCCTTCTTCGACCTCGCCGCGCACCGACGCGCCCCATGGGACCCCAAGGCCGTCGCCGGCGAGCAGAACGCCTTCAACGTCGGTAATATCGTCGGGGAGCGGGAGCAGCCAGCGTTCTTTGCTCACCACGAACTCGCTGTGGGTATTGCCCACGACGCCGACGTTGTCGCAGAAGTCAGGTTTGCCCTGGTCGCACCACATGCAGGTTCCGCAGCCCTGAAGTGTGGCCACGCCGACTCGCTGGCCTTTTTCCACGCGGGTGGATCCGTTTGGGTCCTGCACAATTCCCATGCATTCATGTCCGCTGTTACCATCCATCTCATTGTCGCCGTTGATGGCGCCAAGTTCACTGCCGCAAACGGCACTGGCTTTGATCTTGACCAGCACTTCGCCATCGCCGGGTTTCGGGGTCGGAAGATCATCGACAAGTTCCACTTTTCCATTACCCAGGTTTCGCAATCCTCGCATTACATTGCCTCCGTTGAGTCATGTTGCTTATGCAGTCAAAAGAGTTTGTTCGGAAGGCGAGCATTATGACTGAGGCGGGCAGAATATGCAAGGGAGATCTTTAAATTATGCCCTTCGCTCTCTTCAAGGTAAGCTAATTGCGCCTGGACCACTGGTGGCAATCGGGAACGGGCGGCGGTTTTAAGGAATCCTACAGCTATTAAACGCCGAGACGTCTCGCGGCGCAAATCCCTCAGTGTTGTCGGCGGTTTGACTTTTAACCCCCCGACAATAGAGAATGTCGATGAAATTAATGTGACAGTGGAGCACCTATGAATCGGTCGCTGGAGAAAATGCTGGAGGAGTTCCGGCAGTATTGGAAGAATTATATTTTACAGAGCGGTCTGGCGACTCTTGTATTTTTTGTTCTGCTGTTTGTGCTTGACGCTGCCGATGTGTTAATTGTCGCATCCCTGGGCTCGACTGCCTTTATTGTTTTCGCGATGCCGAAGTCGCTGACCGCCCAAACACGGAACGTTGTCGGTGGGCAGATGGTAGGGCTCGCATCGGGGGCGCTTTGCACTCTGACCACAGCGGCCGTGGGGGAGAGCCTTATTTTGCAGTATTCGCTTTATTCGTTTTCCGTGGGGTTGTCCATATTCCTGATGGTCGTGACCGATACTGAACACCCGCCGGCTTCGAGCACGGCGTTGGGGGTGGCGATGCAAGGTGTGAAGGTGAAAACGAGCATTGTGGTGGTGGTCGGCGCGATTCTTCCGGCCCTTGTTCATCATCTGCTCCGCGATCACCTGCGGGATCTGGCGTGAAGGACACAAGGGACAGCCGGCAGCCGGCTCCAAAGGCTGCGAGATCCTCCAGCGTCAGGTTCACAATCTGGGCACAAAAAACCGGCCGCGCGTCTGAAAATCGGCTTGCATCCGAACAGCCCTGCAGCTTTCAGACCCCGTATCCCGCCCCAGAAATCGGACCGCGTTCTGAACTCCACCCTTCGGGTGAAGTCCGGTCCGCTCGCTCCACCACCACGCGCGGACTTCAGAAAACCATTATGGCCGGCTCAGCACCGGGTCACAGTCCGAGTCCGGCTCTGACGTCGAGTGGCATCGTCTTTGTTTCAAGCCCGTCCCAGTATGTTATTTCAACATCGACGGTACCCATGTCTCTCTCCAGCCCAACCCGCTTTTGTACTTTTACGTTTCCGCCGAACCGCATTGTGGACGAGCCTCTTCCACGTGACTTGATCTCATTCCCTTGGCCATCGAGAAAACGGATTTTTTCGATGTGATCAATCGCTTCGGTGGCTTTGAGTTCGATTATCTTGCGTATTTTGCCCTGTTTTGTCGACTTAACTTTGCCCAGCGTGAATTCGACAGGGCCGGCCGTGATTTTCGAATTATCTTCGAGCTTGAGGCCCTTCTGCAAAGCGGTTTTTCTCTCACGCGCCACCTTTATCTGAACAGAGCCCTTGATGTGAATCGTTTTGGCTTTTGGAGCGGGGATTGATGCACCTCGGATCTGCAGCAGGACAGCGTGACGATCTTTACTGACGTGCGAACGAGAAAAAGCGGATTGAAGATGGAAGCGTTGTTTTGTCTTCGGCTTTTTTGTCAGGTCTTTGCCGGTGTCGTCGGTAAATTGATCCAGCTTACAGTTATCAGTATCCAGTGCGATGATCGCAGCTTCGGGATATTTGGCGAGCAATGCCACGGCTGTGCCCCGGCTATTGAATGGGCGTGTCTGCCAATCGTCAACATCATAAGGTGCGGCGGCAATCTGTATCCCGGCTGTTTTAACCTCCAGTTTGCCCGCGGCTGGCGCAGGGGAGGACATTACGGCTGCTGAGAGAACAAAAGCTAAAAGGAGCACAGACTTTTTCATAACGAGCCTCCTGTTGAGAGAAATGTGTGCTTTTATTAATGGACTATTAAACATCAGATTGGTTTCTCACGCAAAACGGTTTGTCCTTCGGCGGCATTGAAATGGGTTTGACAGACTGACCTGCTGCATGGGTAAACTGTTAGTGGTGGAAACTATGGAGTTTTCAAGTCTTCGTAACATTGTCATTGATCCGGAGACAAGAATTGAGAAAAGCTTTTACGCTTATAGAGCTTCTGGTGGTCATTGCGATTATCGCGATTCTTGCGGCGATGTTGATGCCGGCACTGGAAAGCGCCCGTGAAGCCGCTCGGGATGCCAGCTGCAAGAATAATGTGCGGCAACTCGCATTGGGGTGCCAGTTCTACGCCGAGAATTACGGCGGTCTGCCGCAGTTGACCCGTACTAATCCTGGCAGCCCGATAGAATATCTGACCATTCATAAAAGCAAATACTACACTCTCCTCGCCTGGGAAGGTTATGCGCCAAACGTCTATCGTCCGGATTGGTACCCGGAACTCGGCTACGACCATTTTCGAGGTGGGGGACGGCCGGGTACTTATCGGCCGGTCGGAGTCTGGAAGTGCCCATCAGTGAAACTTTCCAAAACCAGCCACGCCGTCCCCAGATGGTACGATTATCAGGCCTGGCAGTGGCATAATCCGTCCGGCGATCCGGACTATTACGGCTCTGGCGCGATCTCAAATTATATGCCAAACTATTATATGTCATGGACTTACCACCACCATGTCAACAAGGGCAATTCGTACAGGTGCCGTTACTGGTACCGGATCGCTGATGTGCGGCGCGCTTCCAGAACGATTATGATGCAACCCGCCGCCTCGGATCGATATAGCTATGGAGGCGCGCTTTTCAACCCGGCTTCATATCTCTACCGGAACCGACACGACGATCACTACGAGGTCGGTTCTTCAATGTTCCTGTCTCCAATTTTAAGGCCGGCGTTTGCCGCGCCCATTTCCGCCTGAAGGTCTCCCACACTATCAGCAAGTATACCAGTCTGCTGGAATTCAATCTCGGGACGAAAGGTGGCTGTGAAGAACCGGCGGCCCGGAAGTTGTCGATTTTGGATTTTGAACGGGTGTTAAAATGTGTGGAGAAGCTCCTTGAAAACAAATGAGAAGATAGGTTGCGTCCGGCGTCAGGCGGATCGGAGTAAAATTCAACGAGGAGATCGTCAGTGAGAAACCAGAGAATGAGTAGCTGTCAACGATTGAGAGTTTTCGTAATATTGACGTTTGTTTTTTGCGGGCTGATATGCACAGGCTGGGTCGGGGCTGCTGAAAAGACCTTGAAAATTCATGATTATACCGGGCGTGGTTTCGCACCCGACCTCGTGAGATACAGGCTCACGGGCGAGGGATTGGCTGGGAAGAACCTGAGCTTGTTTGACAGCACAGGCAAACTCATTCCGTTGCAGTTCTCAAATCCGGAAGATGGAGAGGGTAAAATTCTCAGTTTTGTGGCCGAGGTGGCTCCGAATGCCGAGGCCACCTACGAAATTAGGGACAGCGGCGGCCGAAAAACGGACGCGGGGGTTCGTGTTAATGCCGACAAAAAAGCCATTGTAATGTCGAATGATCTTCTCTCCCTTCGTTTGCCGTCGGAAAGGAAGATGACATTTGATCCGGCCGTGCCGGCTCGGAAACTTCAGGCTCCGATTCTCAGTTTCCGAAGCGGCAAAAGCAAACCGCTCGGCAGCAGCAAAATTTTGACAGAACGAAATGTCAGGGCTATGCGGGTGGAACTCACCTCCAGCGGGCCCGTTTACGCTGAAATTGTTTACGAACTGGAATGGCACGGGGGCGGGTATTACCGGGCGCAGATCCGGGTGGTCCATCGGGTGCCGGTGGTCAAGGTGGTCGAAGAGTATGACCTTGGATCTCTGGACGGATCTGATTTCTGGGAACTGCGACTGGCAGAAGGTTGGTCACCGGACCGAATGGAAGTTGCCCGGACCCACGGCAATGGTTCCGGGATCGACAAGGGCAAGGTCAAACCCCTTGCTGGTCTGGCAAAGATGAGAAATCCCCGTATCACGCCCGATACTTGCCCACCCAGTCTCTCCCAGCTGGGCCTTTTCAACAACGCTGAACGCCAAAAATCGCCCGATAGCTGTGCGATGGTGGGAGTAGTTCCGCTGCGCAAGGGAAACTGGCGGAAGATGAATTGCGTGCCGATTAAATCGGACGGGCCACACGACGTTCGGATCCTGTTTCCCATGAGCGCCCGGCATGCCACCTGGCCGAAAGATAGCGCTTCGGAAACCTCACCGTTTTCGATAATTGACCATGACCCCGGCCTTTCCCGAACGTATGGGCGGCGGGTGTGGGGGCTGGCGCTGGGCCGCCCGAAGGTTCAGGATCCCCAGCAAAGCCGCGTGCGTTTCAGTTATTTTACCAAACCGGAGTCGCTCAAGACTCTCGGGCCCTTTGCGCAGATACGTTCGTTCTACGGGGTGATCGGTCTCGATCGATATAAAGATTACGTCCTCGAGTGGCCTGACAAGGACCTGAAATATCCGCGGCTTTACCGGGAGCGCGGCTCAGAGCTCCACCATGAAGCGCCGAAAGGACCCGGAAAATATCTCATCGGACTCTGCAACGCTCCGATCACCTGTCCTGTGATCAGTCATCATCTCACCACAGGCACGTATGTAGCCGCGGCGAAAGCGGACGCCACGCTTGCGCGCGGAAATCTGCCCGAAGATGTCCGAAAGGAAATGCGAGCCCGGTTGGCGTTGATCATGTATCTTTTTGAGGAACCCGATTTCATCAGTTACGGGAACGGGGCCCACACGGGCAACCCGAATATGGGCACGTCCCGCTACATGGGCGTGAATGCTTTTCTGCCTCTGGTCGCCGATCATCCGATGTTTGGAAAATGGCGGGCTCATGTGGCGCCGTATACCGAATACAAAATGGCCACGCAAATCGCGCCGGCGGGGGCGTATTTTGAATACGGAGCGTCCTACCACATGCACGGTTACGCCCGAACCACCAACAGTCTGCCGGGTTTAATTTCGGCCGATGCTCCCAACGTTGATTTGCTCTATAAAAAATACCACAAGCCCGATTGGGATTACGTCATAAACCTTCTTACGCCCGCCGACCCGCGCTACAAATGTCGGATGTTGCCCGGATTGGCTAATTCGGGGCCGGGGAACATCTCGCATCTTCTGGAGGCCGCGGGAAGTTTCACGCGAAAGAACCCGGATTTTGCGGCCAATCTGGTGTGGGCATGGAAGGAAAACGGTGCCAACCAACCGAAAAACAAGTGGATTGTGCCCCGGGATGTGAACCCAGAGCCCCTGGAGCTGCGGAGCCGCATATATCCGGGAATGGGAGTTATTTTTCGCGCTCACCAGGGACCGAATGAGACGTATATGCTGCTGAGAGCCGGTTTCAACTGGAGTCACTGGACGCCGGCCGATCCGGGCCATTTTTTCTTGCTCAGCCGCGGATCTGTGCTGGTTCCGTTTCAGCAATGGGCCTACTGGTCGAGCGCGGACAGGCGTCGTCCCCATCCCGCCTACGACATGCACAATGTGATTCGGTTCGGGCATCCGGAAAATATGTGGCCTTACGGCTGGCCTGACTGTAACATTCTCGATCATGCTTTTGGCGGGACGGTCGAGTATGCATGGGCGAGCACGGGGTTTCCCGATTGGTTCATATCTCCGGGAATCGCCGAACCTTTCCGGAAACCCACTGATGCAAACATTCCCATTGATAATTACCGGAAACTCTCCGAACAATACGAGCAGAAACAGGGGGCGATCGAATGGGACCGGCAGGTGCTGTTCATGAAGGGCGAAACGGCGACGAGTCCCAACTATTTCGTGCTGCGGGACAGCTTTCAAGGTGACGGGCAACTGGCTTCGTATCTTTATCTAAGTCTGCTCGGGGGCAGGGAACACCTCGCGCAAAAGGGCGGCCGATTTGTCCTGGATAGCGAGTGGCCGACCACCATGGATGTTGTTTTCTCGGGACCTGATAAAGTTGCCCCGGATTATTATGAAGAACGACAACGTCTCGGCCTGCACGGCACAAATCTGGGATCCCGGCTGGATAAAAAGAAAAGAATCTCGCGTGACTGGGTGCATAAGGACGGGACGCCGGTCAAACCGGGCGATGACCGCGGATACGAAAAACGGCTTTTCATGCGATTGGCGAACAGGCCAAAAGAAGACTATTTCTGGGTGCTTTATCCCCGGGATCAGGAGGAACCGCCGCCGGAGATCAAACAGCTGGCGCCCGGTGTGATGCGGATAAAGCATCGAGAAGGCACTGATTATGCCTTCTTGTCCTCTCGACATATGAATTACCAGGGCGCAGAAGTGACATTTGAAGGCTCGACAGGCACAGTCCGGCTGCACGGAGATTCCGTTACTCTTTCGCTGACCGGTGGTGCGGGACGCGTTGGCTATAAAGGTCACTTTCTCGAAGGGACCGCGCCGCTTGAAGAGACCATTCCCCTTGACGATCTCAAACCGGAAGTCGAAACTCACCGTCTGCCGGATTGCACTCTGAAGTGGAAAGGCGTGCCTGAGGACGCCGACGAAGTGGTCCCGGGGCTGAAGCGCTTGAAACGCGGAAATGCGCAACATCTTTGGATCGAGTCCGATCATCCCGTCAAAGTGAAGACCGGAGACAAGCAATTTTACGCGCGGCGAGCGCGGGTTATCGTCACCCCGGAATACAAACGGTTTGTCGTTCCTGATCCGACGTATGCGAAATTGACGGTTGGGAACGTCGGAGTGCGCGGGCTTGGTCCGTTCGACCTTACATTTACGTCGGACAGTATCAGGGGCAAGGTGACGGGTCGTACGCGGAGCATTGTCACGACATGGCCACGGGACATAACGCGGCCGATGTATCACATGGATGGCGTGCGCTATTACGCCGGCTGGGCCGATGACCCGAGCATCAGCAAGGGGACCGAAACACCACAATTTGCCTTTGCTTTTGGCGTAACAGATGGCGAACACCGGATTGAAGTGGCAGAATGGAAATACCCGGATCTACCACCCGTTCCGCCGCGGCGGCAGTTGGATTTCTGAATCAGCCGGCTTTTTGGTTTCGTTTCCAGCCCCAGAATATGACACCCAGAAAGCCCAGGAAAAAAACCAGGAAAAGATACGGGATAGGAGCGGAGGCGCTGCTTCCCGAAGTCGTTTCTTCCATTTCATAACCTTCGACCTGCTGCGGTTGCCCCTCAGCGGGTTCCGGAGACGGGCTTGACGCATCGGCGGTCTTGTTTCCGGGGTTACTTGCTTTCGGACGGCTGCTCGCCCGGGTTCGTTTTATCTCTTCAAGCGAGTCGGCCATTTCTTTGGCCAGGTTTTCAAGGCCGGGCACCGACGTGAGCGTGGACCGGGTGTATTCCGTAAGCGCAGGGTTATTGCAGGTGTGGTCACAACAGGCCAGGCCCTCTTTTTTGACACTTTCGGCGTATTCTTTCGCCAGCCGCTGAACGACTTCCCGGTCCGGATCCCAGTAATTTTTCCGCACGACCTCGAGCATCCGCGCAACGATTGATTGATGCGCCCAGGTATTCCCGGCTTCTTTGAATTTCTGTTTCAAATTCAGATCGTATTTGTCTTCCACATATGTCTCATACATTTCCTGCCACTTTGCGGAATCAACAACCTCCGGCGCGGTCACCTGCCATCCCCAGAGATGTTCGACGACTTTATCGACGAAGCGCGCGCCGGCGTAGCCCTCAGCCATCATTTTGTCGATCCATTTCGGGTTGAGGTAGCGCGTTCGCATCTCGGTCCCCATCACGCGGGCGAGAGTTACCTGCCGGGCGGCGTTGGGATTCGACATGTCCGATACATACATCTCGGGCGTCTCACCGTCCACCGCACGGACCGCCATCGCGGTTCCCCCGAGATACTGAAAGAAATCGTCGTTGTCCAGAGTGGCGTAGACGTTGCTGGAAAGGCTGTGAACGGACATTTTGGTCCCGGAAAGAGCTTTTTTGAAGAGCTCTTTGCTGATCTTTTTTTCAACGCCCGGTCCCGAACCCGACGCCGTCCGGTTCCCCCAGAATCCCTGTCCGAACATGTGACTCATTCTCAAAAAGTAAACGTCCGCGACCTCCTCTTCGTTGTCCCACGTCCCCGACAGGGGAATCACGTCGCACAGGCCGGTGCCATAAGAACCGGGTTCTTCGGTGAATATGCGGACGGAAGCCAGACGCAGAGCTTTTTCTTTGGAGATGCCGCGCTTAAGAAGTTCGTCTCGCCGGGCGAGCACATTCGCGCGGAGGATGTTATCGGACTCATCCTGATCTCGCGCCAGGCTCACACTTTTGTCGAGCAAAGCCATAAGATTGGAGAATACATCCCGGTACAGGCCGGAAGGGACCATAATGGTGTCGATGCGCGGGTGGTGCAGATCATCGGAGGGGATCACCTCGACTCCCGTGACCTTACCCCGTTTGTCCCAGGTGGGCCGGACGCCAAGCAGGTGCATGATCTGCGACTCAACGATTCCTTCGTGGCGGATGGTTTCCACGGCCCAGAGCGTGAAACTGAGCTTATCGGGATACTGACCGTGACGGTTCCTGTAATCTTCGACCAGTTCCCGGGCCAGCTGCGCTCCCATCTTGTAGGTGTCGGGTGAAGGTATGCGCGAGGGATCGAAAGAGTAGAAATTTTTGCCCGTCGGAAGCGAATCGGGGTTGCGAATCGGATCGTTGCCTGTGCCGGCCGGGACGTAGCGCCCCGACAGCGCTTGAACCAGGCTATCCAATTCGCGCTGCGCACCGGCGATTATTCGTTCGTCCAGCTCTTTCAGCTTTGCCTTTCTCCGCGCCGGCGGCAGTTTGTCTCCGGCCTTGAGGATAGCCTCGGCGGTGGAGCGCCTGTATTTTTCCTCTGGCACCTTTCCGAAGGTATGGAGACCGAATGGGGTGGTTTTTTCGGCGATTCGTTTCAAATGATGTTCCAGCTGCTCGACATCTTCGTCCGTTTCGATGTTTTTCAGTCCCAGATCCGTCAGCAACCCTTTTTCGCCTGCCAGCCGGTTGATCTCGTCGAGGCGCGCCTTCGCCAGAGGAGCGCTTTTTTGGGTGGCGACGTTGTACTTGTCGATAAGATTTGAGAGCTGGTCGAGTTCCGGGTTCAATCCGGAATCGTCGAGCGGCGGCGTCATGTGGTCGATTACCACAGCCTGACCGCGTCGTTTCGCCTGTATGCCTTCTCCGACATCATCGACGATGTAGGGATAAATGTTGGGCATATCCTGAATCAGGGCTTCCGGCGGATCTTCGGCGGCCAGGCCGGCTTCTTTTCCGGATAGCCATTCGTGGGTGCCATGGGTGCCGACGTGGATAATGGCATCGGCGCCGAATTTGTGTTTCAGATAGAGGTAGAAGGCGACGTACTGGTGGTGGGGCGGGATTGTTGTGTCGTGGTATAATTTTGTGACGTTCTGGCCCCATCCGCGTGGGGGCTGAGCCGTCAGAAGGATGTTTCCGTATTGAAGGGCGGGGATGATAATCCAGGCCTGCCCGGTTTGATCGCGCCAGACCATAATGTCGCTCTCCCCGGGCGGTCCCCATGCTTTTTCGACGGATTGAATGAACGCGGGCGGGAGTTTTCCCAGCCATTTTTCGTATTGTTTTATGCTTACACGGGGCGGATCATACTGCCGCACGAAGGCGTCCAGTTCCGCGGGAGCCCAGTTGCCGAGATTCCGGTGGTGAAAAACGGCCGTCTGCAGAGCCGATTTGTCACCCGGGGCCCCGCGCGCGTCATATCCCTCGTTCTTCAGTTTCTGAAGTATCTCCCAGAGGCTTTCCGGCAGCACGTTAAGGTAGGACGCGCCGATTGTCTGCTTGCCCGGCGGGTAGTTGTAGTAGAGGACGGCAACGTGCTTGTCGGGATTGGGTTTGTTCTGGAGGTTTAGCCAGGCTTGCACCCGGTTGACGACGCGACGGACGCGCTCTGGCATGGGTTTTTTGCGCATGTAAACTATGCCTGTCGCGGGATCTCTGGCGGTTTCTTTTGCCCCGATGACAGTGGGCTGGGCAATACCGGCCAGTTCGGGCTTGGCGATCTGCCAGGTGCGTTCGTTGATATCAAGCCCGATCTCCGACTCGCGCCACTGGTCTGCGGACTGTGTGTAAAGGATTATGGGGTCGATGACGGGAACGTCGAGCGCGCCGAGAACCCGGGCGGATTTTTCGGGGTTTACGCCGAGTTTGAGGGCAATGGCGACGAGAACGCGGATACGGCTCTGGCCTTTTTCATCGAGGAAGTATTTTTCGACCACCCCCTCGGACGGATATCCGTAGGCCGGCAAGACATTCAATCCTGCGTCTTCGAGTGTTTCGATCACCGTGTCGATGACGTCCATCTGACCGCCGGCGAGGTCGCTGACGTAGAAGATGATCCCGACCCACGGAGCGTCGGCTTTGAAATTTTCTCGTTCTTCACCGTAGACGCGTTTGAATTCCTCTACGTCTTCGATAATCCGACTGGAATGATGTTCGTACAGCCCGGCGTCTGGGTAGGGGGCGGGATCTTCGAATGAGACTTCCAGATCCAAATCTCTTTTGAGGGCGAAAAGCAGCCCGTTTTTCAGATTTTCCGAACCCCGCGCTTCGTAGTAGGCGCAGACCTTTTCATCGACCGTAAAACCGAGCTCTTTGTGCTGTCCCGGAAACAGATAGTTGACGGTGTAAACGTCCCCACCTCGCTCAATGACGCGCTCGAGGAACGGCTGCATCCGATTGGCCGTCTGGCGGTCGAACATGAACACAAACACGATGCGCGATCCTGCTATCGCATTCAGATCGGCGCGGGTAAGGTTGCCCGAGGAGTAAGGTCTCAGTGTGAGGTGCTTTTTTAATCCAGGATAGTCTTCCCGGATCGCCCGGACAGCCTGCACAGCGGACCGTGAGTCGGCATCGCTTGTGACGAGGCTGACGACCGGTTTCTCCGCGCTGAGGACGTTCGTTGCGGAGCACAGCAGGATGATCAGGGCGGCCAGCAACTTATTCTTGATCGGGCACATAGATAACTCTTCCATCTTTGAGTTTGTAGGCCGTTCCAAGACGGGTCCCCTGTCCGCTGAGTTTTCGGTCCGTCACTTTCCGTGCTTTGATCTCTTTGCCTTTTTTGGTGATAATTTCCAGCTTCCCGTCGGCGGTTTTTTTGGCGATTGTTACTTCCGACTCAGGATCGAGCAGGTCGAGCATGTTGTAGGCCATAAACAGGGCGATCATCATGCTGACGATGAACACGATGCTGGCATCAAAAAGGTTAGCGACGCCGCTCAGGGGGTCTTCAAGGGGTTGCATGTAACCTTCCGATTGCCGCCGACGTTTCAGGAACTTCATTCGTACCCTCCCGATTCTTCGGCAACTTCACGCACAGCCACTTCGGTTTCGTATTCCATCTCGCGCATGTCTTCGCGGACCCATTTTTCCTGTACGAGTGACATCAGATATGCGGCGACCCCGCAGGCGAGTCCGACGACGGTGGTGGTGAAGGCGGTGACCATGCTCTGGGCCATTTTGGGCATATTGCCCTGGGCCATGGAAGAGAGCGCAACCCCCATCGGAATGAGCGTGCCCATCAACCCCACAGCGGGCCCCGCGCGGACGGCGAATCGGACGCGGTCGAGCTGTTTGACCAGTTTTAATTCCGATTCCTGCAGAAGCCGTTCGAGACGGGCATCCAAATGTTCGGCGCCCTCTTCGCGATGGCGCTGCAGTTCGTCCTCAAGGTCTTTTCGGTACTGTTTTAAAGCTGATGATTCGCCACGTCGTTTCTCAGAGTAATTCCGCAGGAACGATCCAAAACAGAAGACAATCCAGAAAGTCAGCGCCACAAGCCCGATGACGACGGGGTAGAAAAGACTTGATGAAATGACGTACAGGTAGGTTTCCAATCCGGCGAGCAGTTCACTCATGCGTGGGCTCCGACTTCTTGCGTGTGAGATATCCTGCCAGAAGAACAGCAAAGAGGAGGAAAACAACGCCCGTTCCCCCGGAGGAGCTGATTCTGGCATTATTTGCGGTGAATGTTCTGTAGGCGCTGCGAGCCTGCTCTATTTTGGCGGGGAGGATGAGGGAAGCGAGGAAATAAGCGCCGATGGCCATCATTGTCAGTGCCAACGCGACCGAGGACGAACGTGTTCTTTCAAAGTTTCCTCTCAGTTTGACCGAAAGATGCAACACGGAGGAGAGGAGCACAAATGCGAGTCCGAGGCCAACTCCGACGGCCAGCGGCGGCAGACCGGTGATCTCCAGGGCGGTCCAGGTGGATAACACCACCGCGCTGAAACAAACGGGGCAGGGGATCAAGAGCAGCAATGAATGCGAGGACGCCGAATTATCCCGGATGCGGTGCTGTCCCCGGAACAGGTGGATTCCCCAGCCAATCATGATCAGGGCGACCATCGCGTGGAGGTAGGGGCCGGCCTGCAGGATGGGCCGAAGCGCCGCCGTAAGAGGTTTCGATAGCAGAGCGGCGATGAGAAACAGGGCGATGTAGACGGTGTGGGTGAGGAGCGTGCCGCGCCACCGCACACCTCCGAATCCAAGACCGAGACCGACTTTCGTGGCAAATATTCCGAGAGTGAACAACATTCCCCCGGTCCACAATGATAGACTCAGGTCCATAATTACTCCCTGTCGTAGAGACGATCGTCAGGGCACGGGTACGCGAGCGTGGGGTGATAGGAGTCTTCTGTGCCCGGATGGGGACGGACTGCACTGACATGGCCGTCGCAGAAAGTAATGTTGGCTTTCCCCAGATGCCGGAAATGCATGCTCGGGGCGTTGGCGCTATCCTGCGAGGGGGGAGTGAGAGCAACCGTTTCCGTGATGACATTCGGGTCGGTACCGCCGAAAGTCGCCGATTCCCGTATCCCACCATCGGCGAAAGCGATTGTTCGGCTTGGTTTCTCTACGTCTCCGTCTTTTGCGACGTCTGCGTAGTAGGTGAACATACCGTACCAGCTCGGTGGGAAACCAAGGGTGAGCCAGTTGTATCCGTAACCGAGACCCGGTTTTTGGGAACTGACTTCCTGCTTCCATGCGGGACAGCTCTGCATTTCCCTGACGTCAAGGTACTCGGACAGCACTCCGCGGCTGCAATCGGGAGTCTCTCCGTCTTTGGTCGCGGCGCACCAGTAGATCGTCCAGGTGCTCGTGTCGCCCGTATCGCGGTAGATGGGCCACGCGCCGTAGTCGTGGAGGTACATGGTAGCGGCGGTGCCGATTTGTTTGAGTTTGGACGTGCAGCTGATGCCTTTGGCCGCCGAGCGGGCGCTGGCCAGAGCGGGCATGAGCATGGCAGCAAGGATGGCGATAATGGCTATCACCACCAGCAGTTCGATGAGGGTAAAAGCCGAAAAGGCTTTATTTTTATTACCGGTGGGACCGGAATCAGGCATAAGAGCGCTCCTTTCTGGGAGGGTCTATTCATTCTGGAGTGGCAAGCCGCAGAATTAATAGCACCTTTTACAAAACCGTGGCACGACAACGACAAAAAAAAAACATGTTACGAAACTGGAAAAAGTGTAACCGTTTCGGCGCACTGTGTCAAGCGGGGGGCCAGTGACGTAGTATCGGCGTCGATATGGAAAGGGTGGGAATGCATAAAACGCCAATGAAGCGCACGGAGTGCTGTCCCGGAGAGCCCTTCAAGCCCGTCAGTCGATTCGATCGGGAAAATTTGTTTCCGGGTTATTGTTCTTCTTCTTCTTTTTCCTGACCGCCTTCCCGGAGTTGGTCGATGGGTTTTTTGCTCTTTTTGCGGAAACTGAGTTCAATTTCTCCGCGCTCGACCTGGTCGAGAACGAGATCGACAAGTTCGTCCATATTCTCGACATTTGGCATAAATGTCCGACCGTGGAGGTAGTAGTTTCGAACTCTCTTTTGAACAAGGGCAGTTAGTTTGAACCGGCCGCCACTTTTTTCGCTCAGTTCTTCAACTCTTTGATCGCGACTTTTTTCCATGAATTGTGCTCCCGTTGTTTCTATCTATTTTGCAAAATATTGGCAAATACTTTCTGAAAATCTTGAAATCAGTCATTTCCCGGAATGTGACCGAGTTGCCATTTATGAAGAGTCGGATTGATTTTCCACGATCTTAGCCACTTCTTTCACGGCTCGCTCGAGCGAATCATTGGTCACGACCCGGTCATATTTATCCATCAGTTTCATTTCTTCTCGGGCTCTATCGAGCCGATATTCGAGCTGCTTTTCGTCTTCGTCGCCACGGTCCCGGAGCCTTCTTTCCAGCTCTCGTTCATCGGGTGGAGCGAGGAAAATGAGGGTGACTTCGGGGTATTGTTCCCGTATTTTCAACGCGCCATTGACGTCGATGACCAGGATGACGGGTTTTTTGTGTTTTGCGGCTTCATTGACCGAAAATGCGGGCGTGCCGTAGTCATTGTCGTCGTAGCGATTATGTTCGAGCAACTTGCCATCTTCGATCCATTGTTGAAACTTTTTTTCATCGACAAAATAGTAATCTTCGCCTTCTTTTTCCCCGTTTCGGGGATCCCGGGTCGTTGCTGTGATGGCTCGAGTCACCTGATCTCGCTTGCAAAGCCGTTCGGCGACGGTATTTTTCCCCACTCCGCTCGGCCCGGAGAGTACGAACAAGTTGTCGGGCTTTTCGAGTTTCTCCGTATGTTTTTTGGGGGCCATTCAGTAATTTTCAAATTCCGGTGTGGGGCGTCGGTTACTCTATATTTCTCACCTGTTCGCGCAGCCGGTTGACGTTCGTTTTCATTTCCACGGCGATTTCAACGAGTTCGCTGCAGGGGATCTTGGAGGCCATGGTATTGGTTTCTCGAAGCATTTCCTGCACGAGAAATTCAAGTTTTTTGCCAACCGCGCTTTCGTCGTTCTGGAGCGCGGTATCGAACTGTTCGAGGTGACTTTCCATACGGGCTACTTCTTCGCTGATATCGCCACGCTCGGCGGTGGCCGCTATTTCCCGGGCGAGAATGCCTTCTTCGGGCCGGGCATCGATTCCGTTGAGAAGCTGGTCGACTCGTTCGACGAGTTTCTCTTGATATTTCTCCAGACACTCATCGATCCGGGATTTGACGGCTTCGGTCTCCTGTTGCAGTTCCTGGCTGAGCTGGCTCAGCTGATCTGAGAGTTTTTCCCCCTCAGTAGTCCGCATTTCCACCAGAGACTTGATTGCGTTACGAGTGGCGTCCAGTACGTCTTCCCACATGGCGTCTCGCACTTCGCGGGGGAGGGTTTCTGTATTCTGGATACCGGGCAAGGCCAGCATAGAACCGACTTCAAGGCGCAGTGGAACATCGGCTTCTTCGCTGAGTTCTCGGGCCAGGCGGACGTACGCGCTGAGCTTCCGTTTATCGACCAGCATCGACATCGCTTGTTCGCTGATATCCGCGTTCACCTTAACGTAAACGTGTCCTCGCTGGATGAATTCGCGAAGGAGGCAATTCAATTCGCTTTCTTTCAGGCGGAGCATGTCGGGCAGTCGGGGGGAAACTTTAAGTAGGTCGTGATTAACCGAACGGACTTCCACCTGAATTTGCCATTGATCGCACTCGTATTCGCTCGCTCCGTAGCCGGTCATGCTTCGGATCATTTGTTCTCCTCGGTCGATTCCGAAGTTCCTTCGACCTCATCCGGTGTTTTTCCCGTTCCAAGGCCCGGGACTTCGCGGCTTTCGGGGGGGGCTTCGGCTGGCACCTCCAGTATATCGCCTTTTTTCGCGCTTGTACCGGTTGCGCGGGTGATGTGAAGCCGTGATATCAACATGCAAATGAACAGGAAAAGGGCTCCCATCACGGCGGTCGCTTTTGCGATTGGTGTGGCCGAGCGGGCGCCAAATAGAGCTTCCCCGCCCATGCCTCCAAGACTTGCCAGTCCGCCGCCTTTCCCACTTTGTAGCAGGATAGCGAGCACCATGAGCAGGCTTACTACGATAGCATACGCGAAAAGCATTCCTTCCCAGAACTTACTTCCTCCGCGCCCGAGCAGATAGAAGACCACGGCCACGAGGAAAAATGCGCCGATGATGGCCACGCGTTTCAGCAACTTTTTAAATTCATCCGGATCCATATCCAGGTTCCTTGCCAGCGGAAAAGACTCAGATGTTTTGACCGGCTTCGATGATCGGGACAAACGTTTCGGCGGCCAGGCTGGCTCCTCCCACGAGAGCGCCGTCGACATCTTCCTGCGCCAGCAGGTCAGCGGCATTGTGGGGTTTAACACTTCCCCCGTATTGGATAACCAGCTCGTCGGCCAGCTCGGCGTCGAACAGGTCGGTTACCAGCGAGCGAATGATCGTATGGACTTCTTCGGCCTGTTGGGGAGTTGCCGTCTCACCCGTGCCTATTGCCCAGACGGGTTCGTAGGCCAGTGTGACCTCTTCCATCTGTTCGCGTCCCACGCTTTCCAGGGCACTTTCGACCTGTCCGCATACGATCCGTTCAGTGTCACCGGCTTTTCTTTGTTCGAGTTTTTCTCCGACGCAGATAATGGGTTTCAGGCCGTATTCGAAGGCTTTCTGCACTTTTTGGTTGATGAGTTCGTCCGGTTCGCCGAAGACATGTCTTCGTTCCGAGTGTCCCAGTATTACGTATTCGCAACCGACATCAAGCAGCATTGGGCCGCTGACCTCACCGGTATAAGCACCTTCCGGTTGGATATACATGTTCTGTGCAGCGACTCCGATTTTTGTGCCTTCAAGGATATCGGCCACGGCATTGAGATAAACAAACGGTGGGCCGACGGCAAGGGTCACATCATCCACACCTCCGACCTGATCTTTGAGGTCTTGGACCAGGCCGACGCTTGTTTCGAGGTCAAGGTTCATTTTCCAGTTGCCGGCAATGAAAAGCTTTCTCATTCGAGTTTCTCCTCAGTTGCTCTCGTGCTTAGTTTGTTTTGGTATGCTTGGGAAAAACGAATATCAATCTGTTTCGCCATCAGCCTGTTGCGGAAAAGCCCCCAGCACAATGAATTCGGTGCATTCTTGTTTCATGGCCTCCATGGCTTGTTGCACGTCTTCGTTTTCGGGATGGCCGATGAAATCGATGAAGAAGTAGTATTGCCATTTCAATCCTCGTGCCGGGAAAGATTCTATTTTTGTCATATTGATGCCGAACTCTTTGAACGGTGTGAGCAGGCTATGAAGTGCGCCGACTTTATCTCGGACGCTGCAGAGGACAGCCGTTTTATCGTCTCCTGTCGGGCCGCTCATGTGGTTTCCAACTACGAAGAACCGTGTGACATTGTCAGGGGTGTCTTCGATATTTTCGAAAAGCAGTTGCAATCCATAAGCGGCCGTGAGCTGTTTATGTCCGATCGCGGCGGCATGGTCTTGCTGAGAGGCCAGCGCGGCAGCTTTACTTGTGCTCGGCACATCAACGAGGTCGGCATCCGGTAAATGTTCTCTGAGCCATCCGCGGGTCTGCCCAAAAACAGTGCCTTTTGAATAGACCGTTTTGATTTCCTGGAGATTGCAGTTTGCCATCAGTGAATGGTGAATTTCAATTACGATTTCGGCGCAGACTTTAAGCGGGCTTTCCAAAAACCGCGCCAGGGTATCACGAATCCCGCCTTCTGTGGAATTTTCCACCGGGACCACACCGTAATCCGCTCTTCCTCTTTCCACTTCGGCAAAAACTTCTTCCAGGGATTTGCTTGGTTCGTAGTTGACCGAATCTCCAAATTTGCTTCGCGCGGCCCAGTGGGTAAACGTTCCTGGCGGGCCGAGATAAGCAACTTTCAGCGCTTTTTCAAGAGCGATGCAACCGGACATAATTTCCCGGAAAACGGCTCTCACTGATTCGTCTCGTATCGGTCCATCATTGGCCTTTATCGCGTGTTCGTAGACCGCTTCTTCCCTGTGAGGTTTATAGACGGAGTCGTTAAATTCGGCTTTGACTTCTCCGATCTTGTGAGCAATTTCCGCACGCTCGTTGATCAGTCGGACGATCTGCACATCGATTCCATCGATGCGTTTACGTAACTCATCCAAACTCATGAAAGCGACAACCTTCCCGTGCGATCAGAGAACTTTTCCACCGGTGCGTTGGGAAACTTATTCAGCCCGGTGCAGGAAATGGCAAGAAAGGACCCCGATAAGATCACTACATACGATACAATCCAAGCTTAGCTTAGCCGAGACGTCGGTTGTTGTCAATTGAAATGAGGGGTTGAATCCGCTGAGGTTGGCGGCCGGGCGCGACCTTGAAATCCCGGGCTTGACCGGCTACTCTCCAATCGTGTTCAGTACTTTCTAATTTCTGGAACTTCGTATATATCTCATGGGAACTCCTGGTTACCAGGACGAAGATGATTCAGCAAAGACCACTGCTGATTGGTCTGTAAAAGACGTGGGGAAAAGCTGGCAGTTCCGCTTTTTCTATTTTGTTATCCGCATTGGTGGATTGCGTCCTGCTTACCACATTATGTATTTCGTTGTTCTATGGTACGTACTTTTTGTCCCCGAGATTCGCCGCCGGACCCAATATTATCTTCGACGCCGTTTCCCGGATCACAGGAATCCGTTGCGGCGGTTTTGGGACAGCTATCGGCTCGTGTTTACCTTCAGCCGCACTATGATTGACCGAGCTGCGTATGCATTGCTCGGTGAAGATGTTATCAAGGCGACCTGTGAGGATGAAAAGGCCATGCGGGCGGCGCTGGAAGGGGGCGATGGTGTGGTTATGGCCAATGCCCACGTGGGATGCTGGGAATTGGCAATGAGCTCCCTTTCTCTGATAGATCGTCCCGTTTATGCGGTGATCATTCCTCCGGAAGGCAACAGTGCCGAGGCTCATCTCCGTCGGGAAAATATGCCCGTAAAAGTTATTGACCCGAGGGAAGGCCCGCAGAGTGTTCTGAAGATGGTACAAGTGCTTCAAGAAGGTTGCATTCTCGGGGTTATGGCGGACCGCGTCTTTGGCCGAAAGGAGGAGACAGTTAAGGCGAGGTTTCTTGGGGACGAGGTGATCTTTCCTTTTTCTCCTTATCGACTCGCTTCAGCGACCGGTCGCCCGATCGTGGTTCTATTCTCCCATAAGCCTCGTGTTAACCTGTATGTAGTGGACCTTGCTGAAGTTATCGATGTTCCGCCGGGCGTACGAGAACCGGAAGATGCCGAGCCGCATGCGCAGAAATTGGCCGACGCGCTGGAAAAATATGTGGAAAAACATCCCTGGCAATATTTCAATTTTTTTGACCTGTGGAACAATCCTTTCGAACACGCGGAGAATGCCGCAACAAGCCGGTAAAATGTCTACACCAGGGGAATGTGGGGGCGCCAATATGTGTGTCATGGTTGCGAATCGTCGCCTCAGAGCGTATCCTCATTATTTGATGCCGCGGCGAGCAGATATCTTCGTCGCGGGGGAATTCCAAAGCAGACGATCAATTTTTTGTCGTTTCAGCCGGGAAGGTGTTTAAATGAACGAGACAGAATCCCGAATTGCTCTCATCGTTGGCGGAAGCCGGGGGATCGGTCGGCAGGCCGCGGTTGAGCTCGCCGAAGCCGGGTTCGATATCTGGTTGACGTATCGGAGTAACAATGAGGCTGCTGAGTCGGCCCGGGCTGAGATTGAAAAGAATGGTCAGAGCTGTGAGTTGTTTGCTTTTGATGTGGCCGATTCGGATGCGGTCAAAAAGGCTCTGCAGGACCGTGCCGAAGAAACGCCGCCTTATGCCGTTGTTGTAAGTGCAGGTGTTACCAGGGATAATCTGATGGTGTGGATGACGGAGGAGGAATGGAATACGGTTGTTCGGACCGATCTGGACGGTTTTTATAACGTGATAAGTGCTGTGCTTTTTCCGATGTTACGGGAGCGCCGTGGACGTATTGTGGCGGTGGCTTCGGTGTCCGGGCAAATCGGTCAAGCGGGACAGGGAAATTATTCGGCTGCCAAAGCGGGAGTTATCGGTGCAGCCAAAGCACTTGCTCGAGAGGTCGGCGAACGTAATATCTATGTCAATGTCGTCTCGCCCGGCGTAATTAACACGGAAATGACGGAGGATCTTCAGGAGGAGGAAATCAAAAAATTGATTCCGCTCGGCCATTTTGGGGAGGTGGCCGATGTGGCATCTGTGATACGTTTCCTCTGTGTGGAAAAGAATATGTATGTCCACGGACAGGTCATTGGCGTCAACGGCGGACTTGCAATGTGAGGCATTTGGCACCCGGTATGGAACATTACGATCAAATTGTCGTCGGGAGCGGAGCGAGCGGCTTGACCACAGCCCTATTGCTGGGTCTGAAGGGAAATCGTGTGCTTGTGCTGGAGAAGGCTCCCAATCCTGGTGGTTCTCTGGCCCGGTTCCGCCGCGAAAATATACCTTTTGACGTCGGACTCCATTTTACCGGGGGGTTAAGCCAGAACGATTACGGAATGCTCGCCGATATGCTCGCCGTGCTCGGGTTGCAGGAGTCGATTAATCCGGTTTTTTTGCCTGAGCAGAATTGCCATCGGATGGTTTTTCCCTCGACCGACGAAACATACACACTCCCCAGCGGTATTGAAAGAAGCCGTGAGAACCTGAAGCGATTTTTTCCCGATGAAAAAGCCGGGTTGGACGACTATTTCGAGCTCTTCATAAAAGTCTGCGAGCGAACAACGTCCATGAATGTCAGGGGACTCAGTCAGCGCCCACCGACACTGGACGAAGATTATATTACATTACAGGATGTGCTTGATGAGCATATTGAAAATCCGGTTCTCCAGGCAATTCTTGCCGCTTTTTGCACGTGCCACGGGACTCCTCCGGCCGAAATGGCCTTTTCGGATCATTGCCGTGTTACCGCTGGATTGCTGGAGTCCTCCGCCCGTATTGAGGGCGGAGGTGATGCTATCGTGGAAGCGTTTCTGAAGGCGCTGGATGGGGTGAATGTGGAAGTGCGGTGCGATTGTGCCCTGGAATCAGTCGATGGTATCAAAGACCGAAAAGTGGAGCATTTTATACTTTCGGACGGGTCCGAATTATCAGCAGATGCCTGCGTTTTCACAATCCATCCTCTTAAGATTTTGAAGATGCTTCCCGACCATCATACGACCCCCGCCTTCCGTCACCGGGTGCGTGATTTTGAACCGTCCGTCGGTTTTTTTTCGGTCTTTGGAAAACTGGCCGAAGAGCCGCCTGACGAGCCCAACGATACCCCTATCTTTTCGATTTATCCGGATACCGATTTTAATCGTATGTTGAGTCCCGAATGCGAGGGCGCGAGGCCTATGGTTATGATGTTCGGTCGCGAAAAGGTTGACGGTCAGATGGTCAAGACGATGATGGCTTTGGAGGTGAGTTTTTTTGAGGATGTGGAGCCCTGGAAGGAAACACGGACCGGGCAAAGGGGAGAAAAATACGCGGCCTATAAACGCAGTCGAGCTGAAGCAATATGCCGGCGTTTGGAACCCTATTTCCCCGAGTTTCGCAATGAATTGGAACTCATGGCGACAGCATCCATGCTCACTTACCGCGATTATCTCAACAGCCCATTCGGGGCCGCCTACGGTATCAAGCAAAAAGTAGGTCAGTTCAACCTGTTGGGTAAATTGCCTCTGCTCAATCTATATGCTGCCGGCCAGAGTTCATTGCTTCCGGGCGTTGTGGGGGCAATGGCTTCGGCATTTTTTGTCTGTCGCTCGGTGATTGGCAAACCCCGTTTCCAGAAGTTTATTGAAGGTCGATTACCCCGATGAAGCGTGTCGTTATCACAGGTTGCGGAGTTGTAACGCCCCTCGGATACGGGGTGAAAGAAATGATGGAGGGATTGTACGCGAACCGTAGCGCGATTCAGCGTATTGACGAGTGGGAACACTACGACGGTCTCAGAAGCATGTTGGGTGCTCCGCTGGAAATGCAGAATGAACGCGATATTCCCCGGCGTTCGCGTCGGACTATGAGTCCTATGAGTATCTATGGTGCCCAGGCCGCTGAACAGGCCGTCGAAAGCGCCGGACTCGACCGGGAAGATGTGAGCGGCAATCCTCAACTCGGTTGTATAATGGGCCACACTACAGGCAGCCCCATCACGATAATGGAGACCTACAGATTACTGGCCGCCGAGGAAAACTTTGCCCTGCTGGGCGCTTCGGAATTTTTTCGCACCCTTTCTCATACCGTTACAATGAACGTGGCCGAATACTTCGGTATCCGCGGGGTCGTGATGGCTACCTCTGCCGCGTGCGCTTCCGGACTCCAGGCGATTGGAACCGGAATGGATTTGATCCGGCAGGGACGACAGGACATCATGCTTTGCGGGGGGGCGGAAGAATTGCACGAGACGGTAACGGGTTCTTTCGACGTGCTGTATGCCACATCCACCGAATACAACGACCATCCGACAATGAGCCCCCGGCCTTTCGACCGCGACCGCGACGGGCTTGTCTGCGGAGAAGGGGCAGGTGTGGTTCTGCTGGAAGATTACGACCATGCTGTGGAACGGGGAGCGAAAATTATAGCCGAGCTCCTCGGATATCACACGTGCGGGAGCGGCGTCCACGTGAGCCAATCTGATCGCGAATCTATGGTACTTTGCATGGGCGAAGCGCTTGAGCAGGCCGATATCAAGCCGGATGCCATTGATTACGTCAATGCCCATGCCACGGGGACCCGGCAGGGCGATACCGCAGAAGCAGGGGCAATCCGCGAGATCTTCGGAACGACCGCGCCCGTGAGCAGTCTGAAAGGCTACCAGGGACACTCCCTGGGGGCTTCAGGACCTGTCGAACTTATCGCTGCGCTGGAAATGGCAAAAGAAGGGAAGATTCTTCCCACCCGAAACCTGGATAATGTGGATCCCGATTGCGAGGGAATTGATCACGTTATGGGATTGCGTGAAAACGAGATCAGACGGGTTATTAAGAATAGTTTTGCTTTCGGCGGGATAAACGCGGCACTGGTCTGTGAAATGATGTGACAATCGGACACCGGCTCCCTGCATCGCCGGCGAAGCGTCGGCAAAAACCGGACGATATTCGCCGGCTGAATTCGATGCCGGAAGAAATGTCAGTAAATGTTGTGTTCCCGATAACGACGTGAGAGAATCGTGCAAAGTTCCCGAAAAGTCCTCCTGATCCATCCTCTTGGTTACGATCCGTCCAATGCCAGGGGAGATATCGCCCGCGTGGCGAACCTGATGCCGCCGCTTGGATTGGCAGGTATCGCGGCCTATCTTGAGGAACACGGCGTCGAAACCGAATTGATCGACTGTTTTGCCCATCCCGAGAATTGCGACCGAAAAATCAGGGAATATGTCCGCCGCGAAAAACCGGATTATGCCGGCGTTTCCTGCACGACCTCCAGTTTCCCCGATACCGTTCGTCTGCTGGAAATGATTAAATCTGAACGGCCGCAGACGCAGACGGTCGTGGGCGGTCCGCACGTATCGGCGCTGAAGACGAAAATCCTCGAAGAGAATCCTCCCGTGGATTACGCCGTCGTGGGGGAAGGGGAAGAAACGCTGCGCGAACTCACGGAGAACCGTGGCGATCCCACGGGGATCGAAGGTCTGGCCCATCGACAGGACGGGGAGGTTGTTTTCAACGGATACAGGTCGGAATTGCTGGAGCTGGACTCACTGCCTTTCCCGGCCTATGAAAAGCTGGACGGCTTTCCAGAGCTTTACCAGCTGCCGATATTCAATTATCCAACCACTCCGAACAGCAGCTGCGTCTCCAGCCGGGGGTGTCCGTACCAATGTTCATATTGTGACCGGTCGGTTTTTCGAAGGAGTTTTCGTTACAATTCCGCGGACTATCTGTACGAACACTTGAAATATATGAAATCGCGCTGGGGAATTCGGCATATCAATTTCTACGACGATCAATTTACTCTCGTGCGTAGACGCGTGGAGGAATTTTGCCGTAAGATGATAGACAAACCTCTCGGCATGACTTACAACTGCGCTGTGCGAGCCGAGCACGTTGATCCGGATCTTCTGAAATTGATGAAAGCTTCAGGCTGCTGGATGATCAGTCTTGGTGTGGAGACGGGCGCTCAAGAACTTCTTTCTCGGCACCGTCAGAACGCAGATGTGGATCGGCTGGCCAGGCGCATCCGTCAGATCAAACGTGCGGGGATCCGCGTTAAAGCGCTGCTTATGATCGGCCTGCCCGGCGAAACCGAAGAAACCGTCCGCCGCAGCATGGAGTATGTTTTTTCCCTGCCGATTGACGATTTCAATCTGTCGAAGTTCACTCCGTTCCCGGGATCACCCGTCTACGAGAATATCGAAGAATATGGCACTTTCGATGAAGATTATGAGAAGATGGACTGCATGCATTTTCAATTTGTCCCCGATGGAATGACCGAAGATCAGCTGGAATCGCTTTTCCAGCTGTTTTATCGATCCCATTTTATGCGTCCGAAAGTTCTGTGGGGATATTTTACCATGCTGTGGGAATCTCCCGATAGCTGGCGCAGATTCGGACTGCATCTGAAAGATTTCCTCAGTTTTGCGTTTTCAGACGAACGCATTCGCGCAAGGTAAAGCTGTGAGGTCGTCCAATGCCGAAGAACAATTCTGATATGCAATATGAAGAGATAGAGATCTGGATTGTCATACCCGTTTACAACCAGGCGGGAAGCCTGCGTGCCGTCGTCGGCAGCGCGCTTTCGGTCCATTCACGGGTGATGGTGGTTGATGACGGGAGCGATGAACCGGCAGAAAAAGAACTGGAAGGACTCGACGTGATTTGCGTGCGCCACGAGGAAAATCGGGGAAAAGGGGCGGCATTGCTCACGGGGGCTGAGGAGGCCGAAAAAAGGGGGGCGAGCCATATCGTAACACTGGATGCGGATGGCCAGCATCTACCGGAAGAATTCCCGAAATTTCAGAACGCGATCCGGGCCAATCCGTTGTCACTTATTGTCGGGAGACGGGATATGTCGGGACAAAACGTACCGTTCGGTTCCCGGTTCGGTCGCGCATTTGGCAATTTTTGGGCGCGACTCCAGACCGGACAGGATGTCGGCGATGTGCAGAGCGGATACCGCGCCTATCCGGTTTTTGTCCTGCAGGAACTGACCACCTGGTGCCGCGGTTTCGCCTTCGAAGTGGAAATTATCACCCGCGCAGCCTGGGCCGGCGTGCAGATTGAGAATGTGGATATTTCCGTGCGTTACGATGATGAAATCAAGGCGAACTCTCATTTTCGCGGGGTTCGCGACAACATGGTTCTGTCACTGCTCAACACCCACCTGACCATGCGCTCAATCCTCCCGTGGCCGCATCAGAAACTGTGTATGGAGACCCTGGGACGCGAGAAGATAACGCTTTTTCATCCGCTACGATCCCTGAAAACGCTGCTCACCGAGAACGCGACCCCGGGGCAGCTGGCATTTGCGGGCGGACTGGGCGTGTTTTTGGGGACTTTGCCACTGATCGGTTTCCACACTGTCACTATTATTGCGGCCGCGAGTTATTTGCGATTGAACAAGCCCCTCTCCGTGGCCTCAAGCCAGTTTTGTATGCCCCCGTTTGTCCCCGCACTTTGCATCGAGCTCGGATACTACATTCGCCATGGCCATTTCCTGACCAAATTCAGCCTCCGCACGCTGGGCTACGAAGCGCATGAACGTCTGTTTGAATGGCTCATCGGTTCGGTGGTGCTGGCTCCCGTCCTGGCTCTTTTTGCCGGGGTAATTGTGTTTGTGCTGGCGAAAATGGTTCGGAAACGATTGGCCGGTAACTCTCCGGCATAACCTCTGCGGAGGCGAGCGCCGCCCAGGCGGCGACGGATAGGGCTCGCAACGGGGAAGACTGTCAGAGACGTGTAGGTCCGCATCGCTGAGGCGGACCTGGTTGTTTTGCTATTAGGCTTGTACCGCCTGCGAACCGCGTTCTGAACTCCAGTCCGCTCATAAGACCCATGAGACGGGCAACAGAGCACAGATGTCAGCGACGGCGCACAAGCGAACGGCAGAGGACAGAGGTCGAAGGTCAGAGGTCGGAGGGTAGCGCGCCAGCTTGCTGGCCCCGCCATACGGCGGACAAACGACCGAGCCCCTGAAAGGGGCGATTGAGAGCGTAGCCCCCGGCGACTCCGCGTAGCGGGGGAGTCGGGGGTTGGCAGGACGCCAGTAAATCCCCGCCCCGACGGGGCGGTTGAGCGCGGGGCGCCTGGAATCTTCAGGGAAATCGATCGCGTTTTGAACTCCAGCCGCTGGCTGAAGTCCAGTCCGCTTGCCTGTCAACGGTGGAACTGCGAGAGCCTCCGGTGACCCGGAGCCGGTGAACTGTTGCTTTGTTTCTTGCGGCCTGAAAGACCGATTCATCGTAGCCCGGGCTGAAGTGGTCTAAAGGACTACGTAGGCCTGATGTGCGGAGAAAACTAAGCTGTTGCAGGCTGAAGGCCCGCCTCAATTTGCTGTTTTTGGAAAACGGAAAATGTCCGTTGCTGCGGGAGGCAACAACAATCAGCGATTATGTGAAACCCAATGGCGCGGGTATGCGCTTAGCGTTGGTGCTGTCGGTAAGCCCGCGGAGCGGGCGTGGCAGACGTAGCCCGGGGCGAAATGAGGCCGCTGTTTTTGGCCGAACGAGCCCCGGGTTAGCATTGGGAAGCAGCCGGCACGTTACCCGAACCGCTAACCCCGGGCTCCCCCGAAGAGCCCGGGATCGCCCGGGGCTCCTATGAGGCCTTTTGTCAAGGCTTAAAGGTCGT
>JBKHIT010000138.1:0-4128 GCA_046538485.1 Candidatus Brocadiia bacterium | reverse complement strand
GGAGACACAACAGGATGCGTCCCCGCTTCTCATCCACAACATTTGACAATACCTCAATCCCGTTACACCATCTTCTGTGCGGAATTGCACTTTCACTTCTGCCATCACGGGACGTTCTTTGATCTCCCAGCGAAAGCCCTCCTTGAGCTTCTCCACCGGCACCGTAATCTGGCGTTTGCCGGTTTTGTAAGTAGAGACTTCAAATGTCAGTTTCTCGATGTCACTCCAGACCACAAACTTGGCCCGCCCGTTCTTGTCAGTCTCAAAAGATTTGCTGGCGGTATGGCCCATCCCTATTTTCCGTCGAATACCCACATCCTTATCCACGTGCACTTTTAGGTCAGACCAGATCGACTCTCCATCTCCCTTCACCAGCTCCAGCTTGCAATCCGCCCATTCTTTGCGATGATGCACTAACTCAACTTTCTGATCCCCCGCGTTTTGGTCAATTTCAAGCACCTGATCACACCGGACCGGCCACCTGTAGGTTGGACTGAGTTTCACCCGCACTTTCCCCGGCGGCAAGTACCAGCGGGTCCTGATGGGACCACGACGACGCGCTGCTGAGGACGCGTCCTCTCTGATCTCCCATTTTTCCGTTTTGTCGTTGTATTCAACCAAGTCACGGTTCTTTGATGCATCGGCCTCACGCTGACCGTACCATTTAGCCCGGTCACGATTCCAGTACAATATCTGGTATCCCCAGATAGATCCAGGATCGTAGAGGTGAATAGTGGACACTTGACCGTTCCGTTTTTCCATAAATCGAATATGGGATGCCAGCGGGGCTTGGTGTGTGTTGAGCAGCTCCATCTCCTGCTGCTCCGGTTCCTCGTGGATCTTTACGATCGTATTGCAAAAGTAGGGCCATTTGGGACGAGGATATGAACTCACGTAATATTCTCCAGCAGGAAGCTTCGCTTCAAGGGTAATTCCCTCCTCCACAGACCCCTTCCAATCACGGAGGGATTCTACACAACTAAAACGCTTCGGTCCGGTCGGATAAAAGCGATACAGCGCCTTGCCAGGCCGAAGAGGAGGCCTGCTCTGAAGCGCGCGTTTTTCTCCATTCCGCACCTCCATCAACCGGAAAACCACGTTGATATTCGGCCTCTGTTTCTTTTGCTTTTTTTCTCTGTTCGACTCTAAAGTCTTTCCCGCCTGAGAGAGCCGTGTCTTATCGGCGCCCGTGGTTTTGGTCTGTTTGTTCGATTCTGCGCGACTCTCAGCGCAGCCGGACACTTGCTGGTTTTTTCGATCCGGCCCAAAACCCCGGCCGACGATCATCGCTCCCAGTCCGACAATTACGAACGCGAAGAGTCCAATCAACCATCGGCTTTCCTTCCAACATGTGTTTCTTTTTTCATTCATCGCCAGTAGCGTCCTCTGTTATTTTGATCGTCGGATCCGCCGAAAGGTCACACGTAAGGCTCACATCCAGCTCCCAATCGTAGGGGAGAAGGGCGTGCCACCCTAAGCCAGCCGGGCTTCCCCCTTCCACGCTTCCACTCAGATAGGTTACCACCTGGTCGCCAGCTTGTAGAGGCTTTGTTAACAGTGACTGGGTATTAAACATTCGGGAATAGTTTATAGTTTTTCGTGTCCCACAAAAAATCTGAAGATATGCCTCTGGCTAATAGAGTGGACAATCCCGGAAACAACCGCCCTCATTATCGACAAAAAACTGCCAAAAGCAAAAACCAGCCAGTGACCTTTTAGCACAGAGAACGCAGAGACGGCCAGAGGACAGTGCTCAGAGGACAGGCACGACAACGATACAGAGGAACGACAAAACGGCAAAGCGGCGCCCCCGTGGGGGATTCGTTGGCCAGAGGTGCCTGGCATTCTAAATATCATTCGCATTGGCATGCCCCCTTCCAGGTAGTCCACCGCAACTCGCGGCTGCCGCAGTCCAAAAAGCCAACAGAGGATAACCGTACGCCGGATTCACTCCATCCAAGCCGTTTCTCAGTTCACTCTAAACTCAAAAACCGCTTTACTCCTCCAGCGGCTCCACCTCCAGCGTCTTCCCCGCATCGGATTTTTTGACGGTGATCTTGCCGATCACTTCCCGTTCGCGCTCGGCAGAGTCGTCTTTTTGCGGCCAATACAGAAGTGCTACATACCACTCTCCCGGCACACATCTCATCCGAACTTTGCCCGTCTCCTTCAGATTCTTAAGGATTTTGCTCGGCTCCTGCAGACTCTCCAGCGGATGCTTGTAGCGGGTAGTGAGGTTGGTCCACGACATTGGAACCCGATCATCCTTGTGAACTTTAAGACCGATACTGGCCAGGTCATCGTTGACCTGTTGGGCGGGAATCTGCAGATGAAACTCAACCAGATCTTCTGGCTGCATTACAAGATCAGCTTCGTGCGGGAGGGAGAGTTTCCTTTTTTTCACCGAATGGATATACAGCCAACCCACACCCGTATGCTGAGGTTTTGTAACCCGCAGCATCTCTCCAAGATCATCCGCTCTCACCTTGAACGTGCCATCAGCATCGATATGGGTGCTGCGTTTCTTCCTTTTTTCTATATTGAAATATTCCACCCGCATTTCTTTCAGCGGCACCGGCGGGTTGCCTTTGATCTGACCCCTTATGTATTTCCGTTGCTCCTGCATCTTGTCTCTGGCCTTATGCTCGAACGTCCAGGCGGGATATTTCCCGATCACATCTATCACATACATCTTTCCCCGGGGAATATCCTCCGGAATGCGCACCACGCTCTCATACATCTCGCCCCGGCTCACGGACATCCGCACGAGATGACGATGACCCAGTTTCATGTAATCCGTTTCTTTATCCTCAGGGCACACCGGCACCCGAACCGCCTTTGCGCCAACCTCACATCCACCCCAATCCTTCACGTTACCGCCACCTTCCTCCAGAGGCACATTAAGCCATAATCCCCAACGCACGTGCGATACTCTCACCCTTTCCAATTCGCTCGAGGATCCTGGTTTCCAGAATCGCATCTCGATCAACGGCACATCAGTATACAATCCCGGCCTTATCGCGACTCGCACATCCGATTCAGTAACGTAGGCGAGATATTCAGATAAATATTTACTCCCCTCTTTTTTCGCAAGAGGGCTCTCGGTGATTCCCACCTCTCGCCGGGTTTGCTCGGCCATTTCGCGGAAAAGCAGAGGCGGAAGAGCGTCATCATCTTTGTTTTGCTTTTGTTCCTCCTTGCTCCTCCCTCGACCAGCAGACGGCTTCGAGCGCCCACTGAGCCACCAGAATCCCGCCAGACACGCCACCAGCAATCCAAAAACTGCGGCCAATATTGCACTTCTTTTCATCGACTCATTCCTCAATCCGTGAAACCAATTGTCCTCAATTCACTCGGTATGGCAGATCGTGTTCAGTTTTTGTCACTGCTTTCGCCTCTATTGAATATCTTTATGCAGTTCTGATGCACCTTTTCGCTTTCTCGCAGGCGGCTTAGCGCGTGACAATCAGGTGCGTCAGACTTGTTCCATAAATCCCAGTCCCCATAACCCTCCGCAGTCGCCTGCGCCCGGGCTCCAATATCAACGTAGACCAGAAGCGTTTGGCCTGTGACTACAAACAGATTTTCGGCCTGAATCTGCAGATTGCCCTCACTCCATGGATGGTCGTTGCCGCCGCGGACAATCCTAAAAGAACCCGCATCCTGATCGATGCGGTCCTGCTTATCCTTACCTTCAAAATCTTCTCCCAGTTCACCCGGGTTCAGCACCGAATAGGATGGTTCCATAAACGCCTCGGCCGCGCGGCCATCCTCTTTGTCTGTCGCCACACTGACCGCATTGTAGAGATCCTTTGCAGCCCCCACCGCGCTCGCATACGGACCAGCAAAAATGGACGCCACGTTGAGCCCGGCAGAAGTAAGCGAATCGGCAAACTGACCGTCTTTTGTGGCTTTCTCAACGATCGTTTCCACCCGGGCCGAACCGTTAAAATGACGCAACGTGCAGCTGGCATTTCGGTCCCAGTAGTCCATCGCCACTTCCTCCTGATCCAAAACATCCTGCAGCACTTCGGTGGCGGGATCTTCCACCCAGTCGCCGCTACCTGCCTGAACCCAGTGCTGTCCAAAACATTTTTGAATGCGGTTTTGGACGGGTTCTGACCTGCC
>JBKHIT010000137.1:0-4137 GCA_046538485.1 Candidatus Brocadiia bacterium | reverse complement strand
GACTTACACCCAACAAGTTTACCCAGCCTTAACTGGGCACACGTTCGATCAGAGTAAATCCGGACCATTTACGCTGATACTCAAAAGGCATGTTTGTCCCGGATATTCCCATGACAAATTTGCGGCCAACATGCGTGCTATTCCTGATTCGCACCACTGAAACGTCATCCTGAGATCGACGTGCCATAAGTTGCCCTTTTTTGTGAATAGAACCGCTTTTCTGATCTAAACTTGCAACGAGAATCGCTTATCCTACAACCCAAACTGAATTGTACCGGCTACCAGATATTTGTCAATATTTGAAATGATTCCGGAATCTTATGGAAAGATTCAAAATCCAACAAGCGCACCGTTGCATTTTCCCGTAAGATTGCATCTCGGCGAGAGAATGTTTGACAATGTACCAATCTGCTTTTACAAGTTCTGATATTAATTGTTTAATCCTGCACGGAAAATGAAAGTAATGACGGCGCCGCGACACAGTGAAACACCAGCAGGCTCTTATATTTAATTGACTAAAAGGAGTCCGGGCAAATGATGATCGATGCGCATTTGCATACCGTCCGAAGGCCGGGAGTTCCACGTAACAAATCCGGCGACAACTACGCGTCTCCGGGTACACTTATCGAAATCATGGATGATACCGGTGTGGACAAAGGAATCCTGCTGCCCGGTGTATCGCCGGAATGTCGAAAGCAGTATTCAACCACCGAGGATGTTCTGGACATCTGCCGGGAGTACCCCGACCGTTTCATTCCGTTCTGCAATATTGATCCCAGAAGCGAGTCGAATAGCCCTGACTCCGACCATTCGCGTCAGCTTATGTATTACAAAGAAAAGGGATGCAAAGGCGTGGGCGAGATGACAGCCAATCTTCCTTTTACGGATCCGATTGTGCTGAATTTTTTCGATCATTGCCAGAAATGCAAGATGCCGGTTCTTTTTCACGTCGGACTGCAGACCGGGCGATGTTACGGTCTCGTGGACCAGCTTCATCTGCCCGGGCTGGAGCGTTGTTTGAAGCTTTTTCCGGATCTGACTTTTATCGGGCACTCCCAGCCATTCTGGTCAGAGATTTCCGGGGATGTGACCGACGGGACACGTGGTGGATATCCTGACGGACCTGTTTCCCCGGATGGGGCGGTGCCGCGTTTGTTGCGGGAATACCCCAACCTCTGCGCAGATATTTCGGCGAATAGCGGATATAACGCTCTGACGAGAGATGAAGATTTTGGGCCGCAATTTGCCGTGGAGTTTCAAGATCAGCTACTCATGGGAACGGATACGTGTTCTCCTGCGAATGATTTTCAGCACGCCAGATTGCTACGTGGCTGGAGGGAGGGGGACAAGATATCCCATGAGGCTTTCGAAAAGATCAGCTGGCAGAATGCAAATTGCGTGCTTGATTTGGGTCTTTGATCATTCCACGAATAAGGTTGCCATTGTGCAGAACATTATTGAAAAATACCGCAAAACGGCTCTTCACCATGGTCTTTTTTGGCCCGATTATGATACGGCCCGGCAGGAGGCGGGTTTCTCGTGGAGCGTCGCGGCAACGCAGTACACGTTGCTTGGTGTGATGGACTGGAACGTTCCGGACATTCTTCGCGATCCTGATCGCTGCATCGAACTTTACAACCGTGCCCGGCCCATCGCTGCCGAACGGCTTCCGGAAGACGTCAATGCTCCCGCGATTGTGACACCACCGATTTCATACGGGCACGCAAACGGTCTGGGATGCCCGTTGAAATTTCCTGAAGAGCAGGGGGATGTTGGGGTCGAACACGCCTACCAGAATGCGTCCCTCGAGGAGACCATCGATGGAGCATCACGCGATTACGATTGAGAGTCTCGTGGCGACGCTCCATTCTATATCGATTATTACGAAATGTTGAAGGACGCTTTCCCGGGGGAAAATGTGGGGTTTGCGTTTGGCAAGGAAGGGCCCGTGACGACGGCATACGAGCTGCGCGGGGAACAACTCTTCTACGATCTGATGTCAGAGCCGAAGAAGACGCGGGAACTTTTGCTCGCACTTGCTGAGAGCGCCATTTCTTTCCAGCGTTTCCACGAAAGCCTCACGCAGAGCGAACCTCAGGGCCCGAATGCCGATGGGGGTGGCATGTGCGATGATATCGCGGCGATGGTTCCCCCTGATCGTTTTGCGGACCTGGTATTACCCGCCTGGGACTGTTATTACCGGGGGATGACAACGGGTAGCCGGTTCATGCACGTGGAAGATCTCCGCAGAGAACAGCTGCGATTCGTCCAGGCGATCGGTATCGCTTCATACGATCCAGGCGTCTCGCCGAAGCTCACGCCGCGCATGATCGCGGCGGAAATCGATGTGCCGTTCAAGTGGCGACTGAATTCCATCCACTATCCGACGATGGGTTATGAAGCGATCCGGAAATGGGTTTTCGATGCGGTCGCAGAGGGGACCTCACAGGTGTTTACCATCATAGCTGCTACTATGTGCGACGACGAATCGCTGGGGAAAGTCCGGGTCTTTATCGAAGCGGCGAAAGAAGCTGCGGAACACCTGGATGCGGGAGACTTCCCGCTTTTTTATCAAGAGTTTTGCGGGTAGGGTTTCAGCGGGTATTCTGCATGTTTCAGGAAAGCTTCATACTGCGCCTCGAATTCTTCTTGCGTCATGCCGATAGCATTCGGTTGCTGATAGGCTTTGACCATGAATCCGCCGCCGAATTTGCCCAGAGCCCACGTCTGGTGATGTGCTTCATCGGCAATGGCCTCAAGATCGTTATTCCCGACTGTCCTTTGAATATCGACCGGATTCCAGAAACAGAGTTCTCCGCCGGCATTTTCCGAAAGCCAATCAAAATATGGTCCATGAACCAATTATCCATCCCGCGCAGATCAGCAGGTGTCTGCATGAGTGTGGGGATAGGCCCATAAACGTATTTCCCTCTCGCATGCCCCGCCTCGACTTGCTCCTCTAAATGCTCGTACCGCGATTCCTTCGAAAAGTCAGGAAGCGGATAATTCTTCAGCAAGTGCCAGTCCTCCGCGAGGGGAAAGTCCTTGACCTGTCCCATATTCTCGCCGGTTGGATCGAATGTTTCTCTTTTAATTCCCCATTCGTTGTAACCCTCTTTCAACTCGACGTTGGGATCGGCAGCGTAACGGATTCCCGCAAAATCAGTCATGGGCCACTGCTTACCGTCAATAGGGCAGACGCGGAAATGAAGGCCGATCCGGGGCGGATCTCTAAATTCTATGCACCGCCGAACGATTTCCCTTGATGTCATTTTCCTGATCGCACATTCCTTGAACTGATTGATCGAGATGAGAGCAGGTATGATAACCAAGAGGACAGAGCCTGGCAAAGTGCGGCTTATGTGGGCTCAGGCCGGTTTGTGTCCGGTCTTTGTTGCAAAGCTATGGTTCAGCCGCATAAGTTAATGTCTGTTTTGAACCGAAAGCCTGAAACACAAGAATCGACCGAAGAGGTAAATTGTGGAAAAACAGAGTCGTTTCAATACCCGTGCATTTCAAATCGACCTGGGACGTCAGCCGGAGTCGGTTGATACGCTCAAAAAAATATTTGAGCAAGGACATCGATTCCATTTCAACCAGTGCCATCTGTATCTCCCATAGGGGGTACGGCCCTGCGTCCCTGTCGCTTGAAGTCCGCGAAATGCCCCGTTTCGTACGGATAGCCATTTCCGAATATGCCCGCCTGGGGCTTGTAAACGTGTGGGGCGAAACGGTACGAGGCCGTTGTCTTCCATGCAGCATTGAGGCAGCTGAAGGATGCATTGTGGATGCGGAGCATTTGCTGGAATGGGACCAAAAGAGTGCTCTCTTTAACGATCCTGATGTTGAGGACAAATGGCGGATTCGAGGCGATCTGCCCGAACATTGGGTGACGCTGAAATTTGATTCGGGGGAAGATCGCAAAGATTGAGTCGTGTGCTACAGGGAATTGAAGAGGGGGCGACGGACGATCCTGGCTGCAAGTCCTGAGGGAAAGTTTCGATGTTGCTATGTGCGCCCAAAAAAGCAGTCCGGAAATTCAGCCTCCAGCCATTCAGCAAATGTTTCGAAAGCCCTTGTTTCGTATGTGGTATAAATGAAAGTCGGGGCAGAACTGGAGTCGATAAGTTCCCCTGC
>JBKHIT010000020.1:0-78046 GCA_046538485.1 Candidatus Brocadiia bacterium | reverse complement strand
AACTACATACTAATTCCCGAAGAGGAAATGTCCAATTCCGTCTGAAGCATAACAAATCCTGGTGGTGCCGTCGTCGGACTCGACTTTGCGGTGGTATTGTTTTCACACGGGGGCGCGTCGGGAGAAAAAAGTTGCGGAGCAGTGCCGGCGGCTCGGAGTGCGACACTATCTGCCGTTGCGCCGGAACGTCAAACATTACGAGAAAAGCACCCACGAGCACCTGGTCCCGTGTTTCCCGAACTACGTCTTCGGGTGTCTGTCGGAGGAGAAATGTTACGATCTGGGCCGAAGCGGTCATGTTGTGAACGTATTGCGCGTCTACGACGAGGAGACGCTCGTCCGCGATTTGAAGGAGATTCAGCGGGCGCTGGAGGTGTCGGATGAACTCGAGACCGCGCCCGGTTTGGAGGAGGGTCAGCGGGTGCGGATCTGTTCCGGTCCGTTCCGCGGGGTGGAAGGTGTAGTGGCCGAGCAACGTCGCGATTTCCGCGTGGCTCTGAACGTCCATTTCATCAACCGCAGCATGCTGATCGAGGTGGATGCCTCGGAGGTCGACCCCATCTGACCGCCCGTCGGCGCGACAAAATGATGTAAGATGTTTTCAGATAAGAGGTTGGCGAACAAAAACGTTCCCAACTGACGCGGCACCGGTATGTACGGGGGGAGATGGTGGGAGTTGATGACCGGTCGTTGCTGGTTGCTGGTTTCTGCCCTCTGGTTCTTGTCGTTAATCTGTTCCGTTGCTCGCCGTCGCTGACGTCTGACATCTGACCTCTGTTCGTTGCTGTTAATCTGTTCGCCTGTCCGCTGTTACTGACCTCTGACATCTGTCTTCTGACATCTGGTCTCTACTGACCGATCCCCGCGGAGGGTGGCTCATCTTCTAAACTTCGTAGCTTCTCAACTTCCTCGACGCCACTGCCGTCGCCGACCTCTGACGTCTGTTGGTTGCTGGTTTCTGGTAACTGGTTTCTGGTTGTTGGTCTCTGACATCTGCCCTCTCTCCTCTGTTCGTTGCTGTTAATCTGTTCGCCTGTCCGCCTGACATCTGTCTTCTGACATCTGGTCTCTACTGACCGATCCCCCGGAGGGTGGCACAGCTTCTCAACGTCGTAGCTTCCCAACTTCATAACTTCATAGTTTCCCCGACGTCCGCCGTTTGCCCAACCGATCACCGGTCCTCCGTCTGCCGGTCAGGTTGACAGTGCGCGGTTCCGTAAAGATGATAGTTTTATGTGACGGGTCGAATCGAGTCTTTTATCGGAGTGTGACTATGAAAACAAAAACAATATCATTCGACCTTCCGGTCGATACCTTTGCGGCATTGAAGGAAAGTCCGGATGAGTTTGCCCGGGATATCCGGCTGACAGCCGCGCTGAAGTGGTACGAAATGGGGATTGTGTCTCAGGAAAAGGCAGCCGAAATTGCGGGGATATCTCGTGAAGATTTTATTGCTTCCCTGGCCAAATTGGAAGTCTCCCCCTTTCAATATTCAGCGGATGAGATTTTAGAGGAAGCAGGCTATGACGTACAATCGTTCTTCTGCTGAGCAGGAGAAAAAGAGGCAGAAGAGAGTCTCAGAAGCGGCCAGACGCCTTTTGTAGGAGAACCCCCATGAAACGCGTAGATTTACCCCAACTGAAGGAGCACATCGATGAATATATCGATGAAGTAGAGCATGGCGAGGAAATTGTAGTGGCCGAGCAACACCGTGAGATTGCACGGATATCGCCGCCCAACACACCAGTAGAAGAGTCCATTAAAGATCTAATAAAATCAGACGATGCCGATTGGGATGGAGGCAAACCCGCAGGAGTTGCTCGCCCCGTCTCAATAGAGGGGAAATCCGTGGCTCAAATCGTGAGTGAGGATAGACGTTGATTGACACGATCGAAAAACACCGTAGAGAGCTTTCTGACATATGCGAGGAATGCAAAATTCGTCGTCTTGAAGTGTTTGGCTCTGCGGCGACCGGAGAGTTCAGGCCTGGGCGGAGCGATGTGGATTTCATTGTTGAGTTTGAGAGCCCCGAAGCGGAGCCCGGGCTATTATCTCGCTATTTAGAGCTATGCCAAAAATTGGAAAGTTTGCTTGGGACGGAGGTTGAGATAATTACTCCCCAGTCGGTCCGCAATCCTTACTTCCGCAGGTTAGTTGACCAAAAAAGGGAGCGAGTTTATGGATGAAAGAGAAGCAAAATTATACATGGTTATGACACGGTAGATGATCGGATCGTATGGGATGCGATTAAAAGCCACGTTCCCAGTCTGTTAGAATGGTTGGAGGATTTTGACATATAGCGACATAACACCCATTTACGACTTCTTGGTTTCATAGCTTCGCAGTTTCCCAACTTTTAATCTGGTAAGCTTCCCAACTTCATAACTTCATAACTTCTTAACTTCCAATCTGGTAGGCTTCCAATCTTCCTATCTTCTAAGCTTCTTGGCCGTTTGACCTCTGTCGTTTCGCCGTTTCGTAGTTTCATAGTTTCCTATCTTCTCAGCTTCCTAACCTCCCAGCTTCCTGGCCGTTTGCCGTTTGCCGTTCGTCATTTCGTATCTTCTCAACTTCCCAACTTCTCAACTTCATAGCTTCCTGGCCGTCAGCCGTCAGCCGTCCGTCGTCTAATGCCGTTACCATCGTCCACCGTCAACGGTCTGCCGTCACTGACCTCTAACCTCTGACCTCTGACATCTGAATTGACTGAACAACTCAAAAAACTGTACGCCCTCTTCGGCCGGAGCGATAAGATCAAGTTCGGGATTCTTGTCCTTCTCATGGTGATCGTGGCGCTGTCGGAACTGGCCGGTATAGGGATTATACCCGCCTTTCTGGGAGCCATAGTCTATCCGGAGGAAGTTCTGGCTTATCCCGTGGTCGGTGAAACGCTCAAGAGTCTCAACATCGACACGCCCCGGCGCCTGCTGCTGACGGGGAGCGGGGCCATATTAATAGTTTTTCTGGTCAAAAACGCCCTGGCCGCCTTCAACTCCGCCCTCCAGGCCCGCTACACCACCAATCGCATGGCCGGACTCCGCATCCGCCTTTTCTCCGCCTACATGAACGCCCCGTATCCGTTTTTCCTCCAGCGCAACAGTTCCGAACTGCTGCGTAATGCCAATCAGGAGTGTCGGGAAATTGCTGATCGCGTCCTCATGCCCTTGCTCAGAGTTCTAACAAAAAGCGTTGTCCTGTTACTTGTTCTGACCATGCTTTTAATCGTGCAACCCGTGGCGACAGCGGTCATGATTTGTGTTCTGGGCCTCGCAGGCGGGGGATTCGTACTGAAACTTCATCACAGGATCCGGGAATACGGCCGGATTGCGGTCGATGAACGTAATATATCCAACAAATGTCTCCAGCAGGGTGTTGAGGGCATAAAGGAAGCACGCGTGCTGGGCTGTGAACAATCCTTTACCGATGCTTTTGGCCGAAGTGCCCGAAATGCGGCCAGAAGTCAGCGTTACAAACAGATTATCCGGAAAGTTATCGCACCGTTACTGGAAACCATTGGCGTTTTAACGATGTTAGTTCTGGCCCTTGTTCTCGTATGGGGCTTTGATCAGAGCGTCAAGCAGGCCATTCCCATGCTCGCCCTGTTTGCCGTTGCGCTGGCGAGGCTGCGGGGTGTGATGAGCGAGATAGCGAACAATTTCACCAGACTGCGCTATTCCCTCCTGAGCGTCGAACCAGTGTACGAGGACCTCCAGTATTTACAGCAGATAAATTGCGAAAAAGGTTTGTCAGATGTATCCGACGCTGAGACGCTCCACCTGCGTGACAGAGTGAGCATTGACGATGTGACGTTTTATTATGAAAACACGGATACCCCGGCGCTCTCTGACGTCACCCTCAGTTTCCCCCGGGGCGCATCCGTCGCGTTCGTCGGCCCCACCGGAGCGGGGAAGACGACCATGATCGACCTGATTCTCGGTTTGTTGGAGCCGACTGAGGGGCGGATCACGGTGGATGGCACCGACATCCAGGAGAATCTCCGGGGATGGCAGAAGAATATCGGTTACATCCCGCAGTTCATCTATCTGCTCGACGACACAATCAGGCATAACATAGCGCTGGGCATCCCGGAGGAGGATATCGACCCCGAGATGCTCAGTCGCGCGGTGAGTGCGGCCCAGCTGGACGAGATGGTGGAGCGGTTACCGGAAGGCGTTGACACGGAAGTTGGCCAGCGGGGAATACGCCTGTCCGGCGGACAGCGCCAGCGCATCGGCATCGCCCGGGCGATTTACCACAATCCCGACGTTCTTGTGATGGACGAGGCAACATCCAACCTGGACAGCGCGACGGAGCGGGCCATTGTGGAGTCGGTGAACGAGCTCAAGGGGGACCGAACGATTATAATGATAGCACACAGGTTAACTACCGTGCAGGATTGTGATACGTTATATTTTCTCAGGGAAGGTCGTCTTCAGGCGCAGGGCACATACGACGAGCTGCTTGAAAACTGTCCGGCTTTTCGGGAAATGGCACCGTGAGTCCCTGTGTAATTCCTATCTATGATGCTCGGAGGACATCCCAATTGCACAACATGAACGTGATAGTAAGGACGGTTTATCCGAAAACCAGGAGGTGGATTGAATGATAGCATTTTATACGGTGGTCATTGGTGAGAATGCCGCTCGTTGTTTTTCGCTTGCTTACAAAACATTACGTGAAGTAGGCAAATTTGGCGGGCCCGTTTTTATTCTTACTGACGAAGAGAGGGAGTATACATCTTATGGTTCGGATATTGAACAGATCATACCGCGCGATGATCATTTGAACCTGAATCCCCGATCGCAATCTCCGCAGAGCCTTATCGACATACGGAATTTCCAGACCGACAGGGCTTACAAATTTGCCTGTTGTTGCGTTGCTCCGTTAATCTATAAATATGTCAACATTACAGATTATGATTGGCTGGTGTATTGGGATATTGATATATTGGTTACCGACCTTGTTAGTCGTCTAACTGATTACCTCCAGACTGTCGAGGTTCCCGTTGTAGTTGCCAAAAACCGCTCCCGCCGCCTCTGGAGATTCGTGACAAAATACAAAATACCCCTTGGTTGGACACGAAGCGAACCATGTAGCGCCAATCTAAGTTGGTGGGAAATAATAAAAGCGGGTCTATTACGTCCCTTGTGCTCCTGTATGGTTGCATGGGCAGGCAAGAAAAAAAACAAGACTATTATTGAAGATTGGCTCCAAGAATGCATGAAAGGTATTCATGGTGATCAAGCTGCGCTTCAAGCCGTCTTGCTCCGAAAATATTCTGATCTCTACACCTTTTTTCCTGGTAAGATACTTGGTTACGGGCCAGGTTGGCAAGAGTATCAGGCAAACGGTTCATCTTTGAGGCACATGGAGAGCCTTTTTGTACATTTTCAGGGGGCTATTCGACATCCCAAGGCGATGGAAGAATACTACGCAAAATATGTCAATGTTGGGTAAAGCTCAATGATTGAAAATCATGACAAAGAGAACTGGGGTTGTTTATATATTGCGACAGGCGGTAAGTATGTTCGTTCCGCTTTACAATCAGCCGATTCGGTGCTCTGCCATACGACAGATATCGGCACGCATCTATTTACTTCGATTAATCAGTTAGAGGTTACAACAAGACAACGTGTATTGAACACTTTCGACTCAGTCCAAGATATTAAATCTCCGCATGCCAGATCAAAAGTTGATTATATACGCCGATCTCCTTTTGATAGAACTCTATATCTTGATTCGGATACAAGGGTGGTCTCTGATATTAGAGATGTTTTTGCGGTACTGGATCAGTTTGATATTGCACTTGCCCATGCTCACGCCCGACATAATCCCCGTACCCAAGCTATTTGGAGACATGATATTCCGGAGGCGTTCCCACAATTCAACGGTGGCGTCATAGCATATCGGGATAGCGGTAAAGTTAACAGATTGTTGTGCGATTGGGCCAGTGCATACCACAAAGCAGGTTTTACAAAAGATCAGGTTACGCTTCGGGAGCTACTCTGGTTGAGCGATTTACGTATCGCTACTCTACCACCCGAATATAATGTCCGGTACAGCAAATACCTCTATATTTGGCGACAACAAGAAGCAATACCCAAGATCCTGCATTTCAACAAATTTCATGACACTTTCATCACACGCCTAAAACGTCAATTTCTCCATATTACTATAGCCTTGCTCAAGCAAACAGGGCTTTATGACTTATCCAAAAGGTTATATCACCAAATATTCAATAAGCGTTGACGGATTGTTCCTCTGACAGAGTGTATCATTTCTGTGCTTGTTTGGACCACTTTTCTGTTTGTCCGCGGCTCGTTTCATGATTCCAGTTGATTCATGGTTGGCAAAGGCTTGTCTAGCTCTCCTCTGCCTTGAACCAGTTCAGCTCCTAGCTGAGGAGTGTTGCGTATGTACATGTTTGGTAAGAGGCTGGCTCAAGTCGTTGTCGGTAGTCATGCCAAAACAAGTTAATCTGTGCAATCCATGTAATGTGTGGACAACTACGCCATTAATTCCTTTAGCCCCCGGAGGCGCAGGGCCAGCAAGCCGGCGCACCCAAAAAACAATCTGTGATAATCTGTGTAATCTGTGGACAGGCAAGTCGTACGCCGTCAGCCTATACCTCTAATTAATCGATGGAATTCGTGGACAACATGCCACAACTCGCTTTCCTGATATATATCCCACGCTCCGGCTCGACTCTGCTCAGCAAAATGCTGGACGGATATCGGGACGTTACAGTCAGTCTGGAAGCGAATCTGCCCGATGGTATTGTTCGGGAAGAGTTTCATGCCTCCAGTCAGAGCAATCTGAAAGAAGAGATTGACGAACTCTACGAGGACCGCAAGTTCCGGAACTGGGATATCCCGAAACATATACTGATCAAAAGGATGCAACAGATACAGTTCCCGGTTCATTTTTCGGATATCTTGCCCATTTTGCTGGAAGAGGGCGCCAGAGCCCGCGGCCAATCGCCCTCCGTATGCGTGTACAAAACTGGCGGCTATACGCTGCATATTCCGAAGTTGCGCTCTCTTTTCCCCGATAGTAAGATTCTGATTGCCCTGAGGGATCCGCGAGCCGTTTATAATTCCCAGAAAAAGGCAATTGGGTCTAAAACGGACAGGCCTATGGCTGTCAATCCCATAGCTTTCACACGGCTGAAAAGACGCAAGTATCGTACAATGCGCCTGCTAAAAAGGAAAAGATGGTTCAAAGTTGTGCAATATGAAAATCTCGTTTGTAACCCGACTGAAGTAGTGGAGAAGGTGCTGTCATTCCTGGAGGTCCCTGCCCGCCCCGATACAGGTCAGAGATGTTACGAGGACGCAATACCCCCGTCACAGCAACATCTGCACCCATTAATACACGAAAAGCCCCGCAAGGATCGTATAGATGCTTGGCAAAGCGAGCTCTCCGTCGAGGAAATATGGCTGCTCGACCTAATACTTGGCGATGAAATGCAACGCTGGGGATATGAAAAGATGGACTTGCCCTCTCTTTCTCCCCGCAACATCTGCAATATAATCCGCTATGTAAGTGAATTGCCGCTCTACTTTCCCAGGTGGCTGCGAAATCGCGTTTCCGAATGTCTCCGAGCTATTAAAGGACGGGCAGAACGGGGACGAAGAGAAAAATGAGGCAGAAATAGAGAGGAAGTGCGAAAGAAACGAAGTTCGACGTTTTTTTGGTCGGGGAATCATGAATTTGGAAGAGGCAATTACCCACAGGGCCGAAAAAAAAGGCCTCACCGTCACTCCGAAGAAAATGAGGTATACGGTACGTCACTGGATGTCTTTTGTACAGAACCGCCACCGAGTGCTGGATATCGGCTGCGGGCACGGACATTTTCTGGTTCTTTTATGCACGGAATTCGGATTTAAAGAAGGGGTCGGAGTGGACCCCCTCGTTGAAGGGGACGGAACCAGTCGCGATGACTGGGCACAGCTAAAAAACCTTATTCGGTCCGAGCAACTTGAAAGCACGATACGGCTGCATGAGGAGACCGTCGGGGCATTTCTGCGCCATGCAAATGATGAGAAGTTTTCGCTGATTACCGCCTGCGACGTTTTGCACCATATTTACTGCACCTCTGATCCGCTGCACGTGAACGCTGAGATGTTCCATCGTTGCACCGAGCTGTTCGTCCGACTGAAAGAGCACCTGACCAATGATGGGATACTGCTGATCGATGACCTCACACGTTCGGGCCTGCGGCCCTGGATTGAACGGACGCTGGGGAGGGAAAGTGTGGACTGGTCCACCAAACAAAAAGCGAAGGAGTGGGCCCTTGCGTTGAACGAAGCTGGGTTTACCGCAGTACGGAAAATCCCCTACGTCCCATACTCACTACGCTTTCTGCATCCCCTGTTTTTACATTCGGCCGGGAAGTGGCTGGCCTGCCCCCGATATTTTCTGATAGCATCAAAAACGACGTAAGTCCACGGATCGGAGATTTGCCGTACGGCTAATTGCACAGATTGGCACAGATTACTTATGGCGCGCTGGTGCCGCTTTGCGGCCCAGCCCCGCGACTGCGGGGGCAACAGATTGATTTAGGGTAAACAGCTGAAAACGACGACGTAGATTGGAAGAAGACACAACCAACAGGACGGACGTGCGACAGACGGCTGGAAAAACGGTTTTTGTAGTTTATATCGGAGTGAAGTTGTTTATCGCAGGTTTTTTGCTTTTCTCCGTGTCCCCCGTGTCTCCGTGTGACCTGTGGTTCATAATAATTTGCGTCCATTCGTGGAGGAAACTGTGAAACCATCGGTCGCCATACTCATGCACAGCATCACCTGCGGCGGCGCCGAACGCGTCACCGCCCTGCTGAGCAACGGGCTTGCACGGCGGGGCTACGACATGTCGCTCATCACCCTCGGCGGGCCGCAGAACCCCTTCTATGAACTCCGGGCAGACGTCCGCCGGAGACCACTCGATCTGCAGTGGGACAGCACCGGAGTCGTCGACATGTGGCACAAGAATATGGCCCGGGTTCGCGCCATACGGCGTACGCTGCGGGATCTGCGCCCCGATGTCCTGATAAGCCTGATGGCCGAGCCGAATGTCCTGGCGATCCTTTCCACCCGGCTGGCCGAACGTGTGCCCGTACGAACGATCCTCGGCGCCCGCAACCATCCCACCCGCATGGCACTCTCCCCCATCACCCGGCTGGCCCGGCGCGTATGCTATCCCCTGGCCGACAGACTGGTAACCTGCAGCAGGGGGATTGCGGAGATGTATCGCGGCTGGATGTCCGTCGGCAGAGTGATTCCCATCCAGAATCCCGTGCTGCTGGAGGACCGCCCCGGCGATTCCGAGGCCGAGGCCTTGGCCGCGGAGATACAACCGCGCCGCTGCATGATCGCCATGGGCCGGCTCGTGCGACAGAAGGGATACGATATGCTGTTCGAGGCGCTATCGCGCATCCCGGAGGAGACCCGGAGAGACTGGACGACGATCGTGCTTGGCGAGGGTCGGTTGCGGGAGGAGCTGGACGGACTCGCGCGGAGACTGGGTATTGACGATATGGTCAGGATGCCGGGCCAGTTCCGCAACCCGTATCCGGTTCTGAGGGCCGCCGATCTGTACGTCATGAGTTCCCGCTACGAGGGATTCCCCAATGCGCTGACCGAGGCGATGGCATGCGGGCTGCCGGCGGTCTCTTTCAACTGTCCCACCGGGCCCGGTGAGATCATCCGCGATGGCACGGACGGCCTGCTGGTGCCGCCGGGGGATGTCGGCGCACTGGCGGAGGCGCTCACAGATCTGATGAGCGACGCCGACCGGCGGAAAAGGATGGCCGAACGCGCTCCTGAAGTGCTTGAACGGTTCAGCCTGGAGAGATTTCTGGACCAGTGGGAGAGGTTGATACGGCGGGTGTGAGTTCTAAGTTCTGAGTTCTGAGTTCGGAGTTGGACAGCAACAGCGTACAGACGAACAGCATAAACGGCAACGGCTGGTGATCGCCTGTTGAGGGCGGCCCGGAGGGCCGATTGAGAGCGTAGCCGCGTGCGGAGGCGGCGTCAGCCGCCGGAGTTCGGGGTTCCAAGGGTCACCAAACAAAACGCGTCCCGAAGGGGCGCTTGAGAGAGCGGGCTATTTTCAAATCCTTGGGTTACTTATGCCCGACCGCTTAACCCGGAAATTTCACAAACCTCAGGCGGAAACCATTCTAAAAACAACTTGAGCGATATATAATGCGACCATGTGAGATGCATTTCTGAGCACAGGGTGTTTTCAGAGCTGCCAAAGACACCGGTTTGGTCTCCGACCGAGCCGTCAGCACGCCATCTGTGGGAACACCCTGCAGTTGCGGTGTAAGAACACGAGCAACCTTGTCTGTTCTCACATCTGTCGCACTGACGGCTCGTGAAATATCCGGGTTAGTATGAGACCGTCCCTTCGGGACTAACAATACAGAAACCGCAAAGGAGTCAGATAAAGTAGCTCAGTCCCATCCAAGTTCCTGCTTTTTGGATTTGTAAAACCAGTGGGGAAGTGGCCTGGGACTGAGACGTCTGCGGAGAGCGTTGGCGGCCAGAATTGCATCAAAAAAGGCCGTGGGCAAATAACGCAGCACGGAATTGACGGAAGTCACCCAGTTCACCTCATTGTTGCTGAGCGTTTGCTTTCTCTCCCGCTCGGACGAAAAGCTCGTGTTGGCGTCCCCCGTATCGAGCATATCAGGGTGATAACTGATATTCAGGAAATCACACATGCCCTTTACGGTTGAAGAAGTGTCATTTAACAGATCCTCATAATGGACCCGGAAAACCCGACTGGACTGGTTTCGCGCCCTTTCCAGATATTTATTATACGCCTGGCGTAAAAAGACAGTCCGTAGCAAAAAGAGCTTTCGTTTCCGTACGGAGGGTAAATGCTTTTTATTGTGGAACATTTTCAGGCTTGACCGGGCTACTTCAGCCGGGTCTCGTGTAATACCAACGAATCTGGCATCCTTATAGATGTGAAGTAATCTGTTGATGTGAAGTGTGTGGTCAGGGGTTTTATCGAGCCAGAATTGACAGTTCTCCTTACGGGCAACATCATCCATGAAACGCTGGAAAAATGTCCGCAGCGGGAGTGGTCCATACCTGTAGAGATCCGACTTCTCCTGCCCGCTGAGAGCAAAGAAATAGGAGGCCCCAAAAGCCTCCGCAAAAGCAATAAAATCATTCGCCGTCTCGATTGGGCCAAATTTTGGTATGACATGGGAGAAAAAGGCACTCTCGGCTCCAACAGAGGCCACATCCGGATGATTGCCCAGGATTTCACGCACCCAGGTGGTGCCTGACCGATGTTTTCCGAGCACGAAGATTGGGGTTGGCTTTTTACTCACCGGTGACCTCCTGAAACTGATCCTGCCTGTATTATGCTCGCTTACCTCAGTTCATGCAATTGTGCGTAACGGTTTTTTGCTTGAGATCTCGTATCTGAAATCTTAGAGTCTGATAATTGTGATTCTGATGAATCCGGGCTCAAACGTGTCGTACACAGGAGGCCAGAAACAAGCAAGCGTGCTGAGTCCTGTCCCAACCCGTGATTCTTTTCGTCGGATATTTGTAAATGTGCGGTATAGCCGGACTGATAACATCACAATCAAATGATCTGGCCCCCGCGGAACTCGTGGCGCGTATGATCGCGCCCCTCGCACACCGGGGACCAGACGATTCGGGTGTCTGGACATCAGAAAACGGACAGGTCGGCCTCGGTCACCGACGACTCTCCATCATCGATCTCTCCGCTGAAGGACACCAACCCATGGCGTCCGCGTGCGGACGGTACGTCCTCGTCTACAACGGAGAGATCTATAACTACAAAACGCTCCGAAAAGAACTCGAACGTACCGGATCCGACATAAACTGGCGCGGACATTCCGATACCGAAGTCCTCGTCGAATCCGTCGCCCACTGGGGGCTCGACAAAACCATCGGAAAACTCAACGGAATGTTCGCTTTCGCCGTGTGGGATAGAAAGAAACAAACACTCTCGCTCGTCAGAGACCGGCTGGGCATAAAACCGCTTTACTACGGATGGGCAGAGCGGAATTTCGTTTTTGGGTCGGAACTGAAAGCCCTCCGGAATCTCCCCACATGGGACAACGATATCAACAGATACTCCCCGGGGCTTTTCCTCCGCCATAGCTATGTCCCCGCACCCCATACTATCCACGAAAACACCAGGAAATTGCTGCCGGGACAGGTTCTGACGCTCTCCTTGCAGGATGTCAATTCTCACCGACTCCCCACGCCGTCGTTCTGCTGGGATCCCCGCAATATCATCGAAGAATGCATGCGCGAGCCGCTCGATATTGATGCGACCGACGCAAAAAAGAAACTCAATCACCTTCTGCTCGATTCGGTTGGCCTGCGCATGGAAGCCGACGTGCCGTTGGGAGCATTCCTTTCGGGCGGATACGATTCCTCGACGGTTGTCGCGCTTATGCAGGCTCAATCGAGCCAGCCCGCGCGCACCTTCTCGATTGGATTCCGCGAACCCGATTATGACGAGGCCGAATACGCCGGTGAGGTCGCCCGACACCTGGGGACCGATCATAACGAACTCTACGTAACACCTGAGCAGGCCCGGAATGTTATCCCGCAACTGCCCGAAATCTACGACGAACCGTTCGCTGATTCTTCCCAAATACCGACCTTCCTGGTGTCCAAACTGGCACGCCGGGAGGTAACCGTCAGTCTGTCCGGTGACGGGGGCGATGAGTTGTTCTACGGCTACAATCGTTACCGTACCACCGCGCGCCTCTGGTCGAAGTTGCGATTGATCCCGTTTCGGCGTCTGTTTGGAAGTATCGCTGGTGTGCTCCCGAGTTTTGTCTGGGCGCTGGTTTCGCGTTTGAGGAACGCTGGAGGGTCCCACTCCCGACCGAATCGCGCTCCGCGCTACCTGGCGAAACGGGTGAAAGAACTGCTGGGACTTAAGGACCCGCTGCCTCTTTCCCAGGATCTGTTGTCACACTGGAAAAAGCCCGGGGATATAGTCAAAGGGGTGGAAGAAGAATCACTCGCCCCCGATCGGGAGGATAACCCCCTGACGGAACTGGAATTCGCCATGATGTATCATGATTTAGTGGGCTATCTCCCGGGGGATATTCTCACGAAAGTCGACCGGGCCAGCATGGCGGTGAGCCTGGAAGCGCGGGTGCCGCTGCTCGATCACCGGGTTGTGGAATTTGCCTGGCGGTTGCCGAAGAGGATTCGTATCGAGAAAGGGCCGAAATGGCTCCTGCGGCAGGTGCTTTACGATTATGTGCCGCCGGAGCTGGTGGACAGACCTAAAAAAGGTTTTGGTGTGCCGATTGGGTCGTGGCTTCGCGGACCGCTCCGGGAATGGGGCGAAGATCTGCTGTCGCCCGACCGGCTCGAGCGAGAGGGCTATCTCCAGCCGAAACCGATCCGCAAGAAGTGGGAACAACATATCGCCGGGGACTGCGACTGGGCGTATTACCTGTGGGATGTGCTCATGTTCGAGCAGTGGGTCAGGGACAAATAACTGAGGGTCGTTAGTGGTTGGGCGGCAGTGGGTACGGAAACGCCGGGTTAGAGTGAACTGAGGAACGGATTGGAAAGAGTTCTGAGGAACGCAACGGATTGAGTGAACGGCGGAACCGATCACCACAAAGGGCACGAAGAGCACGAAGATACGGCAACGGCGAATTCGCCAGCCCCAACCTGTTTCTTCGTACAACAGCTCTATGCCGAACGATGGTTAAGAGGGACCGAAGGGCAAGTGATCCCCGAGGAGATTAACACCGTTCACCGATTCACCTCAAGACCCGGCTGGTGAACAATCTGACTCATTCCTGTATAAATATACACAAAATCTCCTGTATCGCAGAGGATCGTGGTGGTTCCCGGTATGAGCGAAAAACAAAGTTCGCCGCTTTGTCCCGCCCTAAACCGTGCATTTTGGGCTATCTTGCTGATGGCGCTGACTGTCAGGTTGCTCGTCTGGACGGGGGGCGTGGGGAATCCAGGCCTGTTTTTTTCGCCGGATTCTGCAGATTATGTTCGGCTGGGGGAAAACCTGCTGGAAACGGGTCGTTACGGAACAGAACAGCAGCCGGAAATCTTTCGCGTCCCCGGTTACCCTCTCTTTTTGTCCCTGACCTTTGCGATCAGCAAAAATCCGGCCTTTGTCTGTCTGCTGCAGGTCGTGATGGGGGTTGCGGTCTGCGCGCTGGTGTGGCGCCTGGCACACCGGCTTTTCGGGAGAAAATACGCAATCCCCGCGGCCGCCTTCCAATCCGTCAGTGTCGTTTCGATCGTTTACAGTTGCCGCGTGCTGTCCGAGACACTGTTCACCCTGGTATTTTTGGCGCAGTTGAATCTTCTCTACGATATTTATGACTCACGGATGTCCGGAGAGAATGCCGCGCCCGCCACGATGGGGGGCATTCTGATGGGGGCGTTGGCCTATCTGCGCGCGATCATTCTCCCAATTGCTTTCCTGCCGGTCCTGCTGTTGTGCACCAGGAAACAATGGCGCACGGCCGCAATTTTTGCCGCCGCAACCCTCCTGACGATCCTTCCGTGGTATCTGAGAAACGCTACGAGGGCGGATTATCTCCATTTCAGCAGCGTGGGCGCGATTAACCTGTACCGTTATAATGCGGCAGCCCTGATCTCCCGCAGGAAAAAGGAGACGTTCGGAAAAGTGCAAGAGGGGATTGACCGGGAGCTTGCACTTCGCGAAACCCAGGCCCAGACCGCCCGGTATGCCATGCGAAAAGGGCGGAAGGTTATCCTTCAGTATCCGATCCAGTATGCCTGGTTGCATCTGAAAACTGTGCCGACGAATCTGCTTCCGGCGGCGGGCGATCTGTTCCGCGCATGGGGAGTCGAGATCGGAGGATCCGGGACGCTTCATGTCCTGAGAACCCGCGGATTGCTCGCAGCGATTAGGAACTATTTCGGCGGCAAATGGGGCTGGCTCGTGCTGGCGCTTCCCCTGATAATTCTGCTGGGAGTGTCCTATGTTCTGGGCTTGACAGGCGCGATTGCAGGTCTGATCCGAGAATCTGACCGAATTTTTATCGTATTTCTCGGTCTTTTGTTGTTCTACTTTCTGGTGCTCCCCGGTGCGGCGGCGCACCCCCGTTTCCGGGTGCCTGTGGCACCGTTAATATCCGTCTTTGCAGGCTACGGCATGTGGTGCATGATAGAAAAGATACGGCGGAAACGGCAGACGGACAAAGATTAGAAGTACAGAGGGCAGCGACGGCAAGGGTAAAAGACAAATACGACAAACGGCAGTGAAAGCGGTGGCGAGCCACCGGGTCCCCAAACTTAAACCACCAGCACTAAAAACCAAAAAAAGTCTTCTGCTCCGTACACACCTTTCAGCTTGTCCCTCCGCTCGCTGAGAGAAATGGCTACAACATCTCTGCCAGAGCTTTTTTTATCTCCATCAAATCGGCCAGATTGTGCTGAAGCACCTCATAAACTCGTCTGCGATTCAGGTCGACATAATCGTGCACAAGCACATTACGGAAACCGACCATTCCCCAAAAATCCCGGCTGACTCTGCCCTCGGACCGGGCGCAAAGTCCTTAATTTTCCTTCGGAACAGAATGCTGGATTGAGCCACCCCGGATCCCGTTCCCTATCCTGGGAACGCTGGAGTCCCGCGCAACTGAACCGTTGACAGGTAAGATGCCTGTATGTGCGTTTAGCGCTGGTGCAGTCGGTAAGCCCGGGGCGAAATGAGGCCGGTGTTTGGCCGGACGAGCCCCGGGTTACCGTTGGGAAGCAGCCGACACGTCCAGGTGCCGCAAGATGATATCTCAGCCGCCCCCGTCGGGGCGGAGATTTGAGAGTGCCCCACCAATCCCCCGACTCCCGCGGAATCGCCGGGGGCTACGCTCTCAGGTGCCCCTTCCAGGGGCTGTTTGACGCTCCGAGGGAGCGTCTCAGAGTGTAGCCCCGTGCGGAGGCGGCGTCAGCCGCCGGAGTTCGGGGTCGAGGATGGGAGCAAAGAGAACGCGTCCCGAAGGGGCGCTTGAGAGAATCTCGTAGAGCAAATAATATTTTTGCATTCCCGCGCTGAGCCGCCCCGGGGGCGGGGATGTGCTGGCGACCTACTAATCCCCCGACTCCCGTTGGTCGCCGGGGGCTATGCTCTCAGGTGCCCCTTTCAGGGGCTGTTTGCGTCGCGGCGGTACGGACAACGGCAAGGCGGTGACAAGCCACCGCACTCCGAAATCAAGCCACCAGCATCCAGTAACCAGCTCCAGTTTGTTATGAGTTCACCAGCCACCAGAAACCAGCAATCGACCTCATAGCACAAATTCTTTGCGCGCCTGGGATATCCTTGACAAAATTATGTCCAGGATCGATGATAATTAAGGCGGTTGTCGCCTGTCGAGTGGGTAATGAAAGGAATTGTGATGATGTTAAAAACAGTAGAAGCTGAAATCGATACAAACGGGCGCGTGAAATTACTGGAACCGCTTAAGCTCGATCATCCCTGTCACGCCATTGTTACCATTATCGATGAGGATGGACCCGAAATACCCGAAACGGCGCTCTTGAGTGAGAAAACGCTTGCGCGTGACTGGGAACGACCCGAGGAGGAAGAAGCATGGGCTCACCTTCAGTAGGAAATGCCGTTTTGGTCAAATTCCCTTTTTCGGATCTTTCGGATAGCAAACTTCGTCCCGCAATTGTGCTTGCCGAGGTCGGGCATCAAGATTGGATTCTGTCTCAAGTGACCAGTAATCCGTACTCTGACCCGAATGCTATAGAAATCACAGATGACGATTTTGAATCTGGCTCGCTCCGAAGAACCAGCTACGTCCGACCAGGAAAACTGTTCTCGGCGAATGTAACGATAGTAGCCCGGACCGTTGGACGACTCAGCAAACCAATGACAAACGAAGTCATCTCGGGGGTTGTTGAGATATTGAACCGACAAATGCGTTAGTGGGAATGGCGAACGGCAAGGGACGTAAGGGACCTCTGCGGCGGAGCAGACTCGGTTCACCAGAAACCAGCCACCCCACCGTCCATTCCTACCTCGATGCGATGGAAATCAGCAACGCTATCTTCAGACTGGCCCCTTTCCATGGGGGAGGACACCGCGAAATTACGCGACAACGCCGGGTCTACGCATTCGATACGGGAATCGTCGCCCACGTGGGGGGCTGGGAAACTGTTCGCGAAACCGACAGAGGACATTTGTGGGAGCATCTCGTTCTGGATGAAATGCGCGGTGCCTCTCCGCGACGATCGTTACATTACTGGCGGGACAAAAGTCAGCGAGAAATAGATTTTGTCGTCGATCAAGGCGCGAACGGGATACATACCATCGAAGCCAAAATCAATCCCGACGCGTTCAACCCCCAATCCCTCTCCGTCTTTCGCGAACATTATCCCGATGGACGCAATCTGCTGGTATGCCCGTTCGTCGAAAGCCCCTATGCGATACGGCAGGGCGGGCTGAAGATTACGGTCTGCGGGACCTCTCCTATCGAATCGTATATTGCGCCGTAAGTTTTGCGCAGAACACCAGACCTTGGGGGATTCATGCCGGGCTGGTTATTGTCGTTCAACCGCCAACCAGGGTATTAATAAGAAGATTTCAGCCGTTCAGGCTCCCTCGTACGTACCAATATGTGCCAGGCTTTCAGTCCTTCAAGTGGCGCCAACGGCCCGGTAGTAGTTGGGCCCGCAACGCGGGCGTCTCAGAAGTAGCCCGGGCGACCCCGCGGAGCAGGAGAGTCCGGGGTTGAGGTCGAGGGGCCGGTAATGGAGCGGATCGCACGAACGAAGTCCGTCGCCGCTTCTGCGGCGCTCGCCTGCGGCGAGGCGATCCGCATTCTTTCTCTTACGTCCCGTTATCCCAGCGCTCATTCGGCCCTACGGGCCTCTTTTGGAACGGCAGTCGGCAGGCTAAAGGAAAATGAAGGAATTTGCGCCCCGTCCGAGGGCAGAGTGAGTTGGGATTTTCGGGGTATGTCCGGCTGCCGGCCCCTGAAAACACCGACAGCGCAAATTCCTTCCGGAGAGGCTGCCGTTGACATTACACTTTCACGGGGTTACGGTACTTACGATACGTATCGTGATGTTCACGTGAGATCAGGGTTTTGCGTCGTTGGTGCGATGATGAGTGAGAAAAATCAACAGATGTTGCAAAATGAAGTTTGTGGATATTTTGCCGACTGCCCGGAGGTCGCGCTGGCGTATTTATTCGGGTCCCGCGCAGAGGGAAATGCCGCTCCGTCCAGTGACTATGATTTTGGGGTATTGTTGGTTCCTGACGCCGCGCCGGATTGCCGGTACCGTATTCAGCATGAGTTGCTTGAGGTTCTGAATGCGACGGAAGTAGATGTGGTGGTCCTCGGGGAAGCCCCGGTGACACTTGCGTATAACGTCATCGCCAGCGGCCAGTTGGTCTATGAAAAGGACCGGGCTACCCGGGTCGACTTTGAAGCCAATTTGATGTCAAAATACTGCGATTACCTCCCGATCCTGCGTCGACAGAGAGAAGATATTTTGAAGGAGACCCGGGGATGACTCCAGAATTTCAGGGACTGGAAGACCGCCTGGACGAGCTTAACACACGGCTGACGAGACTCCAGGAACTTGCGCAACACGAGCGCGAGGAATTCGACACGACTCGGGATTTGCGGGATATTGCCGAGCGCAATTTTGAGGTTGCCGCGCAGTGTTGCATTGATATCGCCCACCGTATCATTTCGTTGGAAGAGGCGAGGAAACCTCAGGATTACTATGAGAGTTTCCTGCGGCTCGGCGAGTTAGACGTGATTTCAGATGACCTGGCGAGGACCCTTGCACCGTTGGCCGGGTTCCGAAATGCGCTGGTTCATGAATATGCGAAAGTTGATTGGGACGAAGTGTATGGGAATTTTGATCGACTTTCTGACCTGGAAGATTTTAAAAGAGCTGTTGGGCAATACATGCGAGAACGTGGGGGAGAATAAGCAGGTTGCCGGGCCGGACGCCCCGTATGCAGGCGTCAGCTGCCGGACGGTGTTTTTTTTCGACGGGATGGCTGCCGCGCTTATCTGGATCCTTCCAGAAAGGGGACGTACCATCGCAAGCACTTTGCAGACAACCGGATACGGCAACAAAACCCTTCAAGGAGGGCCTCACGCGCGATTTTCGGGCAAGTATTCAGTGAACCACGTTGCCGGTCTGGCGGCCCCCATACCGTAGTGGTAGTCGTTGAGCCCGCAACGCGGGCGCCTCAGAAGTAGCCCCGGGCGACCCCGCGGAGCGGGGGAGTTCGGGGTTGAGGGCCTGGTAATGGAGCGGATCGCACGAACGACGTTCGTGGCCGCAACCTTCGAGGGCTGGGGCCGTGGGTGAAGAAGATTGTGACCCGTGAGCGGACTGGACTTCAGAACCGCTCCCGCGGGACTGGAGTTCAGAACGCGGGCTGTTTCGTCCGAATAGCCATTTTCCAAATTGGCCCGCCTCAAGTCCAGTTTCGCTCGCCTCTGGCGAGCTCAGCTGAACTCGAGTCTCCATTCCCTGTGAGCAGGCTGGAGTTCAGAACGTGGTCCGGAAACCTGCTGGTATCGCGCAGAAACGACAAACGACAGCTCCGGCTCGGCGATCCGGACCTACAGCTCTCCAGCATTTTCCAAAGTCGCGGCAGTTCGTGGTCTTCGTTATGGCAAGTTAAGCTTCTGAAAAGAGGCGATCGCAGAGATAACCCGGGCGGTAAGCCCCGGGACTCCACGAGGTCACATAATTTGCAAACCCCGAAGGGGTGGCGCAAAAGTGCATGGCCAGCTTGCTGGCCCCGCGAGGGCAAGGGACCGAAGGGACAGAAGGGACGTAAGGGACTTCTGCAGCGGGGCAGACCCCGTTCTCTCTTTCCAATCCGTTCCTCCGTTCACCAGTCCTCCCCCCCTTCCATTGCAACTCTCACCACCCTGGTGTTACTATTCTGGTGGTTTTGACCGCGTTCTCCGCCTTGAGGTTCAAATCTGACATGCATATCGCTTTCCTCATTCATAATCTGCACTGCGGCGGGGCCGAACGCGTGACGGCCCTGCTGGCAGGGGGACTCGGCGGGCGGGGATACAAGATTTCGATTCTGACACTTGCCGGGGCTGAAAAACCCTTCTATAAACTTCCCACAGAGGTCGAGATCTTGCCTCTGGATGTACACTGGGGCACCGACGAACTGATGAAAACTCTTCTGAAGAATGTCACACGACTCCACGCGATACGAAACGCCCTCCGCCATCTCCAGCCCGACGCGTTTGTGGGAGTGATGACCGAATGTAACGTCCTCGCGGTGCTCGCCACGCGCGTCCTCGATCGAATGCCGTTCCCCGTCATCGTCAACGAACGTGTTCATCCGGCTCTCACCGATCTGCGGACGCTGGCATGCACCGCCCGTGTCATCACTTTCCCGCTGGCGGACGCCGTGGTGACCTGCAGCCGCGGGATGGCGCCCTGGTACCGGCGATGGCTGCCTGCCGGAAAAGTCGTGCCAATACAGAACCCCGTCGTGCTCGATGACCGACCCGCGGATACCGATGCGGAGAAGCTCGCCGGGACAATATCGCAGCAAAAATGGATCCTGTCCATGGGACGACTCGCCGATCAGAAAGGATACGATCTTCTGCTGGATGCTTTCAGCCGTATCCCTGACGACACCTGCGAGAACTGGAAACTCGGGATCCTCGGGGAAGGAGAACTGCGATCGCAACTGGAAAGACAAATTGACGAGCTGGATCTGGCGGGAGAAGCGCAGCTGCTCGGACGGTTCCGCAATCCCTATCCGATCCTGTGTGCGGGTGAAATGTTCGTCATGAGCTCCCGCTACGAGGGATTTCCCAACGCGCTCACCGAAGCGATGGCCTGTGGGCTGCCGCCGGTCTCTTTCGATTGTCCCAGCGGCCCCGGGGAGATCATCCGCGATGGGGTGGACGGATTTCTGGTCCCGCCGGGTGACGTCGAAGGCCTGGCCTCGGCGCTGAGTCGGCTCATGGGCGATGAAAAACAGAGACAACGGATGGCCGGGAAGGCACCGGACGTGCTCGAACGGTTCGGCCTGGAGACATTCCTGGACAGATGGGAAATGTTGATACGGCGGGTGAGCGGTGGAACGGCAGTTATGAGTAACGACAGTTCAAAGTTCTGAGTTCTAAGTTCTAAGTTACAGGCATACGGCAATTATCACACGGAGGCACTGAGACGCAGAGGACGACGGGTGATCGGTGATCTGTCATCGGTGATCGGTTGGACAGCGACGGCGGTGGCGTCGAGGAAGTTGAGAAGCTACGAAGTTTAGAAGCTGTGCCACCCTCCGGGGGGATCGGTCACCAGTAACCAGCTCCAGTTCGTTATCCGTTCACCAGCAACCAGCAACGACGGGTGAACGGATAACGGACTCGAGTTGGCACAACAAAACGGTAATTTTGACGTTTCCCTTGCTCAGCCGCCGGAGTTCGGGGTTAAAGGAGCGAATAAAGAAAACGCGTCCCGAAGGGGCGCACACGCTTGTTTCGGAACTGGTTCCATGTCCAAACGACTGAAATTATTGATGGCCCTGGCACTCGTCCTGCTGATCGGAGGGGTGATCGAGGGACTCTGGTTGCTGAAAAACCCATCGACGCCCGCTCTGGCCGTCCGCTGGGTCGAAGCGGTGCAAAATAACGAGGGGCAAAAAGCTGTTCGGCTCGCGTCGAAAATCGCCCGAGAAGTCCCCGACGAACCCAAAGCGGCCTACAAGAAACTGAGCGCCCGCGAAAAACTGGACCCCGCCTTCCTGTCGGCTCCTTTCTGCCACCGGGATTTCCATCGATGGCGTTCCGCTGTCGTTTTTAAAATGATCGCCGAAAAGATAACCAGAGGGGAAAAAGACGACATTGAGGCGCTTTTTGAAGCGACTGCAGACCGCCTTGAGTCCCGTCAAAACAAGGACAAACGCCCGCTGTGGCCCCTTAGAATCTGGCAGGGAAGAACTGGACTGTGCGACCGGCAGGCATGGGTTTTTTGCGAATTGGCCTATCAGAAAGGTTGGGAAACCCAGATCGTGTATCTGCGAGACCCGGAAAGCGGCGTTTCTCATCATACCATTGCTGAAGTGCGCAAAGATCACCGGGTGTACACCGTTGATCCCTACAAAAACAGACTTGTTGAAGGATACAGCGTGCGCATGCTGGCCTCGCGACCGGAGCTGATTAAGAAAAACTGGCCTGAGAGCCAGAAGTTCTGGCCGGAATTTAAAAATGCAATACTCTGGACGCCTGCCTACCCGCAGGATTACGCTCCCCGGAACCAGAGACTTCAGCAAATCTTGAGAAAAGAATTCGGCGAGGCATGTCCGCGTTTCGGGGAAGATCCCGAACAGCGGCTTCGGAAATATCAGAGCCTTCGAAAGCATCACGAAGTAACAAACAAACGGTTCCCTATGCGGCTGTGGTTCTACCCATTCCGTCTGCTGCGGGCGGAGATGATGAGGAATCAACGCAAACAGTGATTCATCCGACGGAGAACGGAAGGATTTAGGTACGACTTGGCACTATATTTCGCATCTGGTCTCGGTACACAGTCTGTAATCTGAGTCTAAAGGCAGCGGTTCGCCTTCCGGGAGTGCCGCTTGAGAAAAGCGGGTTAGGGGCCCGAGCCCCAAAAAGTACCCCCGCAGGGGGTGACGACCGGACAGATGACAGAGGCGCAGAGGACAGAGATCAGCAACGGCGATACGGCGAAGAGCAAAGAAAGCGACGCCGGAGCGCCGCAGTCCGAAAGTTATGCCGCTGACCCCAAAAACCAGTTCGCGCTCGTTCCTCCGTTAACCACCGCCCACCGACAACGGAATGCGGCTCAGAGACCGGCCAACATGACCGTTCTTTGTGCGAGGTGGTCTTTGCCATTATCATAATCTGCAATAAAAAAATGTCGTTTCGTAACTTTCAGAAAGGATGAATTATGGCCGACAGCTACCCGCCGATTAACCCGAAATGCCCCCATTTTCTTTATGGTGGTGATTATAACCCGGATCAGTGGTCCCCCGAGATCTGGGATGAAGACATGCGTCTGATGCGGGAAGCTCATTGCAACGCGATGTCGGTGGGCATTTTTTCATGGGTGAAAGTGGAACCGGAAGCGGGGCGTTACGAGTTCGACTGGCTGGATGAGATTATGGACAGGCTGGCGGACAACGATTCGTGGGCGGTGCTGGCGACCCCCACCGCTGCGCACCCGGCCTGGATGTCGCAAAAATACCCCGAAATTCTCCGAACCGGCGTGGACCGAATCCGCCGACGTCACCGTGGGCGGGTTAATTATTGTCTGTCGTCCCCAATCTACCGCGAAAAATGCCGCCAGATTGCTTCCAAGCTCGCCGAACGTTACGCGGACCATCCGGCATTGCTCGTCTGGCATATCCACAACGAATACGGAGGTGCCTGTTACTGCGAATCCTGCGAACAGACATTCCGCGATTGGCTCCAGGGAAAATATGAGTCGCTGGATGAACTGAATGAGAAATGGTGGACGGCTTTCTGGGGGCATACTTATACCGATTGGAGCCAGATCGAAGCTCCCGGCGGCCCGTACGGCGAGGGAAGTATCATGGGGCAGACGCTGGACTGGAAACGGTTCGTGACCGACCAGACGGCATCGCTCATCCGTAATGAGGCGGAAGTGCTACGAGAACACACGCCCGAAGTCCCCATTACCACAAATTTTATGGGGACGTATCCCGGCCTGAACTACTGGCGGCTTGCCGAAGAAGTTGACGTAATCTCCTGGGATGCCTACCCGAAATATCACGACCGTCCCTCGGATCGGCGTACGGCCGTGGAGTTTTCCTTCCGGCACGACATCAATCGCTGCATGAAAGGGGGCCGGGCGTTTATGCTGATGGAGAGCACCCCGAGCTCAACGAACTGGATGCCCGTCATGAAGTTGAAACGCCCGGGCATGCATCGTCTGAGCAGCCTCCAGGCGGTCGCTCATGGGGCCGATACGGTGCAGTATTTCCAGTGGCGCAAAAGCCGCGGGGGCGCTGAGAAGTTCCACGGCGCGGTCGTCGATCATGCAGGACATGAAAACACCCGGGTCTTCCGGGAAGTTGCGGAAGTAGGAAGTATCCTTGAACAGCTCGATCCGGTGATCGGAACAAGCGTTCGGCCCGAGGTCGGGCTGATTTACGATTGGGAGAACCGCTGGGCCATCGAAGGTGCCGCCGGACCGCGCAAAGAGGTGAATTACGAAGGGATTTGCCACGACCATTATCGTCCGTTCTGGGAGCGGTCAATTCCCGTAGACGTTATTGAGATGGACTGCAGCTTCGAGTCGTATCGGCTCCTGGTGGCACCGATGCTCTACATGATCCGCCCCGGCGTTTCGGAGCGACTCGAAGATTTCGTGCGGCAGGGAGGCACGCTGGTGATCACGTACTGGAGCGGCATCGTTGATGAAAATGATCGGTGTTTTCTGGGCGGTTGGCCGGGACCTCTGCGGGAACTGGCGGGTATCTGGGCTGAAGAGATGGATGTGCTTTATGATGACGAATCAAACCGCGTGGAGATGGAAGAAGGGAACTCCCTCGGCCTGCAAGGAAGCTACGGGACGCGCATATTCTGCGATCTCATTCGCGAAGAAGACGCGGAGGTGCTTGCGAGATACACTGAAGATTTTTACGCGGGGCGTCCGGCGCTGACGGTAAATCAGTTTGGCGAAGGTGAGGTCTACTACGTTGCTTTCCAGGACGGCGGGGAATTTCTGGACGATTTTTACGGTTCGCTCAGCGAGGAACTTCAACTGGAGCGCGCTCTCAGAAGTGAATTGCCGGAGGGCATAACCGCACAGGTGCGGAGAGATGGTGAGGGGGAGTTCGTTTTCCTGCTGAATTTCAACGATGAAAGTGTGAATATTCCGCTCGGTGACGATAAGTTCGGGGATCTGCTGACCGGCCGGGAGGTTGAGGATCTTGTCAGCATACCGGCTTATGGATCTCTTGTCCTGGAACGGATTCCGACAGAGTAGCATTGATGTGAAGTTCAGCCGGAGGTGTTGATATGACGAAACGTGAATTGGCCCGACAGCTTGAGCGACACAGCGGCTGCGACGTAAGACTGACCCTCACGGATAATTACCGGTCAATGATCTCGGTTCGCCACCGCGACGGTGTGGCTGAAGTCCGTATGCACCGCATGTTTCTTGATGCGCCGGATGACGTTTTGAATGCAGTGGGATACTATATCGGCGGGGATGAGAGCGGGATGGATTGCGTTCGCGAATACATCCGCGAGAACGAACACCGGATCAACTATCAACCGCGGCGAACCTATCTGCGTCCGAGGGGGCGGCATTTTGATCTTGAGGAACTTCGGGACGAAGTGCTGGGCGAACATTTTCCCGACGATGACTGGCCGCACATTAGCTGGGGACGGACGACGCCGGGAAAGAATAAATCGAGCATACAGTTTGCGTCTTACGACGGGCGGAAAGATCTGATACGGATCAATCCCAAACTCGATGCGTCGTTTGTGCCGGGATATTTTGTCCGGTTTCTGATTTTCCACGAGATGCTGCATCGGGAGATCCCCCCGACGCCGGGGAATGTGCATTCGGTTGAGTTCACGGAACAGCTTGAGAAATTCCCGGAATATCAGCGGGCGATGGAGTGGGAGGAGAACAACCTCCACCGGTTTGTGAAGGCGGCGGAAAAGAAACGTTGAAATCTTCCAATTCGCACTCACGTTCATCCGCGTATTTTTGGTACCCTGCCAGCGTGAATACGCGGTTAGGGTCCGTTACACTCAGCCATTCAGGTTCACGTGTCATTGCGAGGGCCAGAGGCCCCTCGCAATGGCCCCGGGAAGCGGGCCTTTCGTTCTTTATTCGCCCTTTGCCGTGTTGATGGACGACGAGGGGGATAATATAATGCCGGGCGGATAACGAGTGTTTTCCAGAGGATGACAAGATGAGCGATCTGACTGTAATCGTGGCGTCTCCCGATGTGGATGGCGTGGCCTCCGCGGCGATCGTGGCCCGGGGAATTGAGGGCTCTTTCGAGACGTTTTTTATGGGATCGGAGGAGTTGCCCGGATTTTTCGAACCGTCAATCCAACTGAAGCTGCCGAGAATGTATACACTTGTCATCTGCGGACTGAACGTGGTGTACATGAGCTGGGATGGCGAGCTTGTCCGCCCGGATCTTATGGATGTTCTGCGGTCTTTCTCGGCCCCTGTCCGGTGGTTCAGCACGGGCGGGTGGCGATCCGAAGATGTGGCGGCAGTTCGGAATATTATCGGGGAGCAAAATTTGGTCCTTCAACCGGAAGTCGATTCCACGGCTGAATTGGTCCACGAAGCTTTTGCTGCCCCCGGGGATGATTTTGCGGACGCTCTGAAGAACTTTGCTGCTGACACACTTTCGGAAGAAGACGACGAACGGTGGGGGAACGATTGGCGTCGGGTTATCAACAGCCTGAAAAAGGATGCTTTCCGGCTCAACACCATCGTTGGCCCTTTGATCGAGAACCGCCCTGAGGAGCTTGACCCGGAGCTTCAGGAGGAAGCACGCCAGACTCAGCGGAAAAACCGGGATCTTGCGGGCGATCGTGCCAGCGAACTTATTTATATGCGAGATCACACGCTGGTAACTGTTGAGATCCCGAGGGAACATCACGCTTTCTGGGAAGAAGTCAGCGAGTATGCGCGGGCGGAGCGCGGAGCCGAGTTTTGTCTCGCCATACTGGCTGAGCGGCCTGTTATGGTATTGACTCGAGGGCAAGAACCGCGCGTCGATCTGCGCAAATGGGTGCGATACCTCACGGATATGATGACACCGGCGAGAGCTCTGGAAGGACGTCCTGACGCTGTCCCCATTTATGTTAAAGATTTGACCGCAGATCAGGCGATCAAACGGAAAGTTGTGGACCTGCTTGCTCAGGGAGCGCATTTGTTGGCCGACTGATAGATAAAAATCAAAGAGACTGTCGATCCGAGGAATGATTATGCCGAAAAATACAGACCTGACAAAGATAGGTGTTCTGACAGGCGGGGGCGACTGTCCCGGCCTCAACGCGGTGATACGCGCAGTCGTCAAAACGGCGGTTAGCGAATACGATATTGAAGCGGTTGGCATACTCGACGGCTACGATGGGCTTGTGCGCGATCGCATGATACCGCTCTCTTATGATGATGTAAGCGGGATTCTGACGACTGGTGGGACCATACTCGGATCATCTAATACAGCAAACCCGTTCAGGTATTATCCACCTGAAGACGAAAACGCCAAACCGGTCGATCGCTCGGCTGAGTGCGTGGAAAATGCGCGAAAAGCCGGAATTGACGTTCTCGTGTGCATCGGCGGGGACGGCACGCTGAGTATCGCTGAGCATCTGCAGCAGAAGGGTCTCGATTGCGTTGGTGTGCCCAAGACCATCGATAACGATGTCTGCGGGACCGATGTGACGTTCGGGTTTGATACCGCGGTTCAAATCGTAACGGACGCTGTAGATCGTCTTCATACCACCGCTCAGTCCCACCACCGCGTGATGGTTGTGGAGACGATGGGCCGATATACGGGCTGGCTGGCGCTCGTGGGAGGGATGGCGGGTGGTGGCGACATCATTCTTATCCCGGAAATCGAATACGATCTTGAGACTGTCTATGAGGCGATTCACCAGCGGGGCGAAATGGGAAGACGCTTCAGCATTGTGGTGGTCGCGGAAGGTGTCAAAGCCAGCGGCGGAGAATATGTCATGCGGGATCACGTGGAAGAAAGCCACGATCCGGTCCGACTGGGAGGCATTGGCGTATGGTTGGCGGATGCGATTGAGCACGCGACCGATATCGAGTCGAGGGCGACGGTTCTGGGCCATCTTCAGCGCGGCGGCACCCCGACGGCCCGCGACCGCGTGCTGGCGACGCGATTTGGCCGGGAGGCGATGGTCCTGGCCGCCGATAGCAACTTTGGCTGCACCGTGGCGCTCCAGAGCGAAGAAATTGTGACCGTCCCCCTGGAAGAAGTGGCCGACCGCCAGAGGAAAGTTGACCCCGAAGGCCAGCTGGTGAAGACCGCCCGGTCGGTTGGGACCGTCTTTGGGGACGAGGGGAATTTAGGGTGATGGAGTTATGAAAAATGGGCGGGGGCCCAACGTGGACACCCGGAAAGTCCACTTTATCCATTCAGTCTACAGCAGTTCGGCCAGTCAAAAGCATTTGTCTCAGATGGCATTCCGCTTTATATTGCAGATAAGGGCAGAGTTGTTGAAATTGGTTTCTTTGAAAAAGGAGTGCAAAAATGTGCGAAGAATGTGGATGTCAGGATGAGGAAAAGAAGGTTGAAAATCCGGAAGAGTGTTCCCCGGAGCAAGTCGAAGAGTGCCATGGAGACGAGGAAGGACATCCCTGCGTTGATGAGGGGTGCCACAAGTAAGCATTAACGTTTTACAATAAAATAGCCCCGGCACGCATTTGGAGATCTGCGTTCCGGGGCTTATTTGTGCCGGATTAAATGAGTTAGAGGTTCTCTTCCTTGTATTTTGTGAACTGCATCAGGTGTTGTCGTTCTTCGTCCATGATTCCCTGCAGCACATCGTGGTTTCGTTCGGGAACGAAATTAAGGAGCTCCTGGTAGAGCAGGAGGGTGTTTTTTTCCATTTCGGCGGCGGTTTCGACGGCGTCGAGATCGGATTCCTGGTTGGCAGCCATCTGTTCGGCGTCTTCTCCGACCGGGAAGATTCGTCCACCGATCAGATATTCGAGATACTCCTGATATTCTCCCTCGTACTGCTCGCCTGTCGGTGAATAGTCGCCGACCTCTGCGAGAAGATCGCGGAATTTCTGGGCGTGTTTGTCTTCCATATCAGCGATATCCAGAGCAAAATCTTCCAGCTCGGGAGAGTCGGTCTTTTCGGCCAGGGCACGGTAAAAAGTGGCCCCGGTCACTTCTTCTCGAATAGCGATGTTGATAAGCTCACTGGCAGACAACAATTCCGGCATTATTCTCTCCTGAACAAAGTTAAAGAAATCCATGATTTAATTTATTATGGTAACTTTGACCGGATTAACTTTCAACCAACAGGGACATTGATTCTGACAAAAGGGGGCGGGCGAGGAAAAAAGTGGAACATTATTTTAGGGCTTACGTCTAATGTCAATGAATGGTAAAATTGTCGATTAGTCCCGGACAGATATTCCCCGAACTGGCAGGAGAGTGCGAGATGATAAAAAACCGGTCGGTTGCAGCCGTAGTAATCGCATTTTTTGTGTGTAGAGCGGTTTTTGCGACGGGTTTGATGATCCCGAAAAAGGAGAATTTACCACCGCTGGGAATAAAATCGCATCGAGTTCGTGTCGAAGTCAAGGACGGCGTGGCGACCACAGAGCTTACGGAAGTTTTTTTGAACAGCACCAAACGGCGGTTGGAAGCGACGTATATCTTTCCTGTTCCGGCCGATGCGGCGTTGACGGATTTCGCCATGTACATCAATGGCAAAAGAAAAAGTGGGGAAGTTGTAGAAGCCAGTAAGGCCCGGCGCATTTACCAGAATATTGTGCGCCGTATGCGCGATCCAGGACTTCTGGAATATATGGGACGGCGTCTGCTGAAACTGCGCGTATACCCCATTCAACCAGAGAGCACGCAGAAAATTCAGGTTCAGTATACCAATCCCGTGCCATTTGATAACGGTGTCTACCGTTACACGTTTCCTTTGAAAACAGGTGAAAAAGCTTCGCGTGTGCTGGAAGATTCCACTTTCGGAGTTGAGATTAACAGCAAACATGCGCTGGCGAATATTTACTCTCCGAGTCACCGCATCGGGATAACCCGTAAAAATGATCATAAGGCGATCGTTGGTTTTGAGAAAGAAGATGCCTTATTGGACGAAGATTTTGTGTTGTATTTTACTGTGGCGAAGAAGGATTTTGGGCTGAATCTCCTGAGCTATCGCCCCGATGGCAAACAAGGCTATTTTGCGCTGATGCTGGCCCCGCGGGTGGAGCTGAAAGGAGACGAAGTAATGCCCAAGGATGTCTGTTTTGTCGTGGATACCAGCGGAAGCATGCTTCAGCAGAATCGGATGCAGAGTGCAAAGGATGCTGTAAAATTTTGCCTGAAATCACTGAATGAGAAAGATCGTTTTAGTTTGATTCCTTTCAGCACAGGCGTTGATACGTTTTCGGACGGTTTAATGAAAGCCACCCGCCAGAATGTTGAAAGAGCGCTCGGCTATACAAAAGGAATGGAGGCCCGGGGCGGAACCAAGCTCTGCGGCGCTGTGATCAGGGCTCTGGAGATGGCACCTGACGGAAACCGCCCTTACATTGTTGTTCTTATCACCGACGGCAAACCGACGATCGGCATTGTGGATCCCGAGAAAATCGTTGCCTCGGTTAAAGAGGCTAACGAAAAGAACGTCCGCGTTTTCAGTTTTGGAATTGCCGAGAACCTGGATGTGCCTTTGCTCGACCAGATCACCGAGGCCACCCGTGGTTACAGTGAATACGTTGCTCCCGGGCGTGAGATTGAGACGGAGATATCAGCGTTCTTCCGCAAAGTGAGCCATCCGGTTCTGGCAAATCTGACTCTGGATTTCGGGAAAGTTAAAGTGCGGGACATGTATCCGCAACGGCTGCCAGACCTGTTCCGAGGCAGTCAGGTCCTCGTGTTCGGTCGGTATGAGGGCAGCGGCGACGTGGCCGTGAAACTGGGCGGTGTGATGAAAGGTGAGGATAAGCAGTTTGCCTACGATGCCGAGTTTCCGGAGACCAGCACGGATAATGGTTTCATTGCTCACCTGTGGGCTCAGAGGAAAATCGCGTACCTGGTGGATCAAATCCGTCTCCACGGCGAGAGCAAAGAATTGAAAGACGCGGTTGTCCGTCTGAGCAAGGAATACGGGATCGCTACACCTTATACGTCCTATCTGGTGCTCGAGAACGAGAAACAATACGTCAGACACGGTATCGTGCGCCGCCGAAGCATGGAAGCGGCGAAAGCGGCTGCCCCGTCTGCCAGTGCCACGGACGCGGGGTGGGGAGGTGCCCGTCGTGACGATCGTAAAGCAGAGCGTGAAGAAGCCTACAACACGCTTGATGAGGCGCGCGAAATGGTCGGGGGCAAAGGCGCCGACCGCGATGGGAAAAAAGCCGTGCAGATGAGCAAGGCCATGCGCAGCTGGAAAGAATCAGCAACCACCGGCGAAGGCGGTTTGGGCGGGGTCAGGACCCAGATCAAGAAGGTGGGCGAGAAGACTTTCGTGCGGATGCACGGGGTGTTCGTTGACTCTACCTTCAAGGAAGGGATGAAAGAGCTGAAGGTGAAATGGGGCAGCGATGCCTATTTCGCCGCAGTTGAGGCGCGCCCTGAACTCAAAAAATATCTCGCGATCGGACAGTATGTGATCGTGGTGATCGACGGCAAAGCTCTGATCGTCGGAGAGGGTGGCAAAGAAGATCTGTCTAAGAAGCAAATCCGCGCGTTCTTTGATTGATAGAGCTAACCTGCATCCGCAAGATGCAGGCTATATAAAACGGCGCATGCCGTTAAGCCCGGATTTTTGGCTGAGAAGGGTTATGAACGGTGTTCAATAAAGATTCTACCCTAATTTGGCAAGAATGGCTTCCAATTATCCGTAAAATCCGGGCCAGGAGGAGTGAAAAATGACATCAAAACGAGAGGTCTGGGCGGCCCTTATGGTTATCTTTCTGCTGACCGTGATGGCTAGGGCCTCATATTTGACCAGCGACTACGAGGAAACCGAAAAGGAAAAACCCCCGCCGGAACGCGTTATACCTCCGAGGCCCGCCAACCCCCTTGTTGAACTTGTGCGACGGGTGGATGTGCGCGCTCCGTATCACTACCGGGGTCTTTCGGTATATCTGCTTGAGCTTTCGTCGCCGACGGACAGAACAAGTTACCTGTCGACTCAGGAAGCCATAACGCGTGGGCTTTTGAAAGTGCGTGAGAAGGGCAACGGAGCGGTTCCGCAGCTGGTCGTGGAGAATGCGGGTGATCGTAAAATTTTAATGATATCCGGGGAACTTCTCCTCGGGGGAAAACAGAATCGCGTTCTCGGACAGGATGTTCTGTTGCCTCCGCACAGCGGGCCGGTGGAGGTGCCCGTGCGCTGTATCGAACAAGGACGCTGGAGTCGGGCCAGAGGCAACTTTAAGGCGCGTCAATCTGTTGCTCCCCCGGCGGTACGGGGGGCCGCGCAGGCCGGGCGATCGCAGGGCGAAGTTTGGGAAGGTGTCAAACGCTATCAGAAACAGCTGGAAGTTGACTCAGGCACCCGGGATCTCCAGGCCGTTCATGATTCTCCCGAGATCAAAAAAGATCTGAAAAAATATCGCGATCACGTTTCCCGTCATTGCTGGCGACCGAGCGCGGTGGGTATGGTTGTAGCGCGATACGGGCGGGTTCTTGGCGCGGATATTTTCTGCAATTCAAAGGTCTTTTCGAAACATCGGAACCGTCTGCTGGAATCGTACGCCCTGGATTGTATTGCGTATCGGCGCAATCATTCTGGTGAGCGGTGGCATCGGCCTTCAAAGTCGTTGGCCGAGAAGTTTCTGCAACGGGTTTACACGGGCGAGTTCAGCTGGGAGCCCGGAGCCGGGGATGGGCGATTGCTATCGGTGACGGGACGGCGGATCACGGGGAAAGCCCTTATTTCCGGGGACAGGGCACTTCATGCGGGATTGTTTCCCCGTTCGCTCGTGATCATTCGCCCCGAGCCACCGCATCCGCGTCCGCTGCCTCCGACTCCCGTTCCTGTTCCCCACCGAGAACGCGGCGATCAGGAATAAGACTCAAAGTTACCATTTAAACCCTTTTTTTTTGTCGCCTTCCCACTCAAAGTCACGTTTTTCAGGCGGACGGCGAACGGGGCCGTCGCGTTTCATGCGACGGGGGGCTCTGGCGCGGATTGTGACTTCGAAATGGCCGGTTTTACCGCCGCTGTCGAATATAATGTCTGTATTGCCGTCGATTTCACGGACATCAACCCGCGCGCCTGAAGGCAATTGTTCGTCAATAATGTCGGCCTGCTCACGCATTGCTTTTCGAGGAATGCAGAGCCTTGGCATGAGGAAAACGTTTGAGGTGTGATAATTCTCGCCCGCGTGTTTTTGCCACGTGATCGCCCACTTCTGATTGTTTACATAAACGGCGTGTTTATTATTATTCTTTGGAACTTTTTCTTGCGTACGCCAGAGCATAAATCCATCCCGCAAGGACAGAATTCTTGTTCCCGAGATATAGGCTCGGATTTTGAATTCCAGGGGTTTTTTGATATTGCTGGCAATTAAAAGCGGTTTGAGTTTTTGCCGCGCGTGCATCACGGCTTTGATAAGCTTCTCGTTTTGCTGATCTTCCTGCCAGGCAGCCATCAGGGTATGCATGGCTTCGTTGTACTTTTTTTCGTCGGCAAGCTCTTGCGCCCGCCGGATGGCTTTGTTTGCGGCTTTTTCCGAACGGCTCGTCTCTTTGTCCCCGGGATCCTTATTACCGCTATTTGATGCGGTTGGTGACCGATCCTCACCATTTTCTGTTTCTGTCCCGAAGATATCCGGACCGAACAAAATGCCCAGAGTGGCAGCTCCGATGATCAGGGCGGCCAAAACAGGTACGAAGATAAACCACAGGTTAAATCTTTTCCCGGAGGAGCTTCTGGAGAACCTGTGTGTCGGGGTCGGCTCAGGTGAGGGGCTTCCGGAGGGGGATAGCAGAATTTGATCGATTCGTTCGATGATTTCCTCGCAGCTTTGGATACGCCTTTCGGGGTCCTTTGCGGTCATATCATCGATCAGTTTGGCCGTACCTCTGGAGACCGAATCGCGAATTAAGCAGGGATTCGGCATCGGTTCCTCCAGATGTTTGGTCATGACTGTCATCGGTGTGCTGGCTTGGAAAGGTGCCTCTCCGGTGACAAATCTGAACAAAGTTATTCCGAGGGAATAGATATCAGACCGGTGATCGATATCTTTTTCGCCTCGACATTGTTCGGGCGACATGTAATCGGGCGTGCCGGAGACGATACCGGTCTGCGTCAGAGAGATGGCTGTGCTGCTGGCGATATCTTTCGCGAGACCCAGGTCGCTGAGCTTAGCAACACCGTCGCGCGTCAGCATTATATTGCCGGGCTTTATATCGCGGTGGATGATGTTGCGATTATGGGCTTCCTGGAGGGCGCTGGCGACCTGGCGCATGATTTTGAGCGCCCGCTCTTCCTCGAGCGGTCCTTTCGCCACAACATCTTCGAGCGTCACACCCGAGATAAACTCCATGGCGATGAAATATTTTCCTTTTTCGTAGCCCACGTCGTAGACGTGTACCGCGTTGGGGTGAGAGAGTTTTCCGGCGAGTTTTGCCTCCCGCTGAAAGCGTTTCACAAAAGATTCATCACGTGCCATTTCGGGAGCCAGAACTTTGATTGCTACCGTCCGGTCGAGGGACATCTGGCGTGCCTTGTAAACCGTTCCCATGCCGCCTGAGCCGGCTTTTGCTATGAGTTCGTATCCACCGAGACGAGGATAGACGCCCCGTTGCACCATAGCCTGGCGAATTTCTTTACGCTCTTCGCCGGTAATAAAATTCCGTTCAACGGCGATCTGGGCGAGCGGGCGAACTGTCAGGCCCATCTGCCCGAGTTCATCGCGGATTTTTCGGCATTCCTGAAGTTCCTCTTCCGACAAATAGCCGCATTCCTTCGCGACTTCAGCGAAGATTTCATCCGGGTTGATTTGCGATTTGCTCATCGGTCGTTACCGCGAAGAACTTGTGTTGAAGTTCTTTCCAGCTAAAAGACTTCTGCCCTGCAATTCAACAGACGAATATATTATCTGCATGGCTCCTGAAACACAAGGCCATGCCGAAAAGAGGGGCCGGGCTTTTTATGCCATTCAACGAATGTTACGGTTCAACCCTGCGGACGAGAAGAAAAAAAATTTCGAGGGGCAGACCGCTATTGTGACGGGCACAAACAGCCGGGATCCCCGGCTGCCCGAAACATTTGCAGAAAAACTGCAAAAGCAACTTGCAATATGCATATAATGTGGTATAATGCAGACATATTAGAGGGATTCAGCGGGAAGGATAGTTTTTATGGATACGACGACTTCTAAACCGCAGGTTGAGCAAGCGACGGATTTTATTACCGACAGCATCCAGCGAGGTGACTTTGATGTTGATTCGCTCTTGCCGTCGGCAGAAACCATAGCCCGTGACGCCGAGTGCAGTGTGCACGCGGTGCGGCGCGCGGTTAGAACTCTCGCCGATGAAGGGCTTCTCAAGAGCGTGCGCGGGAGAGGTACCACCGTGCTGCGCAAACCTTATCTCGGGAATGTTGTGATGTTGCTTTCGCGTGACGCGGATTCCAACACGATTTTTCAGTTCCCGGTCTCCCACGCCCTCTACGAGGCGGGTTTTGACGTCGATATCTATGCTGCCAGTTTCAGTAACCGCTCGGTGGAAAGGCGATTGGAAGAGGCTGTGGAGAACGGCGGCGAACGTCCCGACGCCCTCGTCTGTATTGCCCCAGAGGGGTATGGCGACGATGAAAAGGCTGCCTTCAAGCGCTACGCCATGAAGTTTCCGGCCCGGGTCTTTTTCCAATATGAGCCCAACGTCATCGCGCCGCCGGCTTTCCGGGTTCTTTGTGATCCGGTTCACGCGTCGCGCTGTGTGGTTGACCACCTGCTGGAACTCGGGCATCGCCGCATTGCCGCCCACGGCGGACGGTTTCCAGGCGAAGGTTCCAGTGCCGAACGACGCGCCCTGACCCTCCGACACCTCGCTGAAGTCGCCGGAGCGGAATGCCATATTTTCTACGGTTCCCTGGGCCAGAAGGAAAGCGAGTTCATTCGGGAACGGGGGGCCACGGCGTACTGGACGATGACCGATGACGCGGCGCTCGGAGCCGTAAATGAGTTGCTGAAAGCAGGTATAAGTGTGCCAGAAGAAGTGTCCGTGATCGGAATGAACAATACTAGTCTCGCGGAAGGACATGGCATCAGCCTGACGTCAGTTTCTCTTAATCCAAAAGCCGTCGCGGAGTCGATGGCCGAAGGGCTACGAACTGCACATCGCGGGGAGGGAGAATTTGCAGAGGACGGGATTTATGTGAAACCCGAACTCGTGGCACGGGGGTCCACTGTTGCCCCGCCGAAATCTTGACCTTTCTCACGACGCAGGACCGCGGAATACAAAACGAAATATACCGAAGAAAGCTGACAGAACCTGTTACGCAAAGGAGTGAATAGATGAACCGGAAACGAATCGGTGCAGGACTTTTGCTTGTCATTTTCGCTCTCATAATCTCGCCTCCGGCACGGGCCGCAGAAGTTCAGATTGTCCTTCCCGAGAATCGGAAAGCTTACCAGACCAATGAAAGGATTGATCTTGCCGTCGTGCGGACCTCCAGGGAAAATCTGCCAGAAGGTGAACTGATGGTCCGGCTTCGCGACGAGGGGAGTGGCCAGATAAGTTTTACATTTCCTGTTGAGAGTGTGGCGGCCGTCGATGGTCAGGCCCGCACAACCGAACACGTACGCCTCAACGGATGGCTGCTCCGCCCGGGACACTATGATGTCTCAGTGTCGGTCGACGGTGCGACGGCTGAGGTCGGGATTGATGTTTTCAGTCACGAAAGATATTCCAGCTACAAGTTGATCGCGTGGTCCGGCGTGAAAGGGAAGCAATATCTGAAACTCGGGCGCGACGGCTACGGTTTCACAATGGTTTACGCCCAGCGTCCCAGCGCCGAATACAGCGTTCGGGCAGGTGTCGATTTCATGAAAGTCTGCACCATGAGCGGCGGACACCAGATGGATCTGAGAATGGAATGTGACTGGTCGGACCCGTATGTCGTACGCGGCGGAACGCGGCGCGTGACGCACCGGGCCATGCAGGATCGCACGGCCCCGACCTGCATGGGTGTGCATTTTTACGACGAACCGGGGCTGACATGGCATAAACATCCCGAAACCGGGGAGATGACGGCGCATGGCGTTCCTCCACAAAAAAACGCGTACCGCGGCGCGTGGGGAAACGATCCGATCCCGTATCACGAAGTCGATCTGGACGACCCGCGGGATGTCGAACGCTGGAAAAAGTGGGCCCGGTGGAAACTTTCTTTCATGGATGCCGCGTGGAAACACGCAAGATTCGGTGTGGATTGGGTCCGCCGCGATTTCCTCAGCGCGACCCAGAGCCAGTACGGATGGAGCGCTTTCACAGACGGATATTACTTCAACGTGACCAGCAGCCTGCCCGTCGCGAGCGGGCACGGGGGATATGACAGCTATATGATGCTGACGTTCAACCCTTCGTTCTATCTCGAGATGTCGCTGGCCCGCGATATGGACCGGCCGTGCTGGTATCTGCCGTGCTGGTGGGCCAACACCACGCCCGCGTGTTTTCGCCTGGAACAATACTTCTCGTTTATCGCCGGTATTGAAGGTTTGATGACGCCGCCGCCCATAAACCTTGCCAAAAACCCTCCCGCTGCGCCGGCGGTTGAAGAAACCAACAAAACCATGGCCCGTCTCGGCCCCGTCTTTAACCACATGCCTAAAACGCGCCAGCCCCTGGCCTTCCTCTATTCCATGTCCGACAATATCGAGACCCAGGCACGGGACATGAAATTCATGTATGCTCACGCTCAGGACAAAGGTATGAAACGGGGACTCGTCTATCTGGCCAGCAAGATCATGCAGACCCCGATGACGACGGTTGTTGAAGAGGACATACTGGATGGGACTCTGGCCCGGCACCACAGGGCGGTTGTGCTCACTGCGGTCAACCATCTGGACCCGGCGGTGAACGCCTCGCTTGAGCGATTTATTGATGACGGCGGGAGCGTGGTGATGACGGGCGATTGTTCCGTCGATATTGAAGGGGCGAAAAAGGTGGACATCGTGCCCCGTCACATAAAGGCCGACGAACTGGAGGCGGCATTCAAAATAAAGGACAAGAAAAAGAAGAAGGCGGCGCTGGAGAAACTTAACACCACCGGCAATCTCATCAAGTCGGCCCGTAGGATCGTCCGTGCGCTCAAACCGCACCTCGAAGAAGCCGGAACCAGGCCCGCTTTCGAATCGAGCGAGGATCAGATCGTTGCGGGTTACCAGGCCCACGGCGACGTTGAATACTATTTTGGCGTGAATGCCGCGTACGATTTTGAGGAAGGCGGAAAGAACAATCCGGTCGCCACTACTGCACGCATCGTCTTGCCTCGCCGCGGTCCCTTCTACGATGCAGTGTACGGGGGCGAGATGAAGGATTTGAAGCACAAAGGAAATGTGGCAGCGGGGAAATTCGAGTTCCAGCCGGGTGGTATGCGTGTATTCGCCCGGACGGCTCGCCCCATCGGAAGCGTGAAAGCGCACGCCCCGGTTCTCGAAAGTCACTACACACGGAGACGCGACCCCTCTGTCCTCAATGTCGCCGCCACCGTCCTCGACGACGAGGGGGAGGTGATCAATGGCTCCATACCGCTCCGGGTCCGGGTGATCGGTCCCAATGGAGAAGTCCGCTACGATCTTTTCCGGGCCACGGAGAACGGTCTCTTCAGCAGCCAGCTTCAATTCGGTGTGAACGAACCGGCCGGGAAATGGAAAGTGATAGTAACGGATCTCCTGGCTGAGACGCAGGATACGGCGGAGTTTGCCTGGAATCCGCCCGACCGCTGCGGGGCCATGTGCGGAATGGAGAGGCGAGCGATCTATTTCGGCCGGGACCGGGAGCACATCTACCGGTTCTTCCGTGTTCACAAGGACATAACCGTTGTCAAAGGAGAAGGCGACGGGATCTCGAGCGCGGCGATGCGTCTTGCGAAGACGCTTGAACCATGGGGTGTGGAAGCCCGTATCGTTGCCGCATCCGAGGTTAATAAACCCCGAAAACTGACCGAAGAAGAGGCCAAAACGTGGTGCGGGTTGCATTATGCTGGCAGCGGAACTATCAAGCCCGGCCAGAAGAACCCCATCAAACTGGTCGGTTTTGCCCTCCGCGGGCCCGCCATTCTACTGGGTAATCCCGACAATAACCCGTTGATCGCTTTTCTCGATAAAGAAGGGTACCTGCCGTACAAACCTGAAGCCGGTGAGATTCCGGGACGCGGCCGCGGAATGATGGCCTGGCAACTGGGTGGGATAGGGCGCGGCCAGGAATCCATCACCCTGATTGCCCACGATGCGGAAGGTATGGAGGAAGCCGTCGGGACGGTGTACGAGGCGGCGATCGGTTTCGATCCGTTGACCCGTTGGATTTTGCCTGCGAAGAGTGAAATCGTCGCACCGGGTGAATAGGTCGGATTTGAGCAGTTAACAATATAGTTTTTGATAAGCTGCTGGCTGGAAGACGCAAGTCAGGGGGAAACATTATGTTAAACGGTCGAATATTGAACACACCACAGAGCCCTGAAGAGCCAGAGCCGCGCGATAGCGTAGGTTTCACTCTGATCGAGCTTCTGGTGGTCATAGCGATCATAGCGATCCTCGCGGCGATGCTGATGCCGGCGCTGGAAAATGCTCGACAGCGGGCAAGTCTGACGGCGTGTCTCAGCCGCCTGCACCAGACCGGTCTCCGGTTACAGATGTATGCTAACAATTGGGATTCATGGCCCACAAATGAACCCGTAACGCCCAGTTGGTGGTACTACCGTTACCGGACTCGGGGGGCGAACGGTTGCCTGTGGATTTATCAGATGGATGGTGCTGAAGGGTATGAAAATGCAACCTTCAGATGCAATGCGCGTTTGCCCGACGACAACGGGATGGAGGGGGCGGTGACCCGCGACGGAGAGAATTGGGTCTGGGCTGCACGGCAGACCAGCCAGCACGCGAATGAATTTGATCCCAACGAAGTGCCGAATGGCCAGCGAGGCTACTACATGTATCAGGGCCCGCTTCGATGTTACGAGGAAGGGGGGAACGTGGCATGCACCGAATGGGATGTCGGACATAATGCCTGGGACTGTTGGGGTGATGGCTGGGCCTGGAACAGCTCTCTCAGCCCCGATTCACCCATCAAGAGAAAGAATCCCCGCAATAGTTCCTGTTTCTTACGTGAGCATGAACGAAAAGTTATTGCTTATTGCCCCAACATGAATCAGGTTGACGGGGGAAGTCCCTACACGTGGTGGCACAACTGGATCGCCCCGCATATGGACAAACCCTGGCACCCGCGTGTGAGCACCGATCCGAGCACCGATGCGCGGAACTATCTGTTCAACACCGGGGATGCCCTTTCGCTGGTTCGATGAGAATTCTGTCACGCTATTTCGCAAGCTGGAGAAGACGAGAAATGGAAACGATAGAGAAGCGGGAACAGGCCATTTTGCTCCAGAAAAAGCGGTCCACGCGAGTGCGGACGGGTTATCACCTTGAGCTTTTGATCAGTAAAGCGTTTACTCTGATCGAGCTTCTGGTTGTGATAGCTATCATCGCCATCCTGGCGGCAATGTTGATGCTGGCTCTGCAGAGTGCCCGGGAGGCGGCGAGAGCGGTGACCTGTGCGAACCGATTCAAACAGCTCGGATACGCGAAGGCGATGTACATTAGTGATTCATCCTCCTTTTTGTTTCCGCTCTATCAGACACCAGATTGCTATAGCCCGCCCGGAGGTTGGAATTCATGGAATGGTTACACATGCTGGTGGGATGCGCTGGGGCATTGTCTTGCCGGGGAGAGTTTGCGATGAACAGTAATGACCGGAATGCAAACGGCAACGCGAGAGTGTGGAGGGCGGCTGTGCGACAGCTTTTCTGCCCCGCTGATGCCACGGGTACGGTAGAGAAATATGGGAACTGGTGGTACCGCCACTCCTCCTACGGGGTGCCTGCCAATGTAACCGCGTATTACCGCAATGTTAACGTGTGGGATGGGACGCCTCCCCTGTGGTCCTTCAACAGAATCGGGAGCCCTGGGCAGGAAGTGTTCCTTACAGCTACGAATAACTATTACGCGGCATGGTCCGTGCATGAGAATATTCTCTCCTCGGTCAAACCCCAGTACGGAGATGCCATAGGTGACGTAACCTGGTTTCATCAAAATTACACTGTAAATTACCTGTATTTCGACGGGCATGTACACAGGCACAAAAAACCACCGCATCTCCTCAGTTACTACGCAGGTCGGAGCTACGAACTCGTCGACGGAACCGTAATCAGTACGGGCGGCGGAGGTGGCGAGTTCCTGAACCTCTTCCATGACGGCACGGAACCGGTCCAATAAAGCCCTGGAACTTAAATCAAATCAAACGCGATATGGAAACACTGAACAAGCTTTTTTTTGCGGTTCAGCTTTTACTTGTCGCATTAACCGCGGCCGGTGGGCTGACAACAGATGGTTTAGCTCGACCCAGGTCTGTCCCGCTGCCCGACGAACCTCGCGCAGATAAACCTGTCTCGGGGGCAACGGGCAGAGCGGCGATTGATCAAGGGGTTCCGCCCGAAAACGCTGCGGTCAGAGTGCATTACACATTGCAAAAAGCCGGTCAGATTTCAGTGGGAGTTTATGATAAGGATGGACGCCTCGTCCGGACGCTTCTGCGCGGCAAATACCAGCCCCCCGGAGACCACAGGCTCGGTTGGGATGGGCTCGGCAGCCTCGGACGTGCCGTTGAACCGGGAAAATACATCTGGAAACTGCTTCGGATTCCCGGGTTCACCGTGCAATATTTGGCCACCCTGGGAACCAATCCGGGTAGCAAACCGTACGATTTTTGGATCGGAAATCACGCGGGGCCACGTGGCGTGACCGTCCATGGAGACGCGATGTATGTGGCGTCGGGGACGGCCGAAAACGTTCCGGCCCTCATCAAACAGTCCCTGGATGGGAAAAAACGGTTCTGGGCCCACCATGGGTACGGTCCCTGGCAGGGCGCTATCGCCCTGGGAGTCGGCGGCAAAGACAAGCTCTACCTGCTTCAACAAAATGGGAAAATTAAGACCATCGACCCGGAAACGGGCCGCCAGGTGGCATCCTGGGACGTCCTGCACGAGAAAACCAAAGTTAAAGAAAAACGCCAGTTTATCTATAACCGCCACAAAGTTGATATGGCCGCCCGTGGCACAACAATTGTCGTCAGTTACAGCCGACAAAACGAAGTCAGATGGCTCGACCCGAAAGACGGCTCTATTGCAAAAAGGTTGACGATTGATTCGCCACGCGGGCTTGCTCTCGATTCGGATGAGGCAGTGTACGTGGCGTGCGATTCGCAGGTATTTCGGGTGGAAGATGGGGGGGCCAAACAGTCGGTCGTGACCGGCCTGAAAAGCCCTTTCCGAATCGCCTATGATATAGCGAACGACCACCTGCTGATTGCCGAAAAAGAACCGGGCAATCAGGTCAAGCGTTACAACCTCGAAGGGAAACAGCTCCAGAGGTACGGTCGGGAAGGTGGGCGGAAAGGAGGACAGTATAATCCCCGGGATTTCCGCAACGTTACCGATCTGACTGCAGACGGGGAAGGCGGGTTTTTTGTGGCCGAAGACTGGGTGCCGCGGCGGGTGGCTCATTTCGGCAAGAACGGAAGAGTTTTGAAAGAATGGTACGGCGGCGTTGAGTTCTACGCCTCAGTGGCCCCCGACCCCCGAGATCCTGCGCTTGTCTGGTACAACAACTATGGACGCATCGTCCTGGCCCGGATGAATTTTGCCGGGGGAACCTGGAATGTTCTCGAGGCCTATGAGTATACCGGGGGTGAGGACCCTTCCGACCCGAAGACCTGGACTCACCAAGTATCGCATCAGTTTTACGTGCGATATCACGATGGCACCCGCTACCTGCTGTCTGACGGACAGTTCCAGGTCTTTGAACATACCGATGGGCATTTACGAGCCGTTGCGCTCTCGCTGGGTGGTAAGAACCAGACGGAAAGGTTGAAAAAATTTGCTGGCAAAAGCAGAGGATTCTGGTCCGACCTGAATCACGATGGAGAAGTCCAAAAGAGTGAGATCGCGGATCCCATCCATCGCTCCGATGGCGGGAGGATCGGGGGGCGAATACGAATCGGGCATGGTTTTACCATCGTGAGTGTCTGGGGTGTGCCGGCCAGCGACGATATTTCGAAGGCGTTGGGACGTGAATATGGTGTTAATTCAAAGACCGTGGCATACAGTGGTGATCCGATCTGGCGGAACGGCGTTCCCCTGTATTCGAAGATGCACAAAGGTGGGGAGGCTTTGTTCGATGTGGGGATGGCCTCCGGCGGGGGACACAGTCCGCCTTCTGCTTACAGTGACAAGGAGGGTAATGTCTACGCGCTGGCCCGCTACACCGGAGATTCTCATGGACGCTGGTGGGTGACGGGCCGGATTGGCCCGGTGAATCTCCACAAATGGCGCAAAGACGGAGCGCTGGAATGGACCGCGGCTCAGCATGCAATAAATTATGTCTGGCGAGGCAAGGGGGCTCCACCGGGACATTTCCACGAACCGAAAGCCATCCTGAGCGTCTTGAAAGATACCGTTGTCACAGCCGAACGCTGGGGAACGCCGGCCAAAGTCTGGACCACCGACGGGCTGTATGCTGGGACGTTCTTAGACAGACGGGCGGCTGATGGTCTGCCGAAAGCGGCGTATACGTTTTTCGGGGGGGAACGTGGCGCCGATCCTGATCGCGGAAAGAACGGCTGGGTTGTCGAACCTTCGATCATCGCTTCCGATAACGGAACCGGTGGTGCGGTGATGGAGACCGATGAGGGGGAGATTATCTGGTATACGCCAGGACGCAACTGTTTCCAGGTCTACCGTGTGAACGGCTGGGACGAGATGAACCGGCAGACGGGAACTGTTGAACTGAAGAAACGCATCCCCGGAGCGAAGCAGAAAGGCAAGGGGCTTAGAGCGACGTATTTTGACAATCCCAATCTGCAGGAACCGAAAAAGAAGACACTTGATGATATGATGAATCCGGCGAGCGGGGAGGACGAGAAAGGGAAAACAGCCATGCAGGGAGCCGGCGGAAAGGAATTCAAGCAAGGTCCAGTAACCCGGATCGACCGTCAGCTTTGGTTCGATCAATATAAGCCTTATGCTCATCATCGGCCGGGGGATGCTCCGTATTACTGGTGGAACGAGGAGACAAAAGTCGGCCGAGTTGCCGGCGGCTGGGCTCCCTCGGAAGGATTTTCAGTTCGGTGGGTAGGGCAACTGGAAGCGCCGCTGAGTGAACGTTACGTCTTCAGTGTCTATCTACCGCATCAAGGGTCCGGCGTGCGCATGAAGGTGGCGGGAAAAGATATCATCGATGCGTGGAGGATCCGGGGCAAGAAAATTGCAAAAGGAAAGCTTTTCGGTCCGTACACACTCCGCGGTGTGGGCAAGTTTCCGGGGCCCAAAGCGTATGAAGTGGATAGTGCCCCCATTGTTCTGGAGGCGGGCAAACGGTATCCCGTCGTGGTTGAATTCCGGAACTCGAAACTGAAGCAACCGTTCTTCAGCCTGAACTGGGAAAGCTTTACACTCGAACGCCGTCGCGTTCAGGCGCGTTATCTGTATCCACCACCGCGAAAATAAAAATCCTTCGATTCTATTCTTTTTTGGGGAGGATCAGATGTCGAGAAAAGGTTTCACACTTATTGAATTGCTGGTTGTCGTAGCGATCATTGCCATTCTGGCGGCGATGCTGATGCCGGCGCTGGAAAAGGCGAGAGAATCAGCCCGAGCGGTTCTTTGTATCAATCGGCTGCATCAGCAAGGGTACGGTTTTAATTCGTTCGCTTCCGACCACGCTGAATTTGTGCCGACATGCTTTACCTATCCATTTCCAGAAGGTCTTGGACGCTACATTTGGGAACCGTATAAAAAATTGGTCCGGGGGGCTCCGGCTAACGGATACACCGGATCCGGAGGGGCCGGGCAGCAATATGAGACGAGTTCGATATCCTATTGTCCTTTTTTTAAGTGTCCTTCGGTGGCTCTTGTGAATACGTCGTCAGGTCTCAGACGCCGGGACAGCCTGGGGCTTTTGGGAGCGAACAGCAAGCACATGGACTATGGGATCGGCATGTGGACGACCTATTATTACGGTTTCAGAAGTCCCGCCCGTGAGGATTTGAACCAGTTTGAAGATCTGGATCCTTTTCTTCCTGATGCCAGTTCGGGGGCGAGCGGGGAGTGGTACATGTCGCGGCCTTTTTTCAGCTCTGCACCTGTCAAACGGTCGGATGGCACATCCGTCTCATCTCATGACTTTGCCATTACCGGTGACTGCACATACTACTGGTGGGGAGTGTCGACCGGTGCGCGGTATCGACACAACAACAGAGCCAATGTTCTGTGCGTCGACTACAGTGCGCGTGGGGTCGCGGCCCCGATAGACTTCGGGTGCATCCAGGAGTGATGCGGAAGCTGAGCAGTTATACGAGAAGTATTTTGAGGCATAAGGCTTGTGAGAGTTGCAGTGGCTCGGCACTAAATAAAAACGGCGCTGGCAAAACACCACTGGTAGGCCTGAAATTAGAAAGGCGAAGGAGTAACCAATGCGGAATTGCATATCCAATATTCTTTCTGCGCGCGTGGAAACGTGCTCTCACGCCCGGAGGATATTTCTGACCGTCCTGCTGTGTTTATCCCTGTCGGCCGGTAGCGCTATCTGCCAGGAAGATCCATTCGGGGATCTTTTGGACGAGGAGTTGCAGGAGGCCACGGGCAAAGGGGATTATGAATTTGTGCTCGTGGGGCCCGACGGAGAATCGATCGAAGGTGACAGGTTCCTGCGATCCATCCCCGGACAGGTGAGTGCCCGAGAGTTTCCCCGCGTTTTCACACTGGCCGGGAAAAAACTCTTCACCGCGGGCGGGGGGATCGAACAGGGCCCCGACGTGGGCGACGATGCCGTGAAGATCTACTGCGGGGAAAACGAGCATAAAGCACCTCACGCTCACTATCAGGCATCATGCTCGGCGGACCTCCCGCCGGGAAACTACGCCATCCAGCCTTTCGGTATCGAATTCCGTATCAACGGGAAGGCTTCCACCCGCCACCCGGCCACCACCGTAGGAGGCTCGAAACTCAAAATTCATACCGTTCCCGTGACGTTCGCTGCGAGAGTGAAAGGTACCAAACGGCTCGTCCCGCTCCGCGGGCTGACCCTCCGACGCAAAGGTACGAATCTGCTCCATAAATTGGTGACCGATCGACAGGGACGCCACCGCAGTGCGGCATACGTGCCGCTGACGATGTACCTTCCACGTGGCTTCAAATACGAGTCGAGTCTGGGCAACTTCGAGATTACGGCAACCGGGAAAGTCCAGCCCCTGACGGGGAAAGAACGGTTCGAAAAGGGGACGTTCTACAAAACGGTTCAACCGGCTGAATCCCAGAAACCCAAACCGGTGCAGGGAATGTGGGTGGTATCGCGGACGGGACGCCGGGTGTTCCAGCGCGGAGAAACCGTCCTCCTGAATGTCATCTATGGCAAGATGGAAGAGACTGGCAAGTTGAATGTCCTCGCACAGTCCGGTGGTCAAAAAATCACTGTCGGAACGCTCAAGCTTACGCCATCGGAGAAAAATGACGCGCGCCGAATTCTGCTCGATACCGGACGGCTTCGTCCTGCGCAATACACCATTAAACTCGACCATCCAGAGTGTCGCGGCCTGCGGATCGAAATTGTCGAAAATCCGAAAACGACCCCGCTTTTTTTGCACTCAACGGCGTGTTGCAACAAAGCCGATTTTACCCTTGACCCGGCCGGTCTGGAAGTGCTGCAGAATGCCGGTATCGAGTCCGTGACACAACTCGGTCACCATGGGGTGCTCAGTCGTCCCCATCGGGGGCGTGAGAAGCGCGACGTTGCCGACGGTGCGCCGACGGAACTGAGTCTGGGGCTCGGGGAGGACGAGCGAATGCTGGAAAACATGCTCCGTCACGGGGTGGGCACCGTGGACTATCAGAACCGTCGATATGGTTTTTCTTTCGAGGGATTGGCATTTCATCACAGTTATCAGCCCAGCGTCGATCGGATGGTGCGTCGCACGCAGATTTTCGCCCAGGAGTTCGAAGATTTTCCCGCCCAGCTGGGCCTGACCTATACCTGGTTCCCGCGTCTGGGGGGATACGCGGAAGGAACCGTGATCGTGACGGATCCGTATTTCGACGATCGGATGCGCGCTTTGCGGAAAAAGATCCGTGAGCGCACCGGGCTCACTCCCCTTTCTCGGAAAGAAATTCGATCGTTGCAACAGCGGACTTTGCAAGATGAGAAACTTGTCCGCAGGTGGCGAGAGTACCGACGAGCCGAGCAGCGTATCGGCTGGCGCGAGAGTTTCGAACATTACAACCGCGAGCTCTGGCAGGTCGACAGTGATTTCATTGCGACCACCCACGAGAACGCCGGTCACGACGGGGGCAAACTCCTGCGCCATCTGGGCGGCGCACACGATGCGATGTCGTTCGAGTCTTACACGGATTTCGGCGACTGGCCGATGAGTTCGGGGTTCACCGTCGACTGGTGTCACGGAAATATCACCGGGAAACCAGTTTGGCTTACAGTGGAAGGCTGGCAACCCGAGCCAGCGCAGTGCGCAGATGCGATTTACGCGCTCTCGCGTGGCGCGGAAGGGATCGGGATACCGATGCGCGGACCGGCAGCACGGCGCGACAATGCCAGACGCTCGGCCATCTGCCATTTTCTCCAGCAATACGGGTCGATCGCGACGAATTTCCAGCCCGACCGTACGGTGGCTGTCCTGTTCAACGAACTGCAAAGCCGAGTGCTTTATCACACGCATGCACTGCACAGTCATCTGATGCGACTCGGCTACGCACCGGTAGTTGTCTCGGAGAAAACGATTGAGGAGTCCGGCGTCCCAGATGGAGTCAAAGCCATTCTTATCCCCAATCTCCGTCTGCCTTTCAGTGCGGAATGCGAGAAAGAACTCGCCGCGTTCCGCCGTCGCGGGGGTAAGATTGCAGTTGTCGGCAAAGATACGTTGCTGCTCGAGGGAATAGGCTGTTTGCGGGCGGACGTTTCTCTAAAACAACTCTGGGATATCGGCGGTTTTCGCGCGCGTCTGGATTTCTGGAAGGAGTTTAAAAAGGTTCGCTCCGCACTGGAAAAAACAATGAGAGCCTTCGGGCTTAAACCCCGGAACGGAGCGGCTCCTGAAAAAGCCCTCATAATTCCCGTCGATTCCGGAGGTCTGAACTATGTTGCGGTCATTTCATCACCTTTGACGGCTCCCGATGTTCGTTTTGAACCCGTTGAAGACGTCAAAGTGGAGGTGAATCAGGCCGCGCACGTCGTTGATCTGGTCACGGGGCAGGAGATACCGGTGCGCGATGAGGCCGTGACGGTGGATCTTGTTCGCACGCCGGCCGCATTGCTTGCTTTGCTGCCCGAGGAAATTGACGAAATTGTGCTGGAACATCCTCACGGAGCGCGGGCCGGAGAAGAAATCGAATTTGCGGCGAAAAATCCCTTTCCCGGTGACAAAAAACCGGTCCGCATTCCCATTCGATACGAGGTTACGGACAGTCGCGGCGAGCAGCGTGCAATCTTCTACCGCCTTTCCGGTAAACCGCTCCGCTACCGGAGCGCCGAAAACGATCCGGCCGGAACTTACAGAGTGGTCGCGACGGAACTGATCGGCGGATTAAAAGCCGAAGCGAAAGTTAAATTGACGCCAACAGAGAATGTGGCCGCGGCGAAACCGGGAGACGATGTCTTCTTGCCGCATCCTCAACGCGTCCCGGAATTTATCAATGGTGAGGGCAAAATCCGTGTTGTGGTGGAGAATACGCAGACCGATTATTGGCCGGAGGCACGGAAGATAGTGGAGGCGTTCGAAGCGATAGGACGAGAAGCGGAAATTCAGCGGGTGCGGGCTAGCATGTACGACACACTGCCTCTGCGCTGGCTGCCGCGGAGCGAAGATAAAGAACTGCTGGAGGAAATTGATGCGGGTGAAGTGGTGGGCTACCGGGGGCACATGGAACCGTACATCGACGAAAAACATCGACGCCACATTGTCGAACGAGGGGGGTGGCGCGATATCCGGCCCAACTACATTCTACGCACTCACGTGGTAATGTTCTCCGGTGGACGTATTTCGGAAAGTCTCAGTCCCGTCTCGCGCTACATGAGAACCCGCAATACCCCCGGGAGCGGCCAGGCTCTCATTGAGGTGACCATGAGTCCGTTCTGGGCCGGTTGCGATGCGCTCACGGTTGTTGCCCGCGATGCCGAAGGTGCGCGTAAAGGCGTCAGCCGACTTCTGGACGAGATCAAATCAAAAAGGAAAGACTTGCCTCAGGCGCAACCTTCCGATCTGGCAACGGCCAGAGCCGATGGCCAGACAAAGGGGACAGAACCCGTTCAGTTTGTCAGGCCGCTGGCCGAATTCGTTCCGCCCTCCAGGTGCAAAGAGCTGCTGACGTCGCGCGACGGCTGGACGGCGGCTGTTGTGGAGGACCGGGTTGTGGCGGTGTCGCCCGACGGGAAAACCACGGCTTTCGAGCGCCCCGGCGGCGATGTCGGCCTGAATATCGTGAATGGAGGGAAATTCTTCTGCGGCTCCAAAGAGATTCTATCTCGCCACGCGGCATGGCATTTCCCGACAGCCTGGGGAGCACGGATCCGAACGGTTGATGTGAAAAACGGGACGATGAATGGATTCGAACCGCCCCAGAAATTTGCCGGACAGGACAACGTGATCCATGCGTGGGAATACGCTTTCGCGCCTTCTCCGGACGGGAAACGTTATTTCGCAGCCGAGATGGGAGGCGGCTTTTTCCTCTACGATTTTGCTGCGCGACGTTACAGGATATTTCGCGACCGCAGGGATACTTCGCTGTTCTCCGAACGTGTCCGCGCGCCCCTTTGTGCCACCGGCGTCGGATTCAGCCCGGACAGCCGATATCTGGCGTATTCGTCCGCCACTTTTCCCGTCGGACACGGCAATATGGGCCAGGCCTGGGACATCCCCTATGCCTCGGCCCTGCAAATGGTCGACCTGAAGGAGGGGAAGACGCTGTGGCGTGTGGACGCGGAAGTTCTTGACGATTATTCCATTGCGGCTCAGGGCAAATTGCGTGTGACAGACAGTGGTCGGCGAGTCTTCCTGTTTAATTTCAACCACGATGTCCTGGTTTTTGGCGCAAAAGGCCAGAAACTGGAACAAATCCAGTTGCGCGGGCGAGAGCTTACCACGCGGGACCGTCTGCCGGATCCCGTGGCACTGGAAGTTTCGCGGGACGAGTCGACGGTTCTCTTCGCCGGCAGAAAAACGGTTCTCGTTACCGATGCCGATGGGAACGAGAAATACCGACTGGATGTGCCGGACCTCTCGGACGCGACTCTGGGATGGAGCGGCGATCGTTTCTGTATCTGCGATGTGGATGGTATCGTGCAATGTTATTCGACCGGTGGCGAGCAGCTCTGGGAGCTCGAGACTGATGGTGCTGACGGCCGGGTCGGTCGCGTGGCAGACGGATTTGTTGTTGGTGAAGGGGCGGGAGATCTTTTGTTTGTCAATCCCGAAGGAGACAAAACCCGGCGGGTGAATTCCCGCGAACTGCCGCCCAAAGATTTGTCGAGTGGAAAAATGACATTTTCAGGACCCGAACGGTACCGACCGCCTCAGACGATCGACATTTTGAAAAAATACGGTTCCAAACGCATTTCTTCGTGGACTGCTGAAGCCGACGGTGAGAAAATTTATGGCCAGACGTTTCATCCGGTGGACCACACGGTGAAACTGCAAGTTGAAAAGAGGGGACCGTTTGTCGTGCGATTGCGCTATCGCCACGAAGGGACAACGAAAGTTACGCTCAGACAGGGGGACAAGGCGAGGACATTTGTGCTGGATTTGCCCACCTGGGAATACCGGGAGGTCTGTTTGCCTGCTCTTCTCGCGGAACCTCTGGAAGTAAATGTTAAGCCGGGCGGGAAACTGAAGATTGCCCTATTGGACGTCTACACGCTGCGTTTTCCCGGGGTGAACAGCGCGTACGTCCAGCCGCCCAGCACGGATATGGGCAAAGAGGGCGGTTTTGTCGGACCCGGGGCCGAAGGCAACCTCGACCGGGACCTGACCGTGCTGGATGTGGATGATTCAAGTTCCGTTGCCGATGGGGTAAGAGGGAAGATGAAAGAAGTCAATATCTACAGCAACAACATAGATCCTGATAGAGTGCAGGGCCCGTATTTCACCGCGGCCGGGAATCCTCTCCATACTTTCGATGGCAAACATTTTCTGGAAGGACGTCCGGAGCCGTGGACAGCGGGCCGGGTGGATCGGTTCATCACGAAGATGGGATCGCGGATTGTCATTGATCTCAGCTACCGGGCCGAACCGAAGATCTGTGTGACCTACGGGCGGACGCTCACGCAATCGAAAGTGATGCGTGGGATTGCCGTGATCGGGCGGCTGAAAAATCAGTTCAAACAGGGACGACGGCATGCCGCCGAATGGACGACCCGCGGTCGCTGTGCTCTGGCGGGAGTGTATCCGAACGACCAGTTTTTCCGTGTTTTTGAACTGAATGAGAGACCGATAGAAGAACTCGCGGTTTTCGTTTTCGGCGGCCAGGGAAATCCTCATGGCCTGTCGGAAATCGAGTTGTACGATTGATAAATGATGTGAAGTACGCATGTGGCACAGGCTCTCCAGCCTGTGAACCGGGTTGAAAGACCCGGACGGAATAAGATCTGACCAGACGACCGATCTCTGAACGGACGAGACGTAATCTTGCCTTAAACCCAACAGCGAGACAGAAGGACCAGACAATGAATTCGCAGGTTGTGAATGTCGGGAACTCTCGGATTGAAATCCTTTCCGAAAAAGATCGTTACCTCGGTCTCGGGGAGATTACCATCGATGGCCGGAAAGTGCGGTCCGGGCGTCTTCCCATGGACGTCTATTCGCAGACTTTCAGCGGCCTGGAACTGTGTCGCTTGGATCTCGATGAGGTGCAGATCGAGGATGATGAGGTCCGGGTGCAAACCACAGTGCGGTTCCGACCGCTTATGACGAAACTGATGCGAGATCACAGTTTCGATCCGATCCACGATACGGACGACTGGGACGTGGAGTCGATCGCCGGGGTGGGCAATCTGGCACTCGTGCTTCAGCCGGCAGCGCAAGACGTCTACGGGACCGGGTTCGGGGGTTTTCGTTACCACTACGAATACCGCAGCGACGACGTCGGGCTCTTCTGGCTGATGGACAGGAGCAGCTGGGAGCTGGGTGGACAAATTTGTGGGGCGACGGTCTACAACCAGTCGTCGTGCTCGGATCCAGTGGTCGAGTTTGAGGACGACACCGCCTGGACCACGGAAGGAATCATCCACTGGGACGATGAAAACAGCAAAACGAATCCCGTCATGACGCACAATCTGCCGCGATGGGCCTCCCATCAGGCGTTCGATTTTCAGTTCAAAGGGGATGCTACTTTGCTGGGGGTTTACGAAAGGGTCGACCTGATTCGGTCGCTGCTCAAACGGGAGCCAGAGAAGGCGGAACTGAAGACTTTCGACAAACACATTTTCGACGAAACCTGCCGCTATTCGACGTCTCCTAAAAAGATACTTCTGAATACCGAACCGAAGACGGAGACCGATCAGCGGAATCTCTGGACCTGGACCTTTGATATTGTGGCAGATGAGGCGAGGGAACAGTTCGGACTTGAAGAAGAGCCGATTCTCCCGCGGCTCAATATGAATTACTGGGAAGATTTTACGATCGATACCTATTACGAAGACCTCCTCCCGGCGGCAAAGAATATAGGTGCGCGGACGCTGTTCATCGATAACGTCAACAAGTCCGCATACACCGAAGATTGTCCGAATCCCGGCGAGTTTCACTGGAACATGTGCTGCGGACATGAATACGAGCCGGCGCCGTCGCTGGGGGGCAGCGACAAACTCCAAGAGTTCGTCGACCGCTGCGAGGAGGCCGGAATAACACCGTTCTCATGGACCAACAACGATCAGGCGCTGTCGAGCCCGATCAATGACAGTGAGCGTGATGACAGGGGGTGGTTCGTGCGGATGGAGGATTCGCGCCTGAAATACGGTGGCGCCTACACAAACGTCATGAGCATTCTAAACTTCAGCAAAAAAGGACCACGAGAATACTGGGTCGAAAGTCTCAAGCGAATTCGCCGTGAGACCGGATTGAAAGCCTACCTGTTCGACAGTTTCTACAACCTCGGTTTCATGCCCGTCGATTACAGCGAGTGTCGTCCTACCACGCAGTGGAAAGGAACGCTGGCGGCGCTGAAAGAGCTGCAGGATGCGGACGTGCATTTTATGATTGAATCGCTCGGTCCGTTCGGTGAACCCCAGCATGGTTGTCCGGAGAGCTACAACATGGAGAACCTTTTTGCGTGCTACAAAATCTGCATGGGGACCGGTTATACGACCATTCCGACCGGGCAGGAGAAACGGCGGTCAAGGCCCTGGCCGGCGGAACAGTACGCCAGGATCCTGGGTCACATGACCAAGCCCGGGCATCGGTTGTTCTACGATGAGTTTCGGATCGACGAGCTCTTCAGTGAGGAACACAAACGTCTTCTGAATACTTACTACGAGCAACGTCCGTTCATGCACAGGCGTTTTTTGCAGGAGGACGGTCAGGCTGTAATCTGGCACGATGCTGTAGGTGAGCGGGCCACCATCTGGAATTTTGCGGACCGAGAGGTCCGGTTCTCAGGTGACGTGACAGACGTGACAACCGGGGAAAAGTTACGTGGGGGAGAGACCTGCGAGTTGAAACGGTGTCACGTTTATTCAGTTGTCGCGGACGAACTCCCCGAGACCCTGGCCGAGGAGTGAGGAGAACGGCCAGAGATTGAGAGCCATGGTTACCCAGTCGGGGGTATTCAATACCCGCATTGCGTCCCCGGAGTCCAGCCTTGCGGAATTGGTGTGCAGAAAGTATTATGACTCTGGTGTTCGTTTGCAGTTGGAAATGGGAGGAAAACGTGAAGATTTTTGAGCGTTGTGGGTCTGGGATGATGCTCAGTTGTATCGTTATTGTAACCTGGACGGTTTTTCTGATTTCGTGTGACGAGCAGGGCTTTTCGCCAGAATCAATAATTGGGAAGGAAGAGCCCGCAGAGAAAAGCAATGGTAATGAGGAGCAAGTTTCTGCGGGCGGGCAATCGGAAGAAGGTCCAGAAAGGGAGACCTTGGCGGAAAAAAAGAAGCCTGCCGAAAGGTTGAAAAAAAAGATGACGATGGAAGTGGTTCTTAAGCACCTTGGGAAACCCAAGAACAAGCTCAAAGGGGCCTCTGGTGGCACGAAGTTTGAGATGTGGCGGTATCCGGACGGGCTGGTGCTGACATTTTTGAACAACAAGCTGGAGAAATGGGAGCGCAAGGAAAGGCGGGTGCGGCAGCCCCAGGAAGATTCTCCTGAACGTCAACCACGTCAACCTCGCCGGAGCAGCGGAGATGAGGAATTTGAGTTTAAACGCACCCAACCCGCGCCGTTCTGAAATTGCCAAGGTGATCTTTCCCTATGAATGATTCAACGTTCAAACTCTGGGCAATGGGATGTTCTCATGTCGGCACCGATCGACGTGCCGGCAACCGCGACAGTCTTGGCGATGCCATCCGACAGTCGGAAAACGGAGGAGAAGAAGGCGGCCCGCCGTTCGAGTGGGATATCGCCATCCACCTCGGTGATCTGTCGGGGACCCAGGAGTCTCCCGATGATGAAGAAGGGCGCGAAGCTGTGCGACAGTTCGGGGCGGCACAGAAACACCGACGGGAGGATTTCTACAACCTCGCCGGTAACCATGACGCCAGCGGTCACGGTGAACTCGCTCAGTGGTGGTTCCGGAAATGGGTCGATCCTACCGGCGAAAACACCGAAACGAGCGGCGTTGATCCCGCCCGCCGTCCGTTCATCGTTGAAGGGACGTGGGAACGGTATTCGTTCCGTGTTGGCAACATCCTTTTTTTGGTCATGAGCGACCGCAACGACCTCGATCCGCCCGTCGGGCGCGGAGAGCGCGGAGGATTCCCCGCGGGAGCTGTTACGGGGGAGACGTTTCAGTGGTGGAAAAAGAAGGTCGAGGATAATCCCGACAGCATCATCGTCACCTCCCACCATCACATGTTGAAAGAAACCACCGTTGCGTCAGGGCCCTGGGAGGGTTTTGAAAAAGGGAGAGACGGGCAGTGGACATCCCGCTACCACGGATATTTTGAGGAAGGAGCGCCGGAAGGAGCGTCGTATCTCTATTTTGTCGATGGAGAACCCGATGCCGGAGCATTTGAGGGTTATCTTAAGGAAAATCCGGGCGCGATTGATTTCTGGCTGGGAGGTCATACGCACACGAACCCGGACGACCGGTGCGGAGGCCGTTCTCACGTCGAACGCAAATGGGATGTGACCTTCGTGAATGCCTGCGCGCTGACTCGTTACCACGGTTGCGCCCACTCGATGCCGATGAGCCGTCTTCTGACCTTTCGGGAGGGCCAGAGGCAGGTCCGCGTGCAATGTTATCTCCATACGTCGGAATACGCGGATCAGGGATGGTATCCGCCGGTGGAGCGCGAAATCCAGCTGCCGCGGGCATTTCAGATGTGACCCTATTTGCGGGCCACCAGGCCACTAAGGGAGAAATGTCTCAATGTGTGAATCATCGCATTTGTTCGCAAAAAAGAATTGTTGTGCGACGTCAGGCATTATTCTGATTCTCCTCTTCGCCAGCGGTTGTGTCGCGCGCGGAGGATCGAGAAAAATAACGGTGCGGGAGAAATTGAACCAGACGTACGGACGCGAGCTGCTATCCTGCGATTTCAAGGCAGGGCGGGGTGAATGCCGCAAAGGATCAGTCCGGGCTACTGGTCCCGACGGAACCGTTCCGGCTCAGCTTTCGGAGGTAGAATACTATTCGAAGAAGCGGAAATTCGTGAAGTCGGCCCGGCTCTTTTTTGTGGTGGAAGAGCTGAAACCGCTGGAGGCCAGGGATTACGAGCTCATGTGGGGCGGCAGAAAGGCAAAAGTACCGGAATTAGACTTGCGGGTGAAAAAAGCGAAAGATACCGCTGAAATATCGACATCGCACATAAGCGTGCGTCTTCCCATCGGCGAAGGGGAAGGTCCGCAAAATGTGCCGCCGCCGTTGCTTGGGATGCGCGCGAAAAAAGGGGATTGGTCGTCGGCCGGCCGGTGGACGGGAGAGGACAAGGTGCAAAGCTGGTCTTCGCGGCTTATCGACTCGGGACCGGTTTTTGCAAGGGTCGTGACAGAGTACGTGCTTCAGGGAGCTGTGAAGGCAAAATTCGCCGCGACGGTTATTGAAGGTGATCGTGCGGTTCGCTGGGAGTTGTCGGTTGAAGGCAATCAGCCGGAGACCGTAGCGGAACTTCACTTGCCCGGCGTGAACGGGGTGGAGGAAGCGCTTATGCCGGCCGGTTATGGACAGTGGGCGCGGGATCGCAAAAAAACCGTGACAATTCCTGCGAATAACTTTTGTTTTCTCAGCCCCAATTCAAGCTTGATCAATATTTTCGCAGAGCATCCGCATCACGTGCAGCTCAAAGGCGAAGATGTCTCGCTTGAGCTGGTTTCGCGTAAACCGGGGATCTGGGTCGAACCCGCGGAGCCTCAGACCTACAGGGGCTACGACCACTGGGATCTGGAGATGGTTCCAAAAATGTGGGAGGGGTGGAAACAGAAGTCGATGCCGGTCAGCATGGCGGCGAACGGTGAAGTCGTGCTGACCGTAGATCTTGCTGACGGAAAACGGGCGTGGTCGGTGAGCGTGGGCGCACCGCGGGTTGGCCGACAGCTCGATAAGATCAACAAAATGGTGCTGAGCTGGGATTCAAAGCACGCACACCCGCATCTTTTCGTCGATATGCCCCGGATCAAAGAACTCTGGCAGCGGGCGGCCGATGATGCGAAACTCGCTCGTCGCCTGAAAGGTCGATGGGCCAGTGCGGCGCTGGGATTGCTGAGGAAACCGGCGGAACAGCGAACAAAAAAAGAGAAGGGAAAAGTCATCAAAAACCTGCGTCGCCGTCTTGGCGAAATGGGCCATTTCGATGTCATGAGAGGGGCAATCGCGACGGTTTCGCTTTACGACGCGCTGATTGATAGTGGTTTATTGAGCGAGCGCGAGCGCGCGTTGTTCCGGGCTCAAATGGCCTACCTGGGATACCTTATGGCCGATCCCAGGTGCTGGTCGACGGAACGGGGATACGGTTCGGGAAACCCAAACATGCACTGTTCCTACATACTTTCGCTGGGCGTGATTGCATGTGCGCTCCGCGACCATCCAATGTCACGGGAATGGACATCTTACGCGACGGCCTGGATGGATGAGTGGTTGGAGGATGAGGTCGGTGCCAACGGCGAGTGGCTCCCGGAAGGTTCCCACTACGGCATCGTGAGCCTTGAGCCCATGCTTTCCTTTGCGATTGCTGCGCGGCGGGCGGGGTATCACGATTTCACAACTGATTCCCGTCTCAAGAAGCTGGTCCTTTATTTCGCCAGAATGCATACGCCTCCCGATCCACAGCGCGGCGGTTACCGCGTTACCGGCGCATACGGGCGCGGCACGTCGGGCAACCGACTGGCGTTCTGCGGTGTGGCGGCGCGTATGACTGCGGAAAGCGACTCGACTTTCTCCCGCACGATGCAATGGATGTGGTCTGAAGCAGGCGCCCCAGACCGTTGGGGCGATTATCGACTCGGGGGATATGAATCGTATTACCTCGACCATCGTCTTCCGATGTCTGCTCCGGATTGGGGGAGTGAGCTTTTTCCTGAACTGGGCGTGCTTCTGCGCGCCGCGTTCAATACAGAGCACGAGAGTTACGTGAATGTGCTGGCGTGCGTCGATTCTTTGCGGAATCTCGATATCTGGGCGCCGGGCATCGGAGGGATTGCGCAGTGGTACGGACGGGGGAAACCTCTCAGTACGTGTTTCACGTTCGACACCGGTTACAAAACGCGGCATGAACTGCTTCGCGACGGCGTGCGGCTCGCGCGCAACTACTCTCCGGGGGATTCCCTCACACCGTTCGGATACTACAGCAAAACCCATTTTGGCACCTTCGCGCCTTTACCCACGACCGATTACGTGCGCACCCGGATCGTCCACACGCATCCTGATGAGCGGGAATGGAGCCCTCCGAAACTGCCGGCCTATCCACGCGTGACAGCGGCGAAGAGCGGCGAGCTGGATTGGACCCGTCAGCTGCTCTTCGTCAAGAGCGATGATACGTCAGGACCGGCGTATCTGGTGCTTCGGGATAGCGTTCGGGGAGGCGAGCCGACGGCCTGGCAGTTCTGGACACTCTCGGAGAAAATCGGTACGCCGGCCCAGGTCCGGGACGTTGAAGCTTTTCTTGCAGACAAGCCCGGTAAAACTATCCTTCCGGCCCGTCAGCTCACCGCCGGCAATCGTTACACCGCGCTCGGGCAGTTCGGCATGGACGTTGATTATTTTATCGCAGAACCGACCGGAACCCCTCGACATACGCTTCGATACGGTGGGACTTACCGCCGGGTTCCCGAATATCAGGACCTCCTGCATCTGCAACGTCCGGACGATGGGGCGTATTATGTTGTGGTTTATCCTCGGCCGCGAGACGAGTCGGCTCCGAAGTTTGAAACCGCGGATCAGGACAGGATAATCGTAGTGGAGAAACCTGATGGCACGGATTATGTTTACCTGTCGAGGGATACGGCAGAAGCGAAGGCGGGGAAAGTTTCCTTTACGGGAACGGTGGGTGTTGTGCAGCGACGCAAACGAAGCACCAACCTGACTTTAGGCGCTCCCGGTGAAGTCAAAGCTGGCCAGTACGGTTTGAAAACGGAGTTATCCGCGACCTTAACAGTCGGAGCCGATTCCATGACAATCGACCTACCTGCGGATAGCCCCGCGGGCAGTTTGATGGTCAGCGCGCCTGGAGCCTGGAAGGTTCAGGGCGCGGCAGATGTCGTGATAAAGGAGATGGAAGGCGGGCTGAAACTTACGGTCCCCGAGGGCATGTCCAAGGTGAAACTGACCGCCAGGAAGCGGTAAGTTTGTGGAGAAACAGATATCCCAGGCGGCGTTGATATAGTCATTGTTCGATGGCCGATTTTACTGGCAAATCGAAGGAACCACTTCCTGCAGGCTGCAGATGCCGCGTTGCGGGGATTCCCCCGAGCTGCGAGAGAATGTTGCATTGTCATGTAGCACAGGCTCTCCAGCCTGTGGACCGGGTCGTCAGACCCGGAGCCGTTATCGTTTGCTGCGGAACGGAATGTGCTGCGTGCCGGACAATCGTATCAGCACCGGTTCGTGCATGAACCCCGCCGGCGCGAGCCGGCTATGGAGTGCGGCGGCCGCGAGTCGCGGTGGACTACCTGGAAGGGGGTATGCCAATGCCAATGATATTTAAAATGGCAGGCACGTCTGCCCATCGAATCCCCGACGGGGGGCACCGCTTTACCGTTTGTCTTCCGTCGTTTTGTGGTGGGCCTTCAGCCCACGATAATGAATTTCGGGACCGATAAATTTCTCTCTCAAAACATTGGGATACTTACACGAAACCGCTTAGTAATGACCGCCAGGCGACAGGATACGGGGCCAGCAACGACAATCTTATGTTTGAAAACCCTCTTACGTCCATACCATTTTTAAAGTTTCAACCCGCTTGTCCGGTTTCCGAAAACATTGCAGCACTTGAATTCCTTCGGCAGGCGGGGTAGTTTTTCGTTAATAAGGCTGTTTTTGACAGATTCGCGTTTTCTCTAACATTTTCCAGTAACATGAAAACTCGTCACGTATTTCTTTTCATGCTGTTTGTGATGATTTCCGGTTCCGCTGCTGCTGGCGGTGAGAAATCGGTGACGTTGATTGAGAACGGTAATGCTTTGTGTGCGATACACATTGCGCCAGAGGTCATGAAAAAACCCGGGAAGACGCGGGGGCCCGACTGGAAAAAAATGGATACTGCGGCTTTTCGCCGACGTCTCAGGGCGTCGGTGCTCGATCTCGCAAATTACCTGGAGAAAATGTCGTCCGCCAGAGTGGAAGTGGTTGAGGGGCCGCCAACCAAAGATGATAACCGTCTGCCAATCTTCATCGGTAAACTTGCCCGGGAGCGATTCGGAGCGCCGCGGAAGCATATGCGGTTGGGACAGGGATTCCGCGTGACTGTCTTGCCAGAAGGCATCGGGCTTGTGGGCGAATCGCGGCTCGGCACGAGTTACGCAATATACGAACTGCTGGACGACCTGGGTTGCAGGTGGTACATGCCGACCGAAATGGGGGAAGTAATTCCAAAGAAAAAGACAATCCGCCTGACCCAGAAGGATTATTCAAAAGTGCCACGGACCCTTTATCGCGGTATCTGGTATTGCACCGAGGATTACGGCCGGCGCAACAGGCTGGGGGGCTTGTTGTTGCATGCGGGGCATGCACTGGAGCGGCGTTACCTTTCAAAAAAGGAGAAGGAGAACCACCCGGAATGGATAGCGACGGTCGATGGGAAGAAGAATCCCCGTCGGCTTAAATGGAGTGCGCCGGGTCTGGCGGAAAGAATCGCCGAGAACATCATCGAACGCCTGGATGAAAACCCAGAGACACGTTCCATTTCACTCTCTCCGGGAGATGGGCTGGGATTTGATAACTCATCGGAGGATAAAGCGCTGGACGCGGGTGACTACGATCCGGTCTTTGGGGCCAACAGCATTACCGACAGGCTTATCTGGTTCTGCAACAAGATTGCACGCCGGGTGACAGAGAAGCATCCCAAAGTGCTGTTTGGCCTGCTGGCTTACGTGAACTACAACCGGCCGCCTGTTCGGGAACAAGTTCATCCAAATATTGTGCCCGAGGTGGCGCCCATAACCTATTCGAGGGCGCATCCCATGACCGATGATGGGGAACCCAATAATAAACACCTTCGCCATATCGTTTGGGGATGGGGCGAGGCGGCTCGCATGACGGCATACTATTTCTACGGTTGGTTTCTGGCCGCTCCGGCCGCCCCCAATCCTTTCATTACCAAATGGGGAGAGAACATTCCGATTATTTACAAAGAAGGCGCGTGCCGGTTCTGGCAGCCGGAAACCACGGCCAATTTTGAGACGACAATGCACGGTCTCTACATGGGGATACGGACCGCCTGGGATACGGAACAGACGCCGCGCGAGATCGTCGATGAACTGAATCGAAACTTCTACGGCCATGCCGCCGAACAAATGTCCGCTTATTGGGATTACATCGATCATATCTGGGTCGACACGCCGGAATACTCCGGGTGTGGGTTCGGCCACATGCGGAGGTTCACACCGGAACGAATGAAAAAGGCCCGGGCTCTGATGGATGCAGCGGTGGCAGCCTGCGAGACGAAAGCCGAGAAGTTCCGCGTAAAGATGGCGGATGATAGCCTTCGACTCTTCGAGTCGTTCATGGAAATGCGCCATGATCTGGCGGAAGGGCGGTTTGAGAAGCTTGCGCCGAAAGCGAAACGTTACCGGGAACGGCTGGTGGAACTGGCAAAAAAATACAAGCCTCAACGTGCGTTCGGCATGATGCGCTGGACCCGTGGAGATTCACTGTATGGGAGGTATTTTGGTTCCTTTTACCAGCGGACCTACCGGGATGCCACGCGCATTGCTGCCGAGTATGAACTGCTCACTGAGTCGCCCCTGCGCCAGTGGAAGTATCACGTTGACCGGAAAAAGGTCGGCGAAAAGGAGGGCTGGCAGAAGGCGAATTTCGACGATTCATTGTGGAAGACGACCGACGTCTGCCGTCAGACGTGGTCCTCGCTTGGCTTTCACAATTACCAGGGCGTTATGTGGTATCGGGGTGAGGTCGAACTGGAAAAACCGCCGGCTGGCCAAAAAGTTTACCTGTGGATCGGTGCGACGGATGGAACCGCCAAAGTCTTTGTGAACGGCCAGCACGTGCCTTATCGCACGAAAAAAGGCGAGGAAAAAGAGCTATTTTCCGGCTATTGTCGGCCTGCCTCATGGGACGTCAGCGATGCGTTGAACGCGGGTAAGAACGAACTCGCCGTCAGGTGTGAACGCACGGGACTGAATGAGCTCGGCACGGGCGGACTCCTTGCACCCGTTGCGATTTGTCTCGAGAAAGAATGAAACCAGACGTGCTTGGGTTAAGGAAAGGGCCGCTCCGTAAACGGCGATCTTCTGGCCGAAGGTATTGCCTTGCATGGAAAATAATGGTAAACTTTTTTTGAATCAGCGGAGCATATAAATGCTGAAACTTACCTTGCCCGGACGTTGTACAGGAAGTTAGCAGCTGAAATTTGCACGCTGCGCGGACGGGTAGGGCAAAAACTATATAGCCGGAGAACCTATTCCCGCCCGCCTTTTGACTGCGGGGCCTTTTCGGGGGGGAAGATTGAATGTGGAAGAAAGCATTCACGCTTATCGAATTGCTCGTCGTTATCGCGATTATTGCGATTCTGGCGGCGATGCTGATGCCCGCTCTGGAGCGGGCACGTGAGTCTGCACGCCGGACGGTCTGTCGCTCGAACATACGCCAGTTTTTGTTGGCCTGTTATCATTACGCAGGCGATTCCGGGGATGCTTTGCCGACAGGCGCATGCTACTACGGTAACCCGCCGCAGTGGTATTATGGTCGTTATTGCTTCAATAATCAGAGGCGTTGTTACCTGGCGCGGCAATATGATCTCGGGACGGTTGATCTCTGGCTGTGCCCATCGGGACGAGATGTATCCCGGCACTCTCTTTGGCGAGCTCATGGTGCCGGATACGTTCACCTGAACTGTGTGTGCACGGGGAATACGTCATACTGGAGTAATAACGCGTCTCTCACCAGTTACGGTTATCTCGTGGGGGGAGCGAGGATCCGCCCCGGTCCCTCTCAGGTGGGCCACTCGCCGGTGCAAAGGTTATCGGACGTGAAGAATATTGCCGAGCGTATCGTATGGTGGGATGCCCTACGGCCGGCGGGATCGAGTCGTTATGGATTCAATCCGTGGTACGTATCGGTCAATAATCATCACCGGGGTGGCTATGAACCTGGAACCTGAGGGGGGCAACTACGGCATGTTGGATGCTCACGTCGAGTGGCGGCAGACCCGATGGGGCGATAATATGGCTTCTACAACCGGGCAATACTATGCGTCTGAGCCGTAATGTCGTTTTGAAAGCTATATTTTGGCTTGGGTGACATGTGACACAGTTAGCCCGAATAGTTCATGAATCCAAGGCGAAAATTATTATAACGGCATTTTTGGCAACAACTTAAGCGCTATTTCTGGACAGAGCCTATTACAGTGTGTACCTTTCGGGCGAACAAATGGGATTCGCCCTGCGGGAGCGCCGCCAGCACCACATCTGCTGCGTCGGCCTGCGGTTGGAGTGTGAAAACACACCGGCGCTTGTCTTCCTTGCATCTGCGGCACTGGCGGCGCTTGAAATATCCGGGTTAGGAAAACCAATCCGGGTCTGACGACCCGGTCCACAGGCTGGAGAGCCTGTGCTACGTACGTTTTTGAACCGTTCTCCCTTTTGGGTTTCCTACCCACGCGGTCTTGTGCGGCGGGTGAGAAAGATTCACCGGCTAAGCGACCGGAAGAAAATATGTTTTGTTTTCGGGTGGACATATATTACAGTCTCAACCCGATTCACGGACAAACCGGCTCAAACGAATGAGCCGCTTTGTCCGTGCCACCCGGTATTACTAAAACCTTCATGGACTTATTTCTTCCCGGTTAGTGGTCCGTTCCACTTGATTTTGTGTGTTCGGCCCGGTGGGTGAAGAAGATTGTGACCCGTGAGCGGACTGGACTTCAGAACCGCTCCCGCGGGACTGGAGTTCAGAACGCGGGCTGTTTCGTCCGAGTAGCCATTTTCCAAATTGGCCTGCCTCAAGTCCCGCTTCGTGCGCCGTGCGGCGCACTCAGCTGAACTCGAGTCTCCCCGACCCCTGAGCGGGCTGGACTTCAGAAACGCTCCCGCGGGGCTGGAGTTCAGAACGCGGCCCAAACGTGTTCCCTAAGATCCGCCAGACCAAGGACTCAGCTGAGTTCGAGGAACACACTTGGGCACAAAATACCCCATCCTCGCGATGGGGGTCGTTATGTTTCGACCTACACAACAGCTGCTATACTCCCGCATGATGCCCCTCCCTCGCGGCGGGGAGATTTCACGTTTCTCCTTCAACTTCCGCACGCTGGATATCCTCGCAGCCCGGGGACCGCGCACAGCACACTGTGATAGTACCGCGGGCATCTTGCCTGCGACCTTTACGCTACGCTCGTTATTCCCGCAAAAACCTAACAATCGCCGGGGCAAGCCGCGGCGGATTCCTGAGGTCAAGTCCACCTTTTTGTAGGCTGAATCCTTACACACGCTGGGGTAAACCCGGCGGATTCGAGGGCTTCCACCGCACCCTTGTATCGTCTGGAACCTTAAGCACGCCGTCCCATTTTGCGGGATCGGCGGGTCAGGCTGGAACGATCCGGGTCTCCCGAGACCCGGTCCAAAGGCTGAGGAGCCTGTGCTACGTGAGTTTCTCAACGGTGTCTCTCTTCTGGCGAAATCCCTGCCTTGTCTTTTTATCTTTATAGGGGTAAAAACCTGATATGTTTGGTTGCAGAATCGGTTCCTGAAGCGATGCAGACGACATCTTCTGGCCAGGTCAGTACTCAAGGACGATTATCTTGCCATCGCCTTCCGGCAGATCTATCTGTAGTTTGACCCGATTCTCCAGCCACTTGAAACTGAGTTTCTTGCCGCTGCCTTCCACTGCTGAAGCTGGTTCGCGCGGAAGGAATACCTCAAAGGGCATATCCTCGATCTTTTCACCGCGGCAGTTCGCCAGGTAGGCCACCGTGTGGCGTCTCCCGTCATGGACCGACCAGAGCACGTGAGACTTCGGGAATTGCAGATGGGGACGGACACCGGCGGTCTGGGCGGCCACCAAAAGTAATTTCCTGCCGGCGGTCCTGGCTTCATCCACCTCGACCTTGTAGCCGTAGGCGTCGGTGCACGCCCGCGGGGCGTTGCCGAACAGGAACGCATGCCCTTTGCCAAAACGATTGTGTATGAACGCGGGGGATCCATCTTGAAAACGGCCGAAGACTTCCGCGCCGTCCAATTCCCAGTTTGGATGGATATTCGGGGCCTTAATTTGGGACTTGCCCAGCACTTTATGGCCGCCGATATCAATTGTCTCGTTCCAGGATGGTTCTTCTTTGATTTCGACAATATCACCTCGATCCGCAAGACCAAAAACGGGATCGAGCAGATTGGAAGGCACGTCGTACTCCCGACGGGCGAGACCCGCGTGGGAAGCCCAGAGAACCCCGCCGTCCCTGACCCAGGAAACGATCTTCTGCTGGACTTCACGACGAACGTGTGGGTCGGAGACGTAGAGCACGCGGTAGCGTTTGAGAGCGTCGTCGTCAAGAATTTCCTCCTCGCCCACGATTTCCACGGGCACGTGGGCATCCATCAGGGCGGCGAACATGTCATGCCGTGCGCTGAGTGGCCGACCGGGTCGGATGGACGCCCGAAGATAACGGGTGTTGATTTCGGAAGTGTTTGCGACCAGCAATGCGGCATCGGCCGGGCGCATCCCGGCACTCAATATCTGGTCTTCCAGCCGGCCGGTCCACGAGAGGAGTCGGCCCCAGGCGCGGACTGTGGGTTCATCTTCCGCCCAGGGAGGGCCTATGACGCGTCGCGGACCGTACAAATACGAAAGGAAAACGCGTGATCCGCCGGCCAGACCCATCATAAACCGTTGAGGGAACCCGCGATCGGCGACGATCAGGTGGCCGTTCAGCTGACCTTCCTTACGTGCGGCCGCGTGGAGCAGACGTTGTCCGAAGGCCACCCGGTACGGTCCGTTGATCCAATCCTCATGGAAGAGGAGATTTGTCGTGTCGTTGCGGGCCCATTCGAAAAGATTCAGCGCGCCGTCCCACATCTGGCCCGTCATCGTGGGGCTGGCCTGGAAGTTCGGGCTGCACAGGGGTTTGAAGGGCAGATCCATTTCCTCTTCAGCCACCCGCTGGATTTCCCGGTGGGCGATGCCGTAGAAAACGGAGGTGTAGAAGGATCGAAAACGTTGCGTCCAGTGGTAGAGGCGTTTTTCTTCCAGTGAAGCGCGTTTAACACGCTCTTCGGGTGCCGCTGATTCCTCTTCGTCATTTCCGTCTTCCTCGAGGCCCGGCAGGTCTTCTGTTTCCTGGACCTTCGTAGCCACGCCTTCCGGAGGTTCTTCGCGGGCGGGAATGGGCAGCTTAAATTCATATTTTGTGCTTTCGCCAGCCTCTTCGCGCAGAGCCGCCTGGATCCGCAGGAGGTTTTCTCCCGTTCGCGAAATCCGGCTTATCTCCTGATATCCGATCGCCTCAACTTCGCCCCAGTTTTTCTTGCCGAAGAAATCGGGCGTGAGACTATGTCGCCGGAGATATTCGTGAAACGCACCTTTGAGCAACGGTACCAGGTTGATGTACGCTGCTGAGGTGGCGGGTCCAATTTCATCGCCCATGATGATGAGGCGGGGACGCAGACCGGGGACGTGCCAGCGACTTGCTTCCGGCACATACGTTTTGGCGGCAGCCTCTTCGATGGCGGAACGCAGCACTTCGGTGCAGCTGCGCTGTTCGGGAGGTTCCAGTGGGAGTGAGGCAAGGTCCATTTTCGGTGCCCAGTGGTGGGACTGTGTCCAGCGGTAACCGTGCTCGCCGGCGATTCGTGCGAACTCTTCCCGTTCGAGAGGACATCTTATCCCGATACCGTTGAAGCCGAGCGCGCTGCACGTCTTGAGCACGTAGCGTGTGGCTTCGGCGCTCTGGGCCGTGGCCATTGTCGTGACCATTATCTTCTCCGGCCCCTCAGTTTTTCCCCCGATAAGTTCCTGCGCCCTCTGGTAGCGCTGGCGCGCCCACTGGGTAAAGGTAAGGGTTCTATCGAGCATCGAGTTCAGGTCGAGACGACGCGGCATCAGCACGTGCAGGCCCTTTGTGCCGCGTTTTTTGCCGGTGCGTTCGGTCCCATGCCGGAAAACCCTGTCGTGGTGGGGTCTCGATGCGAATTGAAAAGTCACTTCAACGTCCGTCTGCCCGTAGCGGCCGATAGGTGGTTTATCGCCGGGAAGAAACGAGACGTGCGTCCACCAGGTCGGCATGCTTGAGTGAAGAGTCCGGACCCAGGGGCTCCACTCGCCGGGCTGAAGCAACGTTTCGGGGTCCCGCTCGCGGGGTCGTGCGCCTTGGCCACCCGGAATGACTCTATCACGGAAAACCAGCCCCGCGCTTTTGCCCTGGGGCCCATGTGTGGACCAGGGCTGGATGACGCAAAAGACGTTGATGTAAAACGGTTTTGTCTTTTCGCTCAGCACCTTGAACCGCATCCAGACAGGTCCGTTTACGTCGCGTCGATCGGGCAGGTATTCTTCATCTTTTGTAAAAAGCACGCAATCCGGTCCCGACATACCGGTCAGACGGAATCCGATTTCCGTTTTACCGGCTTCGAGTTCCGTTTCGAAGCTATCCCATCGGAAGCGGGCTCCGCCTTTTTGTTTGACTCCGCAGCGATATTTTTTGTCATTTAATCGCAGTTCAAACGGCACGAAACGATGGCGTCGCCGCCGGTGCGGATGGTTGGGTCGCGAGGTTTTGTAGCGCACATGCACGTGCCATTTCCCGCCCGCCGGGAGATCTGTGGTTGTCCGGGCGCGGATGGGTTCTTTCAATTCATGAGGGCGCCAGGGACAGGTGGAGGCCAGGTAGGCTCCGGCGCTGATATAATTTGGAAACTGGATTTTTCCCCTATCGCCGATTCGCCACAGCATCTGCGGGGGCCGATCGCCGTAGGTGAATGTGGGTTTACCGTAAGAACTGCGGCACTGTTCGGCCTCGACCACCACGAGATTCCGGTAAAAACGTCCCATTTTGGGAGTGCGATGCGTGTATCCCGGGGCCGTTTCTTCCGGTCCGAGTCTCACGTCGCCCGGTCGGCCTGGAATCTTTTCGGGCGGATCTGTTTCCGCAGGGGGCGGCTTGATTTTCGAATTGGCGTAGTAGAGGTAGATCAGCGGTGTGCTTTTTCTTTTGTGCGCCGACAGTTTGACCCAGATGGCCGAGGTGCCGTCGTCCTGACCGAAATTATCGACCCCGCATTCTATTTGTTTACCGAGTGGCGAAAGCGCCCGGAGGTCCGCGAGCCGGCTGGCGCAGGGCCGCGTGTTAAAGAGAAGCAGAGGATCGGGCCGGGCCAGACGGATTTTTTTGCCCATAACCTTTGTGCGTGGGTCTTCAATCCAGACCTTGCGACGGAACTTCCAGTTCTTGTTCCACCAACTGTCCCCGAGTTCCTCTTCCAGTTCCGCCGCGACATCGCCCAGACCGTCGTCCAGCTCTTCACCAGGCAAGCCGACGGTTTGGACCGGGCCAAAAAAGAATGTCGCCGGCACAAGAAACGACAGGGTCAGGAGAATCGTTCTCTTCATGGGTTCATTCGCTTCAGTTGTGGGTCAAATGGCTCAGGGCAAGTCTACTGCTTCGAAAGCAGTGCTGCAAAACGGCGAAAGGGATTAAGGGGCAGGTCCATTTGGGCGGTCAACGGTAGTAGTAACGTGCCCAGCGGTCCGGTCCGATGCCATGATCGAGGTCATACCATTGAACATTCAAACCCACATGCAGCATGTTCAGTCCTGTGGCCGAGAAACCGTCATCGTCTGGATGATTGCTTCGATCCGAGGAGACATGGAAAGAATGCGGGGTGGCCCCGGGCAACCAGCTGATATCCCAGGAAAGGGGGATCCAGCAGGGTCGTTTCTTGCTCATGCGGAAGCGCGGGGTCGGTCTGAGCCCTTCGGAGCGTCGTGGGAACGCCAGGCCGACGCGCCAGCCATACCATGGACACCCATCGTCAGCGGTGTAGGCGCCGCTTCCGTCGTCGTAGAGCGGGTTGCCGTAGCCGAATGCTCCGGCGCCGCCGTAGTAAAAATACGGGATGAATATCTCGTCGTCCGAATCGCCAGGGTAGGTGTCGGGGTTGTAACGTTTGCCGGGCACGGCGTCGGAATGCGCGGGGCAGATCATTATGCTACGTCGGGCGCCGTACGGTTGAAGGGCGTGGGCGCCGCCGGCGAGCATTGCGGAAGGAATGTTATATTTTCCCATCGGCATCCAGTCATCGTAGTCGTGAGAATACAACCGGAGTGCCAGGCCGAAGTTGTGGAAGTTGTTTGCGCAGGTGATACGCCACGCTGATTTCCGGGCACTTTCGAGAGCCGGCATGAGCATAGCGGCCAGAATGGAGATAATAGCTATGACAACGAGGAGTTCGATAAGGGTAAAACCGACGGGCCATGATTCTCGCCCTTTACGGTTTTTCATGCCGTTGTCACCATCACGCATAGTAATTTCCTTTTGCAGAATTTATGCCTCGCCTCAGGCATATTGCGGTTGGCAGCACGATACAAAAAGATTGCTTTCTTTACAACAGTGTACCCTCGCGAGGGGGCAGTTTGTCAAGGCCAATTTTTGTCGGTGCCGGGGGGAAGCATTTCTTCTCGGTCCCAGGTTAGCTGTTTGAAACGTCACATTGCGAGCCGGCGTAGCCGCCGCGGCAATCTCGCCGTTGGGCCAACAAGGAACCGGATCTCGAGCGGACTGGAGTTCAGAACGCGCTCGAGTTCGCGCGGAAGAGCGCCTACCTGTACCTGGTCTCCTGCACAGGAAACCAAAGTCGATCAAACTTTCGCCGATGGCCGCGCCGAAACCCACAGCAAAGAGACTTTCATTAAGGGACCAGGACAGTTCAACCGCTACGAAGCGACGGACTGGTTTTTGCACCACTTTGCCTGATCCGGAGTAAGCACCGGTTTAGGGTTGCCGAAGGCAGGCCAAAGGCCGGGGGCAACCCGCTGGTTCTTCAGTCCCTCCCACTCATTCGCGTTTCTCAGGTGCGTCGGAGGCCAGGATCGCGCCCTGAGCATTTTCCAGACGGCCGCAGGCGACCCGCGATTTTGCACCGGGTTGTTCGAGCAGCATCCGGGCGGCGAGCCGACGGCCATCGGTGAGCTCAACGGGGAAGGCGGAGCCGTTCATGACAATTGTGAAAGTATATTCGGGCCCGCCGGGCCACTGTACCCTGACTCTGGCCGCAGTTTCGGGAGATTTGAGCCATTCAATCTCCGGGGCGGCCGGTGCGGCATCGTCGGGTGTCAGCACCCAGGCAAAACTGGCACTGTTTTCGATGCGACCCTGAAAACGGGCCACCGTGTTCGGTTCCCAGTCGGGGGTCTGTTCACAATACCAGCCCTGAACCTGCGGCTCTTCCTGTCCCCGGATGAATTCAACGTCCCAGTCAACCGGACCGACCGGTGTCACGCGCAGATTCGGATTTCCGGGGTCGGCGGTCACGATGTCTGCTCCGTCGGTCTCGACCTCGCAGTCGGGATTAAAATGCCAGAGAGGGGAAAGATCGCGGGCGCGATCCGTCTGGATGTGATCCACGACAAGCCAACCTGTTCCACGCAGATACACCAGGCATCGTGTGTGCTCAACGTCGCCTTCAAGATCTTCAAAATGATCGACTGAACCCATGGCGAAATCGAAGGATGACGTGACGCTGTGGAGACTATGTGGTTTTTCAGCCCGACGGGGACCGAGTTCCTGTCCTTTCCCATCGACGAGAATTACGTTATGGGCGCGGGAATGGCCGGCGAATCGGCTCCATTTATCGCGCTCATACCAGAAACGCCCCGCATCGACGAGGAAATCGCGTCCGAATGCGTGGACCGACAGGTGGAGTTTATCGGCGTGGACCCAGCCGTGTCCGGCCGGACCGACATCGAAGAAACTCCAGTGGGCGTTTTCGTCCCAGTCGCTGCGCGAGATAAGCTGTCCGGCCCATGGCATGAACCGCGAAGGGAGCCCCTCGGGTTTTTCGCCTTTTTCCCCGTTTGTGACGACATAAGTCCAATCGGGGCGGTTGTAGTGTGAATCGGCTTTGAGAACCCGTCGGGTCGCGTCGGACCGGTCCGAGCGATTGTTCATCGGAAGCGTCCCGTCCGGTCGCACCAGCCACGTCCAGTAATCGTACATGTCGATGAGACCCTGTCTGTATTCCTTCCGCAGTTTCACGTCCGCCCGACGACAGGTCTCGGCGAGCCGTTCGAAACTCGAGAGCGAGACCCAATGGTACCCGCTTGAGAGTTCATCGTGCGCGCCGTCCGGGTAGACCTGATGGTCCATCTCTTCGACCATCTGTTTGATGGCATGGCGGTGCCACTCGGTGGACTTTTGGAGTTCCGGAAACGCCAGCGCCAGCAGATTGAGTCCGTCCAGTTCCATCAGGGCATGGTTGTGGTGATCCCAGTGGTGTTGCCGGATGTAGTAGCCGTGCTCCACGAAAGAACTGAGCATGAGGATTCGAGCGGCCGGCGTGAAAGAGTCGCTGTCCTGAAACGCATAGAAAGCTGGCACCCACGATCGCATCCGGAGGCCGGCTTCCAGGACTCGCCAGGTGTATGTGTAATGGTGTTCTTCCCCGGGGCAAGGCACGTGAAGTATCCAGTCGCGCAGGATCCGATCGAAAGCGGCGGCGTACTTTTCGTCACCTGTGGACCGGTAAGCTTTTAGCAGCCAGCGGAAGAACGGGTGGCGGTTGAGTGCGAAGGCCCATTCCCTGTAGTTGCGAGGTCCGGCGTGGTTCCAATCCCACGCGCCGTGGGTGGCGGGGATGGTGCTGGGACCACCGCGCAGGTCGATCCGGCGTCTTCGTATTTTGTCGGCCCGCTCGATGATTTTTTCCGGGGCGTTCTTTGTGTCGTCCGGTCTCAACCAGGACTGCACTTCGGGGTTTCGGTAGTACTTGATCAGCGCTCTGCAGGCCGCGGGGCCATCTTTTTGCTGCCAGGCTTTAGCGACGGCGCTGAGCTCCGCCTGCTCGAGATCGAGGTTGTTCATCAGCAGTGCGATGCATTCGGGATGCGATTCGCACAGCTCTTCGACAGAGGTAAGAGATTGCCACTGGTCATTTTCGGGCACAATTCGTCTGCCGGTTTCTGCTGCCATAGCGGAACAGCTCCATGGAAAGGGGATTGCCAGAAGGAGTGTGGTGATGATGGAAGCGAGAATTTTGCTGACACGGATCATGCTTTTGGATGGATTTTATTGGGCGGCGGGAAAGTTTCGTGAAGATAAGAGCACTATGGTTAGTAAAGGGGAAACCGGGTGTGGAATCAAGGTACAGGGCTGATGGCGTTGCATGAGTCTTCGAATCTTTTTGCGGTCCGGGAGATTGTTGATGATTGATAAGAGAGGTTGCCGCTTACTTTATCTGGTTCGGCTTCAGCTTGCGTGGCCGGCTCCGCCCCGGATGCTACGGCCGGGAGGGATCCGTATTTCTGTAGAAACGCCTTCGCCATCTGGCTACGGGAGGAATTTTGCGAGCACAGGAACAAAACAACCGGTTTGCGCTCATTCATTATGATTTCTCCGTAGATCGGGCCTTCTGCCTGCCCCTCAAAAGATCAAAAGGCCGATTACGCCGCCCGCCCCGATGACGGCAAGTGGGTGGACCTTCCCCTCGAACATGGTCAGGACCACAAAAGCCCCCAGGGCAATCCCGAATTCCCAAGAACCGGTGACCACGAGGTTACCGTAGGACCAGATGGCAAAAACTAGCAGGCTCAACACGGCCGCCCGTAGTCCACGCCGGAGGCGCACGAAATGATAGTTGGGCTCCATCGTTTCCCGCAAGTAACCGACCGGAATGAGAACGAGAATGGCCGGTAGGACGACAATGGTAGTGGCCAGGAGTGCCCCCCCAATCCCCATCACCTGGAATCCGACGAAAGTGGCCGCGTTGACCGCTATGGGGCCCGGTGTCATCTGGGCAATGGCCACGACCTCCGACATTTCATCGCTCTGCAGCAAATGTCGGCTCTTGACCAACTCGTGGTTCATGAGGGGAACGGTTACCAGTCCGCCTCCATAGGCGCCGACGCCTATGATTGCAAAGCTTACCGCGAGCAACCACAGTTTGTGCATGGCAATTGTGCTCCCTTACTCAGAAGGACCGGAATCATCTGGGACCTCTGGGCCAGCCGAGAGGACGGTGACCCTCAGTTCTTCGGTATCCTCCGCCAGCATCCAGCGTTCATAGAACCTCTCCTGCGCCACCGCCGTGGCCACGTATGCCAGAGCCGACACGTAAATGTCCCGGTCCTCCAGCGAACCAACTATTACGAACACGGCCTTCACCTCGGATGCGTCGTCAGAGAAGGCGACGCCCTCGCGGGAGCGAATTATCATTATCTCAAAGCCCGCTCCGTCCTCCACAATCGCATGTGGCACTGCCGCGTACTGGGTCATTACGGTGGGACTTTTCGCCTCCCGCTTTTTCAGCGCTCCAGCAATCTCCTCGGCACTGATCGACACATCTTCGGCCAGTTTATCGGCCGCCAGGTCAAGAAGCTTCTCTACCCCCATTGTCCGCTCGATATCCAGCACGGGACACTGACGGATGATGTCGTCAAGTTCTTCTGTGATTCCATCATCCGCATCCCGGACAACATCCTCCATGTCCGTCTGGAATTCGCTGCCAACGAGTTCCTGGGCCGGGATCCCTTCGATCACTTTCAGGATTTCCATTTCGGCCGCTTTCTCCCGCGGGGTCATGTGTTCATGCATCAACAGGTAACCGGCGCTGCCCGCAATCACAACGGCCAGAACGGGGTGAGCGCCCAGAACAACCACCAGCAGCCCCAGACCACAGATAAAGCCATTTTTCCAATGGGGCCGAAGCTTTCGGGCGAAGGTGAAAGTGGCGAAACCAATCTGTCCGACCACAGCCACAGCGCATCCTTTCAGGAACGCCCCCACCACCGGATGGTCAAAATATGGAGCCCCAAAACGGGCGATGATCAAAATAACCAGGACAGAGGGAGAAATCGTGCCGATGGCGGCGCCTACCCCCCCCAACATCCCCCGCATACGTCTCCCCTCGATGAAGGCGAGATTCACCGCTATGGAACCGGGCACGGCCGTGGCCAGGGATAAGGTATTAACAAATTCCTTTTCGCTGAGCCACTTCCGTTTCAGCACCAACTCATGCCTCACGACGGTCGCCATTGCAAAACCGCCTCCAAACGTCATCAGGCCAATCCGGAAATACGTCGATATAAGGGTCCAGTACGGAACCTTCTCTTCATGTGTGGGGCCCGGTTTCACTGCTGTTCTCCATTACTGGCAGCCTCGATAAAAATACAACGGCCCGCATGCCCTCCAGTAGGCGCATGACATCCTGTTCGAACAAGGGGCGGCCCCACACCCCGATTCCCGTGGCCCATCCTCCTTGCAATACCAAGTCGGCATAGATGTGTTGTGTCAGCAAGTGAATCAAGTCGGCTGCTTCCGATGGTCCGTGGGGCCTCAAAATGCTCACAGACTGAACGCTCTCCAGAGGTCCGTGACGCCTCAGCGTCTTTCAACTGGATTTTCGACTGCCCAGAAAACATTTCGATTTCTCACAGGGAATAGAGTGCCTGGAGGGCGGGTAGCACGGGAAGCATCGACTAAACTCAAGGTGTTGCGTGCGCGCGACGCGCCGAACTGCCAAACTTCGATTAGGATAATTGACGCCCCAATTTGATTCAAGGCAAAAAAGTAACTTTGCCAGGACATAGTACCCACCCGCGGTGTACCACAATACGGAATCCCCTTGCACATCCGCCAGAGAGAGTGCGGGGCGGCGTTTTGGGAAAAAGCGTTTTTTGCGATCTAAAGTGGCAACTCCGGAGGCTGATCAGGGCATTTCGATGCTTTTCGGGGGGGCGTGGCCCCGCAACGTAACCCGCTTTTTTCAAGCGGCACCAGCTGCAGCTGCGCGGAAGCCAAACGCAGGAGCATGGCGGGCCATATCTCCCTTTCGGCGTAGTTGTTATCGGTGGGGACCTGCGGGTGATTGACAAAGGTGAACAAGGCGTCCCGATAGTGCTTCAGCCGCTTGGTGAGCCGCACCGCGTCTTCCTGCTGTCAGTCCTTCTCGGTCAACTTATCCAGCCGAGCCTCAAGGGATTTTCTCCGGGAGGTAAGCTCCTGCCTGGAGAGACTTCCCTCGCTGGCAGTATCTATCCCGTCCCGCAGAAGGGAAAATCAAGGCCATCTCCTGCTCTGGCGGGCCCTGTAGATGGAGATCGAGCAAGGATTTTGGCTTTGACACTGAAGGAGGGTTACCTTATACTATAGAATTAAACCGGGAAAAGAGTTTCTGGAAAGGGGATTTCGCTCAGTTCGCTGAAAAGTTACTAAAATTTATGGAGGGTATGTTCGACAAAAGGCCCTCCAGAGCACAGAGCCGTTGGAATGGGGGGGGAGGAGGTGTGGATGTAAGTAAAGCTGCGCGACAGCACATGATTATGAGCAAACGAAGATCTTCGTTTTCTTCACGCGAAAGAAAGGGGCCGCAGATGCGAAAACTAGTAAGTGCCGCCCTCGTTTTGGTGTTGCTCGGCATGGCAGGTGTGTTCCTCGGATGCAGCGAAGAGGAATCACCGGCAGTGCCGGAGCAATACGAGGAGCGCGAAGCTCTGCCTGAACCGGAAGAGTCCGAGCAGCCTCCTGCCAAGGAGGAACAGGAACAGGACCAGGATGAGCCCCAGCCGCTCCCCGTGCCGGCCGAATGATCAGCTGGCCCATTTTTCCGTGCACTAAGTGTCCCTCGATTCTCTAATTGTGCGGCTTCGGGCCTGTGCTTGTGCGCAGACCGGGGGTCTGAACTTCTCACGAACTACCAATCTCACGTTTTCAGAGGAGAACAAAACATGGACCATCATGCTAATACTGCAATGAGTACCTTTCGACTGAGCATTTTTGCCACTCTCACGCTGGCCGTCCTTGCCATCGCAGGGGCAACCCACGTCCGGGCTGAGGGGGCTGACAACGCAAAAACCGTTGTGGGCATCTACGAGCCCCAAAGGGCATTTCAGCAGTATCCGGGTCGGGCCAAGCTGATGAAAGCCTACCAATCCGTCCAGAAGGACATGGCCAAGGCCAGAGAAGAGGGGGATCAGCAGAAAACCCAGCAACTCCAGCAGCAGCTTCAGCAGAAGCAGGAGGAGGTGATCGAGGAGTTCGAGAACAAGGTGGAGAAAGCTCTTCCGACCATCGCCAGGAAAGAAGAATTGAAACTGGTGGCCACGGAAGTGGTGTACACCGCCGATAATGTGGAGACCAAGGACGTCACCACAGCGGTGATGGAAGCAATCGGAGGCGGTGAAGAAGAAAAACCCAGAACCGTCCCGCGGCAACGCTGATCGGTCGTCCCGTCCCAACAGCCGGTTTCGCCAACAGGGGCGGAACCGGCTGTTTCATGTACGGTGCATGTTCGTTCAGCATGGTGCCAGAGGCATTCTGGAGGGTCGGTTGAGAACACGAAGCGGAGCCGTCGTGTGAAGGAAAAGGGATCAAAACCACGACTTGCGGAACGGGAACCAATATCCGGGGACATCATCAATACTGTTCGGCACGCTAATTGCGCGAGTTTTTTGACTCAGGTATTGGAGCCATTTGCGTTGATCAGAAATATTGGCACAGTTGGGACTTAGCATAGCCAGAAAAGAATTTTTACCCTAAAATCCGGCTCTGAGAGCCGTTGAGAAAGCGGTTTAGCCTGAAGAAGCGGTTTTTCACCCCATCGCCTTTAGTGTTCGCCCGCCTGAGCGGACTCAGCTGAACTCGAGTCTGCAGGATACGCGGTCGAGAAGCGGGGTTGCAAGCTTACAGAATGATTGACACCAGACATGAGGTTTATGTCACAATAACCTTTAAAGACTTTTCCGAAGGAAACTGGAGGAATTTGCGCCCGGCTCTGTTCGGGAGTCGGTGGCAATCTCGCTGTCGGGCTGAAAAAAACGACGAGATTGCTTCGCCCATCTCGCGATGGACTCGCAATGACCCATGAAGCGGCATCTCTGGGCTGAACAGGTACTCCGGCTGAAGTCCAGTCCGCTCAGGGCCTGGTAGATTGGCTGGCCCAGCAGCGGTCCCCCTTCGCCAGGGCGCTTAGTTTTCTTCCGTCCAGACCTGGACGTTTGCATACCGCGAACAACGCGTCCACATGTGGCGAATGCCGACGCGTCCATGGTCGATGGGTTCCACGTCGTTAAGAGGCCAGTGGAACAGGTCTCCTTGTTCTTCGCCCTGTACGTCGAAAAACAGGTGATCGTCGGTTTTGATGGCGCAAATATGATAGGTTTTTCCGGGGCGGAACAGGCCGGTTTCAAAATTGTCGGGCGAAAGATCCGTCTCTCCAAATGGTCGATCAGGGCGGGCCGGGTAGCGCCGCGCCCGGACGTAATCTTCATCTTTATCGTCCTGGTTCCCGAATGCCGCGTAGCTGATGTGCAGCAGGTTCATGTTGTTGAAGTACGACGACATGAACGGCACCTGCCGCAGATCGGCCCATTCCGCGATATCTTCGGTATACGGTTCTTCGCCGATACCGGTGGCCTGGATGTAGAGTATGTTTACAAAACGCGTGATGGTATCCAGCCGGGTAAAATCGAACTCGATACGGATGTTGCCGGCGAATGATTCCCGCGTCCACAGCACGGAATGGGAGCCGTTATCGTAGGCAACCGGTCCGGCGGAAAAAACCATCCCCTCGGGTGTGTTGCGTATATCCGCGCGCTCGCCATCGACGAACCAATTGTCCTGCCAATTTTGCGTTCCGGAATCTTCAAAAACCAGTTCCCAGTCGCCATCCAAAAGTTTATCGAAAGTTTCTTGTGCCATAATTTGTCCCCTGTCTCTTACGCAAGGCGAGATTAACGAAGACTTCTTGTACTTGAGAGAAGTATAGGGTTTTCAGCATTTTTGGCAAATCAAAAAGGGTGCGTTGATCAGGGACGGGATAGGGGTATTGATTGGCCACATTTTTGCGGGAGATTCCAGGACGGTTGGTCACAGGAGTAGATGGGCTTCTATTCATATTTGCAGAAAAAATCGCCGTTCACGCACCCAAACATACCGGGCCCCCTTCGCCGGAAAGAGCCCGCGAAGCGGGCGACTCAGAAGCGGGTAAAGGGCTGGGATTCTCCCAGCCCCTCCCCGTTGTCGCAATG
>JBKHIT010000136.1:0-4226 GCA_046538485.1 Candidatus Brocadiia bacterium | reverse complement strand
AAAACCCCGGGTTCACACCCGGGGCTAAAAACGACGCGCCCTCTGCGAGGGCTGAAAAACTCCGAGCTTCAGAGGCCAGGGACGGCCAGAGATCAGAGATCAGAGGTCAGAGGTCAGCGACGACAACGGCAACAACGACAACGGCAAAGGCAAACGGCATAACGGATCAGAGCGTCAGAGGGCAGAGCTTCAGAGGACAGTAAGGAGGGTTAATTTGTTCACCAGCTAACGAAAAACGAACGCACGCGCGGGCTGCAGTCCCATTTAAATCGCGAATCCCCATCTGGTCACGTCAAACCCATACACGCGATGGAAATCGCGCATGTCCTGTTTTAGCTCCTCGTATATGAATTCTTTTTCCCCATCCGATAGAACCCGATCTCGGGGTGGAGATATTCTGTCGAGCACACGTTTGCCAAAATTCTTCAGGGATTCAGGTACGTGGGAGAAAAAGGTCCTGAAACCCGGTTGCCGAATGCTCTGTTCCAATCTTCCTGCAATCCTGGTACGATTAACGACTGTATAGCTGTCCGACAATTGGGCTTTCTCCAGGCCAAGAAAACCATGTACCTTCCGTAAGAGACCGGACGTATCATGGGTCAACTCGTGAAAACCTACAACTAATATGTTTTTCATCGGGTAGTATTCCCGGTATTGCTCCAGCTGCATGTAATATTTGCTTATGTCAATAAGATGACGATCGGTAATCCTCAAAGACGTATATCCTTCACTCCGCATCGAATGAAAGTGCGAAACTATTCGATCGAATGGATTCCTCACGATGTAAATAAGTTGCGGTTTGATTCCATAATCAAACATGTTTTTGGGGACGCCGCCCTCAGAAGGGTACTTTGTGTAGCCAGTCGATGCTTCCAGGGCGTATTCATGTACGGAATCATCAAAATCCCAAAGCTTCCAATATCTTTCTACTTCTGTCCCATGATCCTGGCCCTGTGAGAAAAATTCCGGCTCTTTTATGGTGGCTGGACAAATCTCCGGATGCTCTTTCAGATAACGATAGAGGGAACTGGTACCGCTCTTCATTGCCCCGATAATGATCGCGAAGGCATCTGGGGGAATTACGTTGCTCATTTGATTTGGTGAAAAGAGGCCTAACAACTAACAACTAACAACTAACAACTAACAACTAACAACTAACGACGGCATACGTCAACGACACTCTTCCAGTTTCTTCTGGATCAACTGCACGGGGTTTTCGAGCATGAAACGTACCGTCCCCATGCGAAAGGCGTCGCCGTGGGACAAACTCGCTCTGTCCTCAACCTTTCTCTCCCCCATTACCGGAACGATATCCCCCACCTCATTCTCCAGCATCCACCCCCCTTCTTCACGGAATAGCCGTGCGTGTGGTCGGGCTCCCGGCTCCTTACTGACCTCCACCAGGTTCTGCCGATCGCTTTTCAGATACCATTCCTCCTCGCCTGCCAGCACGATCTCGCGTCTGACGGGCCCCCGGTGAATGACGAGCTGCGGGCGCAAACGGTTGCGATCGTGATACTGACGGTCGCTCAGCGCAAGGGCTTTTGCGTACGCTTTGCAGACAAACGGCGAGAGTTCCCTGGTCACTTTCTCAATCTCCCGCGCGGCTTCGAACCAGGCCGACGGCAGGGTCGGATTGAGTTGCACGGCCGCACGGATCATCTCGATCGCCTCCTGTTCCTCCCCTGAATCCAACAATACCCGACCCAGAATGCGTTTGTACTTGGCTTTGAGCGGGTTCATGCGGGAGGCCCGACGGGCGGCGCTGCAGCTCTCGGACATCAAATCGTCGGCCGCGAACGGCGTCCCGGAGGCCGCCTTCAACCACGTCCTGACCTTGACGGCCTGCAATGCCCGCTGGTGCCACTTCTCGGGATCGCTCCGGATGAGCCAGCTGGAATTCCGGATCTGCCCGGGGTTGAGTTCCAGCATTTCACCGCACGGTTCGTCCCAGCGAACGCCTTCCAGTGCCGCGCGAAACAGACATAAAATCTTCTGCTGTTTCTCCAACCTTTCGCGCCCGCTGAGCGGACGGCCCATCTCGCGCTCTTCTTCCCCCCCGCTCAGTTCGGAGCGGAGCCGGAAGATTTCTCCTTCCAGAAACGCGTAATCCCGGGCCGCGGGGACGATACCGATCGACCAGGCGATGGCAATGCCGAACACCGGCAGGAGCACCAGCGCGCCCGTCACGTCGCCGAGTTCGGTGTGGCGGGTTTTGCCCGGAGATACGTGGTTGACGAGCAACGTGCAAAAAACGAGCGCGGTGCCCCCGAGTGCGGGGATCCGGAAGGTGAATTCGGCGGTGGCGTGAAGCAGGAATGCGGCGATGCCGGCCAGCATGCCATACAACAGGAACCGACGTGTCATCTTCGAGCCGAAGAGGGATTGCAGCGCGATGAAACTCGCGGCCCAGAGTCCGAATGCGGCCAGATAGACGATCCACGGCGCGGCTTCCAGCAACTTCCACGATCCGACGTGGGGCGGGTTGAGGTTGCCCACGAAAAAATAATCGAGTGCCAGAGCGATTCCGCTCAGCACCAATCCGAGTCGCGTCAGCGACGGATCGAGCGCCGGGGATTCATCCCCCCTGTCCTCATGGGGTTGTGTGAAGAGCTTCCGGGCCACCTTCAGCAGCGGAAGTCCGATCGCGAGCGCGAATAACAAAAGCCCGATGGCGCCGGTTTCCGACCAGATTTGCAGGTAGCCGTTGTGGGCGAGGCGGGTCTCTTCGTATTCGGGGAGTTTGTGCATCGAGTAGTATTCGGGCCACGCCCCCGGTCCAATCCCGCGGACCGGTCGCTCCCGAATCATGTCGGCGGTGGCTTTCCAGTAGTCGATACGCACTCCGAGCGATGCGCTGAGTCGTTCGCGGCCCGGCAGGATCCCGGCGGTCTGTCCGGCGAGCACAAGGCCGGCAAAGATGACGGCTCCGACCAGGACGACGCGCAGATGTTTTTTTACCCACGGGTAGAAAGCGATCGTTGAGAAGACGGTCCCGCCGAAGACGAACGAGATGAGACCCCCTTTGGAGCGGGTGAGCACCAGCGTGACGAATACGAGCAGAACGGCGATAGCGATAGCAAAACGGGTCCACGGAATTTTCCCGGACTTTTCGCTGCTGGTGCGCGATTGCCACCAACCGAGGACCGACCCGGCGAGCGGGAAGATTCCGAGCAGGAGCAGGCTGGCGAGCTGGTTGGGGGTGATGAAGTTGCCGTAGGCGCGGCGGGTCTGGGCGCGCCGGAGAAAATCGAAAAACATCCCGCCCCGCACGTCGAAAAGTTCACGGAAATAATCGGGACGCGATTCGACCCAGTGTCGCAGCGCCGGCAGGTACACGAAATAGTGGAGCACGGCGTAGCCGGCGAGCGTGACGACGGTGGCGAGCAGGCACGAGAGCAGGAAGTCGTGGATGCGCCGTTCGCGCGTGAGCTGGAGTACGAGAAAAGCGGTCAGACCGTAGCTCAGGAAAAGACAAAGGATTTTCAGCGCATTAAAGAGGGATGGTGCCATGAGACAGCTCGCGGCGAACCAGGCGAGGAAAACCAGCGACCAGATCGCAGCGTGTCCGCCGGTCCAGAAGATTTCTTTCCGCAGGCACCCGCTGCAGACCCAGGCAAAGACCGCGGCGAGCAGGAGCATGGTGAAGATGGCGAGCGGGCTGATCTCAGGTACGAGCGCGCTGACAACGGGTCGGTAGATGACGACGAACGCGAGCAGGCAGATGGGAGCGGCGCGGAGGACCGGCTGGAGCCATCGACGCAAAGTGGCCGTGTCCTGGGTTTGCGGGTCGGGGTTTTGTGATTGTTGCGACATACGTGATCGATCCTCAAAATGGCACATAAAGCATAAGCGGGGATGGTCTGAAAAAGCAAGAAAGGAGGAATTTGCGCTGTCGGTCTTTTCGGTGGCCGGTAACCGGACGTTTCCCGAAAACTTCGGCGGAATCTGCCGTCGGACCGGGCGCAAATTCCTTCAGTTTCCTTCGGAAAAGTCTTTAAAGGTTGTTGTGACATAAACCTCATGTCCGGGGTCAATCATTCTGTAAGCTTGCAACCCCGCTTGTCGACCGCGAATCCTGCAGCCTCGAGTTCAGCTGAGTCCGCTCGGGCGGACGAAGGGGGACTACGGTGCACTTCCGGACTGCCGCGGCGGCTATGGAGTGCGGTGACTCGCCACCGCTTTGTCGTCAGTCGTTCGCGTTCGTCGTTCAACCCGCGCAGCGG
>JBKHIT010000078.1:0-19259 GCA_046538485.1 Candidatus Brocadiia bacterium | reverse complement strand
CCCATGATGGATAATATAATCGAATGACCCCCGATGTGTCCAGCTTAAATTGGCCCCCGAAGCCAGGAAGCTGGTTGCAAGACAACGCACTTTACCGAATAGTTACATAGCGAGGTTGTGTTATAACAACCGTGCCAGAACTAACTTCGCTTGGTCCGACCCCGGTATGCACCTCTGAGTAACTACTTGCTATAGGTCCTCCTCGCCACCGTTGGTCTCTTCTTCGGTCGATTCCTGCTGCTGCCCACTCTCTTCCTCGTCCTCGTCGAAACGAATGATTTTTGGATTCAAAGGTGTCTTACTTATGGAACTGATTTGTTCGCGCCACTTTTTCCACGCATCTCCACTCAACAGATCTTGCTTGGCAGCACGCAATTTTCGTGTGCGGTCAATAAGTCGACTCAATGTCTTGGACAGTTCGAAAGCATCCTCCCCGATATGGTCAGCCTCTCGCTGGAGTCTTTCCAGAAGGTAGACCTCCAGTTCAAAGACTGAGGCCTGTTTCTGACGCGGCCCCATGAAATCACGAATGATCCGACGGACAGCGTCTGTTCCTGAACGTTGTCGCTCGATTCGCCGACTACGAGCAATCTTCCGTTTTAAGCAGTGGCAGACCTTGAGCACACGTTCCTGTAAGTCCTCCAAAGGCTCCTTCCAATCTTCAGGCGGAGACAATTCGGGAAGCATTTTAATAAGCTCCTGCAGTACCCCGAGCTTATCGTAACCACGTTCCTCGCTGCCAAAAACAAAGTCTCTAAAAAAACCTGTAGTATCTTCCACAAGTCCGTCAGCCCCGAAGTTATCATCCGCTAAGACTTTTTTGATTTCGTTCGCCCTCCCTTCCATCGCATCGGGATGCCACTGTCTCAGATACCTTCTCACCGCTTCTGCGTATAAACGCGGGGGCACAATATCCTCACTTGTTACCACCTTCTGCCCATCGATCTCCTGGTCAAGTACCTCTGATATTAGTAAAACGAATTCACGCTCCACCAATTTCTTGCTGTTGTCCGCTTCACCCGTGATTCGTTTCCTGGCATCATGTCCTGCTTCGTCATCGTCAACCAATACGACCGCAGTCGGTATAGGCTCATCCCCCCACTGCGATGCTGCTATAAGCTTCTCAATAGCGCTGGCACTGTCTGCAGGCGCGAACACCACATCGTTCAAATCCAGGAATTCTCCGGCCGTTTTCTTTGTGATGAAAAAGCGGATCAGCTCTGCCAGCAGATATTGATCAGTTGGGCCTTCCAAGAGAACGTTCGTGGCTCCCATGAAAAGGGTATGAGCACACTCTACGCCCAAGGCCGACCGCACTGGCTCATAGCGACGAATGCGAGACCTATCGACATACTGTGTGCCTTCCTCGGCATCTCCCTTGCGGACGAGGCAGAGTCGTTGCGGGAAATTGCGGTTGATCAAGAAAGGTGAGTGAGTAGTGTAAATCAACTGTGTTTCTGGGCCTTCCTCACCATAGCTTACAAGTGATTCAAATATTGCGAGCAGATTGCGTTGCCCGAGAATCGACAGATAAGAGTCCGGTTCGTCCATTAGGATAATGTTGCCCTGTTTACAGGGCGAGGCGGCTATAGCTTTCGCCTGTATATAGTAACTCAGGAAGTAGCGCAACCCCGAGCTACGCTCATGAAACGTGTAAACAGATCCCGTTTTATCGGTTATCTCAAAGTACAAAATGCCCTGTTTATAATCAATCCGTAGCGTAAAATCCTGATCTTGCTGCCAATACTGAGCCAGATTCAGTGCACTATCGATTTCATTGTTCCACGTAGCTATAAGCCCTTCAATATATCCCCGGTCTCGTTCACGCAGGCCCGCAAGATGCCTCAACGTCTCCAGTTTGATACCGAGAACATCCTCAAAAAGAAGCCGCTCCAATCCTTCGGCCTCGTTGTCACTGATTTTCTTTGCTTCAAGCGTTTCACGCAACTGGAGCAGGCACTCCGCCTGCTGATCGTCCAGACTCTTCGCATTCTCATTTTTCCAGCAGAATTCTGATATCCATCTTGCTGCCTGCTGTGCGGCGTCTTGTTCGTATGTTTCTCCGGGCTCAAAACCGTCCTCGGAGTAGGCAGCCATAAGTGAACTGAGCGATAACTGATCAGCAATGGCAACTTGCGAATCAATAAACCGGACACCGGGTAGATGATCCCGCACGAGGGCCAATTGTTCATCGTCAAGCGCCGTCGGTTTTTGCTCCCTGTTCACATACAGGACAGCCTTCCGTCCGCTACCGTCAGGGGCGAGAATCAAGGTCAGGGTTCCTGCAGCTTCGTCAAATGTTGCAGGGGTGGGTTGTTCTATTGATTGGAAGATCGTGCCTATTTCTTCTGGTGATGCCTCAAACTGTAACCCAATATTCGGCCAAAGTTCTGCATTCTTCGTCCTCAGAGATGCATAGTGACACAGATCAGTCCGGCTGTAAGCATCGTCCTCACCAGTTCCCTTGCCAGTGAGCACCTTCATTACGGCATTGATCAGATGCGATTTCCCACTCTCATTACCGCCCACTATTGTGTTTATGTCTTCTTCCAGCGGAATCTCAATGAAAGGATACAGGCTGGAATTGACACCTTCCGGTTTGAGTTCATTCCAAGGCCGGTCCTGTTGGCCGGTAACACGTTCCGTATATTGCCGGTAGTTCAGATTAAACGACTTGTACCATCTTAAAAGCACGGATAATATTTTCATTGCTGGACCTCTCTGTTGTGACACCGGAGGGTGAGGTGATAACCGCACCGTTTACTGATCATTTCTTCCATCCTAATCAATGTATTTTGCATCTCTCTTGTCGAACGCTGGTCGGGTGCCCTCTAATATGTCAAGAGCAAATTTGTTTATGTTAGACGCTTCGATGGACCCCGTGGTGTACGTGACGCGATTTCCGTCTTCCGGTTTAAGATTAGCGTGAACAATCTGATCTGCATCACCGGCAATAGCAAGATTGGGATTATGGGTGACGAGTATAATCTGTCGACGTTTTCGAGCTTCCTTGATGCAGGGAACAAGGACTTCGTATACGCTTTCGTTGTCGAGGTTTTCTTCGGGCTGATCCAAAATCAGGGGAATATCACTACGGTCAACGAAGAGGAAAAACAGTAGCAACAAAGCACCTCTTTCTCCCGGAGACAATTCTGGCAGAGACTTCCCGTCAAGACTGAGCATGTAAGTTGGTCTCAAATAATTGAGCCCAAAGACAAGATCGTAAATTTCATTTGGTTCGTAATCTTGAGTCAGTTGGTCCGGTACACACGTCTTTTTCTGCTCCGAATTCTGGCCCCTGTAGTCCGCGTGCAGCCGATTGTATACCTTCGTGGCAAAGCAGATAACGTTTTGCTTGTCATTGAAATCTGTTTCGTCCATAAGTCCCCTCAAGTGCTGTCTACCTGCGTCGATACCACGAAATGTGCCCTTGGCCTGTTGATTGACCATGGCAAAGAACTTTTCAGCAAAATGTTCCACTACGATTGACACCCCAAATTCCATGGCCAACTGCTCGGAAGCTGTTTCCCGGTCTGCAATAAAAGTCTGGACAGGCCTGTACAGCTCCCGCAAAATATCTGCTTCCTCACTCAGCAATTCATATATCTCTCCGCACAGATTTCGCTGCCGGACCCTGAAGCCCTCAAGTTCTTCCTCCGCTTCTTTTTCGACATATGCGAGACGCCTCTTTAAATACTGAATGGTCTCAGGCGTGTCATCATCCCCAATCAATGCTTCCCTTTTTCGATCCCATTCTTCGTGATTCTCTCGATAGTCTGCTCGGGCACGCTCAACGACCTGAAGGTCATCTCGTAGCTCCTCGATCTTGTCATCTACACCTCGCAACACATAAGCTTTGGTGCGAGGCACGTCGGGATCGAGTTGAGTACGGAGTTCCGCCAGCTGAGACTCCACCTCTGAAATTCGATTATCAACAAAAGAAAGGTTGTAGGACAAAGAGAGCACATCAGACAGATCTATGCCAACGGCTTCGGCTTTTTTCTTATTGTCGCTAAGGAAATCATCATAACGACTCACAAACCTTTGAACGTCACTTCGTAACGCAGACAGCGACTCGAATTTATTGGACAGTAAGGTCCGCCTGTTCGTGGCTTCCTCGATTTTCGCTGAGTATTTCTTTCGCAACTCGCGCAGTTGTTCGATCCTTTGTGCAGTCTGAGATTCCTGCGCATCATTCGTCTCCCCTACCTCCGCGGGTGGCTGAGGCTCTGCTTGGACGTGGGCCTCCAATTCTTCTCTTTTCTGCTGCAACTTCTTTGCAATTCGGTCCTTGTGCTCCGATGATGTTAGCTTTTCGAGGTTTGCTATGTGTTCATTGGTTCTCCGAAGATCTGCCCGCTTATCTTCTTCTTTCGCTTTGATGCTTTGCCTTTTTCTTTCTGCCAAATCGTCAAGATTCTGTGCCCCCAACCTATCCGCGTCCGGAATATGTGAAAAAATGACATTTTTTAGCTCCCTATCAAACTCACTTTCCTCCACATCAGTGAGTTCGTTGCAAATCTTTTCAAAATATTCCTGTGGAAGGTATTTGACCCGTTCAGGGGCATCGGGGTCTGCATCTTCATGAAGGCGTCTCTGAGATTGCGCATTACTAACCCAGCGGATACTTCCTTCGAAATGTTGCGCTTTGTTGGAGGGCGGTCTTTTAAACTTTTCTTCATTCAGAAAACCAAAAGAGGAACTGTGGGAATTTCCAAGGAGGGCAATAATGTCAGCAAGCGCGGTCTTACAACTACCCTTTGGACCAATTACGGCGGTCAATCCTGGATTGATATCGATATGCTGGTCAAACCAACTTTCCTCCAAATCACTTTCATCGCGTTTTCTAATTTGTACCGAATCAATGTGTTTTGTAGGATTCTTTCGAATCCGTTCCAGAAGAGGAGGTTCCTCTCCAATGTAGACTCGACTTTCGGGCTCTATCATTACCTGGCAAAGACCGTCGAATGTGGGATCAGCTTTGATCCAGGTAAACCGTCCAAGATCCGGTTGACATATTGCATCGAGGCTATGAGCATCTGAACCGTGAAGACATGGCTTGAGGTTTCCATATCTTGCCTCGACTTCTTCCACATCGTCCGGTCCCCGCCCCAGAAAGTACTTTCGATCGTTGGGATTGCCACTGAAAATAAAATCTGCCATCTGGTACAGATCTCGCCTAGTAGCTGTGAGGCTCGAGGACTGGAAGCCGGACGCGCCGTCGTAGCTACTATTCGGAATGCCGATAAGGGTTTGCTCACGCAGGTCGGCATTAGAACGCACAATCTCTTTGATATCCTGGCATTTGACCTTGAACTGTTCGGCACCGACACGAAATGCCGCCCTCTCGTCCAACCCATCATTCCCCTGGTAGTCTTGGCCCAGCCGGATCAGTTCTGGGCGTGTACAGTGATACGTAGACTGCTGATATTCGAAAGTCAACTCCGACAGGAACCGATTTTCGACCTCATGGGCAATGTCCGGGGCAAAAAGAATGTGAAGATTAAGGGGATTTCCCACGTTTGTGACAGGTAGCACACGTAATTCCAGATTTGGCATTAGCAAATCTATATTGTCCAGCCTACCTTGCTCCTTCTGCTCCTTAACCCGGAAATATCCATCAATAGTATAGTAATCAGTCAGCCCCAACACTGAGACATCATCCAATTCTTCAAGACGGTCGACATAATTGTCTAACTGCTCATCTCGGGATGACCCCGCAAAATTGTTGCAGAGCACAGAATATGGGGTGTGAACATGAAGGTCCCATTTTCGCCACACTGATCCGCGTCGATACGTAGACATAAGGCCTCCAGAAATGACATTGGAGCATAATAACAACTAAAGTTCGTATCACTACATCCAAAAGTGCCCAAGGGCTCCTGAGTTTCAGAAAGTCGTTGGCTTCCCGCCCGTGACTAATCGCCGATGCCGGTCCCTCCCAAGGAATAGGATGGTTTCATCGCATATCTCGCTCCGCCGTTTGTTGGAAATCTGTAGTGTGTGCCAAAATCTCTTTTACTCCCATACGTTCCACATCCATTTCCGCCAAATTCTGATTGTCATCAATATCGAATGTGACAGTGGGTTTTCCCCATTCGAGTGCCTGGCGGGCGATGTCTTCCGTCATGCCGCCGGGTTCGGCGTAGGCGATTACGACGAGGTCGGCCAGGGCGGCGACGAACTCGTTGCGTTTCCGGGCCAGTTCCCTGGTCTGGTGGCGGTGTTTGCTCTCGAATGGCGACAGAAGAAGCATTTGCCCGTTATTCACCGCCTTTTGCCATTTGTTGGGGATTTGGTATGGATCGATGGTTCGTGCGGGGCAGACGATCACCGGTTGTTCGCCACGCAATAATATGTCGAGGGACTCCCTTTCCATCGGACTGTGGAAACCTCCGGTAACGCGAATGCTCGCATCCTGGAGTCCCCGCATCAAATCGTATGTCCGAGAAATAGGCATACCCGGAACCTGTCGGGAGGAAAACAACGCCATTTTGCGGCCGCTGATGATTTCTGTTATGCCCCTGGCGTAAATCACAGATGGTGTATCGCCCTTCAAGCATTCTTGCACGTCGGTCGGCCATAAGGCGTCCGTCCGGGAAAGATGAGTCAGGTTTATTTCGGTATTTGAGTCTTTCTCCGACAAGGTTCTGCGTTCCTCCCTACTAAATCTGCGATTCGCTTTTACGCTGACCTGTCTCGCTCTACAATTGCCCGCCAGCCCGATTCATTTGACCACTGCAGAATTTGGCTGTGCATTCGTTCGTAGAAATAAATTCTGTCATATGGTCCATCGGCAAGATCGCGGTTAAGTTCGGTGTAATCATTCATCTCCGACACACTCGGGTTCCCAGGATCCTGCGACAAATTGAGACCACAGACGACCAACAGCCAGTTCTCGTCGACATCCGGGGGACGGTCAACATCGAGTTTTGGATCGATAGCACCGCTCAGCTCGTCCTCGGTGAGTCCAACGAAAGCTGCACCATTTAGCCATTCCCAATCGACGTAAAAATCTATGGAGCCTAATTGAACAAAAGAAACGTACTTTTTTAACAACGGATAGCCATCAAAGTAATCGTAAAAAACCCCTTCTGCAGTGAGCTCTTGCAATCTTTCATAAATGAAATCAACAAGTTCATTGGCGAACGCGGCATGGTTTCGGCGCCGGGGGACCCTAAAACGCCGAAATTGTATCCGACAAAGGACATTATCCAGCTCCGGCTGTCCATCTCGTTGGTCCCTAATCATTTGTCTCAGGGCCTTCCAGTCTTCTTCCGTCGCTCGACGCGGTCGCCCGTCTGCATCCGTCGCGTCCGAATGAAACTCAGTGTGTTCAACCGCAACAATATCCTCATCTAAATTTAAACGAAAATCCGGCGGATCGTCGCCGACGGGGCGAACCTGTGGACTGATGCCCATTTCGTTCAAAAAAGCATTCAGGTGGCCCCGCTCTATGCGTTTTTGTTCATTCTGTGTCATTCATCACACTCCTCGCTATTCAATGTATCAAAACCTAAGCGATATTTGATGTCGTAATTACTGACAAAATCTATCTCTTGTGAATTCATTCCATACGGTTCAGCGAGCAGTCGGTCAATTTTGTCCATAATTGTTTTCGATAAACCCGGGTGAAATTCATCGTATGCAACTTTCCCCGTTGTCGCATAGCGACACTCCTTACGCGTAGAATTCTCTTTGTAGTCGGACATTAGCAATTCCGTTGTAGTCACTAGCCTCTTAGTTTCCTTGTCACTCAGTCTTTCAAGTGGAACGCCAAATCTCTTCACATCTCGTGCTGTCAAATCTCGACAATTAGACACTTTCACAAACCAAAAATAAAATAGGGAACTGTTTAACACAGCAGTTACGATGTCCCGGTTATCCGGACAGTTAAATTTCAGCTCTTTGACATGTGATGATTTACTATGTCCATCTCGTTCATTCCAAAAATACGGCACAAAATTGGTTGCCCGTACCCAATATTGCGGGGCATTATGATAGTAGGCTACATATTCTCCTTGATCATCTATATAAGTTTTCAAGTTGGGTAAGGCAAGCAATTTATCCATTACGTTTTTGCCGGTTTCACATCCGATCTTGGGTATTGAGCCACGGAGTTTCATATCCTCAGTTACTTTGAACTTCAGTGACTCAAACAGAAAAGGTCTGTTTTCCGTATACCACCGATTGTAAGTGGTTGTCCGAAAACAAGAATCATTGGCATGACTCTCTTTTTTTGCGAGAACAATGGATGCACGAATGTGTTCGAGACCATCAAAAAGACGTCCAGGTCGGTCATCAAAATTGGCAAACCAATTTGGCGAACAATTACTGCGTAAGTAATTCTGAATTTTTTGCATGCGGGTACTGCAGATGACCGGTAGCTGGACAATCATGCCAAACCGGCCTCTACGAGGCAGTAGATGGATACTGCGTTCCATCATATACGCATAAAGATTCCCGCACTTGGTCGTCTTGTAGTCCCGTATCTTGTATGTTTTCTTTATCTGCGAGTATTCAACATATGGAGGGTTTCCGATAACTACGTCAAACCCTCCGTTTTTGACAATCCCAAAAAAATCCACGAGCCAATGGAAAGGGTCGTGAGTTGACTTCCAGCTTTGGAACGCTGCTTCTTCTTCCGGATCAATATCGTACTCCCCGGCTAAGTGTTTATCGAGCTTATCCTCAAGCGATTTAAGCTGCTCGGACAATTCACGTTTTGAACGCCGGAAGGCCTCGCTGTTCATCCCTTGCTGGGTCTGCATCAGCTGGAACATCTTGAACTTGCGGTCCGCAAAACGTGCTTCTTCCTCGATCTCATTCACCTGTTCCTGCTCGAAACCGAGTCCCTTCACGGTATCACGCACTTCATCAAGGGATGTGAACCCCACCAGCGTATTACCGGCGCGGATGTTGAAATCGATGTCGGGGAGTGGTTCGATTTTCTCGGCAGTGTCCACCTGGGCGGCCAGTTTGAGAAACAGGCGCAGTTTGCAGATCTCCACCGCCTCTTCCATGATGTCCACGCCGTACAAATTGTTCAGTACGACGGATTTTAGGATGAAATACCGGCGGTTGGGATGGCGGTCGATCCTCTCCAGCACGTCCCGGAAATCCTCGTAGGTCCGCGGGTCATGCTCGCCCGGAGACTCCTCCAGCTCACCCACGAAGGCCTGCATCCGGTCCAGACACCCCTCATAAAGTGGTTCCAGGATGTTGAGGGCGGCGAAAAGGAAAGCACCCGAGCCGCACGCCGGGTCGAGCACGGTTATCCCCCTGTAGAACTTCTCGTTGGACTTCCGCGGCTGCCGGCCGGCGATCGTTCTCCAGAATGCCCGGAGCAGATCCGGTCCCTCGCAGTTCTCCACCACATCCTGCGCAAACTGCTGGATGTCAAGGTTGTAGGTGATTAGGTCGTTGATGTCCCGCACTTCCCCGGCAGTCAGTTTGTCGTGAATTTCCTGGTATCGCTGCCTCCGATCCACCACCTCCCGCCATATCTCGGTCGGCAGGGCATATTCATCGGAAGCGGGCTTGTTCCATTCCGAACGCTGCGAGACATCATCGATACCCGCGGCGACCTCCGGCGGCAGCTCCAGTTCGGTGCCCTTCTTCATGGCGTCGTAGATGTAGCGGTCGGGGTTCTCCTGCAGCAGATCCCACACCGAGTGTTCGCCCTCAAAAGCCACCCGGCACTGATCCTGCACTTTATCAAATATGCGTGGGATGACGGTGTTGCGCCCGATATAACCGGTGATGTCCTCTTTGGTGTAATAGGCCCCCATTTCCTTCTGATTGATGTATTTCTCGAAGATGTAACCCAGGACATCGGGATTGATCTCGTTGTCTTTCCGCAGAGGACGCTCATCAAGGTGCCATCTGTACTGGTCAAAAAACTCAAATATCCGTTCGAAGGCGCGGTCGGGAACGTGAATCTCTTTTCCGTGTTGTTGCTCCACCTCGTGCTTTTGGAATATCCCTCCGTTAAGGTAAGGCACCTCACCGAGTAAATTATTCGTCTCGGAAGAGCGGTCTGACTCGGGACGGGCAAAACCTTTGAAAAACAGGGGACATAGAAAATCACGGTAATACAGGTTCTGGCCCCGGCCTTTGCTTTCCTCCAATTTGTTCGATAGATAGTCCGGATCGTCGTCCAGAAACCCCTTCTTCTGGACGAAATAGATGAACATGAGGCGATTGAGCATGACGGACGCGTACCAGCGCTCCAGTTCCTCGTCCGGGATTCCTTCGATGAAACCGAGGAACTTTTCATGCTCCGATTCAAAGTGGTCGTAGAATTTCTTCGTGACTTTTTCGACGTCGAATGCCGCCTGCACCCGAGTGGTCACATCCGGCAGACCAATTTCCTCCTCCTCATCCAGGGTGAACTGGATGGTCTGGAGCTTCTGAATCAGCGCGTCGCCGGGCTGGTTCGTCTGGTAGCGATGTTCACGGCTCTGGTCGGGTTTCCCCGGCTGACGTTTGACCCACTGCCAAATCTGGGTGGTCTCGTCGGGATCAGTGTATATGACGATGTGTTCGTGGTGGCGTTTGGCAATGCGCCGGTCGAGCTTGCGACGCGTTGAATAATCCGGGATTCGCCCGTCATCATCGCAATTTGACAGTAGAACCACCATGCCGCGTTTTTCGGCGACCGCAGTAAGCTCGTGATGATGATCATCGATCTCGATGGAAAGAGTTGCGGTAAGGCGATCCCAACCGAGTTCTTCGATGAAAATACGTTCGAAATCGAAGTTCTCAACCAGATTGCGCATTCGGGAAAAATCCAACGGCATCGGTTAGTCCTCCTGATCATTCTGGGTCAAACCCATTGAACAGATTATCTGTGGTTCTCTACGTTCCCGCTCTTCGTCTTCAGCGACACACAGGCGTTCCTCTTCATACAGATCCACAACAAGTCGCGCAAGGCCGTCATCGTCAATACCGGACCGGAGCTGTCGGTTGAGGGTGTCTGTTGCGGCCTGTCGCAACGGATGTCGGTACACATGTTCAAGTGCTTTACGCAACTGGGCGGGTTCAAACAACGTATCCTCAACCTCGTCCAGGTATTCTTTGAGACGTTCATAGACCCGGAACCGGGCGCTCCGTGGACTGCCCAGCTGTCCGCCCACCGATTTCTCCTGCCTGGCCGCGGCTTTCACTGCTTTACGCACCATGGCGTGATGTTTTTCCGTTCGCGGCAGGGCCGGTGTGCCGGGTTCGCACTGCGCGGCACGAAGGATCTCAATCTGGGACTCACTGACCACGTTGCCGTCGGTGTCCACCCAGCTCAGTGCATCCGTGCCCAGGGCCGTTTTCATGTAGGCCAGCACTCCCTCCGGGGTCTCCTCGGTAGGCTGGTGTGGCCGTGTGCCGTATACGACGGCCGGGAGGTTCGTCACCTCCTTTTTCAGAGCGGGGTCGTCCTCGATGGCGTTGTGCCAGATCTGATAAGCGCGGGAGGCCAGGTCCACCTCGGAGTCGGGATCGTCGTCCAGGATGCCGGACTTCTCGTGGAACAGATCCACAATTTGCCTCTCGCCTTCGCCCTCGAAAAACTGTTCGTCTGCCCCCAGCACTTCCCCATTTTCGTGCAGTCTCGTCACAACTCGGGAACGGAGATTGATGATCTCCTCGACCCCGTCGGCGGGCATGAAGGAGTAGCACCAGACGCTGGGGGCATCCTGCCCGATACGGTCCACGCGGCCGGCTCGCTGCACCAGCCGAACGAGTGCCCAGGGGAGATCGAAGTTGACGACGATGTTGCAGTCCTGCAGGTTCTGACCCTCGCTGAGGACATCTGTAGCCACCAGGACTCGCAGTTGCTCCTCCGGAGGAATGTCCTTGTTGTTGCTCTCCGGACTGAAACGATAGGCGAGCTTCGTGGGATCATCCGATGAACCTGTCACACCCGCGAGTCTGCTCAGGCCTCTTTCCTGGAGGTTTTCCTCAAGGTATGAGACGGTATCAGCGAACTGGGTAAAGACCAGCACTTTGCTTCCTCCATGTTCTCCGGACAGAAGCTCGTGCAATCTGTTGAGCTTGGCATCGTTGTCCGGGTCCCAGTCCCCATACTGATCGATGATGCTGAAAAGCGCCCGGGCGTCCGCTCGGAGGTCATCGGCGAGCTCCCGCGTAAAGAGGTCGGATCGGAGCCAATCGAAACGATTTCTTTGTTGTGAACGGTACTGCCCATAAATCCTCTCCGCCAAATCTTCGTAACCCTGCCATGTGCGCGGGATATCCTGTGACTCCTGTCCATCCATATCTTCATCGCCCTCCTCGCCGGCACCTATGTCGCGATCCTGGTCGTAACGGGCCGGATCGAGGAACGCGGCGTCCTGAGTGCCGATGGGAACAGGGTTTCCCGTTTTCAGCGCATGGAGGTAGACGTGGTTTCGCAGGATGTGTCGGGCCACCGACTGCAGGAAGGCGTAGCCTGAACTTTCGAGCCGTTTGAAGAGGTTGGTGCGGCAGAACCCCTTCAGACGCGGGCCAGCCTTGGACAGATTACAGATGATTCGTTTCTCGTCATCGTTTGGAGATGGTTCCGGCGATTCCTTCACGTAGTTGCCTACACCGTAGCGTGGGAGGGATAGGTCATTGACGGTATCCACGACCTCATCGGAGAAAAACTGTGCGTAGGTGTCCGTGGGATCACTTTTGTCCGCCTTGAATCCGGCCGTTTTGGGGATGCGTTCAGGGAAGTATGCCCTGTCACCGTTCTCGACCAACAGATATTTTCGCCCGTTCTGGTCTTCCTTCGCGTAGTTCTCTTTGACAAAGGTCCGGGTCCTGCGCACGAGGAAGAGCCGCATCAGCTCTCGCCAATCGTCGGGGAACTCGCTGTGTTCGAAGGCCGCCAGAGAGCGAACAGGGCACTGATGTCGACGCATGAATTCAACCTCACCGATGTCGCGAATAAGGTTGTCCGGGCGAATGCCCAGGTCCTCCTCCTCATCCATGAACAGCCGGAGCTGGTTTGAGAGGTCCAGGTAGGATTTATTGTAGGGAGTGGCCGACAGAAGGATGCATTTGCTGTCGTTCTCGCGGATGTATTCCCGGATGGCCCGGTAGCGTTTTCCCTCGCGGTTACGCAGATTGTGGCTCTCGTCGATGATCACCAGACGGTAGCGACGCAGGTCGGGGAGATCACGTATGGCGAGGCTGGTGGAGAGGACTTTGGGGCCGTGCATGCGGTATTCACGACTGTAATCCTTCCACATCGGAACCAGGTTTTTCGGGCAAAGGATGAGCGTGGAAAACCCAAAGTCATCCTCAAAAATGCGTGCCAGAGCCGTTGCCATCAGCGTCTTACCAAGTCCCGTGACGTCGCCGAGGAGGACGCCTCCGCGTCTGTTCAGGTGATGGGCGGCGATCTTGACGGCGGCTTTCTGGAAATCAAACAGCCGGTCTCCGAAATCCGCCGGAATCTGGAATTCGTCCAGCCCTGTTCGGGCCTCCTGGGACAGGTGATAGGCAATTTTGAGGTAAATGTGGTACGGCGGGACAAGATCCTCCCGGGCCCAGCTCTCCCGCAGAATATCGATCAGTTCGTCGGAAATATCCACGCACCAGCGGTCTTTCCATCGATCCTCAAACCACTGCGCCAGTTTGTTGCAGGCATCGTTGTCCAGTACGTCCACGTTGAGTTCGCCCTGGTGGGAAAGCCCCGAGAACGTCAGGTTGCTACTGCCCAGATACCCGACGATGGGGTTGATAGCGTCGTTCCGAAACAGCACGTACACCTTAGCATGAAGGCGGTGGCGGAGAAAGAGTTTCACTTTGACCCGCCCGGTTTCGATCTGATGGGCGAGTTTCTGGAGGGCTTTTTCGTCTTCGTTGGTGGGCACGCCGTAGGTGAGCTGCTGCCGGAATTCTTCAGCAAGTTGTTTTTTCAGTTTGCTGGCGGTGTTATTGTCGATGTCCTTTTCACCACCGCCGGGCTGCATGACCTGCCTGACCAGTTCCCGGGGCGCGGTCTGCATGCCGATCAGAATCCTACAACAGGCACTATCGCCACCGGACCATTCATCGACATAGTCGGCCAGGGACTTCCATCCCCTGAGATTGAAATACCCCACGCAGAAATCAGCCCGTTCGGACACATCGAGCGTGTTCTGCAGGGCTGGAAGCAGTGAAAGATCAATATTATCGAAAATTCGAGGCATACAGCTTCCTGCCTCCTATGGCCTAAACATATGATCGCCCGACTCTTCCGCCATTCGTCCTTCCCTCAAGCTTTAACCGACAGTGATGGTAGCCATATAGCTTGGGGATTTCAAATCTAATTGTTGTCGTACCTCAGCCTCAGCGACGGCAACGGCACAGACGAACGGCAAAACGGCGAAAAACAACGGCACAGCGGCGAAAAATCGCCGCACTCCACAGCCGGCTGCGCCGGCGGGGTTCATGCATGAAACGGTGCTGTTACGATTGTCCGGCACGCAACATGTTCCGTGGGGGAAGAAACGACGAAGGACAACGGAAAACGGCAAACGTAAACGGACAGAGATCAGCGTGTCAGAGGACAGGAACGGACAGAGGACAGAAGTCAGAGGTCAGAGGTCAGCGACGACGGACGGCGAGGAAGCTGGGAAACTATGAAGTTTAGAAACTACGAAACTGCAAAGAAGACGAACGGCGGAACGGCAAAACGACGATACGACACGGCTACCACTGGCCTTGTGCCAGTGGGGCCATACCTCTGCACTACAGGCCACGATCCACCCCCAAAAGGCTACCACCTCACCTTGCGTGGGTGGGGCCGTACCTTTGCTGCGAACATAAAGCATCGCTCCACCGGCATGAAGCCGGTGGTGGCGTGGGTGGGGGTGGACCCCTGGTAGTGCAAAGGTACACCCCCACCGGGATGAACCCGGCGGTAGGTAACGGCAGGAACGGACAGAGGACAGAAGTCAGTTACGGCTACGGAAAACGGCACAGCGGCGAAAAATCGCCGCACTCCAGAGCCGGCTTCGCCGGCGGGGTTCATGCATGAAACGGTGCTGTTACGATTGTCCGGCACGGAGCATATTCCGTGTCGCAGCAAACGACAACGAATCCGGGTCTGACGACCCGGTCCACAGGCTGGAGAGCCTGTGCTACATGCGTTTGTGGCTTTCGACCCCCGCGGCTTTGTGCCGCGGGTGAGAGAGATTCAGCGGCTAGAAACGGCTGCCACCCTCAATTCGTTTACTAAATACCCTGCAGCACCCTCGATGTAGTCCACCGCGACTCGCGGGCGGTATTTTCAATTTCACCCTACGACGGGAGATAACGAACGGCGCTCGCTTTGAAACTCGCCCAGGCAACCGTCCCGGGCTCCAGCTCAAGACGACTTCGCGATTCTTCCGTAATGCGTGCGGTGATCTCCACTTCGCCGATCTCCAACACAATCTCCCACCCCAAACGCCCCCGCACCACGTCCCCTATCTCCCCTCGAAACCGATTGCGCGTGCTACCGCCCGGTTCCTCGCGGGAAAGGGTCACATCCTCGCTCTGAATTATGAGGAATCCGGGGCCGGGATCTGCGTCGGTTAAAACCGTGCAAGTCAACCCGTTGACCTCGAAAAGTGCCACCCCGGGCTCCCCGCTCTCCGGTCGTCTTAACTCGCCCTCGAAAAAATTCCGCATGCCCACAAAACGCGCCACAAACTCGGATTCGGGGTCCTGAAGCACGTCTTTCGGCCGCCCGGTGTGCGCAATCCGACCGTCCTCCATCACCGCCACCCGGCTCGCAAGCGACAGAGCCTCTTCGTAATCATGCGTGACGTGCATCACGGTCACGCCATCACGGTTGATCCGACGCAGCAGTCTGCGCAGTTCTCTCCGGGCGGGCGTATCGAGGGAAGAAAGCGGTTCATCAAGCAACAGACACCGCGGCTCGATCGCCAGAGCACGGGCCAGAGCCACCCGCTGCGCCTCCCCCCCGCTGATTTGTCCGGGACGCCGTTCGAGCAAGTCACTGACTCCCACCTGATCGGCGAGTCGCCCGACCCGTTCCGTACGATCCCGATGATCTGTCCGGCGGCATTTCAAACCGTAAGCGATGTTGCGTCGGACGGTCAGGTGAGGAAAAAGGTTCTGATTTTGATAGACCAGCGCGAGCCCGCGTTTCTGTATGGGCGCGTCGGTGATGTCGCGATCGTCGAGCCAGACCGAACCGCCGGCGGAACTGTACATCCCGGCCATGGTTTCCAGCAAAATGGTTTTCCCCGCCCCGGATGCCCCGAGAAGCACAAAATAAGCGCCATCCGGCACCTCAAATGAGATGTCCCGGAGATTGAATTCCCCGAGGTTGACCCGCAAATTCTTAACTTTCAGCACGTTGATCTCCCGGGGCCAAAAAACGCAGGGCAATGAAAACGGCCAGGCAAACAAGAATAAAAAGCGCGGCAACCGGTCGAGCGTACTTCAGCCCGAACTCACCGAATCGTTCGTAGATCAAAACCGGGGTGATCGTCGGATGGTAAGCCACGATGATGACAGCCCCGAATTCGCTCATCCCCCGCGCCCACATCATGACCAGACCCGAGACGATGGATCGCCACGCCAGGGGAAGTGAAATCGTAAAGAACGCCCTGGTGCGGGACGCTCCCAGATTCATAGCGGCTTTCTCCAGCCGTTCCGGAACCGCCGCGAATCCATCTCTGGCGGCATTTACGAGAAACGGCAGGCTGACAAACGCCATAGCCAGCATGATCGCCACGGGTGTGTTGACGAAGCTGAACCGACCGTCGAATCCCAGACTGTCCGAGATGCTCTGTCCGGCCCGCCCGATCAGACTCTCCCGTGCGATAACACCGAGGATGGCAATCCCCGCCGCGGAGTGAGGTATCACCACGGGCACGTCGATGATACCCATGACGAGGCGTTTGAGAGGGAAATCGTGCCGGGCCAGAAAGTAGGAAAAAGGGATGGCAGCCAGTGCAAAAATCAGCGTCGCCCCCATGGCCGTCAGCAGGGTCAGCCAGATGCTTCTGCGGACCTCCATCTCCCCCGCCGTCCGGGCAAGTTCGGCCGGTGAGGTATCGAGAAACATTCCGGCAAGGGGACCGATGACAAACAGAAGCACCAGCCCCCCCAGAAGCATGGCGATGAGCTGGAACGAACTGAAACGTATGGAACTGGGAGACGATTCATTCACCGGCTGGTTCTTTTGCAAATTGTTTCAGGCGATCGGGAATTTTATCGCAGGTCGCCGAGGGAGACGGGACCACGGATGGTTGACCGTTTTTCTCCATGATGGCCATGCCGCTGTCCTCCTGCAGCAGGAACTCCACAAAGGCCAGCGCGGCCGGACGGTTCGGGGCGTTTTTGGGAATCGTCATGCCATAGACCATCGGCTGGCCTTTCTTCACAATCGTGCTTCCCGGTTCTTTCCCCGACAGCTCAACGCTGACGGATTTGTAGAGTGAAGTCAGTTCGGGTTTCTTGAGGTTGATCTCGTCCGGCAGAAGCAGATGCGGGAGTTCGTGCTGCTGAGCAACGGATCGGTAGAGGAAAATATAGTCGATCTCTTCCGACTCCAGCAGTGCCAGCAGGTCGGTCTCTTTGGGCCGGATGTAGCGTGTATCTTTGGCCAGCATCTTCTTCGCCAGCCCCTGTTCGCCGTAATGTTTCTCAGCGAGTTTCGTCGTCAAAACAGCGCGATAGCCACAGGGATCCGCGTTGGGGTCGGATCGACCGAACGCCACGTCGTCTCGGAGCAGGATCTCATACCAATTTTCGGCCGTCAATTCGTCGGCGCCGGGTGAGTTCTCGCGATGAACCAGAGTCATTTCGTTGCTGGCGAATTTTATGTTCCAGGAGGCATGTTCGGGGATGAGCAGCGTATCGATAACCGTGTAATCGGCCGAGACCAGCACGTCGCACTCCCGGCCAAGATCGGACACTTTCCGGGCACACCGGCGACTTCCGTCGGCTTCCCGAACAACATTGACGTGGGGGTATTTTTTCTGGAATGCTCTCGCAATTTCGCGGAACGGCACCGAGAGGCTGCCGGCGTGGAAAATAATCAGTTTACCTTCAACTTCGCCCTCCGCGCCAGGGGTATGCTCCGGAGCGTTTTCCTGACCACAAGACTGAAAAACGATGGCGGTCGCGAGGATGACACCCAGAAACAACGTCTTCAGCACAGATTTCATCGAGCCCCCTGTTCAAGTCGCCTCAAGAAGCATAGCAAACTGACGCTGAAACTCTTCTTCAACGGTTTCTTCGACCGTCTTCCGAAAACTCTCATACGCCGTCAGCCAGCGTTTACCCGTTTTAGTGAGAGTTGCACCTCCCCCGCTGGCGCCTCCGCGACTGCGTTCCACCAGAACCACACCAAGCGCCTCTTCGGCTTTCTCCAGATCGCCCCAGGCTTTTCGGTAGCTCATTCCGATCACTTCTGCGGCAGCCCGGAGAGAACCGTGTTTCTGCACCTCGCGCAAAATCGCCGCTTTGCCGTCACCGAAAATTCCTTCGGCATTTTCCGACGACATCCAGAGCTTGAAACGTGGCTCGATCATTTCTGGTACCTTTCGAAACCGTTATGTCCCATGCGATATAACGCAATCATAAAGAAATCCCGGACTTTTTCAAGTTAGCGGGTTCGAGGGATGTGCCGGCGGATCGCGCGAACCATGTTCGCCGCGGCAAGCTTTCGATGGGCAGAGCCCACGGACGCTTGCCGCGCTCGCCTCCGGCGAGGCGATCCGCCTCCTTTGGTTGCCTCCCGATGGGGACCCGGGGCTCGTTCGGCCAAACACCGGCCTCATTTCGCCACCGGGCTACGTCTGCCACGCCCGCTCCGCGGGCTTACCGACAACACCAACGCTCAAGGGATACACCGCTTCAGCGGTGCGTTGCAAAGCACAAGATAAAAGGCGGAACGACACAGCGGCGCCGCTGGCGCGCGGGATATCCACACGGGCCGGTGCCGCCGACATCCCGGGATTGCGGAAACTGTCTCGTGCCGGAGGAGACAGGAGTTTTGTGGTGGGCCTTCAGCCCACTCTTTTCTCAATGCACACCTCTACCCCAGGGCTCCGACGGCCTTCAGCCGTCTGCACCCCGGGCTGACATATGCTGCCCTTTCAGGGCGTATGCATTCAGCGTACCCTGCATCAGCCATCCTCGCTCATAATGTCATTGCGAGGCGATCCGCCTCCTTCGGCTGCTTCCCAATGGGAACCCGGGGCTCCCTCGGCCCAACAACGGCCTCATTTCGCCCCGGGCTACGGCGTGAATTGTCGTGATAGAGCACC
>JBKHIT010000077.1:0-19429 GCA_046538485.1 Candidatus Brocadiia bacterium | reverse complement strand
CGCGCCAGCCACAAATTCGCTCGCTCTCGGTCCGACGACCGCATTCTCAGACAGAGCCTATTGTCATTTAGTCGGTTGATTGAAAAAAGAAAAGGAATGCAGATGAACGAGAAAAGGGGTCAAGATCTTCGTGTTGGAATTGTCGGCGCGAGTTCGCGCGGTTTTTCACTCATGGAGACTCTCAGCCGTGAGACTGGGGCTGTCATCACCGGGTTTGCCGATCCGTCTGCCGCTGCGTTGGAAAGAGCCAGGGAACGATTCGGCGAGGAAGGAATAACGTACGCGAAGTCCGACACTGAGTTATACGAGCACGGTCAGTGCGACGCCGTGATTGTGGCTTCGGGGGATCCGTGGCATGTCGAGAACGCCGAGGCCGCACTGGCTCACGGGAAAGATGTTTTTCTTGAAAAACCCATATCGCAGACCATGGATGGATTGCGAAAGCTGGTAGGCGCGTGGCGGGAGTCCGACTGTATCGTAATGGTTGGGTTGGAATTGCGTCATTGTGTGGTGTTCAGGGAGATGCGTCGGCTCATCGACGATGGGCGCATAGGCCGACCCGTGATTGGGATGGGTTTTGACAACGTTTCTGTCGGTGGCCGCTACTATTATCACGATCATCGGCGTGAGAGATCTTACACACGGAGCCTTGTTCTCCAGAAAGGCACGCACACAGTGGATCTCGTCAACTGGTATATGGGGGCGCGACCACTACGTGTGTACTGCTCGTCCGGACTGAACGTATACGGACAGGGAGAGTCGGGGGACAAACGTTGCAGTGAATGCGATCGCGTTGAGACGTGCCGGCACGCGATCCGGGGAGAAAAGCTGGAGACCGATTACGGGGAGGTCCAGGAGATCCAGGATCATTGCGTATTTGCGCCGGGAGCGGAGGTGGCTGACAACAGCCTTGTTCTGGTGGATTACGACAATGGGACGCGGGCTTTTTATGGTGAGTGCCACTTCACGCCGGAATATACGAGAGAGTTTACGCTCATCGGTGATCGGGGGAAAATGATGGGGTTCTACAATAATGCCTGCGAATTCGAGATAAAGATCCAGAGCGTCGATGAGCCCGACAGGATGGAAGTTTTCGAACCGCGTCCAACCACGCGGGGAGGCCACGGGGGCAGTGAGCCGAGGGCGATGCGGGAATTCGGGCGACGTCTTCAGGAGCGAGATCGGGCGGAAGAGGAGTTTCTGCAGGTGGTGGAAGGCACGGCGATCTGCGTGGCGGCCGCCGATTCCGAAGAGACGGGCGAACCGGTAGATATACCCGATTTCCGGCGGATGTAAGGACAGGTGGAGAGAACAGGGTGAACTACAGTTGCTATTTTCGATCTTGACAAACTCGCCACCCGCAGAGAGTATGTCAGGTGCCGTATTGTTGGTTTTCTTATGCTGGAGGTGCGAAATGCAAGGAACGGGAAATGGAATATGCCTTTTCCATGTGCGGCTTCAGGCAGATAGAAACGTTAAAGAGGAGTTTTATGATGAACAAATGGACAGGCGTGCGAGATCGGGGTTCACGCTTATCGAGCTTCTTGTGGTCATTGCCATCATTGCAATCCTGGCGGCCATGCTGATGCCAGCTCTTGAGCGAGCGCGAGAGGCAGCACGCCGCGCGGCATGTCTTCTTCAACTGAGGCAAATGTACACGGGGGCGGCCCTTTTTGCCGGGGATCATGACTCATATTTGCCCGCCGGAAGCAATGCTATGTCGCACCCGGGCCAGGTCCACCTGCCGGCCATCACGATGAATGATTTCTGGAGGCGGCGGGTGGTTTTCACCGCACGAGCGGCAACATCCAGGACGGTTCGTGGGAGGGGAATGGCGGAGAAGACTATCCTCAGCCTTACCGCGAGGCCCACATGGGAGCTTCCATCAAGGGCAACTGGGACTCGTCGTACGAGGCGAGTGATTTCGGGTATTAATGCGCCGCAATTCCCAATATCTCATCAGAAATAGCGAACAGTGAATGTGCGATTGTCCGACGAAATTATTGGGGTTCCAAAAGTAGGATATCCACCTCTTCCAGTAGCGGCAGACGGATCACCAACTGGCCATCATCGCGTGTGGTCCGGAGAGAAGTGTTGAGCGCCGCGGATCTGACCGTCTTTGTCCCGTCTATTCCTCTGATCCGGATATACAGATTTTCGAACTTCACGTGGTGGGTGCGCAGACGGCGTCGAGATTTTTTTTCTGGAACCGGCGAACGAGAATAAGCCCAATTCATCAGAGCTACGGCCAACCGGCCAGATTTTTCATTTTTCACGAGCACGCCTTCGACCAGCGGTTCGGAAGCATGGACCACGGGGCGGACCCCGGCCGAAAGGGCGGGGGCGGACACATAGTTTCGTCGGGTTTGGGTGAAATCCGTGGCCATGTTGAAATGCCGGCCAAGGATCGGGGCGCAATACTCCAGACCCGCGTAGAATCCGACGACGTACGCCTGGCCTTTGCCAAATTTATGGCGGGTGACGGCGGCTCCTCCGTCGGCGTAGCGAGCGAGAACGTCGGTTTTTTGCGCGGGATGAAGGATCTCCCGGCCCACGGCCAGTTTCAGAGGACCGCCGAACTTTTCTTTTCCCTGGACGGAGGCCTTTTTTCCCGGCGGGTCCTTAATCCTGCGAAAATTCCGCAGACTTGTTGCTCCGTAGCGAGGGACCCTGGCCCATCGGTGCATCTCGCCGCGCTTTTCTAAACCCAGAACCGGGCGGAGGATGTCCAGTGGTTGACTCGCTTCGTCCCGGGCAAGTCCCCGGCCGCTGGTGTAGAGTGTCCCACCGTTTCGAACGTATTGGACCAGTTTCTTGGCCACGTCGCGGCGGAGGTGGGAACCACTTATGTAGATGATCCGGTAGCGGGAAAGGTCTTCACGGAGGAGCATCACTTCATCGAGGGCATCAACGGGGATATGGGCGTGCATGAGGGCAGTCCAGATCCATTTCCCGTTTTCCCATGAGGCGGAACCTGCGAAGAATTCGCTGGTACGCGCACGCACAACGGCCACCTCGGGCTTTACGGCCCACTTTGCCCCGTAGGTCACGTCCTCGGTTTCAGCCACCAACCGGGCGAATTTGCCGATTTGATTCAGCGTGCCGAGTCTGCCGCCGAACGTGTCTCCTTTTGCCCAGTCGGGGCCGTAGGTATACCAGTAGATCATTCGCGCACCGCGTGCGATGGCCGAGAGCGCCCGTTGCGGGGGGGCGCCGCGATGGGGTTTGACGTAGATACCGAATTTTTTCCCCATTCTCAGTCTCAGGGACCGTCCGACATCGCAGAGGTAACTGTCCCACTGCCAGACGCGGGGGGCGCGATTTGATGTTTCGTAGACGAATGCGTTGTCGGCGTAGCGATAGAAGTTGAAGAAATCGAGGCTATGTCCTCCCATCAAGAAATTGTTTCCTCGCAGGGCATAGGAATAGACCCACGGCTGACGTGCGACAGGGGAATTTACTTCGTCATGGGCCAGAACCTGACGTTTTTTCTCATTTTGCTGTTTCAGGGCAAGGCGCAACGGTTCGAAGAGCTGCGCCGCTGATGTGCAGTTGAACCGGCGGGAGTAGTAGGTCAGCCTTTGCCAGCCTTCGTCGCTGACCTTGCGTTCTCGTTTTTCTTCGGGGACATAGAGAATTTTGCTGTTCCAGATGAGGGCTTTCAGGCGGTTTCTGGCCTCCAGAAGCGCTTGTGCTGTGTCTTTGTCGGGTCTTGCTTTTTTCTCATCCAGGTCACCGAGTATGTCATCCGCCCGTTCGTCACCTTTTTTGCCTTCCAGCCCAAGGGTCCCTTTCAGTTCTCCCTCGGTGGCTTTTTTGAGTTTGCGGACTCTTTCTTCAAGGATCCGTTTGCTTTCCCAGAACGTTTTCGCCCAGTATCCGTAGACGGCCCGTATCGGTTCCCAGTCATCCGCGCCAAAATCGGCAGGAGTTTTTCCGTCGCGGCGGATCATCTCACGGAAGGCTTCCCGGCAATAGGGGCAGGCGCCCATGTGGGCTTTGCGTTCCGGAGCGCGGTCAAAGACCGTTCCGATTTCGTCGACGGTGAGGCCCCAGATTTCTTCGACGGGCAAATCACGCGTATTTTCCATGAGTCGTTTAACAGCGGAATCGACGCGTTTTTGGATGGCTTTTTTGTTGTCGGGTCGGTGCGGGCAACCATCTCCCGGACTGCGTCGTGGAGCACGGCCGTCAGCATAATGTACCGTCGGAATGGGGTATCCGATCAGGCGCGCGAGTTTGACTCTGGAGAATTCCGCGGGCAATCCTTCTTTATTACGCAGCATTTCGGTGACAAATTGGGGGCATCCGCGCAACCCGTTCACACCCATCAGTCTTAATACTTTGTATTCAGCGAGCATCGTTTTTTTGTCGGCCGTGCGGCATTTGTAGCCAGAGCCGGGTTTGTAGCCGAAACAATCCGTGACGAAAGCGTATCGTTTCGGGACTGGCTTGTCGGCCCACGGTTCGGCCTTCAGGACGTTGATCTTGTGCTCGGCGTATTGACGCAGACTTCCCAGCTCTTCGGTAAAGGCGGGTGTTGGACTACCATCTTTTGCGAGCCGGTAAAACGGGATCACCACCCCGAAAGTGGGTCCGTCGGGTCCCTGAACGGTGAACCGTTTCACTGTTTTATCTTCGTAAGCGAACTCCAGCTCGAGTTCGGTGTCTTTTATTCGGCGACCCGTCCCATGTCCCTCGAGTGTAAATGTGACGAATAACCGGCCCCGGGTGCGTCCGAAAGTTGAAACCGGCCAGAATCGGCTCCAAACGCCGGGTTTGAGATAGTGGTAAGTGTAAGTATCCCCTTCGACGATGATTCTATCATCGGGTCCTTTATCTTCTTCCAGGGGGATAGCTTCGGCATCCGCATCGTCTTCCATTTTCAGGACCGACGATTTATCAGGGGCATTCGGGAGTTCACGGGTGAGCATTCCGCTGTGGACATCGCCGCCCAGTCCTTCTCCGCCCCATCGCCAATTAATCAGCGCCGGTTGTTCGGGTTTGAGGGTTTTGACACGCGCCCGTAGATGGACTATGGATTTTTCCCGGCTCTTCTTTGGTTTCGCTGTGACACCCTTTTGCGTAACGAGCGCCAGAACGACTATGGTCCAGAGAACGGCGATCGAACGTTTCATAATGCACTCCCGGGTGAGATCAGTGCTCCGGATTTTGAGACACCATCTTCTCCGTCGGGTATGGATCAGGGCTTATTATCAAATTTTATAGTAATTATTCAAAGTCCTCTCAACCTGCGTCCTGAATTTATTTTACCTTCTCGGTTAGTTTTCCGTCAAAGCCTCTTTTTTGGTAAATACGGAGATCTTGCGTGGACGGCAAAGGTGTGCGCCCGAGCGGTTTCGTGCAAGTCTCCTGACGTTTTGGAAGAGAAAGTTGCCGGTCCCAAAACACGTTATCGGGAGCGGACTGGACTTCAGAACCGCTCCCGCGGAGCTGCAGTTCAGAACGCGGTCCCGCAGGGGCCGGGGTGATTTGCTATTCCCATGGCTGGCGCGCCAATCTCTGCCTCCTGTCACGCAAGGTGACAGAGGGGCTTTCCTTATGTTAATTTCAAGCCCCTGAAAAGGGGCGACGGCAGAGATAGCCCGGGGCGCGCCCGTCGTTCGGGCAAGCCCCGGGTCCCGGACACGCCCCATAATTTCCAAACCCCGAAGGGGTGACGCAGAAGTTCCGGAGTCGGATACCTCTACATGTTTGTTTCCGTGTTGCTTTCAATGTGTATTTCTCTGCATCGGCCCTTCGGGACTCTCATATTCTCGATACCTCATGTTTCCCCGGGCTCACTTCGTTCAGCCGGGGCTAACTCTGCGTCGCCCCCTACGGGGGCTTTTATATTGCGGGCACCGATCTTACCCGGAGCGAAGACGATTGTGACCCGTGAGCGGACTGGACTTCAGAACCGCTCCCGCGGGGCTGGAGTTCAGAACGCGGCACAATTAGACCCAATCTCCGCGGCGCTTGATGTGTCTCCGGCATTGCCCGCCTCAAGCCCAGTTTCGCTCGCCTCTGGCGAGCTCAGCTGAACTCGAGTCTACATTCCCCGTGAGCGGACTGGACTTCAGACGGAGGCCTGAGGCCGGAGGCAGGAGTTCAGAACGCGGGCAGTTTCGTCCGCCGTACGGCGGACGAACCACAGCTTTTGCGCTTTTCTACGGCTCTTCATCTCGCTCCTTTTCCGGTATGTGGACGATCATCGCCGAGCAGAGACCGAAGTTTTTACGTTTACTCTCCAGCGGGGCGCCGTTGAAATTGACGAACAGCACGCTTCCGTCCTTGCTGAGGGCCATTCCGTAGGTTCCGCCGATATTATAGTTTTTTTTCTGGCGGATGAATTCGTTGAGGAACGCGATGACTTTCCGGCGGCCGGTTTTAAGGTCCAGCTGTATGAGAGCCGTCCCATGGACGTGCGAATTGCCGTGTGCGCTGGGTATGTAGTAAAGGTAACGCCCACCAGGACTCAGTTCGCAGTCCGTGGTGTAAAGCCTGCCGGCGACGAATGCCATGCCGAGTTTGGTGATTTTCGCCTCGGTCGGATTGAAGGCGAACATCATCCCATCACTGGAGAAACAGTAGATGATACCCCCGGAATCGGGACGACTTGCGGCTCTGAGGCGCCCGTTGCCGGGGACTTTAATATCGGTGTTCTCGACAGATTTGTCCTCGGGGTCGTAGCGTACCAATTTCGCTTCGACTTCGTAATAGACTTTTCCTCTGGAGGTGACGATGATGGCCCGATTCATGGTGGAGGGTGGCCCGCCGCAGAAGGTGAGTTTCTTCTTTGCGATGCTGTAGGCGAAGAACCGGGGCTTCATGTCTGGTTTTGTGCGACCGGGGACGGCGAGCCCGTAGAGCATTGCCGAATCGATCGAGCTCTCGGGCGACGGGATGTAGGATTCCATCGACGGCACGCTGCAGTGGGGGATCATGATACCGAGGTTCTCGATTTTGCCGGATTTCAGGTTATAACGCAGCAGCCAATCGCCCCCGAAACCGGTCTCCGGCCCGGTTTTCCTCACGGAACCCCGGTATCCAACGAAATACATCCAGCTGTCGCCTCCTTCTCGGAGCGGGGCATGGATCTTGCCGGGAGCATATTTGGCTTTTTCATCCAGTCCGACCACGTGGTTGTAATCGACAATGAGTTCAACCGTGCGGGTGTCCGGATCGATTTTGTAGACGTATGAAGTGCCGTGCGGTCGCCCGTGGTCACCGATTGAAGCATAGAAATTGCCGTCTGAGGCACAAAGTGAATCCCCCCAGGCCGACCACAGATCTGCGCCTTCCCATTGGTTGGGGAAGATTGCGAAATCCAGCTTCGGTGGCTCGCCCGCGACGTCGAAATCCCCTTTGACGTTTTCAGGTATTTTCAGCAGCAGCGGAGAGCGGCCGAGAGGTTGCATTTTTACCTTAGCAGAATCATCGTCTGCCAGCGCGCATCCACATGTTATCAGGACAATCAGGAGCACGATCACGGAGGACAGATAATTTCGCCGCTTCATTTTTGTCTCCTTCCGTATCCGTTGAGCCCGCGCTACGAGCAGGCAGTTACGCTTACATGTCATTATAGGTCGAGCCGGTATAAACCGGCTATGCCCGTATGGGCGGTTGAAATGAAGATACTGCGGCCATCTGAGGACCATGCCGGGTGGAAATGCGTGCCGGATTTGTTGGAATAATCCGTGTATTCCGCCAGCAGGACATCCTCCCAGGTTTGTTCCTGCAGATCGAATATTCTCAGCAGCACGTCTCCTCTGTGTCGGCGCGGGTAATCCACGGCCATGTAACGGCCGTCTCCAGGCTGGAAACTGGGATGGCCGCCGGCGATCCAGTCCGGTCCCAGAACTTGCGGTTCTGAACCGTCGACCGGATAGAGCACGAAGCGAGGGACGCCATTTTCATCGTGTTTGACGGCGTGGTAGTATTTCCCGGTGGGGTGCCAGCTTGGATGTGTGGCTCCGCTGCCAAGGTAAGTGATATCTGTCCCGTCGCGGTTGGCCACAAGCTTTTCGTGGCGCCGTTCTTCATCGCGATGTCTGGCGTACCAGGCGTTGCTGAAGTTGAATGAGATGCGGTTGCCGTCGGGACTGAAAAGCGTCTGTTTGAAAATCATGTGCTGATTTTTGACCTGTTCGGCTTCCGGATGCACCTCAAGCACATCGGCGACCGAGATACGAAGTTCCAGTTCTTCCGTTTCCCAGTCAATGATTTTGCAGTCTACATCTTCCGGAGCCAGTGTTTTTCCCTGCTCTTCGGCCTCCAGATGCAGGGATTCTGGAGTTTGCAGGAAGGCCTTTGTGCCATCGGGCGAGAACGTCCTTACCTGCCCATTGCCTTCCCATCGTTTTTCTGTGTCAAGGTCGAAGACTTTCCAGCCCCGGTCCGGGCGGCGTACCTGCCACCCGAGACGATGCGTGGGGCCGAGCCATTGCTGCATAACCCCCTGGCAGACGGACGCGTGGGAACATTCTGCCACCGTGCGTGCATCCGAACCGTCCGGTTCCGACACTTTAATCTGGCCCGTTATGGGTTCCGGTTCGCTCCGATCGACGTGTATGCGGTCAAACTGAAAGTAGGTAAACCGTTCACCGTCTGCGGAGAGGGGGGAGGCGTTTATGTATCCGTGCACGCAGCGGTGATCGTCCGGTGTAAGTCGGACCACGGGACGGTTGGCTCGCAATTTCGGCTCGATCTCAGCCAGGGCGTTTTCGTCAACCAGATCCAGAAATTCCTCTTTTGTTTCGTACGATATCAAGTTTTATTCTCCGTTTTCGGACGACGGATTAGTTGCTCTCTGCTTATTGGGTTACGGATTCAGCGGATGGCGGCGTAGGTTTCTTCCAATGTTTTCCATTCTTGTTCGCCGGGCACGTAGAGCATGACCGGCCGCAGGATGCCCCCGAGGTTCAGGTCATTGAGCGTGTGGTCGATACGAAACACGACGGTATTTTGTTTTCCGGGTTTCAGGTAATGGCCGACGGGGACGCTGAAGGCACGCCACCCTCGCGGATACTCCCAGGTTCGGGTGATATTGCCTTTTTTGTCTTTATGTGCGAAAGGGACCGGCTGGCCGTTGATCCAGACGCGCGTTCGGCCGTCGTTCGAACCGCACCAGAGCACCATCCGGTCGCAATTTTCTTCGGGAACTTTCACGGCGGTTTTGAACCACTGGTAGCCTTTGAAATCCCCAAACCCCTGGCTGTAGAGAGAGGGAACTCCCCAGGTTTTGGCGGTGAGCCAGTGGGAGTTTCCGTGGGAGGGGCTGAACCATTCTTCTTCGATGCCCACTTTGTAATAATCGAGTCTGAAGTGCCAGATTCGGGGGAATTTGACCGCGATTTTTCCGCCGCGCTCGAGGATTGCAGCGGCATGATCAACCACCTTATCCATGAACCAACTCGTGTAGCGATTCGGGTATATTGAGACGATATGTTGTTTTTCCAGTTTCGCGTTGAGGGCTTTCAGACCGTCACGGGCTTTTTTTGCCTGGGTGAATTCGAACGAGTTGAGATGCGAGATCATCTCAAGCGCGAGCCGGCCCTGATCCAGCCCGCTCTGGAAGAAATCCACCACCCGTTTCTCGCGTTCGGTTTGGGCGGCATTCGCTGCAGCTTTCAAGTGGTTTTCCATCTTTTCGAGAACGGGTTTTGTGAGCACCTGTTCCGGGCCATAGAATCCGCCGGAATGCACATCGGCCGTGCGGTATGCTTCATCCACCGTTTCCCAGTATTGTCGCAATGGTTCGGCCGCTGCACCTCCGAGTTTTTCATAATAGTCATTCATTATTGCTTCTGGATCTTTGCCGCTCCAGAGGTAACGGGTAGCGAGATAGATATGGGGACCGTTGGTGTTCCAGTTTCCGAGCGTTTCGATTGTTGCCTGGAACAAACCCTGTTTGTAGAGCCAGGGCAGGTTGCGAGACCACGTCGTAATTTTACTGAACGGGACGATGGTCTCGGCCAGATTATAGTTGTATCCGTAGTAGCCGATATGTCTTGCGTAACGCGCGTATTTTTCGATCTCGTGTCTCAGGCGGATGTTCTCTTCGCAGAGCGGGTTGAACATTGAGTGTAGTCTGCAGTAGCGGATGGGCGCGAAAACGGGCACTATCATGGGGTGGATTTTGGTGTATTTGACCGGGGCTCGTGAATAGTCGCTGTAAACCAGGTAAGCCAGGTAGCGATTGGGGTATTTTTGGGCGACAATGTCGGCGATTTTGTTGAAGAAGTAGATGTACCGATCACTCAGGGCCCGTTTTCCGCTGGAGGGTTCCAGGTGCCCGCGGGGGTCCAGTGCCTTGCATCGGAGGCAGACGCAGGCTCCTCCGCCATCGTTCGGGCTTATGCTCTGGGCCAGCCGTTGTGGCTCGGCGCGGAACCGCTCGATGATTGTCCGAGCGACCTCCCCCGGGACATCCGGGTGCGAGACGCAGAACTGTCCTCCACGCACAGGATTGCCGTCGCCGTCATAGCGTTTGACGGCGTAATATTCGGGTTTGCGACGTTTTTTGGGGATCAACCTTCCCCAGGCGTGGGAGGAAGGGATTTTCACCGGGGAGACGCCCATGTTGCGGCGAACCCACTTTCGGCTGGAATGGGCGTGGGCCCAGTCGTGGGCTCCCACGTTGTGACCCCAGACGCGCCGACCGCGTATGTGGGGATGCTTTTCTTCATCGCGTGCGGACCAGGCGACTGTTTTTTTCGAAGGCATCACCGTGCCGATATCTCCGGGGATATTCGACGGTAGAAAGTAGCGCACACCCTGTTCGTGGAGCAGGTCCATGACGGCACCATTCACTGCCAGATCAGATTCGCCCGCTATCAGTATACGTTCGTTGCCGATGACAGTTCGCGAAATATCTTTCCACAGGGAGCTTGATTCGGGGGCCGCGCCCAGTTCGGCAGCGGGGCTTCCAAGGACGACGGCGGGCTTGTTGGGGACTGCCACTGTGTCTTTGACTTCTACGATGGAGATCTTTGCTCCGCTCATTCTCTCGACCGCGGTCGAGAGATCTTTTGCGGCCAGGCGGACCGGGGAGTTTTTTTCGCATTCAGCAGAAATATAGATCCCGCTGGCAACTGGTTTTCCCTTGCGGATGATGACGGCCCCATTTTCAGCGGCGCATGCAGGCGGCACGGCACTGAAAAGTGCTAGAAAAAGTAGAAAACCCCACAGACTATTTCGCGACATAAGAGTCCCTCCACGAAAAGCCCTGTTAATTTGTACCTATCAAGCAGTGTACGCCAGTGGGCAAGTTCGTCAAGTGCGCATCTATCTTTCTCTGGAGCGCCAGAATTTCTAAACTTTATAGCTTCTTTGCGCGATTAATCCTCGCAATGTACAATTCAAGTGGAGGCCGATTTTATTCGATGGCCTGTTGCTGGGGTTCCGATGGCTGAGATGGTCATTCGCAATGAGCTGGGCGACGGAGATTATAAGTGAGACATCTTGTCCTCTCTAAAAAAGTGCGAGCAGGCTCCATTATTCTCATGGTATTGCTGTTCGTCTTGTCTGCTCGGTTTGCCCTGGCTTCTGAGAAAAATTTAGAACGCGACTTAAAAATCTCATTTATCTCACTTGGCCCGGCAGATGTCGGAGGAGACGGTGCTGCATCCGGGTTTGTGGCTTCTCTGGATGCACGTGAGGGAATTTCTGCGAATCTCCTGAAAGATTCGCCTGGTTCCTGGCATAAGATGCCGGATGGAGTTGAGAATTGTGACTGGGCCAGACTAATTCGTGTTGGATTCGGCACGCGAAGGGATTGGTTGGCGTTGCAGTTCGATGCGAAAGAGGGGGCCGTCAGCCTCGCTGCCCACCGTCCGGCCATTACCGAAAACCCCGCCGACCTCCGTCGAGATCGAATCCCTCCCGGCAGAACACAGATATCTTCCAATGCTGTGAAAGAACTGGCCGCCGAGTTTGCCCATGTCCTTGAACAGGTTGATGAGAGCCCAGAGCGCCCCATCGTATCGTTGAAAGTGGAGACCTGGGCCGGACATGATGCGAGTCCCGATGGGGAGGAATCGATGCCGGGTCTCGGAGCTGCCCGATCGGTCGATAAACGCGATCGGGCGGGAGTGCTCGCGCTGGCGCTGGGGGCGGCCTGGAGGGCGGGTTGGGCCCCGACTTTATCTGATGCGCCGACGACATTCTCCTTGAAGCTGGCACGCGGTGTGAGAACATTCAATATCCGGGCTGTTCTGAAGAGCCAGAAGCGTACTGCGCAATACACCGTTCGTGAAGTTGCAGATACCGATCTTTTCCCGCATCTCGTGCGTCTTTTTATGCAGGCACGCCAGAACAAAGGAATCGGCAATTTCCTGCGGATGGCGGACAGCCCCGTCGCACCTCTCATGTTTTCGGACGGCAAACTGGTTACTGGCGCTGGCGGTGAAATATTCGCTTTCGACATTACCGCCAAAAAGACTTTATGGCGCATTGAAAAACCGCGAAGGCATACACCATCTTTTCCCGTCGGGAAGCGGCCATCCGGTGAAAGAGTGGTTTGTCGCGTTTACCGTGGTCTGCACCGTGTGGCGGATGATGGCAGATTGCATCGGCTTTCAAAGCAGTCCCCGACCCACTCCTGGTCGTTTGCGCCTACCGCGGACGGTGTTGTTATCGCAGCTGGAGAGAGTTTGAGTTTCTACCGTGGCGGCGAAAAAACCTGGCAGATCGAAGCGGACGCACCTCTGGATGCCGGTCCCTGCGTTGGCGAAAACCGGGTTGGTGTTGCGACCTTGCGGGGGAAAGCGATGTGCTATCGCCTCGACGATGGGGCTGAGATCTGGCACAAAGATCTGGATTGCCATCCCGGTGGGCCCATGGGAGGGATAGGAGAAGCGTTTTTGCTCGGTTCCCGGGAAGGTTTCCTGGTTGCATTGTCGGAAAAGGACGGACACGAAATCTGGCGGGCAGATATCGGCGGTATATTGTTGACAAGACCCCTGGAAGTTAAAGGTGGGGTATTAGTTGCTTCACGGTCGAACCGGCTATTTGTGTTTGATCCCGCAGGAAAGAAGATGGGGGAATATAGCGCCCGCTCATGGCCTCTGCATGTTGAGGCCGTCGGAAACGAGGGACATTCGATGGTTGCGTGTGCGGAGTTGAGCGGTACCGTGTCATTTCTCAAAGTCCCCGATTTGCATCCGGTTCGGAGGATCACTCTTCCGGCACGACCGGCTGGTCTGCTGTTTGCCGGGAGAATGACACCGACATGGGGTGAAGCCGGTGCTCAATTGCTCGAAGAAAGACCGGTTCTGGCAGTGTCTGATCAGGAAGGGTTTGTTTATTTCATCGATGTGGCTGCAGAGACTACGACGGAGAGAACAGAATGAAAGATTGTTTCTCCATCATCTTGTTGCTTTTTGTGGCTCTTCTTTGCTGGCCGGTGAGCCCCGGCCGGGGGGCCGGATTGGGATTGGGCGAGCCTGGAGGAGCAGAGGATGACCTTCTGGCAGAGATAGAGGCGGAAGACAAGGAAGGAGATCTGGACGGACTCAAATATAGCCACCTGTCGGAGATTGAGAATTGGGATGGTGTGGGCGGGAAAAGGCGCCGGAAGTCTGAAAAAGTGTTTTGGAAGGCGGTGGGGGTGGGCGATTACTCCGGCCGCACTTTTGTGAGGCCTGTTTCTGACAAGCCAATTCGTGCGCTTATTAAAATTCAAGAATCGGGAGAATATCGGCTCTGGTTGGGCTATATTGTGCGCCGGGATAAAGTCCAGCCGCTCAATCTTCGCCTAGCCGGCCCTAATACGACCACACACATTTTTGGCAAATATCCGCTGACCCGCAGTTCCGGGAAAGAGCAGGAGAAACAATTTCCCCTGCGGTTCGACTCCGATCGGGATCGCATGTCGGCGTCCGTAAACAAGGCTGCAATGGCCTGGGAGTTTCACGATATTGATCTGAAAGCGGGCGATACGCTTTTCGAACTTCGATCGGGTGAGGATTCGGCGAGGGTGGACGCTCTGTTTCTGTCGCAGAGCCATGAGTTTATTCCGAGTAAAGCGCCATTGCACGGCACTTTGAACCGCACCTATTACCGCTTTCGTGTTATGGAAACAGAAAGCGATGCTAAAGAGACAGGGATTGGAGAGCGGTTGACATATCACTGGCGGCATTACCCTCCGGGCTACGATCGACCGCTGTGGTATGCGTCTCTGAGAACTTTCGAGCCGGAACATGTGGCCGGGTCTTTAACTTCGGCAACCGGTTCGCGGAAGGTTCGTGTGGGCGAGTGGACGCGGTGGATTGACGCAACGGGGACCGTAACGGCGCCCGGACCGTATGCTACCAGCCGAATTTCGTTCGAAAATGTGCCGACGGGAGTCGCTGAAGTTCAGCTCGCCTGGTTCACACATCCGGCGGCGGAGATGCGGACAATTCGTCCCGGTATCGCCAGCCATGTGGCGACCTGCATGATACCACTTGATCGTCACGGTTATTCAGCCCCTTTCAGTTCGCCGGATGCCGAATCGGGCGCGTGGGGTATGCGACCGCAGTCCTATCTGGAACGGCTCGAAACCGCTACGGACGTCCACGAGCGGCATTACAAGTGGGCCCGTGAGGCTATTGAGGCACTGGGGCCGGGAGCGGATCGGCCGACGCCCCGGCATATCAGGCTTTATACGAGTTTTCATCCAGCTCCTGCCGCACGGGAAAAAGCGGCGAAGATGCTGTCCACGCTCGGCCTGAATTGGTTTGCTGCCCCGCTGGAAATACGCGAGAAATACGGCATCCACCCCGACCATGTTTTGCACTACAACGATGCGTTGTTTTACGCTCGGACCCACTGCCCGACCGATCCGATGATCGGTTCTACCTACATGGGCAATTTCCAGCGGCGGGCGGCTCGAATCGAAAAGAATCATGAGGGCGGACGGGAGCACGTACTTACGCTGAAAATGGGCGATGAGATCGGTGCGATTACCAGCAGCACACATATCAATCGTTGCGCCGATTGCCGGGCTCTGTTCCACCGCTATCTCCAAAATGTACTCAAGGATACAGGGAAAGACGCTTCGTTTTTCGGCGTCGAGAAGGTCGAACAGCTTCCTTATCGGCCATCGCTTCCTGAGAACGCCGGGCGTTACCAGCGTCGTTTGTATTATCACAGTCATCTGTTCAAGTTTCGCATAACCGCTGAGTTTTACCGGACATTGACCGGCGTTGCCGAAGAGGTTTTCCCGAATATTAAAACCTACTGTAATTTCTCGCCTCACCCGCCGATGTTCGGGGGACACATGAACCATTCGGACTGGTTTGCGCTGACGCGCCTCGGCGGGGCCACAATGGCCTGGGGAGAAGACTGGGCTACGGGCGGTTCGTGGGGAATGGCGGGCATTCAGACCGTGAGTTACTACGGGGCATGGGTGGAATGCGCTGCCATGCATGGGAAACTGCCGTCGGGATTCTATAATGTTTCCTCCTGCGGTCGGTGTGGTCGGAAGATGTTCTCTCTGCTGGCTCACGGGATAAAACTGCAGCATGTTTACTCCTGGGGTCCGCGGTATGCCGGCGCCGAGGGATCTAATTTCTGGAGCGAGACCCCCGGTGTTTACAAGCAACTCGCGCGAGCCACCCATGCGCTCGGACCGGCCGATGAAATCATTGCCCAGGGGAAACGTGTTCCGCGCCGTGTCGCGTTGCTTTACAATCGCACGCATGAGATTTGGAACGGGAGTTACGGGGGTTTCCAGACCGATCGGTTGCTGACATTCCTGGCCCTGCAGCACGCTCATATTCCAGTGCATGTTATTATTGAGGAGGATCTTACCGAAGATAAACTCGATCAGTACCAGATCTTGTATATGCAGGGGTTCAATCTCTCGCGCGAAGATATCAGTGCCCTGCGCCGGTGGGTTGAAAAGGGCGGTGTACTGGTGGGTATCTCCGGCAGTGGTATGCGGGGGCGCTATAATGAACCGATTAAAGCAGGTGCGCGGCTGTTCGGCGCCCGGCAACGTCTGGCTGGTTGTTCCAGCGGCGGGTGGCACGCGATGAAAATACCGAAACATGAATCGATTGATACCGTTTCTTTCTCAAAATCGGAATTGACCCCCGAGCTTTCGACCGGTGTCGTGGGAGTTAAGGCGGTTTTGGAACCCGAAGACGGGACGACTGTTGCCGAATTTTCGGATGGTTCTTGCGCGGCGGTTATAAACGAGATCGGTCAGGGGAAAACTCTGCTGATGGGGGTGATGCCCGGGCTTCTGTACGCGCATAATGCGCCCAGAAAGGACAGGCTGCCAACGACTTACACCGCGAGTCGACGTTCGCTTGTGACGATGCCTGCTTTGCAGACGTTGAAACGCCCGCGGGTGGACTATACCGAGCCACTGACCGAAGTATGTTTGTTCCAGCATCCCAGCGGGCTTGCCGTTACGCTGAGCGATTTTTCTTATGCGCCTGGCGAGAAGGCAACACTCTCGGTGCAGACGGATCGGGAAGTGGAAAAAGTCCTTTCAACTGTTCGCGGGGACCTCAAATGGAAGCGAAAAGGTGACCGGATTGTCGTCGAGTGTCCTGTTCCTGACGCGGTCGATGTGGTTATCATCCGTTAGAATTATCTTGCCCCTGCATTGTACTGGATTTGGTTCCAGAAATATTGCTCTTGACGATCCGCGAGGGGCGTGGGTAGTATAAAGGCGTGCGAAGCGTATGCAGAACCGTAATTATATGTTGTAATCTGCGCTGGCTATATTGGCTTAGATGGCGCCTCGGATGGCTGAAGGTTTTCAGCCGGGAAGAGAAAAGGTTTATCAAATAACCAATGGGAGGGGAGTAATGAGCAAATGGGCTATTCGTTTTGCCGGGAAGTGGGTTAAAAAGAAGGGTTTCACTCTCATAGAATTATTGGTCGTGATAGCGATTATCGCCATTCTGGCCGCGATGCTGATGCCGGCCCTGGAGAAAGCGCGGGAAGCGGCGCGACGGGTCATCTGTATGTCGAACTTGCGCACGCTCGGGCTCGGTATGGAACAGTATTGCATGGATACCAATGAGCAGTATCTTGTCAGCGGTGGCGGCGCTTTCCCGCACTATTACGCCAACAATTTCGGAAGCGTCGGCCAATTCCCCGGGGCCATGGACGGTAGAACGTGGCGGGACACCTATGTGGCTGGCGTGAACATTGTGTTTCACTGTCCCAGCGCGGGACTGCGTTACAAACCCAGCAAAAAAATGTCATGGGAGTGGGCGCAAAAGACCTGGAATTTTAACTTTGGCCAGATCGGTTATATTTACCTGGGAGGGCAAGGAAGCGATCGCGACGTTACAAGGAGCCGAGGTTGGAATTATTACGGATGGTATGGAGATGTGAGTTCGTATGAGGACGGCGAACGTATCCAGCCCACCTACAGCCGTCGGGAGGCTCTGCATGATGGTAATGCCCACAAGCGTCCCTTGATCATGGATGTTGCGAAAGAGCAGGGAGTTTGCATAGGCAACGGCCTTCACCACCGCTACTATCCCAATCCAGCGCACGGCCAGGGCGATGGCATCATTGACAACGCCTATGAGAATATATGGTTCTGCGATGGTCATCTGGAGGGGATTCGGGATCCTTTCTTCACGCGACCGCGTCGCGACGGCAACCTGCGGCTGCACTATTGATGCGATTTGATGGGTTCTGATATTGCCTTTCCAGCATACGTTTTCCTGACATCCTACGGTCGGCTAAAACCTATGAATGAGCGTCCGTCGTCCGGAGAAATATTGCTCTTGACACCCCGGGAGGCCAAAGGTAGTATAACATCGAGTGTCTTGAATGCATGAGCGCGCTTATATTCTGCACTTTTGCGGGTCGTATTCAGTCAGGCTTTGTTTCGGATAGTAGAAGCTGTTCGCTCCGTGAAAAAGTCGCTATTTGAAAACATGGACGGGAGGGGAGTAATGAGTAATGGTTAGATGCAAGATGAAAGTGCGCCACCCGGCGGGCGATACTGGGGAAATTGCATCGCTATGTACGTGCCGAACAAAGAAATCTACATGTGCTCTGTTTTTGAAAGCTTCAGCGACGGCTGGAAGATGACCGGCAAAGGCGGCGGGAGTTATGACGATCCCATCAGGACCGGATACGGCGTCAACCGTCAGTTGTCCCGCGGTACGGCGATTCCCTCAGGGGAGATTCTCCCGTACTACACCACCTCGAATTTGCCCAATCCGTCGAATGCTATTTACCTCGGACATAATACGTTCGGCGGCCTATACCCGACGGAGAGGGATTGGTGTGAGTTTGACCAGTCTTATGCCGCCACTGAATCCTTTGCAGCCTGGGGGGCGCCATCAAATCAGTGCTCTTATCCGCATTATTTCACGGAGGGAGCAGTCGGCCACGATCTGGGTCGCAATCCGTTTCTTATTGCTGATTTACACGTTGAGGGGGCTAACTATTCGATGGTCGTTGCTGAAAATCTTTATAATCCGTGAGTTGATCTCAGCGGATGGGGCATCTGGCAGGCAGATGACAGGCACTTGTTGCTCGCATCAGTGAAAGCAAGAACAGAGCTAAGAAACGCATGTAGCACAGGCTCTCCAGCCTGTGGACCGGGTCGTCAGGCCCGGATAGATGGCTTCAGGTTTTCGTTGTTCACGGATACGTGAGGCCGGGGTATATTCCGGGAAGTATCCCATCTCCGGAAAGGTTGGATGCATCCTTGAGCCAGATTTGTGGTGGGCCTTCAGCCCACTATATTTCCCTCCGCACCTTTGACCCAGGGCTCCGAGGACCTTCGGCCCTCGGCACCCCGGGCTGTTATCTGCCGGTCCGTTGGCCCTGAGAAGCGCCTTCCCGGCAGTCCTGTCATTGCAAATGTGCATGCGGCGAGTACCTGTGTAACCTTCTGCCATACCGTGCGCTACAGGCGTACTTACGCCTTTATCTGCAAATGAAAGCCAGGAAACCCATGTGGGACAGCCTCTCGAGGCTGTGAACCGGGTCGTCAGACCCGGATTCGTTGTCGTTTGTTGCGGAACGGAATATGCTGCGCGCCGGACAATCGTATCGGTACAGGCTCGTGCATGAACCCCGCCGGCGGAGCCGGCTATGGAGTGCGGCGATTTTTCGCCGCTGTGCCGTTGTCTTTCGTCATTTTGCGGTGGACTACCTGGAAGGGGGTATGCCAATGCCAATGATATTTAAAATGGCAGGCACCTCTGCCCAACGAATCCCCCACCGGGGGCGCCGCTTTCAACTGGAAACGCCCCCCTGTCACCTTGCGTGACAGGAGGCAGAGATTGAGTGGGCTAGCCATGGGAACGCCATACATCCCCGGCCCCTGCCGGCTTGCCCGGCAGGTGAAGAAGATTCCCCGGCGGCGAACCAGGGATTCTTGCCCTTGCAGTGAGTCTAATGGTCCGTTCCATTTGATTTTGTGGGTTCAGCCGGTCGTCGGTGGTTCAGATGC
>JBKHIT010000001.1:0-202260 GCA_046538485.1 Candidatus Brocadiia bacterium | reverse complement strand
GCTATGGAGTGCGGCGATTCTTCGCCGCTTTGCCGTTTTCCGTTGTCGTTGAACCTGATCACCTCTCGTTGCTGGTTTCTGGTGAACTGATAACGGACTGGAGCTGGTTGCTGGTGACTGATCACCGGTCACTCCTTGTCGCCGTCTGCCGTTCGTCGTGTTCGTCGCTTCGCAGTTTCGTAGTTTCTAAACTCCGCAGGTTTATACTTTTCACCTATTCATCTTGCTTATTTTGCGACTCGCTCGTTTCTGAAGTTCTGATCTTCTCAGTTTTCCAACTCACAAGCCGTTCGCCCTATCTTCGCAACTTCATAGTTTCCCAGCTTCCTTGCCGTCTGCCGTCCGCCGTCGCTGACTTCTGACGTCTGCCCTCTGACATCTGGTCTCTGGTGACCGATCGCCCCGGAGGGTGGCTCAGCTTCTAAACTTCATAGCTTCTGAACTTCCTCGACGCCACCGCCGTCGCTGACATCTGTCCTCTGCCCTCTGATCGTCTGTGGTTTGCCCAACCGCTCACCGATTACCGGTCACAGATCCCCCGCCGTCCTCCGCGTCTCCGCGCCTCTGCGGGCAAGCCTGTCGTTACGCCGTTTAACCTGACCGTCCCTCTTTGCGTTCTTCGTGGTGAACAGCGGAAGCGTGTGCCGTGGTTATCGAACTTTGCACTGCCAGACCCGGGTACTGAACTCAATTGTTAATCCGTTGCCTCCACGGGCGCGGGCCCGTTGGTTTACGGACCGCGTTCTGAACTCCAGCCTCCGGCTGAAGTCCAGTCCGCTGGCGGACAAACGTTGGGAAATGCGAGGTAGCTGTAGGTCCGCATCGCCGAGGCGGACCTGCCGTTGGTCGTTCTGCTGTTTTGCTGCGAGACCTGCCGGAGGGCTGCGTTTTTACCGCCGCACATAGTGATCCGTGACATTTGATTTCCGGGGGGGGCGGCTTCCCAGCGGTCTCCCACCACCCGTTGCCGCTGGCAAATCATCTACGCCAAGGTAGCATCAGACGTTTATTCCTCTGTCAAAATGTCCGGTGAACGACAAAACCAAACCTTTAAAATCCGCCCCCCACCCGGTAAAATACTTCCATGATTTCTGCTATGAGGCAGGCCGGGGTTGGATTGGACATGGGCGCGGATGCTGTTGGGACCGAGATTACTTTTGGAACTCGCGGGTCGAGTCCGGATGCCGACTACCACTGGAGAGAGCGGAACCGGCTGGAATGCCCGAGAGAGTTCTCGTCTTACGGGCGATTTTGACACCCCAAAAATCGGGTGTAAGCCCTCTGAGAGGCGCTTTGAAATCCGTAACCGCTGTCTAAAAAAGGATATGCGATGGTACGTCCCCAATTATCAATTACACCTCCCCTGCCGGAAGATATACGCATTAAAGAGCTTTCCGACGGTGTGCGATACGTTTTGCCCCGGAAGAAAGACGTGCTCCGCTGGATTTTGCTCGGCCTCATGGTGCTTGTGGCTGCGGGATGCGTTGCAATATTGCTCTCGGGGATTGCGGGTTTGGGGGATGTCCGGCTTTTTTCTTTCCACGGGGTGATGTCGGGGTTTGTCAGGGCTTACCTTCTTTTTCTCGCGATTGGAGGGATGTTTTTTGGACTTTTTGTGTCTTTGGGGCATGAGGAAATTGAACTGGGAAGCCGGCGGCTCCGACAGAGCTTCGTGTTTTTAGGCCTCCGAGTCTCCCGTACGCGCCAGCTCCGTCATATCCGCCAGCTGGTTGTTTCTGCTCTGCCGTCAGTGGGGCGGGCGGGGGAACAGGAAACGCGTAAAAAACGTGACATCTGGTCGAGTCCGCCTTTTCTGTTACATGCGGTGGTGCGGGGGGAGAAAGTGTTCACGATTGCAAGGGGCCATCCCGCTCAGTGGTTGGTAATACTGGCCGAGGATATGGCCAATCGCTGGCCAGAAACTGTTCAGCCCCGGAATGATGATCGGCAAACCGCTTCCGTGGAGATTGTCGATCTGACGCCGCGGGCGTGGGGGGAACGAGTCACCGGGACCAGTTTGCGACGGCCGGACCCGGCCCGCGTCGATATCGATTTCGAAGTGGCGAAGATCATGCTTCAGGCCCGCGCAGATACTGATTGGTTTTTGGGCAAGATGTCGGGGATCGGAATGGCCGGAATTATGGCTGCTATGTGGGCGTGGCTTTTCCTCGGATGGCCTTTCTGGTTCATTTGCCTCGGAGCCGCTGCACTTGTGGAAGTATTTCTTTTTATATTCCACCCCCATTCCGGCATATTTCCGGCCACTCTCCGTGTCGAACCCGGGAGTCTAAATTCGTCGGGCATAGGATGGTTATGGCGGTCGGTTCACTGTGCGAAAGATGAGATAAAAGGTATCCTGGTGCATCTTTGTCAGCAGCGACAGGTCGGTCGTTTCATTGCACGTGTTGAAGTCGTGTCTCTGGATGGTAAATCAAGGCCGGTATGGGTTGGTCGCGAAAGGGAAGCGCGGCGGGTAGGAAAAATTGTGGCGGAAAGTCTCGGAGTTAAGCTTGCCGCCCGGCAAGAGGAATTGCCGGAGAATTCAGGTCAGACCGGGTCCGCATTACCCCCGGGTAAAATGAAGGCCCAAATGGAGCCGTGGGATTCTGATAAGCGACCACAACGCCCTGGAATATGGCCGCACCTGAAACCAATTGCGGTTTTTTCAGTCGTTTTTGCGGTGGTTGTAGGGGGCGTTTTGTTGTTCAGAGGAATTGTGATGAGCAAATTTAACGCCGTCCGCGCACGGATCCGTAGTCTTGGGTATCCTGCCATGATCGACGAGGTAGAGGAGCTGATTCAGGAGGAAGCAAAAGGACCGAACGCCGCCAAGATCTACCGGGAGGCGTTCGAAAAATACGTGGACGTGCCCGAGCAATTGACCGGAAAAATTCCTCTTCTGGGGACACGCGATTCACCGGAACTCCCCGAGCCGTATGAGCCGTTCCCCCCGCCACTGGAGGAGGCGGTCAGGGAATATCTACGGCTCAACGCGGAGGCGCTTCGTAAACTGCATGAAGCGAGTCGTATTCAACATTGTCATTGGAGCTGGAATGTGCGGGAAGATCCGATGTTTAGGGAACAGAGTTTCCCGGAATTATTGAACGATGGGGCACGTATGTTGGTTCTTCGGGCTGTTGTGCGTGCGGTGGACGGTGACGGTTCGGGCGCTGTGCGCTCTCTCAAAGCCTGCGTGGCGCTCGCCGAAAGCCTGAAAAATCAACCCGATTCAGGGTCCCAGTTTCTCCGGCTTTCCTGTGTAGATAGGCTTGTCCGGGATGGCCTTGATCAAGTTCTCGTGCGCTCAAGTCCAGAGGAAACGGATCTGAAAACGCTTGCGGACTCCCTGATGCGGACGGAAAGACCAAAGACATTCCCACGCATGCTCGCCGTCGACCATTCTTGCATGGTCTACTGGTGGACCCATTTCCTTGAAAACGGAATTGGCGACGAATCTGAAGGCTGGTTATCAGGAAGATCGTTACGGAGAGTGTCCGGACTCGTTCATCGAAGCGGCTTGCTCCATTTGCCTCTCATTGGTCCGAGCAGGTTCACGGCGGACGCGCTCGAGATCTGTGAGGATCCGATGCGGCGATGGGGGCGGCGATTCAAAACACTTGAAAAAAGTCGCGGAAGCCGAGGGCTTTTTAGCTTGCTGCTGTTGCCAGTCGAGCCCGCTCGGCGCAGCACTATCTTTGTGTCAAACGCCGCGAGAGTTCGCGCCGCATGCACGGCTCTTGCCGTCGAGCGCTATCGTTTGATCGAAGGCAGGCTTCCGCCCGATCTTAAAGCTCTGGTGCCTCAATATCTGAATAAAGTTCCGCGCGATCCGTTCGTCGATGCGCCGCTCCGGTTTCGTAGCCTTCACAGTGGCTACGTGGTGTACAGCGTCGGGCCAAACCGAAGGGACGATGCTGGTTCAGGGAAAAAGATTAAGGAGGGGCAAGTGGAGGGGTGGCCCAAAGACATTGCGATTTGCATCAGAAGAAAAGCATCACGCTGAAGCACCGCCGGGGTTTATTCGCAACGATATCTTTTCTCTTTGTGGCGCATTCTGTCAGACTGTGAGCGACCAGTTCACTCGCGCGCGGCGTCGAGATCTTCGAACTCGAGTTTGAATACGGGGATTTGACCGCACAGCTCGTCGGCGGGGATGTTTTTGACTCGCAGGTGGCCCGCGCAGTTTCCCCCTTTGACCTTCATGAAATCCCAGGGCAACCAGTCGGTATCGCACTCGACCTCTTCGCCGGTATTTAACAGGATGGCCTCCCGCGGCAAAGTATGAAAAGGCGCCAGATCCACGGCGTCGCAGATCAGGGGGCGGTGGAGGTGAACATAGAGAGTGTTGTCACGTCGTGTCGTCAGGTAACGATCTGAATCGAGCAGCCCCGAAACCGGGTCGGCATCATGCAGTGCTTCGCGCACAGCGTCATACCATTGACCGAGGTTTCGCAGAATGTGAACTGCCTCGGACGGGAAATTACCTCTGGCGGTCGGGCCGACGTTCAGCAGATAATTTCCTCCACGGCTGAGATAGTAGTCTATGCTGGAACGGAGCTGACGCAGAGTGTAGTAGTCTTCGTCCTCACGATATCCCCAGCTCTGTTTCCCGATCGACTGACAGGCTTCGGTGAGGTGTTTGAAAGGGGCGTTCTGTTCCAGCTCGAGGTCGCGTTCGGGCGTCCCATAATCTCCTTCGTCGAATCCCCGATTGTTGATGACTGCGCCCGGCTGGAGCTTGCGAATCATCTCATTGATGGAGGGGTTGGTATGTTCTGTGACGTTCATATCCCACCAGAATCCGCCGAGTTCCCCGTAGCGGGTGCAGAGCTCCCGGACCTGCGCGCGGAGGAATCCGAGGTACTTTTCCAGATCGGGGTCGTCTCCATTTTTAGGCGCATCCAGCTCGTGACTTCGTCCCTGGTTGGGGTAATTGGGATGATGCCAGTCGACCACGCTGTAGTAGAGACAGAGGGGAAAATCCCGGCGGTGGCAGGCGTCGGCCAGCATCTCCAGGACATCCCGTCCGTAGGGCGTACTGGTGATTTTGAAATCCGTCTCATCCGTGTCCCACATGCAGAAACCATCGTGGTGTTTGGTGGTGAAACAGACGTATTGCATGCCGGCTTCTTCGGCGTGATCGAGCCAGCGGTCCGGATCGTATTCGACGGGATTGAACTGATCGGCGTAGGTCGCGTATTTTTCACCGGGGATCGGACGCCGCCACTGGATTTGTTCGTGCCACGCGGGCACGGCATAGATTCCCCAGTGGAGGAACAGACCGGACCGGCGTCGGCGAAACCAATCACGAGCGTCATCGAAAGGCTTGTCAGCGATTTGCATGGTAAACTCCTTTGATATGATCGTGGGTTGGTATGGTAAGTCCGGCCCTGCTCAATCGCAAGGTACTGTCAGGTTTCCGGGGGCTGCACAAAAAAAGTAACGATCGCCGGGACAAGCCCGACGGATTTGGCTGGAGTTTGCTGGGGGATATGGAGATTGAATATCTGTTGTTCCGTCCCCTGAGTTGGCATATGAGCGGACTGGACTTCGGCCGGAGGGCGGAGTTCAGAACGCGGACAAAAACGTTGGCTCAAGGGTCCTTAGAGATTATTAAAACAAGGCGGGGGTTCATCGGAATCTGGATATTCTTCTTAGCGGATGGTAAACTGCTTCATGATCCGTTGTTATCAGTTCCCGGCAGCAAAACGAGCTAGAAAATCGGAGGATTGGAATTATGACAGGGCGAGCAGACAAGAAACTTTTATCAAATGTCGTCTTCATCATTGTGATTGTGGTATCTGTTCAGGTTTCCCTTACTGGTTTTGCAGCTGAGAAGAACTCTCGGCCGGTAATTCTGACCGTGCCGTTGATGCCGGAGGCACCGAAACTCGATGGCAAAATCGATCGGGACGAATGGAAAATCGCGCACTGTTTCGATGGTTTTCTGTGGGGCGGGAACATGCAGCGTCGTCGGGTCCGGGGTTACGTCGGGGCGACAGAGAAGACCATCTACGTGGCCATTCGCAGCCAACTTCCTGACGAAGGTATTCTCAAGGCCGAAGTGAAACGCGACAGTCTCAAAGCCGTGCACGATGAAGCCGTGGAGGTCTTTGTGACGCCGACCCCGCTGTCTCCCGACAAAGTCTGTTATCAGAAACTTGTAAACTCTTTGGGCAATGGGGGTTACAACATCCATAAGCTTGGCAAGGCGGAAGAGCAGGTGAGCTGGCAGGGGAACTGGAAGGATGCGCATGGTTTCCATGATGGTTACTGGCATTTCGAATGTGCCGTGCCGGTCGGCAGTATGAACACGGTTCCAGAGGGGCGTGCGACCACCGATGGCGTCTGGCAGATCAATCTCGCGCGAGATTGGAAAGACCCGTGGCAGTGGTCGAGTCTCGCCGGGGGCTACAACCATTCGGGGCTGTTGTTCCAATTTGCGGAACAGCCGGCGCCGGCGGTGCAGTACCGCGTGACGGGTGGCGCAAATGTGCCGCCCTGGACGGGGAAACTCACTCTGCATAACCCTTCGGATCAGACCCTGAAATGCAGGGCCTCTCTTCATCTCGATCGGGCTGATATGCCCGCCATGAACCGGCAAGGAGTTCTGATTCTGGAACCGGGCAAGAGGGATGGGCTCGACGTCAAGGTGCCCGCAAGCGATCCCACCAGCCGGTATACACTTCACCTCCGGGTGGAATCGGCGGACCAAAAGACGGTGTTCTACTCGCGCAAGATTACCTGGAAACGTGCTGCAAAACCGTACCGGTGGTTGGCAGGCAAGGCGAAGAAAAAGCCACCCGTGGATTTTCGCTTCGGCTACTATCCTTACCGGAAAAAGCTGCGGCTGATGGTCGATATCAACGGTATGCCGAAAGAAGCGGAGGTGAATCGTGTTCTGGTCGTGGTTCGGGAGCGCCTCGGTGGGAAAGAAATCAAGGCTGTTGAGCTGCCGGCTGAAGAATTCAAGGACGGTTTCAGCCGTCGCACCATAGAACTGCCCGAACTTGAAGGTTTTTATGAAATTGCTGTGCGAGCGGAGGGGGAGGACGTTCCGAACTCTCCACAGGTAAAAGCTTTTCAGCGGAAACATTATCCCTGGGAAAACACGCCCTCCGGGCGCAGCACAAAAGTCTATCCTCCTTTTACACCGATTGAGGTGGATGAAGGGAAGAAGATTCTCAAGACGGTGCTCAGAACGCACGAACTGAACGATATGGCTTTGTGGAATCATGTAAATGCGACGGCCGCCCATACAGAGGTAAGCCGGGACATTCTGGCGGCTCCCATGCAATGTGTGGTCCGCGTGGAGGGGGGCGAAGAGATTCCGGCCCGCCCTGCCGGGCTTGCGTTCGAGGAGGTTAAGGACCATAAAGTCATCGCACGAGGCGGTTTTGCAGCGGGGCCACTCCAGGCTGAAGTCGAAAACGTCTGGGATTACGACGGCTGCGCTAAGATACGCATGACCCTCCAGCCCACGGGCGGCAAATCGATCGGGAAATTACGTCTTGAGATTCCTTTTTCGGAAGAGACTGCCACACTTGTGCATGCCAATGCTGACAGAATTCGGGCACCGGTGGCTGATCGTATCCCTGAAGGGGAAGGAGTTGTCTGGGACGCCACAAAGGTGGCGTACAATGATTTCCCGAAGACTTTCTGTCCGTATATTTTTGTGGGGACGCCGAACCGGGGCATTTGCTGGTTCGCGGAGAACGATTTGAACTGGGGATGGAACGAAAATAAGCCGAACCTTGACCTTTACAGAGAAGACGGGGCGGTGATTCTGCGGGTGCATTTGATCAACAGGCCGACGGTTATAGAAAGGCCACGCACAATTACCTTTGGCCTGCTCGCTGCTCCGGTTAAACCTCGGATGCGAGAGGCCGGAACCACCAAACACTGGTGGCGTTACCGATATAACCGGGACAATTACACGTTACTGGGTACCTGCATCAACTGGCTGAGTATTGGGTGTGCCAGTTCGGTCTATCCGGCGGCCAAAGACATGTACCTGTGGGAGATGATCGCCCGAGGGAACCAGGAGAGACTCAGTCGCGAGGCAATCCAGAAGGTGATCGACCACGGGCGGCGATATTTCGAGAAATACTATGGCCCCAAGAACAAGCGACGTCTCGGAACGTGGTCGCGACACGTGAGCTATAATCTCCGTTCACGTTACGGTGAGAAAATGATTTTCTACTATAACCGCGCTTCGAACCGTACCTGTGAGGAGTTTCATACGTTCAAGGACGAATGGTGCCTGCAGGATTGGCGGAGCTATCCGGACGGGAACAATAGCCCGGGGGAGATCAAGATCGTCCCGACCGATAGCTACATCGATTTTGCCCTGTACTGGTACGCGCGATCATTCGAGATTGGCAGTAACAAGGGCGTGTACTGGGACAATTTTTTCATAGCGAGTTCATTCAACACGGAGATGACCGATGCGTATCGGCTCCCGGATGGGCGGATTCGCCCCGCTGCGGGCATCTGGGGCCTGCGGGATCTTGCCAGGCGGACCTTTGTGCTTCTGAATGAGCGGAATATGTTGCCTGTTACGTTCCCGCACATGACCAGTTTCAGCCCGCTGCCGATGATGAGCTTCTGCACACTCCAGTACGATTGGGAATGGAAGTACGGTCGGGGTGATACACAGGATCGTTTCTCACGCGAGCTGATTCTTCTCACGACGAATGGAGAACTGGCCGGTGCCTGGCCGGTTCTGCTGGGTGGTCGCGGCAAGAACCAGGTGATGCACAAGACCTACGCCGCTGTGCGACTGCTGCATGAACTCGACGGGGGCGGTGGCTGGCAACCGAGCTGGAATACCCGCACCCGCTCGATCCAGCCGCTCGCGCGACCGTTCCTGCGATTGTTGAAAGATAAGCCGGAGGATCTGGAGGTCTATCGTTACTGGGATGAACGACCGCAGCCTGCCGTCAGCGGCGATGCCGATGTCCCGACCATTGTCTACACCGTACCCGCTGAAGAAACCGTCATCGGCGTCGTGAGTTACGCTCAAGAGGACAGGGATGTGGAACTGCGTATCAACTGGGAGAAACTGGGCCTGAACCCGTCGAATACGCGAGCCAAACGCATCCGGATCGATCAACTGTCCAAAGAAAAGGGGAAACAGGTGTGTGAAGCAAGACCGCCCGTCCTGTTGTCCATAAATGATGGGAAGATCGACTTTGAACTCAAAAAGCATGATATCGCCGCCATCCGGCTGATTCCAAAGGGTTGACCCGCATGAAAATGAAGATCAGTGTGATGCTGGCTGTGATTGCTCTGTCGCTTGTGACAACGGTCGGAGTGCCCGAGCCGCGAAAGGAGAGCCCCCGGCATGAGCGATGCAGTGCGGCGGATCCTTTTCTATATCTGGCACCGAGTTTCGCCGACCGTGTGGTTTACTACGATCCGTTTGAGGAAGGTCTGGGTGCACCGGCCGTTAACCGGATCGATGCGCAGGTAAGCCGGGTGGAGGGAGGGAAGCTGGTTCCCGGTTTTACCGGGAAAGCGTTGCGTTGCCCGCCGTGGGACCATAAACCGCATCGTTTTTACCTCGTCGAAAGCGAAGCTTTGAGTCCTCACCGGCCTCTGACGCTGATGCTCTGGTGGCGGCCGGACAAAGAAATGAACAAACACACCGGTTACCACCTGGTGGCCCTTCGGGGGAAAGGCTACATCGCCGATTTCGTGCGGGGCGCCGGGAATTGGTGTGGGCTGACACGTCCCACCCACGTGCTGCAGGTCTACCGGTTCCCGGGAATCAGCAATCACAACGGCATATGGGGTAATCGGCATGCGACCTTCCCGGCGGGTAAATGGCATCATGCCGCGCTGGTTGTGGAGTCAGCGTCGGTGGTGAAAGTTTTCTGGGACGGCGAGTTGAAGAAAACGTACAGAAACAAGGGCAGAAGGTTTCGCCCGGGCGAGACCGACACCGCGCACTTTGGTCGGCATTACGGAAGTTTCCCGATGAGCATCGATGAAATCGTGGTGCTGGACCGGGCACTGGATCGGGAAGAGATTCAGCGTTATGTGACCGCATGTCGGAGACTGCGCGAGATCGGCATTCCCTATCGGGAGTCTATACAAGTTGCAGATTAGCAGGTCGAAATGAGTTTCCTGGGCTCATTTCTCCGCGTCTGCCGTAAGTATTCAGTGAACCACGTTCCCGGTCTGGCGCCCCCATACCGTAGTGGCAGTCGTTGAGCCCGCAACGCGGGCGCCTCAGAAGTAGCCCTGGGCGACCCCGCGGAGCGGGGAAGTCCGGGGTTGAGGATGATGGTCTGGTAATGTAGCGGATCGCGCGAACTATGTTCGTGGCCCTCGCCTCCGGAGAGGCGATCCGCGGTTGATGGGCTTGCTCTCACCCAGAGTTCGCTCGGCCCCATAGTGGCCTCACTCACCTCGCGCTAACTCTGAAACGCCCGCCTCCGGCGGGCTAGTCCACTTGAGTTTGTGTGTTCAGCCGGTCGTCGATGGTTCAGATGCAAGGCGCAGTGAGAAGTTCGACCCAAAAGGGTCCACGCCGAACTGCAACACCGCATATGGGCTGCCAGCGCACGACCCGTAGGGAGCAATTCTGCCGGCCATTATGAGGGAGCTGCAGGACCACTTAAATCAAGCCAAAGCTTTTATCCGAAACGTCTGTGACTTGCCGGGCGCGAGTTGCAGGTCTTTCTTGCCGAGTTCAACAAAATCAAAATACGGGGATTGTTGAACGGAGCAGTCGATTGTATGGTCACAAGGATTGTGAAATTCCACGACATATTTGTCCTCGGCTACCTGGGCCAGGGATATAACCACGTTCTCGTGGTTTGTCTTGCAAGGATGTCCGATGAACAGCGACGAACGGCGGCCGCGCGTATCGAGGGTCGCGTATGCCGTGCCATCCAGAATGCCCAACGGTCTCCAGCGGTGAGTTCTGCGGTCGACCAGCACCACGGGCCAGTGATCGTTCAAATTCCGAACTGTAATAGGAAGCGCCATCGGCAGATTGGCTTCTGAAATCTCAAAGGCTGCTCCCCCTTCTTCCGCCTCCAGATCGAGAAGGAGTTGCTGTCCGAGGATTCGTCCCTGTTCGACATCCACGTCACATTCCAGAGGTCCTGCGAATCCCATGCTTGTCCTGATTTTTCCCACAATATTATCGTCGGTATGATCGTGCGTCCCGCCGATCGCGGCGAAACAAACATGGGCATCATCCCGGTATGCCGGGAGATTTTCTTCGGGCAGGTAGATGCTTGATCCGCCGCCTTTTTCGCCGATTAGAAGGAGATCGTCCCCTTCGTTGATGAAGATTGCCGGTCGGGCTCCCTCGCTCCAGCAAACGAGCCATTCACCGTTTTTCCATTCGTATCCCGTGTCCGCTGAGCTGCCAATGTTCACCTTTTTTTTTGGTGTCCGCGGTTCGATACAGATTGCACGGAGATCTTCCGTTGATAGTGCCGATCCGCAACGGCACGTCGAGTTTCGGATCTTTCTTCCAGCCGAATGTGTAATCATAAAGGAGCGTTGTGAAGGAATGGGGGCGGGGCCGAAAAACAATTCCTCTTCTGGTGACTTCAAGATAACGCGTCGGGTAGGCGCCGTAGAGCCCAAATCCCTCTTCACTGTCGAAAAAATAGGGAGCGTCCGGTTTGTAGCCGCGGTCACAGACGAACTCACAGATCGCGACGTCGGTGCTGATGAGTCTCTGAAACGGCTCGAGCATCAACCCTCGTTCCGGCGGATGCAGATCCGGCATGTTCACCCTTATTTTCAGCCCTGCACCGGCTTCGCCGACTCCTCCGTCAACTGGCATCGTTTCATCATGGATCGGATCCCGGGGGACCGGCCGTATGCGATCTTCCTCATACCACCATTTCCCGATCCAGGGACTGTTTCCGCCCCATTGTCCGTTGTTGTAAGTGAGGTGTTCGGTGCCGGCCCAGTTATCCGCGTATCCCTTTTCGTCTTTCTGGTAGCCGATACAGAGCGGATTATTCCGATCGGCACAGTAGAACTCACACCAGTCGCGGCGATAGGTCAGGAAATCGGATGTGAACGACGAACCGCCTTCGATGTCTCGAACTTCGAGCATGAGATGCACCTGCTGGTGATGTTGCAGGTCGAGTTCCTTCTCCCAGTCGGTGGAGCCTGAACATTGCCATCGGCGGATGAGACGATCTCCGTCCAGCAAACGGACTTCGTGGAGTCCTATTTCGGAGGCCGCACGGATGCGAATTCGCAGCTGCGTGACGTCGGTGCGAAACCAATCGGCGGTGGGCGGGATTTCATTGTCCGGAGCACGCCATTCTGAATCCCGATCGGAGGCGCTCACCGCCCAGGTTCGTATCACGGGTCCGTTGGTAATTGACTGGAACGGCCGGCCGTACTGCCAGGAATCGAAATAGTATTTTGGGTCTTCGTTGGCTTGCTCGTCTATCTTGCCCCACCATTCCAGTTCCGGCGCCATACGCTTGCGCAGCACGCGATTTTGCATATTTTCGTAGGGGTCGCTCAGCACATTCAGCCAGCCGGCTTCCAGCACCCGGTCAAAATCATCCAGATCATTCATGAGAGTCAACACCGTCGGATTCAGCCGCACGCCTTTGTCCATGAGGTAATGATAGCGGTGCCGCTGGTCGTCGATGACCGTTCCGTTTTGCCAAGTGACCAGTCCGATAGAATCGTTGAACCTGTTATCGATGAACATCTTCGGATTCGCATCGTGCCGATACGATCCTTTCCGGCAGCGCTGGCCGAGTTCCCCGAAAGTGAAGGAGAGATGCGCGTTTTCAATGCGCCCGCGGGACCGTCCGTCCCCCGGCGCGCGGGCCGCCAGTTTTTGCCCATCTTCCGAAAGAACGTCATCGAGCGGCCGTTGGATCTCCCAACCAAAAACAAAGTAGTGGGATCCGACCACGTCCTCGAAGGTATATCCGGGCACCGCCCAGAACTCCTCGGTGGTGTGTTTCTCGCAGACGGTTTTCAGTGACTGGAGTTTTTCTTCATTCAGCTCTTTGAAATCTTCCAGGAAGACGATGAAATCGTGGCCGGCTTTGCGGGCCTTTTCGACATAATCCTCGACGGACACTTTTCCCGTTGAATGTGTGGTTCGGGCCCCGATCATGCCCCGTCGCGGGACGGGATCAGGCGGGAATTCCCGCTCAGCCCATTTTGTGGGTGGATCTTCGGGGAAACGGGGCACCTGGGGCCTCAGCACCTCGGGATTGGTTCGTGGACCTCCCGGTTCCATCGCTTGGCGGGACGGTTCGGAGAGCCATCTTAATAAGTTTTTAATGAGCATTCGTAGATCAGATGTTTTATCGTCAAAACCGTCTGACAGAAGAGGTTCGGCGATCGGACAATTGTGCGGGGGGTAGAGGTAGAAGGGGCCGGGAATTCCGCACACGGCCAGCCGACCGGGCATATCCTCGCGTGTTGCCAGAATGGGAACGGACGAGTCAAAGCCAACCATTTCCTCTCCTGGTAAGCCGTACCCTTCTTGATCCCTTGCTTCCGTATGGCTATCGGGAGCACCGGCGACCACGGTGCGCCAGTTCTGGTCCGTGCTGACAGGCCAGGTGGCCGGTGCGTGTCCCATACTCAAAGGATACCAGATCCCTTCGATGTCCCGGGCAATCTTGCTGTCCCCGGGGTGGATTTCGCTTGTATAAGCGTAGGCTCGTCCCCCCCAGCTTCCTTCGGAGGGGCGAATGACGTTTTCTTTCTGCTGAATGTTGAGCGGCAGGAACCGGCATCCGAAACGGTCGAGAGCAAGATCAAAGGGGACGACCTGCAGAGCCGGCACCGATATGAAAACGCCGCCGCCGCACCGAAGAAATCGCTCAATGGCTTCCCCCAGACGCCGCATGTAAGCGCGTTCTTCCTGTTTTGTATGACGCATCAGGTGAAAACGGCCCAGAATCAATACGTTGTAATTGTTTTTGTCCAGAAGGTCCGGGATTTTTTCAAACGGGGCGGAGTCCAGTTCAAAACCGGCCTCTACCAGGGGGCGGGCTACCAGATCGGGATGGAGACCCTCTTCACTGAGCAGAGCGGGAGCGGGGATATTTCTATTTTCTTTTTGGTTTCTCATGGGCCATCTCAGCTTACGGCAAAATCTCATGGACCTCAACGATCAGCGGTACAGGAGAAATATGCGTTGTGGGACATTTCGCTATTTGACAACGCCCGTGCTCCGTGACAATTGAATTTACGGGTTCCGGCAAACGACGAGATTGCGTCGCTCCGCTCGTAATGACCAGGAACACGTTTAGAACGTTATTGCGAGGAGCCCGCTGTTTGGGCGACTGTCGGCCGGGGAAGTTCGTGGGGGAAATGCATGCAGGTCTGGGTGCATGATTACGTTCAAATAACGCTTTATACGAAGGAACCAAGGTACGGTGGGGTGCCGATTGATAACATTCAGACCTATACGGCCACTGTCCCCCGATTCCCGGATGAAAAAGGGCATGGTTTGTTGAGTTGCCCGGGCTCAGAGTTCCGGCGCAGGCATTGGAGCAACGGTCATCGGTTTTCGTTCGACTACTGGCCGGCGGGATTCGGGACGTGGTATTGGGCCGGAGGGGATGCGCGTCGGCATTCCCGGATCGGCAAAGCTGGTCGGGACAGCAATGGAGCCCACAAGGCGTTTTTGCTCGACAACTTGTTCCGCTACAAGATCCCCGATCATCGGGCCTTCATGTATGATTACGCGACGTGTCATCAGCCGGCGGATCCCCGGGGCATGAACGTGGTGGAAGGCGGAGGGAGTTGCGAATGGGTGACCGAGTATGTGGAAGGGACCAATTCACGGGCTGTTCCTCTCGGGTATTACACTCAGACGACGTACTATGAATGGGATACGTGGCGGGCGTTTTCTTACGTCGATCCGGGCGGTAACCGACACAGTCCCAGGGCACCAAATCCTGGGGAAGAGACCAGCCTTATCATCGCCCAGACCAGTTTCGAGCGGCAATGGACATGTGGTACTGAAAGATTTTGCTTCTCTCTTTTTGCCGAGAGGATAGCGTTGCCCCCGGCGAATATTACGGGATTTGTTGGGAGTTTTGACTCAGCGAACAGCCAGATTCATGCCGGGGCCAAAAGTTTCGCGGCATTATCATGGAGAATCTGGCGTTTGGCGGGATCGGGGATTCGGGCAAAGAGTATCTTGCCAAGCTGATGGGACATACTAAAACAGGGCGCGTCGCTTCCCCATACAAGTTGATCGGGGCCAAGGCATTCAGCGAAGTGTTCGATCATATTGGTGTGTTCCCGGGAGTATGTCAGGTCGAGGTAAAAATTTTCGTGTCGGCAGGCGGCTTCTATATAGGGTTTATAGGCAAAACTGCTACCGGCGTGGGCCGCCAGAAATGCAATATCAGGGTTTGCCTCAGCGGTACGTTGATAACTTTCTATATTTCCGCCCCATGTATGCGCCAGCACAGGGAAGCTATATTCTCGTGCGAATTCCCAGGTTGGCTGGAAAAGATCGCTATCGTACGGACAACCGACATCGTAAATTTTGATGCCCACAAAGGCGCCAGATTTGAAGCAACGTTCGAGTTCGGGCAGCATCTCTTCAGGATAATTTCCGCTGACATGGCAATAGCCCAGTATTTGATCGGGAAAACGCCGGTGAGCTTCAATCACTTCATCATTTCCTCTTTGGATGGCCCCTGTAAGCGCCAGGCATGAACTGACGACGGCTGTATCGATGCCAAGACGATCCATTTCAGCCACCTGATCTTTCAGAGGGGGAGGGTTCCATCCAGCCATGCCGCCGATGTGGGCATGGACATCCAGAACCGGTACATCTTTCAGCGGTTTGCCCTCTCGAGCGTAGTCTATCAGCGGGCGGGTCATAGATCTACCTCCGAGAGAATTCGTTGCAAATTTTTTGAGAAGATTTTTTCCTGTTCGGTCGGTGTGATATCGGCATACATTACATGAGCGATCAACCCGCCGGGTGAAAAAGCGGGCAATCCTGACCCGAACAGCAACCGGTCACAAGAAAAATGTTTCAGGAAACGCATGGGGCCTTCTGATGGGATGTAATAATGTCCCAGGCAGACGTGCAGATTGGGATGCGCCTCCAGTAGTTTGAAAAGCCACGTGTCTGAACCATAGCCTGAGCCGACAAGGACCACTCGGAGCGAAGGAAACTCTGCGCACAACTCGTGCAGGGCATCCGGACCGATTGTATCCGCGTGGAGGAAAACCGGAATTTTCTTTCCGGCGCACATTTCCAAAAGATCTTCCAGCAGCCAGGATGAGAAATGGGAGGACTGATCGATTGTCCGAAACGTAAGCCAGGCGGCTCGAGCGCCCACTTTTGCCATCATGCGGGCATAACCTGTTGGATTTGGATCTTCGTCATAGGGGTGTATTGCGAGCGTGAAAGCTGGCACAAACCTTTCTTCCGCTTTGCAGACTTCAGCAACTATGCGGTTACATTCTGAAGCACGACCTCGCCCCGCCGCGATATTTGCGCGGACCAAAGCGCGGTCAATGCCGAAATAATCCATCAGTTCAAGAATTTCTTTCGGGCGGTATGGCAGGAGGGGATCACGCTCCGCCCAGGGCCCGACCCCGCAGAATGCATCGAAGATTTCCATGGCCATTTTTCCTAACCGCCGAATACATCTATCACACAGGTTTCATCATTATGATCGTATCCTCCGAAGCGTCAAGGTCGAAATGACTATGGATATACCTCAGTCGTACTGAAAAGGGGGCTTTCCAGTCTATTGAGACGATGTTCCTGCAGGGTAGGTGCGAGAAAGCAGTATATATTGTCCCCCCAAGCATTGAATATCGACACAAAAGGCTGTATCGTGTTCCCTCCAAGTTCCAGACGAACCAAAGGAGATACGGATGAGCAAGCTGGCACTGAATGGGGGTAAGCCTGTGCGTTCTGAACCGTGGCCCGAACGTGGCGCGCGTTTCGGGGACGAAGAGCTCAGGCATCTGCGTGAAGCTATCGAGCAGAATACGTTGTTTTACATGTACGGTGAGAAAACGAAGCAGTTGTGCGAAAAAATGTCGGATCTTTGCGGCGCTGAACACGTCGTAGCATGCAGTTCGGGTTCCGCTGCTATTCATGGCGCGCTCAAAGCATGCGGAGTGGGGCCCGGCGATGAGGTCATAACGAGTCCTATCACCGATGCCGGAACACTTGTGGGTATCGTTTACGAAGGGGCGATTCCGATATTTGCGGATATCGACCCGGTTACCTATAGCATCAATGCAAAAACCGTCGAGCCGCAAATTACGGATCGCACTCGTGCTGTGATCGCGGTCCATCTCGCGGGGTGCCCCGCGGATATAAAGCCGCTGGTCGAGCTTTGCCAGAAACATAATCTGAAACTCGTGGAAGATTGCGCGCAGAGCTGGAATGCCAAAGTCGACGGTCAGTGGGTTGGCACGTTCGGCGATGTGGGTTGTTTCAGTCTGAACGATTTCAAACATATCTCGGCCGGTGAGGGTGGCCTGATCGTCACTGACAAGGAAGAACTTTACTTGAACGCCTGGCGGGCGATCGACAAGTGTTACGATCGTGTCGGCGGCAAACGGGATCTGCCATTTGCGGCCCCAAATTACCGCATCTCTGAGCTCCAGAGCGCCGTGGCTCTTGCTCAGCTCGGGAAAGTTGAGCAGATTACAGAGGCCAGACACCATCTCGGGGTGCGACTAACTGAAGGACTTGCGGAAATCGATGGGGTGCATCCTCACAGAGCAATCGGTGGAGCCTATGCGACGTACTGGTTCTACCTGATCCGGCTGGAAACCGAAAGGCTGGGAATTGATCTTGAGAAATTCGCCGAAGCGATCAACGCCGAAGGCATCCCCGGCCGGGCGGGTTACGTCGATCCTGTCTATTTAAGTTACATCTACCTTCAGAACAGGAGCGCTTTCAACCATTCTGACTGGCCCTTCAGCCAGTCCCAAATCACTTACAGTGAAGGCGACTGTCCGATGGCCGAATCTGAGATTCAGAAATGTTTCTTCTTCCCTCTCCGCGAGGAGCTGGGCGACGGGGAAATTGACGACACGGTGGAGGCCGTAAGGAAAGTATTGGCCTTCTACTGGGACGCGTGAGGTTCTTGTGATCTATGTGCTCGGGGTGATACTGGAAGAACAAAATCGCCGTGAGATACAGAGGAGCAATTTGACCGTCTCCTTCCACCTGGAAAACTCTATTGTCTTACAAGATCAGTTGCGAGATGTCTTCTCAGAATCCGCGTTAGCCTGAATGAGAGGAGTTTTGAATGGACATCAGTTCGACGGACGCTTTCATGGCAATTGGGGCGCACTGTGATGATGTGGATCTCAGGATGGGCGGAACTTTTTCTCGTCTTGTGGGCGAGGGAAAACGGGGATGCTACGTGGTGGCCGTCGAAAACGCCTACGTCGGCGATCACTATACCGTTGAGAGTTCCCGCGAAGCCCTGAATACGCGACGTAAAGAGTCCACACGAGCCTCGCAGATTTTGGGAGCCGACAGGTTGGAATGGCTTACTTTCAAAAGCTATTATTTTAGCACACCCGAGCCCGGTTCAGTCATCTATCCGTCTTTCGACAGCCCCGAAAGCGTTCAGGAAGAGTTGAGGGATGCTATCTTTGAGGGCCTGCCGCCGCTGGCCAACGCTCAGTGTTTCGCCCGATGCCGTCGGAGATTGCGAAAGCTGATCGAAGAGTTTGCCCCGGATGTTATTTTTACCCATTCGCCCGACGACCGGCACTGCGACCATTATGGTATCGCTCGATTCGTCGATTACATGATCGGGGGCATGGAGGCGGAAGGAACGGCCCCGGAGGTGCTGTTCTGGGAACCGGGTAGCGGGGGACCGATCGCCGGCTACCACCCCGATTTTTTCGTCGAGATATCTGAGGAAGATGTGCGGACGAAACAGAAAGCTATCGAATCTTACGGAAGTCAGTTTGCTGAGGGAGTGCTGGACGAGTTTGCGGCCGGCCGGGCTCAAGCGTGGGGTGAGATGGCGGGGGTCCAGTATGCTGAACCGTTCCGGCACAGATGCAGGGAGAAGAACGATTGGGATGGCCGATCAAAAATGTTCGATGTTGTCCAACATGATCAGGCTCCGGAAAAAGAAGTATATGACCTTCCGTGAAAGGATTGGGTTGATTGGGAAGCGCTCTGAGTTGCTCATTTTGTGGGCTCTTATGTTCCATTGCTCGGTCAGTCTGGATTTCATCTATCATGCACCATATTTGTCCGCCTCAAGTCCCGCTTCGCCTGGCTCAGCTGAACTCCAGTCTCCGTATGGTGCAGCAGACTGGACTTCAGCCGGAGGCTGGAGTTCAGAATGCGGTTCATGCAAAAGAATCGTTACGTAACACCGGTTGAATCTCGTGTCTTTGAGTTTTTTGGAGAAGCGAATGCTATCAGATGAACCACTCTCGGTTGGAATAATTGGTGTCGGCATGCAGGGCCACGGTCATGTTGTCAACTTTTCGAACAATCCCCGTGCGGAAGTTCGCGCCATTTGCGACATTGATGAGCAAAAGTTGCAGAAAGAAGCGCAGGATTTTGACGTTCCGCTTCAGTTTGAAGATTTCCACGAGATGCTGGGTTGCGACGAAGTGGATGCGGTAGCGATTGTGCTGCCGGATTATCTCCATCGCGAAGCGGCCGTCGCGGCGCTGGAGCAGGGCAAACACGTCCTGCTGGAAAAACCCATGGCTCTCAGCCTGGGAGATGCCGGGGCAATTGTCGAAGCTGCTGAAGAGGGCGAGGGCTGTTTTATGCTCAATCTTTCCAACCGGTGGATGTATCCGTTTTCGAAAGGGAAAGGACTATTGGATAATGGCGATATCGGCGATGTGTGGTACGTTTTTGCACGGTTATCTAACCGCATTGATGTGCCCACGGAGCTGCTGCCATGGCTCGAACAGAGTCATCTGGCCCACTGGATCGGCGTGCATCGTCTGGACATTGCCCGGTGGTGGATAGGGCGGGAAGCGCAGCGGGTTCGGGCCGTTCATCGGAAAGGTGTGTTGAGCGAACGTGGTTTCGACGCGGCGGATTTCTATCAGGCTACGATTGAATTCGAAGGCGGAGCTGTGCTCTCTCTGGAGGGGAGCTGGATTCTTCCCTCTTCATATCCGAGCCTGGTAGATTCGCGTTTTTACGCGCTTTGCAGCAACGGAGTGATTGATGTCGACCGTATGCGCAGCGAACTGGCTGTGGCCGATGGCAAAGAGTTCAAAATGTCAACCCCGACCAACGGTCCGACGCTCGATCAAGCAGCCGGTTTCACTTTCGCAGCATCCCGGCATTTTGTTGATTGCGCTCTTGAAGGCAAGCCACCGCTGACGGGAGCTGAAGAGGGTCTGGCGCTCACCAAAATACTGTGTGCTCTCGTCGAGTCGGCCCGGCAGGATGGCAAGGTGATGGAGCTGTAACAACACGTATTTTTGGTGATATTGAGGCCTTCAGGGGGAATCGAAATTTGTTTCCGTGTTTTCGGACGGTCCAATTCCCATTTTCTCCATCAGCATGCGTCGACCCTTATCGTAATTTTCGCTGTCAGAAGTCTGTATCCCGCAGGATGTGTACCAGATAGAAGGGTCACAATGATCAAGCGCGCAGATTTCGAAGGTCCCGGGGATCCTCTCGAAAATGCGTCTGTAGAGGTCCACGGCTTTTATGGTGTCCCCATATGTCAATCCGAGTTTCTGAAGCACCCGTAGATCTCGCATCTGGTTGGGCAATCCGCCGGAGCCTTTGTTTGTGACGCATGCATTGGTCTCCGGCACGCGGTCGGGGCACGGCGCGCACATCATCCAGTCTGCGTGCGATGCGATCTTGATGGGCGTATCCGGTTTATCCAGGATAAGCTGCATCAGCTCGGGCAAATTATCGGGTGCATATGGCGGCCTGACTCCACTGCCATACTGGCAGACGGCGCAGAGCAGGATATGGGGGCGGATCGAAATCGCGTCGGCGTCATACATCGCTTTCAGGGATTTTTCCTTCTCCCTCTTCATCTCTTCCTCGTCCCGAGGAGGAATGAGGGCTTCGATGCCTTTTGCGTGTCCGGCTTCGTAGCACCTACTTTTGGCCCTCGGACAGCCTTCCCAAGCCTCTGAGGTGACTGAATCGTATCGGCAGATCCCATCGACGGACTCAATCCTGTCGAAGGCGCGGGTGAAGATTATTCTGGCCGGCAGGATGCAGCCCGGCGGAAGGTTCAATTTGTGGAGCACTTCCAGATCCCGCCTGACGTTAAATTCCGCCCCTTCAGGCGTATCGCCTTCGGTTCCGATATCCTGATAAGAGAATGCCCCGCCGACGTTACATCTGAGCCCGATGGGCATATCGGGGTTCTTTCTAATCCGCGAGAGGAGCGTGGCGAATTTCTGTTTGAACGCTTCCGATGGAACGTTCCCCAGGGCACAGATGCTGCAGAGGATTTCATAGGGTCTCAGTATCATTCCCGCGTATTGAGTCATTGCAATCTCCGTTTTGAATATCACGTAATTCATGCATTGAAATCGAGGCAGTCAATACTATGCTGATCCCGTGATGGTTTCAAAGGTTGCGGCCGAATGCGCCCAGCCCCGCCCGATCGTCCATTCTTCCGTTCCGTCCGTGTTAGTCCGGGTCTTTCCTCCATGACCCACAGAGGCCTGCTTGCAATTCAGCCGTGCAAACCTGCAGAATAGGCCTCCAGGAATTTACATGTGGAGAAAATAGAAATGGGCGGATCTTCAAAAGTCGAGGAAATCGGCGTGCCGGTTCGAGGCGTGAACTGGGTGCGAACTTTCGCCGGCAGAAAAAAAAGTGGCGAACCATGTATACTCATTACGATAGGACAACACGGCGCGGCTATGTTTGTGCTGCAGGTCGACCCCGTCTCGGGAGACTGTCAACAGTTCTACGCGCCAATAGCCGATGCCAGCCATCCTACTACCTCCCACTGGAGCGATAACCACGGTTGTCTGTTCATCGGATCAACCCCCGGACATCTTTTCCGTTTCACCCCGGGAACACGAAACATTGAGGATCTGGGAAAGATCAATCCCGGGGACGCCAATTTTCCCTGTCGCATTGGTGAGGACCCCGAAGGGCTGCTTTACGTAGGAAGCTACCCGGGCTGCGATCTTACTTCTTATGATCCTGGCACAAATGAGTTCACGCGACACGGACGCATGGACGAGACAGACAAGTATTTCTATCCCTTCTGTGGTGCCGATGGCACGGTTGCTGGGCTCGTGAAAATGGTCCGTCCGCATGTTGTTGCTTTTAATCCTGAGACCGGAGAGCACCGTCCGCTCGGACCTGTAGCCGATACCGATACCGGCGAAGGGCACGTGAACCTGCGGAAAGGTCCCGATAACCTGCTCTATATCGATAGCCACAGAGGCATTTCCCGTGTGATGGGCGCCACTGCGGTTCCTTTCGAGGAACTGGATTTCCAGGACGAGCCTGAATGGGAAGGGCAGAGCCGCGAGGAAATTATCCGGGGCATCAAAGGCGCGAACCGGGACACCCCTCAATCCAATCTGCCGGACGGATCGACTTTCAAGTTTTCAGACGGTTCAGGGAATGGGTATCAGTACCGCCAACTGCAAATCCAATCGCCATCCGGGGAGACGCGCCAGCTGGAGCTGAATTGGGAAGGCGACGGAACAGGAATTTTTCTCGTTCGGAAGGGACCGGATGAGGATATCTATGGTTCGAGCATTCTTCCTCTTCACCTTTTCCGGCATGTACCGTCGACGGGGCTCGTTGAAGATCTCGGCGCTTGTTCGACATCGGGGGGCGAGCTTTATTCGATGGGGTCTCTCGATGGAAAACTCTACATGTGCGCGTATCCCGGCGCCCGGCTGAGCGTTTACGATCCCGAACGGCCTTACCGTTTTGGCATTGAAAAAGAATCTAATCCCCGCGAGCTGGGTCGTATGGATGAAGTGGCCTACCGGCCGCGGGATATGTTGTGCGGGCCGGCCGGGAAAGTCTGGACGGCGTCCATCCCGGATTACGGAATGTGGGGCGGGACGTTAGCGTGGTTCGATCCTCGGAGTGAGCAATTCGGCAGCCACCGTCACATTTTCAAGAACTGCAGTCCCATATCTCTCGCCTATATCCCCGAGCAGGGACTGATTGCGGTTGGGTTTGCGATCACAGGTGGCTTCGGGACGGAAGCACGGGTTGGGACCACCGGCCTGGCGCTCTGGGATCCGGAGCAGGACGAACTCAGCTGGAAGGGCGATCTGGGATTGGAAATCATTTCAGTGATGGATCTATGTGAGGCGGGAGAAGAACGGACGTATGCCATCGTGCATCTCGAAGATGAAGAGCAGCGAGCGGAATTGATGTTGCTGGATCTCCCCGAAAAGCAAATCGTTGAGCAAGGGCCGCTGGGCGAAGATACGGGATGGCCGCTGGAAGTCAGCCTGCGAGGCGGAAGGGATTTTGTGGTCGGTGCGACACGAAAAGGAATTTTCCGGGTGGAAAAGGGGACGACAGAAGTTGACATGCTATGGATCTGCGAAGAAAAAATGTGTCCGACGGCTGGCGGAGCTTTGGCAGATGGGAAATACTTCTTCGCGGCGGAACATCGTCTCTGCGCGCTGCCAATTGACTAATAACAGGTTCCTGTAAAAGTTGAAAGAAAGATAAAATTGCGAAACGAACTCCGCAATGGACTGATCGGTTTCTGGATGCTCAACGATGCCTCCAGCGTCGAACAGAAAATCGATTACATGAGACGGTGCCACAAAGGCGGTATCGAAGCATTGTGTCTGCATTGCCGTCACGGCAATTTGATTCCATACGGGTCGAGCGAGTGGTATCGGATGATCAGGTCACTTGTAAAGGAAGGTGACCGGATCGGTATGGACATCTGGCTGTATGATGAAGATCCCTTTCCGAGCGGCGCAGCCGGCGGGATGGTGACCTCCGAACGACCAGAGTTGGAGGCCACGAAGGCTGTCTTCCACCAAAAACCCGATCCACTTCAACCGGAGGAGCTCTGGTTTATTGGGGAATATCCCGTGATGTGGGCGGGCCTGGTCCCTCGCTCCAAAGACAAGCAGCCGGTGGAGATGACCGACGAAGTGGGAGTTGTGAGAACCGACTGGTTCATGGGACGCTGGGATAGCCGTTATTACTACGAGGAACCCGATCCGTTCCCGTGCCCGCGGGGAGCGGCCGTCCGGCCCCGGTATGCCGTGCGTGTGCCCAAAATCCCGGAGAATCACCGGCTGGTGGCCGTTACGCGAGAGCCCGCCTCACAGGAAGGCCCGTGGGATGCTCTGCCGGATTTGCTGAATCCGGATTCATTCGATTTGTTCCGGAAGCTTACTCTCGATCCGTACGTCGAGCACGTGGGTGAATACTTTGGATCGACTATCCCGGGGATCTTTACCGATGAGGCCAAACCGCACGGCCGATATCCTATCACGGATAAGTTGTTCGATCTATTTGCGAAGGAGTATGGTTACGACCTTCGGAGCAGAATGTATCAGTTGTTTGGCAAAGCGATTTCTGATGAATACATCCGCACGAGAATTGATTACCGAGAATGGGTGACGCAACGGTTTCGAAACGCTTTTATAGAGCCTTACAGACAGTGGTGTGATGCTCACGATTTGCAACTGGTCGGCCACATATCGCCCGAAGACGATCCCATTGCAGAAGCGGTTACTGTCGGGTCCGTGATGCCCTTAATGAAACGGCTGAGCTTGCCGGGAACCGACGTCATCGTGCCGTTTCTCGGCGATGATAAGGCGGCCGGGTTGAATCTGGGAAGCGTGCGCGCTTCTTCTATCAAATACCAGCAGGGACGCCCCGTTGCTATCAGCGAAAGCCTTGCGCTTTCCGGGTGGGACGTTACCTCCGAGAAGGTGCGGCAGATTCTGACGTGGCAGAAAGTGCTCGGGATTGACCGATTTTTTGTACACGGTTTTTTTATGTCCCAGGAAGGAGTCGTGAATTATGAAGCGCCCCCCGACTACGGTCCCAAGAGCGCCATCTTTCCCGGTGTGTGCCGGGTCAATGACTGGATGAAAGAACTTGGTCGAGTGCTGGATAATGCCGCGTCGCCCGCTCAAGTGGCTATATTAAATGTCATGATGCCCTTCTGGCAGATCGGCGAGGGAGGGCAGGCGAAAACAGTTGAGAAAATGCGACGCTCCATGTGGGATATTTTACTGCTTTGCCTGGAACATCACGCCAACCCGGAACTGATTGATCTGGAGGATCTGGAACCGGGTGCTTCGGCAGCCGGTTTCATTGGAGCTGGTGAGCGGGAGTACTCCCGGGTCCTTATTCCGTTCTGCGATATTTTCCCGATTGCGGCTCTGGAAAATCTCCAAACAGCGGTGCAGGATGGCGCCGAGGTCGACTGGTTTGGGGGAGGACCCAACCGGTTGCGTACGGCGAATCGAGATTTCGCTGAAGTGACAGAACTGCCGGGAAAAGTGATCGACAGAATTGCTCCCGACGATGCATGGTGCGACAAAAACCTGGTTCCTGTGGTCAGAGTCGAGGGCGAAAACGCCAACAAATGTTACGTCAGAAGGTTCTCAGCGACGGGCGACGAAGGGGACATGTTTCTTGCGAGCAATGTGTCCGATGATGAACTGTCGCTGGATCTTCCTTCTGAAAACGGCGTCTCCTGGGAACCCGTGGAGGCCGATGGTGCTTATGAGGTCTCGGGCGCCGGGACGAGCTGGCGGGTGCCGCCGCAAGGAGCGGGGCTTTTCCGTCTCCGAACGACTGCGGTCACTGTCCGGCCCGCTCCGCCTGTGGAACGAAGGGCTGTGTCATCGGATCGGCGATTTGAACGTGTTGACCCCAATATTTTGAGATTGTGTGCTTTTTCGGTGCAGCTCGGGGATGAGGCCTCGCGACAGATCGATCATCCGCAACCTTACTGGCAACTTTCAAGTCGATATCGTTGCCGCCGAACATGGACGACCTTTCTGGGCGAGCTTCCTCTGGAAAGCGATGTCGAGGAGTCTAAGCTAACGTACCGATTCGAATTTGGCTGTGAAGGGGAAATCCCGGATCCTGAGCTCGTTCTCGATCCGCGCTGCGCCCGCGGGAAGATGCATATTTTTATGAACGGGGAGGAGCGGACCGGTGAGCTGACGTTCCCGGTGCATGACACTGTGCCACGCCGCATTCGTCTCGAAGGTATCCAGAGGGCTCGGAATGAAGTGGAGATTTGCTTTGACGTCGAGGACGCTCTGGAGGGGCTTCTCAGTCAGCTGTACCTGGAAGGTGATTTTGATGTTGACATTGAAGGGGACGTGCCGGTGCTGAAGCCCCCGGACTCGGAAATTTCAAAGGATGGATGGCAGGATATGGGGATGCCGCATTACATGGGCTGTGGCATATACCGGTGGGAAGAGGAGATGAGCGCCGATGATCTGGAGCTGGATTGGATTCTTGAACTTGATCAAGTTGTGGATAGTGGCCGGCTGCGTGTGAATGATGCTGATATGGGGTGTTGTGCGTGGCGGCCCTGGCGGTGGGATCTGCACGGTTTGAAACCGGGTCGGAACGAATTTGAACTGATCGTGAGCAGCACGGCGGGAAACAAATTCGAGCTCGACCGGCCGAATACACCTCAGGGCTGGATAGGAGGGGGCGAGCTGGTTGGTATCAGGTGAAGTGGCGGGACTGGTTGACGCGAAATCCCGGTTCTGTTCGCTGAAACTGACCCTTGCACTCTGGTGTCACAAAAGCGGGACGTTTATGGTACCCTGCCAGCGCTCCACGCTGGCTTGAAAAAAACGACGAGATTGCTTCGCCCATCTTGCGATGGATTCGCAATGACTCATGAAGCGGTATTCCCGGCCTAAATAGGTGCGGTGGCTGCAAGGCTATTGTTCCTTCCCGGGCTGGATCAGCGGGGTTGATAAAGTTGTGCCTTGCGGTAGACTTTTCAAAGTGTGTTACTACTCACATTGTTCCGGGATATGCTCCATATTCTGTTTTTGAGAGGTTATGCGATGAAAACAGGGACTTCATTCCTTGTCGTGATGGCGGTGTTGGGCTTTGTTGCTGTTCCATGTAGCGCGGCCGAATTCGTCTTGACCCAAAAGGGTAAACCGGCGGCGACGCTCGTCATTGGGGAAAAACCGTCTGAAAACGCAAAAACTGCGGCCAAAGAGTTACAATATTACGTCAGAAAGATCAGCGGTGCGGAATTGCCCATCGTGGATGCTGGGAACGCTCCAAAGGGTCGGCTTGTTCTGGTCGGTCGGAGTTCAACCACCGAGAGTATAAAAGGACTCAAAATCCCGCGCGGTTCGAGTCGGGATCTCGGCGAAGAAGGTTTCATTATTTGGTGTGACAAAAACCGGCTTGTTCTCGCCGGCAACGATGAGGAACCGTATTTCGGCACCCGCTATGCCGTCTGCGAGTTGCTTCATCGACTGGGGGTGAGATGGTTTATACCCGGAGAATTCGGAGAGGTCGTTCCCGAACGCTCCACGCTGAAAGTTCCAGAGATGAAACTGATCGACAGGCCGTCGTTTCCGGTGCGCAATTTCTGGGATCATGGACGCGGCGATATGGGGAAGAAGCTGCGAGAATGGAAGATCCGCAACAAGATGAATCCCGACAGCGCTCGCTGGATCGGGGTGCCGGGAGACAGTTCAGTGCGCCGTTACCTGTCGAAGGCCCTTTTCAAGGAACACCCCGAGTATTTCGCTCTGCGGCGCAATGGGAAACGCAATCCCCACATGCCATGCATGACCAGCGAGGGGATGATCGAACATTTCGTCAAACGTGTGAAAGCCGACGCCCGAAACGGCAAGAGGGTTTCTGTCATTGGGGCCGACGATGGCCACCCGCGGTGTTACTGCGAGGATTGTATGAAACTTCACTCAGGATTTGACGGTATGGGCAGCAATAGCCGCGATCCCGAGCTGGGAGAATCAATCAGTCAGGAGTGGTTTTATTTTATCGATCGCATCCTTGATGAGGTGAACGAAAAATTCCCGAACCACATGATCGCCACGAACGGTTACGCCAATCGGGATGTGCCTCCCGAACTGGAGGGGTTTAACGAGAACGATAATCTCGTGGTGATGTTTGCAAACATCCCGGCCTGTACGATCCATTCCTACGACGACGAGCACTGCTGGCAGATGCAGCGGCAGGGACGGATGCTGAAACGCTGGTGTGAGATCTGCGATAAGGTCTGGATCTATAATTACAACTACACCATGCTCGTGGGGAAAGGCACTCTGACGCCGATGGTCCATCGAATTCGCGCGAACATCCCACAGGTAAAAGAGTGGGGCGCGATCGGATTTTTTGACCAGGGGAACGCCGACTGGTCAATGTGCGGCGTGCCTGTACGCGTGGTCCGTGCCCGGCTGGAGTGGAATGTGAAGGCAGATGTCGACGCTATTCTTGACGATTATTTCGGCAAGTGGTTTGGACATGCTGCCGCTCCCATGCAGGCTTATTACGCGGCGCTGGAAAAGGCGTTTGCTGAAGCCCCACAGCATGCGCACGAGGATGTAATTCTACCGGAGATATACAGCGACAAACTGATGGCCGAACTTGCTCCGCTGATGGACAGAGCGGAGAAACTGGCGAAAAACAAGAAGGAGAAAGTTCGCGTTCGCCTGGAAAGATTACTTTTCGACCATCTCCGGAAATATGTGGCCATGGAAAAAGCCAAACAGCGTTGTGATTACCGGAAAGCGGCGGAACTGCTGGGCGAGATGATGGAACTCAATAACGCCGCCAACAAAATCACGCCTTTCATGGGGTACCGACCGTATGCTGTCTACGATATGGATTGGGAGAAAAAACGGATGGAGAAACTGCTGGCAAAGACGGATGGATCGGTGGGCAAGCTGATCGCCGTCATGCCGCGGGAGGCGCGTTTCCGAACAGATCCCCACGATGAAGGTTTTTATGCCCGCTGGCAGAGCGCCGACTACGACGACAGCGATTGGAAAACCGCCAGCACTACCCACGGCTGGCAGGAGGAAGGTTTACGGGACAAACAGGGACATCCCTACAAGGGGCTGGCATGGTACCGGATGCGCGTCGATGTGCCGAAAAATTCGGACATCGAACGGGCGCGGCTTCTGTGCCCCGCCGTCATAGACGAAGCGTGGGTCTGGGTCAATGGGGCGTACGCGGGACGTCGCCCGTATAAGTCGCCCTGGTTCCGGCCGCACACCATGGATATGGACGTTGGCGGCATGCTCAAACCCGGCCGGCAGAACGTGATAGCATTGCGCGTCTTCTGCAACCGGGACTGTTTCGGGGCGAACGGAATTTACGAGCGGATGTTCTTGTTTAACAAGATTGCTGAGGAAGGGAGTAAGAAATAAGGGGAAAAATAGTCTATGGCGAAGTATAATGAAGCTCAGTGAGCGTGACCTTTTTTCGGTGTGTTTAAGATGGGATGGACAGAAAATCAGCGGCGGGGTTTTACTCTTATCGAGTTGCTTGTTGTGATCGCCATCATTGCGATCCTGGCGGCGATGCTGATGCCTGCGCTTGAAAGTGCGCGCGAGAGGGCGCTGCGTATCTCCTGTCTGTCCAATCTGCACGATTGCGGAGTTGCCGCGCATCTATTCATGAACGATCACGACGGCGCGCTCCCGGCATTCCGGACAGGGATGTGTGCCAGCCCCTACACCTCGGACTACGGTTCCTTTTTCGATTATTGGCCCGATGACATTCGCTGGTGTCCAGGTCTCTTGCGCGATCCGCACGTTCAGCCCGGTTCGTCATTGGGCTGGACGCCGAGGGTGGATTACAACAGATATTTCTACTGGGGCTACAACTGGCCGGCGGCTTTCCACATCATGGTCCGTCATTCGTGGTATCCGGCGGTGAGGGAACCGACGGACGACACGGATTATGCCTACTATAATTACTTCTTCCCCCTGAAAAATCCCTGGGCTGCGAACAAATGGTCGGGAATAAGGAAATACTACGGGCTTACCTGGCGCATGCGGGATATAGCACCGCTCATAGGCGATGTGATCAGGAATTTCAGGGATTACCGGTGCGTGCAGGCTCATCCGAAAAACGGCGGAGCAGATGCAGCAAAAACCAGCTATCCCGTCACACCCGCGGGGGGAAATTATCTCTGGACCGACGGTTCGGCTCGGTGGTACGACTGGACAGATGGCGGCAAAAAATCTGCCGATCTGCGTAACCGCGCCACTGAACGCACCGTTTCCGGTGAGGGCTGGACAATGCAATATCCCAGCCGTACATGGTATTTCTGGGGCAAGCCAAACCATCCGTAACGGCTTAATCTTTTTCGGGGCGGGGCTTGCCAATGAACACAAGAGCATACTCGGACGTGTTGTTGTAGGCCAGTTTGCTGCCGAAAAGAGTGCTCCGAAGGACGTCCTTGCCTCTGGAATCGCGGGAGACAGTCAGCTGAAACTCGCATCGTACCGCATCTTTTGCACTGTCCAGAGCCAACATGCGGAGTGGAATCAAAGCCGCAAGCTCATATCCCTTTTCCGTCGGGCGTGTCTCAACGGTTATTTCCTCGGCCGCGACGATCCCGAGTTTCGTGGCCTGAAATCCGGCCGCCTCTGTTTTCCCGGAAGCAGGAGCCAGAAACACTTGGCCGATTTTGTCTTCGTCGGGTAAGGCTCCGAACGCTTCAAGGCATGATCCCTTCCACACGGTTTTATGGCGACGGATTTTGGGATCTTCGACTCGGGCATGCAAAACCAGTTGATCGGAGACGACGGCGAAACGCAAACGGGCCATTTCATGCCCGCTTCCTGAGCGTATTTTGTACTGGTAATACCCGGCAAGCGTTTCAGAAACGTCGCCAAGATCCGGCACGGATGTCAGTCTGATCGGTTTCTGTGCAAGCGCGGCGAGTTTAAGCCGTGGTGACCTCACAATTTCGTATCGGGGCGACCGGGGAATATGAAGCTCGAAGCAATTACCGGAAAAATCGTCAGCTATCCAAAAATCGAATTCAATATCCGTCCGGGCTCCGGGTCCCACTGTGTAATGACGGACTTTTTCGCCGATTATCTCAATCGCTCCCTCCGGCAGCGCGCCGAGCGTCAGTTCGTCACTGGCCTGCTTATCACTCCGGTTCTGAAGAGTGATCCGCATTTTGCCGGGGCGACCTTTGCGGTTCGCATGAGGCGGATTTAGCACATTTATTCCTGCGTTAACTCTGTCAGCAACACGGATAGTGCCAAACTGAAGGTAATCACGGTCGGGAGCACCGCTCTGGAAAACTGTTCCGTGCCTGAGAGTCCCTTTGCGGCGATGCGTGCGAACACGAAATTCCATCATCATGACGCGATCGGCCGGGTCGATCGGCAGCACGGAAAACGGGATAACCCCAACAAGTTCGTAACCTTGCTGTGTCGGGGTGGAATGGAGTTTGACACCGGGGGCGGGAACCACTTTGCCATTCACCTGCTGCCGAGCTTCAGCTGCCTGGTCGCCGATTTTCGGTAGCAGAAAAATCTGCCCGATGGGTTTGCCCCGTTCGGCGGCAAATACTTCCACACTGGAGCTTTCTCTGACCTTGTTGTGTCTTTGAGGCGAGACGTCCTGAATATTGGCGTGCAGGGCAAGTTTCTCACCGGCGATGGCAAAACGCACCGTTCCGAACCGCTGATTCCGTCGCCAGAGCGGATATTGGATTTGATCTTTCAGGATCTTTGGTATTTCTTCGACAGAGCGGACCGGCGGAAGTTGTTCGGCGTGGTGGTTGCACTTGATCCTGAGTGCGGCTGCCTTACGACCCTCTCCGACCGGCGACCGGGGCACACGAATCCGGGGGTTTCGATGGAAAATGTAACTGTAAGTGATGGCAGGCATGCCTTTCTTCAACCATTCGTCCGTGAACCTGACGTGAAAATCCACATTTGCTTCGCCTCCCGGACCGACGGTGTAACGTTTTTGTTTTTCTCCCAGTACTTCTATGCAATCGGGAGGTTCGGATTGGAGGGAAATGGTGTCCCGATTAACTTTCTTGCCCCGGTTCCATATCGTGGCACGCACGATCCCGGGTTTTGCCTCTTCTTTGGCGAGAGGTTTCCGGCGCCAGCTCAAAACGCACCTGCATTTATCGTTGAAAGGAGAGTGGGGCTGAAAACCATCCCCGCCGACATCCACATAAATCGGGTTGGCAACGGCGTAATGGTTCATCGTCTCAGGTCCATCAGCCGAACGACGTCGGAGATTTGGACCGTTTCCCTGGACGGCGACGATGATGTGTGCGTTACCTTCCAGATCAAGCTTCAGAGTTCTTTTAAAAGGGGGGGATCCTTCGTGGAAACTCTTGTCTGACCCGTCGTGCCGAAAACCGAGATCAGACCGCTTTTTCCCGTTGGCAAGGATCATAACACGATCGATTTTAATGCGTTTGGGGGCCTGCACTTTAACGTGGAGTTGAACATTCCCATCATCCGAGCTCAATCCCCCGCCTATGGGTGCACTGGTGTTTTTGCCATTGGCAGTCGCTTTGGCTTCCGCGGTGATGAACGGCCCGGTTGTCATGATGAGATTTCCTCTGCGCGCTGCCGATACGATATCCGATGATTTGATTTGCGCCGGATCGTCGGTCGGGCTTTTCACGTAATTGCGCACGCCGCCGGAGCCGTGGTAATTGTCAAAGGCTCCGCTGCCGACGACTCCGGGCAGGCGATAGCCCTTATTAAGGATATCGATCCACTCGAGTATGCGGTTCTGATCCTTCGGATTGATCTTTTCGACGAACAGGGGGGCGAGATTTTCCACATCCAGCACATCCATTTCCCGGCGGACTTTCACTTTTTCCCCGCGGGGGACGTTGACCTGGATCAGCATGTCGTTCCCACCGGGCCAATCCCGCAGCCAGGTGATCTGTCTGCAGTGTTCGGGACGCTGAATCGCGCCTCCATCCTGTCGCCCAGGTTGGTAAGGGACAGGGAAAGCGTTCTGGTGTGTGAGTGTATGGCGTCTTCCGGCCGAAAGACCGATTCCGGGACATGTGGCCAGCAGATTCTCGGCCGCGAGGGCTTTGAGGTGCGGTGCGTAACTGGAGACGGTGTTGTGCTCGGTCGGAGGTGCAAATTCAATTCCTTCGCACAGCAGATTCAGGACGCGGCCCCTCTGACTGGCACTGGAATCACCATCGACGCCCGGATTCCAGCTGTAAGGATAGACATAAAAAAGATTTGTCTCGGCGCTGACCGTGGAATGGTTATGAAAATCCGCACTGATCCATCCTGTGGTGTCTACGGTGCGAGTAAGGGTTCCTTTCAGGACTTTTGTTTTCCCGCGGCCAGGTGCAAGATCCCGGGCAATCACGTTGTATTCCGGACCGTGCGTGACGAGAACCCGGTAATTGCCAGGCGCAATTGCCTGCCGAAAACGTCCCGTTCGCGAGTAGACAGTATTGCGAACCAGACGGGCTCCTGTTTTTGGGAAAAAGAAAGGATCAGGTGTGCCGTCTTTGCCCAGGAACTGGACTTTGCAGGGAATTGGTTTGCCATCGGGATCGCTTATTTCGGCGGCGATATATGACGGTGGGGCAAGTTTGATCGATACCTTTTGAGGGCCTTTCGCCGGAAGCGTTATTGTCTTTGCAGGTCTTCCGATGGCTTTGATCTGCAGAACACAGCGTTCCGTGGGCAAGTTGATCTTGAGTTTGCCACCCCTGCCGGTCCTGCCAGAGGCATACGATTGGCTATCTATAAGCGCGGTTATGTCAGCCCGAGCCACAGGGCCGTTTGCGTCTTTTACTGAGACCGAGACGTTCCGCAGGGGGCGACCGAGCCGCCGGGCCGCCGCCGATTTGATTTCAAACAGATTCTGGCCGGCAAAGAGCTTGCGCACGACGCGGAGCTGGCCTCCGGGCGGAATGGCGGTTTTGTCGCCTTCCGCAGCAGTATAGCGTAATCGGTACTCACGCCCGCCTTTCTGAAGCTGGAGGAGATGCCCATCGGCAAGGATGCCGTATGCTTGTTGCCACCATTTATTGTACGTCCAGAAAAAACGTCCGCTGAGAGCCAAATTGGACTTCCACGTTCCGTCCACGCGGAGCATAGCTGCGGGTTGGAGTCGGACGGCCTTTTTGGTGGGGTTCTTGTAGAGCGCTTCCACCAGCAGGTGATCCCATCCGTCGGCCAGCGTGTAATTCAGCTTGACATAAATTCTCGTCTTTGGACGACGGCTGGCAGGAAGCTCGGCAAGGTCCTTAAGAAATTTGCCGCTTTCTATCTCGTAGGGCGGGATTTCCAGGGTCACGCGCTTACCCATTTTTGGCTCACGACCGGGGCGTTTCCAGGTAAGCGCTTCGTCAGGGAAATGTTTCTGTTTCTGTGGCGCGTCAGGACGGTGCACGAGGGGTCCGGGCCAGAAAGCGTTGAGCTGATCGTTGTTAGAAGAGCGCGAGGTGAGGTCCAGAAGGGCTCCCTTAACCTGGTGTTTTCCCCACCGTCCGGAACTTCGTCCGGAAACAAGATCGGGATTTCCTATCACAGCCACGAGGTGATCATTGCGCAGCACGTAATCGCCGAATATCCCTTCCGCTTCTTTCCCATCGGGTCGATATTCGTCGTAATTTTCCGGGGAAAGAGTGATCAATTCGGCAGCTGAGGCCGGAGGGGCCAAAAGAACGGCCAGGAGTAAAGTTAAGGTCGGCCACAGCACCCTTTTCATGAGGGCAATCCGCCTTTCTACTGAGGCGCTTATTCGGAGGAAAGAGGGATAATTTCCAGTTTCCGCAGGAGGGGCGGTTTATTTTTGGAGGTGGTGGATCTCGCCGGTTCTTCCAGTTGCATCAGCATCTCCATATCGGTGAGTGACTGTTTTTCCCCTGTCCATTTCCCGATGGGATCTGTTGCGACGACGGTTGTAAGCGTGCCTTTTTCTCTGTCGTGTACGATACGTGCCACCTTGCCCGGTGGGGACGAATAGGTGTCGACCGCGGCACAGTTCTGTTGGGGAAGTTCAATTTTGAAGGCCTGCATCTGGTCAATTCCTGCCTGGGCTTGTCCTGCTTTCAAGGATAAACTCCTCCAGTCGGTGTCGGCACGTTTAAACCAAATATTTGACGGTTTTTTGCCGGCGAGCCGATAGGTGGTGGAGATATTGACGGCGGCAGGTTTCCCACGAGTTTTCTGAATCAGCACACGGATGGTTTGACCTTTTTGGCCAAGTTCTATTCTTTTTTGGGCCGTCGCTTTGCTGCTGAAACGCCAACCCGGTATATGAAAGGCATCGTGCAGGGTCAGTGCTCTGGGATCAGCCTTGTCCGCTGTACTCCAGAGGATATTTCCGATATCAGCTATACTTCCCCCACTGGCGGGATGCCATCGTTTTTCTGGATCGGAACCGGGGACCAGCAACGATTTGCCCCGGTAATTTATCTGCCGTATCTGCCCCTGGAGCAGAGGCGCGATCTTTACTTTTGTTTCACCCGCAGCAAGTGTGTGCAGGGGGCCGCCGTGTGAGAGAAGGAATCCCGTCCAATTGGATTTTCCATTCGTCCATTCATTGAATCCGGAGTTGCGAACGTGGGAAACCACATCACGAGCGCGCGGATAGGTATATTCACCGATGTGTTTGCCGACAAGTTTGCCGTCCTTATTCTGAAGAGGACCGGGGTTAAAAAGGAGCAATGCCTCGATACCGACGGTACCTTCCCGGACACGTCGTTCGTAGGGGGATTTGCCGCCGGATGCCTTTATCGCTTTTGCACGAAGATTGCTGAGTTTCTGCCGGGATTCTTCGCTGAGATAAGGCGGTTTTGCAAATTCGTTGGCATGGACCATCTTGGGTTCACGCACGGAGTTTTCCAACGATTGGACGTAGTCATACATTTCATCCGCCGCGGGGCCATAATAGCCGTCACAAAATTCGCGAATGAGCTGATCGGTTTTCAGTTTTGGATTCCATATAAGCCGACGCCACACGTAATTTTTAAGAACGACCAGGTCGCTGCCGGTCGTCACGTAGTTGCCCTGGACCATTACGCCCCGGATACCCATCTGGTTGTAGAGACGAATGTTATCGGCAATCGAGTGGATACAGGGCCAGGGAAATATGAAGTTTTTGAAGTTTGCGCCGTATTCCCAGACGTACACTCCGGCCGGTGTTATCTCGCACCAACGCTCGAGATTGCGCAGATAACTGCGGTTTCTGGGACATGTCCGGGCCGAGTGAACGCTGCAGTGGCGGAGGCGGGGAACCCGTATCGTCACGTTCTCAGCGGGTCGGGTTTTTGCCGGAGGCGCTTCCAGGCTCATGTACGCAAACGTGCCGACTCGAATGCCCGGGTATTTTTCATCCAGCATTTCACCGGTACGGTTCATCATGCGCAGAAGTGTCGCCGTATATCCCGGTTTCTTTCTACCGTCAGGATCGGTCCAGGTTTCTTCTTTATAGACTTTTTTGCATTTTTCGCACTGGCACATCCCGCCGTACCAGTCACCCATGCCGGCGAAATAGATGGCATGCGTTACTTCGCCTTTCCGCCTCTCCACGTGTTTGCCGAGAGCATCGGCCAGAGCTTGGGCGATGCCGGGGGCGAGGTAGCAAAAATGAAGATTGTTGGCCTTGCGCTCGCCTTTTTTATTCATGGGGTATATCTCAGGATGTTCTTTGGCGTAATCTTTCAGAAGAGGATAGAGGCTGTGGCCGCTGGTGAAATATTCCGCCCCTGTGCTTCGCGATTTGTAGCGGAAATTATTGCGCCTGTTCTGAGCCTCCCGATTGTAGAGGTGGTGCATTGTGAAGGGGGGATCGCATCGCACATCGAGTTCGGGCACACGGATCGTTTGCTTGCTCGGTACGAACTCTTCGTTGTGCGACCACCAGCGGCAGCCGAGTATGTCTTCCAGGAATCCATATACGCCGTAAATTGTTCCCATCGAATGGACGCCGCAGATAATGAGCCGGTCTTTCTCGGTGCGGAGGGCATAGCCGTCAAACCCAAGCCCCTTTGCGTATGAGCGATCAAAATTTCCCACAAGAATAACGCGGCGGGTCGGTGGTTTTGCGACGGCCTTCAGTTCAAACTTTCGACCTGAGATTTCGCTCAGATACCTGGCCAGTTCTGTACCGGCAAGCCGCTCTATTTTGCTGCACCCGTCGGGAATGAACACGGAACAGGGCGCCGTATTTTTATCCACCAGTGTCATATCCGCGGCGGCTTCGCCGACCAGCAGGACGGAACAAAATAATGAAACAATAAGTAATCGATACATTATTCGGCCTCCGGATTGAGAATGAACAGGCCGTAGCGCTGGTTGTTTTCGTAAGCATGGATGCTGTCAAAAAGCGTGCCTCTTGTCAGTTTCCCGCCGGGTCCGCCAACGGAAGTGACCTGGAATTCAAGCATAATTTTTGCCCGGGAGGGATCCACCTTCAGCGCAGAGAAGGGGACCAGTGCTTGCATATCATAACCGCCTTCCTCTGGCTGAGTCGTCAGCTTAATCGCCGGTTCCGGCGCAATTTTTTCCCCTGCGCGGTAGGCTCTGGCGGGGGTTTCGCCGGCAGCGGGTGCCAGGAAGACCTGTCCAATCTGCGCGGTGCCGGGCATCGAGGCAAATATTTCCAGGCACGAGCCCTTCCAGACCGTTTTGTGAGGCGCAATTTTGCTATCAGAGACGGTCGCGGAAAGTGCCAGATTTTCCCCGCTCCGTGCCACGCGCAGCCGGGCCAGTTTTTTTCCCTTACTGCTTTTGATTGTGAATGGCTCCAATTCGGCCAGAGCTTTTTTGAGTTCCGAGGCTTTTCGGACCGTTTTCGTCTCCAGGGACAGGTTTTTCGGTACTTGGCCTTTGCTCCCGAACGGTCCTGCAGGGGGCTGACCGCTGAACGGAACGATTCGGTAGGTGAGTTCGATTTCGTCCGCGTGGGTGCGTTGGTCAGCGAGCTGGATGAGAACCGTGTCGTTTTTCCCCAGCAGCAGAGGCGTGCGCTTTTCGAGCTCAATACGCGCGCCGTATCCATGCCGGTCGATTAAGAAGCCCTGTGCAAGTGTTGGTTCATCGGTGAGATCGGCAATTTCACCGCCCGCGGCATCGACGGCGACCAGACGGGCTGCCCCTTTGCCTTTTTTGCCGGTTCGCCTGTTCCGCCGGACATCGGCGTAGGGAATCATCTCGTAGGCTTCATTCACCTCACGGCGGAATTTTGCCGGTCCGGCCCAGAGCGCATAGGATTTGTCTGCGGCGGAAGGCGCGAGCTGCAGATTGCAAACGATGGAGTTCGGCTCAAAAGTATAGCTGCGTTTAATCCGAACGGAAGATTGACGCACTTCACTGGAACTTGTAACGGTATTGTCTTCCAGGCGGGCATTGAAATGTTCACTGTTGGCTGTTACGAGAGGCTGTCCATCGATGGTCGTTCCGACAACGCTGTGAATGTGAAAGTTACGCCATTGTGAAAGGTGCATGCCTTTGCCATAGGAGCCATTGACCGTTGATGTTATGACCATTCCATTGCCTTTTCCCGGGACGAAAAGCTGGCAAATTGCACCGCCTCCAAAACCTATTTGTCCGCGAAAACCCTCGCCCATCCAAGTTGGTGTGAGGCGTCCGTGATAAGTCAGGCAGTAGTAGTTTTGTCGGCGGGCCGCAAAAAATTCATTCGCACCATTGACACCAACTGTCAGGTTCGGTCCCCCGTAGCCTTTCCAGCGATAATCGGGGTTTTTGTGCCACGAATTGTAGGTGCCTCCCGCGACTTTTCCGATCCCGGTACGGGAACTCCATATCGCATAACCGACGGGGGTCCAGACGTAGCTGTAGAATTTCATCATGCGGTCATAGACCCGTTCGAATCTCGGAGCTTTTAGATCGTGCCGCACGGCGTTCCATCCGCGCAGCACGTAGCTACCGTAATGAAAATCATAACCAAACGATTCCTGAAGTCCGCCCGATGGCCCGATACCGATGCGTTCTCCAAGGCCGCCCGTTTCAAAACGCTCGAAATACGTCTCGAAAAGCCGCTGGTTCAATACGTCGTCGGTCGCTTCCGTGCAGTAACGCATGCTTTCGACGAGACTGGCCAGGGAGTTACCATTCACAAGTGCCATCCCCCGGCAGAACGCCATGCGATCGCATATCTGGTTTACGTATTCCCGGATGCAGGCTTTTACGTCAGCCGGGGCGTTGCTCTGCCGGAGAATACGCCACGCCGGGCGGGGGAAGAAATAAGAATAGCATCCCATTTCGTAGGCGAGGTTGGCGAGCGGGCCGATTGCCACATGGTCGCCGTGACCGATGAGGCACATCCCGAAAAACAGGTCGCGTATGGCATAATTGAGAGCTTTGCGATTTTTGTGTGCCGGATAGTTGTGCATTACCCGATCGCCCCATCCGGGCACGCCACGACGGGGACGCTCATGCGAACCAACCGAATGATAGCCTTTGCGCTTCGGCAGATCGCTCGGGTAGTCAAAATCGTCCGGAGACATTTTTTGGAGGATATCGTAGAGCCGAACCTGATACATCTGCCAGAAAACTTTGTCGTCGTGGTATATGGCTCCACCTTTAAGGGAACGGGCAAGTTCTTTGTCAGAACAAAGAACCGCTGTCAATGCTTTAGGGCCCCGCCAGGGCTGAAATTGATCAAAATTTTCCGTTGTCAGATCCGGGATCTTTTTGGCCTTTTTTAATGATTTGCCTTCCATTTGGATCGTGATATTCAGCAGAAAATCCCCCGCACCTTCCGAGACCTCCACGGAGAAAATTCTATCGTCGAGGCTTTCGCCAGGCGGAGCTCGGTATACCATCCGTTGCAGTCCATCGACGGCTCTGCCTTCCATCAGGATTTCCCCGTTATCGTCCTTTACCGCAAATGCGCGCTGGCGCGGACGGTCGAACTGCAGGAAAAGGGCATGCACGGCCGCCCCACCTTTCGGAATGTAGAAGTAGCTGCGGCGGAAATCGTTCCCGCTTCCATGTATCCATTCCGGGCTCCCGGCGAGTCCGTATTGCAGATTCGGGTCGAGATCCAGGGATACAAGAAGATCGGGGTTGCCCACAAGTAGAATACGGTAGACGCCTTTCCCACGCCCCTCGATATCCCACGAAACGTTCCTTTTCTTCAGTTGCTCCAGACGTTCGGGCTCTGAAACTGCACTCCAACGCATCGCGGGCCGTAAACCTCTCGAATAGCATGTTTCGTAATACCATGATTCATGATCCCACCCGGCGGCGGGCGCGGCGAAGTTGCCTTGGCTGACTCCGTCATCGGGGATGAATTTGCGGACGAGAGGTCTGCCCTCGGGCCCATAAATTTTGGCCAACAGCTCATCGGGAGCACCGCCGTGCCGATTGACGTCTTTTACGGAAAGGGAGACAGTAAAATCGATGCCATCGGGGTTGGCGACGAATGCCGTTATCCCATTGTAGAGACGTGTATACTTTTCTGCCGCCGGAACCTGCCCTAAAATTGTGATCACAAACAAAACAAGCAGCTGCACGATACGTTTCAGTTCCATATTTTACCCTTGAATTTCAATTTTCTGTGTTTGGTCGTCCTCTCTCCGCGCCCAATCCGGAGGTGCGATCAGTTCTTGTCTCTTTCCATTGTACGGGCGATGGATTTTCAGTCAACGAGACTGAGCCACCGTTATGAGCGAGAACGGCTTGTTGTGGATGAGATCCTGAATCCCGGGCAGGCTGTTTAGCCTGAAAACTTCGCTCCACAGCTCATTGCGAGTCCATTGTAAGACGGGCGAAGCAAGCTCGTCGTTTTGTTGGCCCAACAGCGAGATTGCCGCGGCGTCCCGCTGCGCGGAACGCCTCGCAATGACATGTGAACCTGAATGGCTGAGTGTAACGCACGCTAAACGTGTAGTCGCCGTAGGACGCCTATGAAATGTGAACTCCAATGGCGGAATTTGATAAACGCTAAACCGGTATTCACGGAGTGAAAGTGCAGCTCTTTCAGAAATGGCCCCGCCGCGGAGGCAAGGGGTCTACGGTGTATGCCATGCGATCGCAGAGACGTTTCATCAGGGCAAATTTAAACTCTTTGTGTTCCCGATCGTCCCACAGATTCCGGCATTCCTCGGGGTTCTGCTCCAGGTCGTAGAGTTCTCCCTGATCCAACCCATGGGCGACCACCAATTTATGCGTTTCAGTGCGGAGCATGGTGGCGTACGGGGGCGGGTCCCCCTCGCAGCCCATCCCGTAGTAATACTCGCAGTAGACGTCTTCCCGATGCGTGAGGTTTTTATTAATGTTTTGTAGAACTGGCCAGAGCGATTTAGCCTGCATACCTTCGTGCTGATCGAGTCCGGCGGCCTCCAGGACCGTCGGTGCCAAATCCATCAGTTCCACGAGGGTATCCGTCCGCCCGGGTTTTATATGGCCGGGCCGGCTCACAATCAGCGGCACGCGAACGGCGGGATCGTAGAAGTAGGGACCTTTCAAATAAAGGTCGTGATCGCCGAGCATTTCGCCGTGATCCGAGGTGAAAATGACAAGCGTCTCTTCCCTCTGTCCGGTAGCGTCGAGCGATTCCAGCACGCGGCCGATCTGCGCGTCGATCAGATCCACCATTGCCCAGTAAGCGGCTCGCGTGAGACGATGCTGGCGCGATGTCATATCTTCCGGATGATGCGGGCCTGTGTAGTGATAATCGTCCCGGAATTCCGGTTTCTGCCACCGGGGTTTGTTTTCGAGTTCACCTTCTTCGATGACGGGGAGAGGGATTTCGTCGAGCTCGTCGAGGTAGGGCTCAAGATATTCTTCCGGGGGATCAAAGGGAAAGTGCGGGTCGAAACAGTTGAGCGAAAACAGCCAGGGAGAACCCTGCTGAGCCTGTTCCGTTATGAATTCAATCGTTTTGTCCGCGCACCAGGTGGTCTGGTGATATTGTTCCGGCATACCTTTCCGCACCTGCCAGGTGCCGTCGAGTGCAGGAGTTTCGTAGCTCACATCGTTTTCAGCGAGCCATTGTGCGTAAGCATTTTTTGGCCAATCGGGATTGGGATGGTGGGACCAATGGAAGACTTTGTAGCCATCATCAATACGTCGTTCGATGTCAGGACAAAATCTGGGATCGCAGGTAGAAAGATGCAGTTTTCCGGCCAGTCCGCAGGTGTAACCGTTATCGGCCAGCAACTTTGTGATGAGCATTTCATCGGCGGGGATATCCTGACCGTTCTGGCGGGCTCGGGTTGTTCGGGGGTAGCGGCCCGTCAGAAAACTCGCGCGGCTCGGGGTGCAGATTGGACTCTGGCTGAAACAGTTTTCGAACAGAGCCCCCTCGCTGGCGAGCCGATCGAGGTTAGGCGTGTGGACGAAAGAGTTACCGTAGCATCCGAGCGTGTCCGCACGCTGCTGGTCCGTGCAGATCCAGAGGATATTCGGGAGAGATTTCATGGTTTTTGGCTTCCCGTAGACGCGATAAAGTCGTATCTGTTGTCAGACGCTGACGAAGTATAGCGATAACCAGTTGGTTTCGAAAGTCACGGTTCTTTTGCGTTATGTTTTCTGGCCTTTTTCCCGCTTCGTCCGTGTGTTTCTATCTTTACACCGGTCAGCTGTCCTCCACGCTGAGAATTCTGAAGAGCTATTTGTTCTGGTCTTTTGGAAGGTGGCGAAACGGAGTAGCTGGGAGGCCCTTTTTGTTATAGAGGCTGACCTGCGGATACCCCTTCCACGCGTAGCGAACAGCGCTCGGATGTTGGATTTCCCCGGAGGTGACGATGACCCGGTCACCTTCGATACGGGCATCGGCGACTGTGAAATTGCCGTTTTCCCCTGCGAGTTCAAATCCCGTCAGATTTTTGCCTTTAACGGACAGACCGCGTCCGATGTTCTTGAATTCGATGGCGAACCCGTTATTGATTTTCTGGAACTTTGCGGGAACCGGCCCGCTGGCCAGGACCTCCTCATCTCCGTAGGCCACTTTTCGGGCCTGAAGGAACAGCCGTTCAGCCACTTCGCGTTTGCGGGGAGGGTGAATGTTGAAAGGTTCCCCAAGGTCGATCGTGACGGCCATACCGGTGTGGGGTGTGTTCTGCCAGACCTGCAACTGGGCCTGTCGGATCCCTACGAATCCGTGGCTGGCGTCGTTTCCTTTGAAGCTGGCAAGGCTTTTCGCATCCATGTCGTATTTATGTTTGGGGCCTTTGTGCTTTATGAATCCGGGGAGCTGCACGATGAGAAACGGCATGTCGGGATCGTCCCAGGCCGCCCGCCAACTTTTTATAAGCATTTCGAGTCCATGGCGGTAGACTTTTGCGTTTCCGGCATTCATCTCGCCCTGGTAATAAATGGCGCCGCGGACCGGATAGGGGGAGAGAGGTGCGATGTTGGCGTTGTAGGCTCGGGACGTTTCGTGGGGGTAGCGTTTCCCCCGGATCTTTTCCAGCACGGGATCTTTTGCGACAAAACGGTCGGCCACCCAGCTTTCGACCCTGATGATGGCGCCAATATCGATCGTGCCGACGGGAACTTTGCCGTCGAAGTGTTTGTAGACTTCCCGGGCGAAATAATACCCGATGGCGTTCTGGCATCCGGGGATATCTTTGTTGGAGCGCATCAGAGAGTACCGGGAGTCTTCCCATTTGGGTCGGCCCCAGAACGCGCCGAGTTTCTCGTACGGCTTGTCAGCTTGTCGGTATTTCCGGTGTCCGAGCTGTATGTGGCGGATGCCGGGGTATTTATCTCGGTTGGCGCGCGCCTCTTCGATGGATGCCGTTTCGCTTACCGGCCATATAGCATTGGACTGGCCGCATGTGATCCAGACTTCTCCCACCAGAATATCTGTGAAGATGAATCGATTTTTGGCTTCCATCAACATCGTGTAGGGGCCGCCGACGGGCAGGGGGTCGAGTGTGAGCCGGAAACGTCCGTTGCGGGCGACGGTTTGGGCTTGGATGAGAGGTTTTGTGCCCCGGTTGTAGATGCTGATTTTTACTTTTTCTCCGTCATCGGCCCAGCCCCAGACAGGGATTTTTCGATCACGTTGGAGAACCATTCCTTCGGAGAAGACGGCCGGCAATTTTACGTTGGCACGCAGGGTGCCGATGGGGATGGTGAGGAGGAGTATCACGGTGGACAGAATTATATGTAAGGTTTGCATTGGAGCGGCCTTTCATTAGTCGCAGACACACGGCACTTTGGATAGTGCGCATAGTGGAACTGTAGTGCATTGTAAACGGACATATTATGGTTTGTCGGATGCTTGTCAAGACGTACTCATGGCCGAGCACAGGGGACGGACTTGCACAAATATGCGACGAAGCATTGCTAAGCGAGATTTGCTGCGTTGCCGGACGCTCATTTGAATGAGAGCCTTGCGACGTTTCAGTCGCTTGTGGTATATTGCCCATCCGTTCCAATTAAATTTCATAAGAGAGTTTTGAGGTTTGAGGTATGCCGGAAGAATGTCTCAAGGGTGAAGAGTTAGCTTATGCGTTGGTGACTCCATACACGCTTCACAAGAGCAGAACAGGGGGCATTCTGGCCCGGCTACTGTGGGCAAATGTTAGATTAGCGGCGGTCCGTATGTATGCGCCGGCGCCTGACAGCGATTTCATTCGGCAATATTGTGATGGGATTTATGATCCCGAAGAGAAACGTGTGCCGCTTCGCTATCAGAAGTTGCTTATTCGATACGTGCTTGAGAATTTCGGGTATCCCAATGCGCGGGGAATATCGAATCGGATGTTACTCGTCATTTTTCGCGGAGAAAATGCCCAGCATTTAATCGAAGAAGCCGCGGGGCATATCGGACAGGATGTGCGTGGGGATGATGTTCGGGGCACTTATGGAGATTTTATACAGGAGGATTGGTCGGCCGATTACGTCCAAAAGGCGCGGGAAAGAGCGGAAAAGGAACTTCGGCGTTATCCGGCTTTGCAGGAAGTTGAGCATGAGCCTGAGTACCACCGTTTTTTTGAACCGGCCGTTCTCACAGGTGTTACGCCGGAGATGACAGAATCCCACCTTCGTCTTTTCAGCAGGAACGCATATAGCGACGGAGGGTATGTCTTGAGAGCATTGCCTCACATCAATGAGCCAGAGGTCGAGACGTCGATGGTAATTCTCAAACCAGAGAGTTTTCGAAGGCGCAATCCTCTTCCCGGTAACCTCCTCGATTTTTTCGCTCGGACCGGGATGTTCATCACGGGAGCGAAGATGGTAAGCCTGACCGTTGAGCAAGCCAGTCGATTTTATGCAGCTAAATTGCCGCAGTTTCGCGAGCAGCTAAAAGCTATGGTCGGGGGGAAGGCCGAAGATATTATGGAGAAAGCCCGACGACTTTCAGAGACGGTTGTCTCGGAGGTTGACGGCATTGAGCAAATGCCAACTCCCGCTCAGGCCATCAGGCTGGCTCATTCTGCGGAGATGCTTTTTGCCCGGGACGATGTTCCGGAACCCGGACAGATAAAGGCGGATATTCTCGCCCGGGCGTGCTCTTTGCTCGAGGAAAAAGCAAATAGTTTCCACCCGGATCCTTCGCTTTTTGATGAGATTGCCGAAGAGTTGAAAGAGCTTAATGCGCAGGCGGAATTTGACGAATTGATTCGGTATATGACCGGGGTCGACGTCGAGACGGGGAAACCGATCGAACCGGAGCGCGAAACCCAGTGTATGGCGCTTCTTTATTCGGGGCCTGACGCTCTGAGAGTGATTCGTCAGCGTCTCCGGGAACTCCGCGAAGTTTACGGACAAAATGTCCTTCAGAATCGCGCGCACGCGAGCGACCCGGAGGAAGACCCCGTTCAGGAAACTGAGATTCTTGGCATGCCAAATGCTCCCGAAGGGGAGACTAAACCGTGCGATGTATGCCGCCTTGTTGAAGCCTGTTATGAGGTCTGAGCACAAGACCTCCTGATTTGTGCGAGCCCCTGGCAATAGGGATTTAGACAGTGAAAATTAGTATGCTGACGGTTGGCCCCCTGGAATCTAATTGTTACCTGGCGGCCGATGACGCTTGTCAGGACGGAATTATTATAGATCCCGGGGCGGAAGGCCAGCGAATAGCAGAAGAATTTGAGAGACTTGATCTTCAACCTGGCAAAATTATCAATACGCACGCCCATGCGGACCATATCTGTGCAAACGGCTTTTTGAAAGCAGAATATCCGGATGCGGAGCTATGTATCGGGAAAAAAGATGCCGACATTCTGCAGGATTCTTTTCGAAACCTTACCGGAATGTTTGGAGGGTGCGAAAAGATCCCTGAACCGGATAGGTTACTGACAGAAGGTGACAAAATCGAGTTTGGGTCCAGTTTTATCAGGGTACTTGATACCCCGGGCCACACGCCGGGTGGTATTTGTCTCGTGGGCGATCAGGAACAACCGATAGTGATTTTCTGTGGCGACGTTATTTTTGCCGGGGGAGTGGGTCGCACTGATCTGCCCGGAGGCAATTGGGACCAGTTGCGGCAGTCCATAGAAAAATTAATGGAAGAGTTTCCGGAGGATACGATTCTGCTACCGGGGCATGGTCGCCGCACGACTTTGAAATGCGAGAAAGATACTCTGGGGCTAAGTTGAAATCATGGCGACTGCCGATTTTACTTGATATCGCTTGCCGGTCTTTGTTTCCATTGTTTGTGTGTCTCTGATATAATAAATGTCAGTTTCATGAGTGGAAAGTTTACAAAAGGCCGGTCGACCAATAAGAAGAAGCCTCGCATGTTGCGCAAGTATATTGCGTTTTCGAAGAGTGGACTTCTTGCTCTATTCGTTTGTGGCGCTGCCATCTTTTTCATTGTCGAACGGGCTGGTGGGGAACTCAGTCTTTCATATACAGGCCGTGCGATACTTTATGTCCTTTTGTGTATGTTGCTTGCCAGTGCTTATGCATTCCATGTGATTGCTATTCTGGCTCGGGAAAACGAAGTTCGGCAGGAAGCGGAAAAAAAGCGTCGGCAGGTCCTTTACCAGATGGTTGAAAATCTTGCTTTTGTAATCGCCGCACGCGATCCTTATACTGCGGGGCATCAAAGAAGGGTAGCTCGACTGTCCAGTGCTATCGCTGAAAACATGGGATTGCCTGAAGAACGGATCGAGCTCATTTTTCTTGCAGCTTCAATTCATGATATCGGGAAAATTCGTATTCCTGTGGAAATCCTCACCTCGCCGGCGGGTTTAAGTGAAGAGCAATTTGCCCTCGTGCGGCGGCACCCGAGCACCGGCGCAGAAGTAATGGGCGAAATGGACCTCCCCTGGCCACTTGGTGAAATCATTCACCAACATCACGAACGATTGGACGGGTCAGGGTATCCGCGTGGGTTGTCGGGCGAAAAGGTTTTGCTTGAGGCACGAATCCTGGCTGTCGCGGATACGGTCGAGGCAATTGTCTCCAACCGTCCTTACCGTGCAGGACTGGGACGGGAGAAGGCCTTGAACGTGCTCAAAAAAAATAAGGGTACGCTCTACGATGCCAAAGTGGTTGACGTGTGTATTGAGTTGTTCCGCAAGGGTGAGTTCCATTTTGAAGAAACTGCCAAACGGTCGGAGGAGAATAAAAAAGAGGGTGCGGACGGCAGTGAACAGGACGAGGGGACAACGGTGCAAGCGGCTCAACAGGAAAGCTGAGCGCGCGCGGTTACTTGCCTTTTTTTATCCCCTAATTTTATCTTTTTGATTTAACTCTATATGTCCCCCGGGAGTGGAGTCTTTTTCATAAGTTGCTTTGCGTGACGGCCCGGGGAAACAAAAAGGTAAGCAGCCGAGCCATTTGCTTCAATGGTGGGAAGCCCATCAGGGCCCTATACGATAAACCTCAATAATGGCTGCCGATTCCCGACCAGAGGTTTGCGAGCCGCGCAGATTGCCAAACTGCGCGACTTTTTTGCCCGAGGCTTCAAGAAGTTTTCTCAGGGGCGCAGCGGCTTGTTTTATTTCTGAGGGATGGCGAGATTCTTGAAGATTGAGTTGGGGAAGGTAACCCACGTGCATTTTTCCCTTATATTCGAAACGATAGGTTCTGGACAGACGTTCCAGTTCGGGCCAGTTGATTAAGACGTAACGGCAACCGGTATTTTTAAGCGTCTGGACCGCGCGGGGGAGGTTCTCGTCTGCCTGTTTGAGGGCCGGCTCGATGGGATGCTCGTTGAAAACCACCGAATAGCTCAGAGAACGATCAAAATAGTAAGTTTTTGCTTCTCCAACGAGCATCAGGCACGAGCTTTTCGGAACCTTTAGTGGATTATTAACCCATTCGACGGCATTGGCATAAGCAAGCTGAGCTTTTGCATCGAAACGGCGAGCGTATTCTTTGAGGCCTTCACTGGCCAGGGTCCCCCCTATGGCGCCTGAGCTAACTGCAATCACACTCTGGATCAAAATGGCAATCGCAAAAAAGATTGTTGTCACAATAAAGCCGATTTTTCTCGCCTGAGACCGGGAGCTCAGTTCGATGAGCCCCGCGGCGGATAATACGGCCAAAAAGAGAAGCACGGGGGCAAGAAAGCGCACGATTTGATGCGTGAAAAAGGCCCAGAGAACGACAATTAAGATTGTGTATGCGAGCAGGAGAAGCATCATACGAATGACGACCTGCTTTTCGGCTTGCGAGAGAATGTCTATGAGTAGAAACGGAATAAACACGAGCGCCAGAGGGCTTGCGAACCCCATTCTATTGGAAGTCAAAAATGCCCAGAGTTTCACGAATATTCCCGACAGAGAGCCAGGAGAGTGGGCGGCAGCAAATTTAGCAGCCTGCAGATCCGACCATCCACGGGCACCGAAGATATTATGGAGCAGCGGGTAAACGGGATTGCCTGTAAAGTAGAAATGTCGAATTAACCAGGGTGCTGCAGCCAGAACCGCTATAAATGTCAGGGCGAAGACGGGTTTGATGCGTCCCAATAAAGTTTTGCCCTTCCTCAGCCCGCCTATGAGCGTTATCAGAGCGAGAGGGAGGCAAAGGAAAAGAGCGCCTGAATATTTAACTCCAACTGATATTCCGCAAGAAATGCCTGCTACGATCAGCCATTTTAAGTTGCCGGTGTCTTTTCTTTTCGGGAACAGCCAGCAGAACAATGCGAGTACGGCCGCCCCTTTGTAGAAACATCTCGCCAGAGTGATGTGAGCCCGTATCGACGCAATTATGAGCAGAGGACAACTCAAGAAAAAAACAGCAGCCAGTAAACCGATCTGTGAGTAAGGTCCGTCGGAGCGATCGACTTTGTTTGCTTCAGGCGTTTCGGGTTTGGAGCCCGGCCTGGTTTCTAAACTATCTCTGCTAACGCAAATTTTTTGAGCAAGCAAACCGGCGGCCAGCGCGGCCAGAAGTCCGAAGAAGAACTGCGACATCACGGCTGTTCCGCCACCAACAGTTTTGTTTCCGCCCAGAACAAGGCCGGCCAGGTTAATCATTTCGACGTGCTGAGGAAAACAGGCGTAGACATTATGTCGGAGAAATGAGATCTGGCCCTGGCGCAGATATTCTGCTGGCGCGCCGAGATGGTATTCCAACGTGTCGTAATCCGAGATAGGTGTTCCAGCGGATAGAAGCCCTATCGCAATCAAAGCTATGATTCCTGCCCCCAGGAACCACTCGAATTTGCCCCAGTTTCGAGAGGCCCCGGTAACCTTTTGTGCCAGTTTAATAAGGAGCTGACAGGTAGAGCGATATCCCGGGATGAGGCAGACAATGATCAAAATCCAGAATGCAATTGGATTGAGGAAACCACAGGTCCCAAGGGCCAGCACGAGATAGGGAAATATGCCCAGACCAATGGCTGCCGAGAAAACCAGCTTGAAGGCGGGACGTTCGAAGTTCATACGAAACAGGCGCAGGGCAGAAATGCCAAGGGAGAGAGAACTGGCGAAGATGATCAGCGCGAGCAACGTGGGCCAGATCGCGCGCCGGGCGAAACCGAGAACGGAAATAAATGCCATCGTGGAGCGAGGCCCCCGCATTGCCCCCCCCACTCCCATAGCTAAAAACCAACCGAGCAAATACAGACAGGCAAGCGCGGCAGCAATGATCCAGATTATTCTGAGAGATTGCGGACTTTGAGGTTCGTCTGTTGGGCCCAAGTTTTACACCTCGATCATTTTTTCCCCGGCTTGATGTGCGAGGTAAAGCACGCAGTTTTCGCAACCGTCATCAGCCGCACAAAAATTATTATACAGTGCGTGCAAGCCCTGTTGTCGACGGGCCGAGTTCAGCACAGCCGATATTTGTTCTTTGTTTGGGAAAAGGCGCCCACTCATTCGGCGAACGATGGTATTGGGAGACCGACGGGGCAGGCCATTCCAGACGGCTTCGACGCGGTTTTGCATTTCCGCATCGCCTTCCTGGCGGCTGTGGGCGATACACAGGGGAATGAGGACGTCGACCAGTATTGCGGTCGCTCGTTGTTTTCCAACCAGACTTCGCGGGCCCGATAGTTTTTTGCCGCCAAATTTGTAACGGTACGACCAATATGGGTGTTCCAGACTATTGAACATATCGATGAGTGCAGCCCGGATAACTGTATCGATTCGCCGCTTTTTCTCGGGGGACGCGCTACGGATAGTGCGCGATACACTCCCGAACAGACCGGCAGGCAGGTACGCAACGTAAAGTGTTGAAAGAGCGGCGAGACGGCGTGTGGGATAATTAACCGGGCGCGTCCCTCCAAAACTCCAGTGTTCGCGTGAGAGCTGATTGTCGTGGAGCTTTGAGGGCATTGCATTCCAACGTTCCTGCAAACTATTCAAGTAGCGAGTCGTTTCGTTATCCGGATTCTCAATCACCTCATTATTAAGGAAACCGGCGGTTCCGTAGAGCGCCGCATCGAGCACCTCGCGTTTGTGTTGGGGGGTGGTGTTCACAGGAACGATTTCACGGAGCAAAGGCACAGGAGCGGATTCGCAGAGCTGCAGAAATCCCATCCGATTGCTTTTGTAACCGAGCGCTTCGCCGAGTGACTGGTAGAGAACCTGTTCGTGAGATTTCCCATTGAACAATTCTTCCATTCTCTCGGCTTTGCGCAGGATACGGTGGTCGCCAGCGCAATCGAGGAACTGGCCCAACCAATCGGGGTCCATTTCCCCATTTTGGAGCGCTTCACGACAAAATCCACGGACGCGTCCCGGCGCCGGCGGAGAGTTCGATTCGTCGGCTTCCAGATCGATTATCTCGACCAATTCATCGATTTCTTCTTCCACAAAGTCGCTGAGGACCAGCTGAGGAATAGCGGTGCCATTTTCCCGGAGAATGGGGCGATCTTCGCAATCGTTCCACATTACAACATGGAGCACCACGCCGTTGTATTCCGGTTGTTTATGGTGACCGTGACCGTACCAGGAGGAAGCAACCGTATGGACTTCGACATCTCCGATGAGCCTTCCCTCCTTTTCGAGCAGGATCTCTGCCTGTATAAAATCAGGGCCGCTTTCAACGTTCCACCATCCGGCCGAGAGCACTTCGACCCGCCGGTTTCCATCGGTGCGCAGGTCGTCGCTCGAGAAATGGGCACCGAACCACAGGCAGCGGACGACTTCTTCCCGGATATTTTGGTTTGCCTGTCCATATCGAGCCGAGGGTTCGCCGATTTGGTCCGAAAATTCATTGAGAAACCTGCGGTAATGGCCGGAAAAACCAACTGACTGGTGTCCCATGTTCTATCCACCCATCCAGTGAGAGATTATGTTTTCAGGCGCGTCCCAGAAATTCCCCCGATCTTGTATCGACCCTGATTTTTTCACCTTGTTTGATGTGACCGGGGACTTTGACGGTCAGGCCGGTTTCGACAGTTGCGGGTTTTGTTACGCTTGTGGCTGTATCCCCTTTGATCGCCGGGTCGGTATCGGTCACTTCCAGTTCGACATTTGGTGGCAGCTCGATAGAGATCGCTCGGTCTTCGTAAAATTCTACCTGTACTTCCGCATTGTATGGCAGGTACTGAACAAGCCCCTCCATCATGTCACGATCGAGAGTGGTTTGCTCACCAGTATCGGGATCCATAAAAACGTAACCAGCAGTATCTTCATAGAGATATGTCATCCGGCGCGATTCAAGAAAGGCTTTTTTAAGCTTGTCGGATGTGGAGAACCGTTCGGTTTCGATATGTTTGTCATCCAAATTCTTCATTTTGATCTGGGAATAGGCACCTTTTTTCCCCACATATGTTACCTGTGTATCGAGGACAACCCAGAGAGATCCTTCGTATTCGATGACGTTTCCATTTTTTATATTTCCAGCTTCGATCAATGCACAGACTCCTTCGGAGTTATTATTTTTGCCGGTTAACGTACCACCCTGAGCAGGCATTTTAGCATCGGGTTGTAATGAGTCAAGTTACCCCTTATTGCGAGAGAGCGGGCGTGCGGAGTTGAAACCCTTTATCATCTCGTTCAAGCCTCGAATTCAAGGCAATTGAGAGACCTTTCTGAACCACGTTGAATCCGAATTTGTCCCGCAGCTCATCCACGCATCGATCGATTCGTCGTTGCCGCTCCAATTTGTCATCGAAAAGTTTCTGTTGGCGCTGACAATTAGGTCGGAGGTCGGATACTTTCACTCCTACCAGCCGCAGACGACGTCTCTGGTCCCAGCGCCGATCCATGAGATGAGATGCGACCGGGAAAATTTCCTCGTCGAGATCAGCAGGTGTTTTCAACGATCGCGAGCGTTCTACGGTCGTGAAATCATTGTAGCGGAGTTTTACGTGAACCGTTCGGCCGACGAGTTGCTTTTTGCGCAACGTTTTCCCGAGTCTTTCTGTGAGATAGAAGAGCATACTTTCCACAAAATTGCGATCGTTGGAGGGCGTCCAGAATGTCCTCTCCCGGCTTAAAGAACGGGGATGTTCGGGCAGGGTCAGTTCCGTTTCGCCCTGGCCTCTCAAAGCGGCATGGATGGAACAGCCTCGGTCTCCGAAGGCTGTTTTCAGCAGCGAGCGCGGGAGGTGACGGGCTTCGGCGACGGTATGGGCGTTCCACTTGTGGAATTTTTCTCTCGTGGCCCGGCCAATTCCAGGTATCTCTCCAAGGGGCAGTGTCAGAAAGAACTGTTCTTCTGTGCCCGGTGTTATCAATGCAAGTCCGTCCGGTTTGCAAAAATCAGAAGCGGATTTTGCAGCCAGTTTGTTGGTCGCACATCCGACCGATACGGTGAGGTCTGTGCGGGTTCGCACGGTCTGTTTAATGGTCATCGCCAGGGCGCTGATCCACCGGTGATGGCGGGGGACCAGGGTCCGTTTGGGGGGCGGAAGAGCATCGGTTTCCTGACGCACATAGGTGCCACCAGAAATCATGGCGAAAGGGAGCCGACCCAGTGGGCCTGCCCCGCGGCTTCCGTGAAGGCGTTCGCAGCCGGAGACATCAAGATAAGCTTCATCCAGGGAAACCGGTTCCACTTTGGGCGTCAATTCCCAAAGGATAGCAAAGACCTCTTGCGAAAGCCGTTTGTATTCCGAATAATTTCCCGGCCGGTAGGCGGCCTCAGGGCAGAGCCGGCGAGATTGATAAATGGGCATCCCGGCTTTTACACCTTTCGAACGGGCGTCATAGGAAGCCGATGCAACCACACCACGGTTTTCCTGAGCGCTTCCGACAATGACTGGTTTGTTTTTCAGTTCGGGCGAGAGTACACGTTCTGCCGAGGCAAAAAACGCATCAAGATACACATGAAGAATGTGCGGTTGTTCCACCTGTGTTCCTCCTTTTGGAAATCGACCAGACGACACAGGCAGTATACTATACAAAAATATAGTTTCAAGCTTTTCTCGATTTCTTTCCCGCATATTTCGGATAATTATACGCCGCGAAAATCACACGAGGAATGATATTATGTTGCACTGAGGTAGCTCGGCGGATACCTTGAATTGCTGACAGAACTGTTGCCGGGATCTGTTGAATTTGTCCCCGCTGAATTTTTAAAACTGAATCAATGTTCTCAGAGCGAGGAGTGGTCTGATGCCGGATCGGATCGAGGTCAAATATTGTCGTCACTGCGGGCACGTTATCCCGGTGGATACCGCACGTTGCCCGTATTGTCATAAGATGACGATTCGGGGTGAGAAACAAAAAGAATGCCCGTTCTGCGGGGAATTGATCAAAGCGAAGGCCATTAAATGCAAACACTGCGGCGAGTTTCTGGACGGGCGCTCCGAAGACAGGCGCCAGCAGGTTCTGCATATTGAGAATGCCGTAATTGCCACCTCGAAGGGAAAAGAGGGGGCGGAACTCTTCCGGCCGGATGGCCGTCCAATCAGCCGCGAAGAGATCGAGCAGAATCAGACACCTAAGGCTCTACCGTCCGCGCATGAGGATTCCACCGGGACAGAGCAGGGCGAGGGGGCTATAATCCGGGTGCGTGAAGAGGAAGCTGTTCCGGCGCGGGAGCAGGAAAGGATTTCCCGCACGCAAATCGGGACCGAACCGCCTGAGGAAACGGAACTGGAGGAGGCGGAAGCCCCTTCTGTTGAAGTCGAATGCTGGCATTGTGGTCGCACCGTTTTTGCGGACGACAATTTCTGTGAGAATTGCGGTCAAGACCTGCGGGTGGAGCCCACTGAACGGCCGGCCAAAAGGCGGCCGATAGACTATCCACTGGCCGATTACGCGCTCATGGTGAGCGCGGCCGGACCGGTGGGGCTTTTGTTGCCGATGCCGTTCTCAATTGCGATCTCTGTGGTTGGCCTTCTGCTCGGAGGGTGGTGCGCGCGGACACTTTTTGTAAGCGAGGAACGTCTGGAAGGCAAAAAGGCGACGGGCTGGGCGATTTTCCTCGGGTTCTTCTGGTTGATTTTGATTCTTCTGGCCAAAAGCTGGTAATTGGCCGCAAATCCAGCGTGTTTCCCGGGGGAGATGGGATTTGCTCGGCCAAAAAAGAAATTCTATAAAGTAATGGACACTCAGACTGGATCATGAAGGAGTTCACAATGGCCCTGGATGATTTCCCGCGATATACAGACTACAATCCGAAAATTCCCGTCTGGTGCATCACGCCTGAGGAGCGACGTTGTATCCATCGGTTTTTCGACACCTCGCCTTTTAGTCCATCCGGACGGTCTGTGGCGGTGTTCCGTATGCCGTTCGAAGACCGTTGTCCGGAACCCGGAGACATGGGGGAAATCGTGGTGGTAGATCTCGAAGATGGGGAAGAACGCGTGATTGACACAACGTGCGGGTGGGAGCCGCAGATGGGGGCTAATTTGAACTGGGGCGGCGACGATTCGACCCTGTTTTACAATGACGTAGACCTGGAGACGTGGGAACCATTTGCGGTCAAATTCGATCTGGTCAGCGGGGAACGGGAGCGTCTGGAGGGATGCGTTTATCAGGCCTCTCCTGATGGTAAATGGCTCGTTTCAGCCAATATGACGACCATGCGGAGGACTCAAACGGGATATGGTGTGATGATTCCGGACGAACTGGTGGCGCGGAATCAGGGATTGAAGGAAGATGATGGGTTGTATCTGACCGATACCGAGAGCGGCGAGATGCACATGGTGATTTCGATCAGAGAGGCAGTAGAAGCATGTTCGGATCGTATCGATATGGATGAATACGAGCGAGGCGAAACTTATGGTTTTCACAGTAAATTCACCCCGGACGGGCAGCGGCTGATGTTTTCGTTGCGGCATACGCCCCCGCATGAGGAATTTGCCATGTGGCCGACACATTTCGAGGTGCTGACTCTTAGCCCCGATGGTACGGATATCCATGATGCCGTTCCAGCGCAGTACTGGGAGAAAGGGGGACATCACAGCAATTTCTTCCCGGATGGACAGAAGATTTCGTTCAATCTAAATATGGACGGAGACGGGATGAAATTCTGCGAGGCGGCGTGTGATGGGTCTTTTGTGAGGAAGCTTTTTGACGATCCTCCGGGCGGCGGTCATCCAACGGTTCATCCTGACGGACGCCATATTCTTACCGACTCATACATCACTGAGCCTGTCGCGTATGGCGATGGCACGATTCCAATCCGCTGGATTGATCGGCGAAAACGCGAGGAGACACATTTGATCCGAATTCGTACGGAGACCTCACACCAGGGCGGGGAGTCTGCTTTGCGTGTCGATCCGCATCCTGCCTGGGATCGGGATTATCGCCGGATTGCGTTCAACGGTTTTGCCGATGGTACACGGCGGGTCTATGTTGCTGATCTGAGTGGCATTCTTTAAGGGGTGGGGCCGGGAAATAAATTTGGTGTGTCTTCAAATATCCAGGATGGTTCCCGAATCGACGGCTTCCTGGCTCCGGATCACGGTTTGGAGGGCATACAGGTCATCGTCCGGAGAATAGGGCATGGGAGTCCCCCTGGTGATGAAGTCGACATAGGTGTCGAAAAAATCCGGGAATTCATCCGTGATGTTCGGTATGGGTTGAGGATCATGTTCCCCCAGGATCATGCGGCAGCGGTTGAATCCGTCGACTGCTTCCACCATTCCTTTTGTGCCGAATACGCGCAGCTGGTCGTTACCCCAATAGCCGATGCCGTTGGGGTTGAGGTAATTACACAGGAGTGAGGCGACGGCCCCGTTTTCAAGTTCGAGCGAGACGGAAGAAGCCATCTGCAGGCGGCCATTTTTGGGGTTGCCGGTTGTTGTATCAATTCCTGAGGTCCGGGTTGCCCGCAGCCCCGTCGCCCACTGGATGAACCGGACGCCGTGGATCCCGGCCTGACGGATCAATCCACCATCAATTCCGCGATCTTGCGGTCGACCATCGTGGTAGGGATAACTCTTTTGTGCGAAGACGTGAACAATTTCTCCCAGCTCGCCGGAGTCGACGAGTTCGCGGATGGCGACGAGAATCTTCTCTTCTCCGCAGGATCCCATTTGTCGGAAATGCGTGGAGCTTTCTGCGGCTACGGCGCGCAGTTTGTCAAGCTGGGAGATCGTGAAAGCGGCCGGTTTCTCGGCCAGCACGTGTTTCCCACCGAGCAAACATTCGATTGCGTGGTCGCATTGCTGGTCACGCCGAGGTGAGCACAGGGAGATCAGGTCGATCTCTTCGTCGTTGATAATCGAATCCAGATCGTCGATGAACTTTACTGTTGACGCGGCTTCAGAACCAAGGTTTTTCTCGACTTGTTGGGGTGAGATTTTGCCGACAGCAGCCAGTCTGGCTTTGGGATGGCCTTTAAGTTTTCCGAGGATCTGGTGTCCATTGTTTCCGAAACATGCAACATTCAGTTTTTGGTTCATATTTTTTCACCTTTCGGGGGACAGTTCTGCCATCGTCTGAGAGAGATACTGGCTAAAGGTGGATTATCGGGCTGCCCGACGGCTGAGCTGACGAAAGGGTATTTCAAAAACCGTGAATGGGGAAAGCGGCAGAAAGTTCCTGGGTTTTTCCACGCACTTTCCGGGCAGTCGCTTCCGGGTCGCTTGCGGTAAGAATATCAACGATCCAGTCTGCTATCTGACAGACTTCATCTTCTTTCATCCCGCGCGTCGTGATAGCGGGTGTTCCGATTCTGATACCGCTTGCTTCGGCCGGGTTTCGCGGATCGAAGGGGATAGCATTTTTATTGACTGTGATATTGGCGATTGCGAGGGTATCCGTGACTTCTTTCCCTGTGATATCCCGGTTGCTCAGGTCAAGGAGCATCAGATGGTTATCAGTTCCCCCGCTCACAAGCGGGACGCCCCGTTCGATGAAGTGTTCAGCCATCGCGCGCGAGTTGAGCAAACACTGTTGTTGGTATTCTTTGAATTCGGGTTTCATCGCTTCGAGAAAGCCGACCCCTTTCGCGGCGACGACGTGCATGAGGGGTCCGCCCTGGATTCCCGGGAATACCGAGGCGTCGACCTGGCGAGCGTGTTCTTCTTTGCACAGGATGAACCCGCTCCGGGGTCCGCGCAGCGTTTTGTGTGTTGTGGAACTGACAAAATCGGCGTGGGGGACCGGATCGGGGTGGAGATCTGCCGCGATCAGGCCGGCGATATGTGCCATATCGACCATGAGGAAAGCACCGACTTTGTCGGCGATATCGCGGAACTGTTCGTAATCTATGGCACGGCTGTAAGCGCTTGCTCCGGCGATGATGAGCCCGGGATTATTCTCTTCAGCGATTCGTCGCACTTCATCGTAGTCGATCATGCCGGTTTTTCGATCGACCCCGTAGCTTACAAACTGATAGAGTTCTCCGCTGAAGTTGCTTTTATGGCCGTGAGTAAGGTGCCCTCCGTGCGCGAGCGACATACCAAGTATTTTTGTTCCCGGACGCACGGCGGCCATGTAGACGGCCATATTTGCCTGACTTCCCGAATGTGGTTGGACGTTGGCGTGCTCGGCGCCGAAGAGTTTTTTCGCCCTTTCGATGGCGAGTTTTTCGACTTTGTCCATCCACTCGCATCCCCCGTACCAGCGCGCCCCCGGATATCCCTCCGCGTATTTATCTGTTAGAACTGACCCCATCGCTTCACGAACGGCTTTACTGCAGTAGTTCTCGGAGGCGATCAGTTCAATCTGTTCGTGCTGCCGCTGTCTTTCGGAATCGATGGCGCTTGCCATGGCCGCATCCGTTGCGCTCAAAGCTGAGTCCTGACACGTGGTCTCGTCCATACTTGCATCTCCGTAACCATAATCACAACTTCAAGGAACTTATATTATAGGGAACGCATGTAATCTGACAACCGATTTAACGTTCAGGTTTCCACGTAGAGCTGATGTTGTTCTATATAGGTCCGGACTTGTTCGGGAACCATGTATCGAACTGACTTATTTTGCTGTATTCTGTGTCGGATTTCAGTGGCAGAGATCTGGATGAGCGGGGCCTCAATGATACAACCGCGAAGCTGTCGGGTTATTTCCTCGCCAAAGCGATCAGCCAGGTTTTCTGTGTTTTCAAGTGTGTGTTCGGGACGATTCATACCAAGGAGTTCAATTTCTTGAACCAGTTCTTTCGCGTGCCACCAATTGGGAAGATCCAGAATGCTATCACTGCCCAGAATGAGGACCGGCTTTTTATCCGGGTAATGTGCTTTAAGTTCTCGCACAGTGATGAGTGTGTAGGAAGGCCCTTCGCGGTCGAGTTCAAGGGTGGAGATTTCAAAAGAAGGATTTTCTGCTATCGCGAGTTTCAACATTTGCAATCTGTGGTGGGCTGGCAATAGGCGATCGGTGCGTTTATGGGGAGGCTGGCAAGCAGGGATGAACAAAACCGAATTCAGATCGGCTTCTTGTCGCGCATGTTCGGCCAGCAACAAGTGGCCCACGTGGACAGGGTTGAAAGATCCGCCAAAGATCCCGATTCGATCCATCTTGATGCCTTTCAAGAATCTTTGAAGCTTTCTTTTTCGGGGATGGCAAAAGCTTCAGCAGGGGGTCCGAAGGCGGCTATGCCGCTTCGGATATATCAGGCGTTTGTCGTCACCTCGGCGATTTTTTGGGCTCTTCTCAGCAGCTCTGGCATTGATTCAAGCGGAAGCATAGTGGAAGCGTCGGAGAGAGCTTTTTCGGGGTCGGGATGAGTTTCAATGAAGAGTCCGTCCACCCCGGCAGCGACCGCAGCAGCGGCCAGCACGGGAGCCATTTGACGGTTTCCACCACTTTTATCCCCTTCTCCGCCAGGTCTTTGAGTTGAGTGAGTGGCGTCAAATATGACGGGTTGCCCGATTTCCTGCATTCTTGGGATACCGCGGAAATCCACCACGAGATTGTGGTATCCAAAACAGGTTCCTCGTTCGCACAGAAGCACTTTGGAGTTTCCCCGTCCGGTGATTTTTTTGACCACATGCTGCATATCTTCGGGAGCCAGGAACTGTCCTTTTTTCACGTTGATAGGGAGACCTGTTTCGGCCGCGGCAAACAAGAGATCCGTCTGACGGGAGAGGAAAGCCGGTATCTGCAGCAAATCGACCACTTCGGCGGCTATTTCTGCCTGCGGGGGAGAATGAATATCGGTGAGAACCGGTATATCGAGCTGTGTTTGGACATCTTCAAGTACCCGCAATCCTTCTTCAATACCGGGTCCACGAAAGGAGCTGGCGCTGGTGCGGTTGGCTTTGTCAAAAGACGATTTGAACACATAAGGCAGGTGCAGTTCGCCACAAATCTCCCGCATTTTCGTTGCAATTTGGAGACAGAGCTCGCTTGATTCGATCGCGCACGGTCCGGCAATGATCAGCAGCGGAAACCCCTCACCAACGTCTATTTCTTCTGTGATTCTAACTCTTTTCATTACAACCCCTTAAGCCGGTTACCTTTTGTCCGCCTGACCGGCCAGAATAAAGACCACATCAAACAAGCTTACGATAGCAAATAGCTTGACAGCCGTCAAACTTTCTGCTAACTTCCAAAAACTACAAGAGGGAGTATGCCCGAGCGATGTTCACGAGACAATTTCCCTGTTTGCTGGATCTGTAAAAAGGCGGAATCGTCCCAATTGCCCGCCAGGTAAGGGGTAAAGCGGGCGTTTCAGCTGGTTTATTTTTGAATGTGAACTAACAGATTCGGACGGAATCGCTTCATTATACTCTCGACTTTCGCCCTGGTGTTTTCCATCACTTTTTCCGGCCGGGAACATGCCTGAAACCACTGAAAAAATGCAGCCTGAAGATTTTTTGGAACAACCGATAAATCGTGAAAACTACGATGAGTTGCTTGAGCGCATCTACGAGTCTTTTAAAACGGTTGATGCCACTCACGATGCGGCCAGAAGTTTGCTTGCCGAGCTTGAGCATGCTTCAGATGACGAGGCACGAGACATTCACGAGAAACTCGGGATTGTTTTTCATGCTCTTGGTGAGAACGAAAAAGCCTACGATCACCTACAGGATATAAAGACTCGCAAAACAGCCTCGCATTTTCTGGGGCGCGTGGCCCGCCTTTTGGGCCGAATGGAGGAAGCCATCGAATTCCTGGAGAAGGGCAGACAGGGCGATGATGATCTTGTCACGGATATGATTTTGACGGATATTTATTGTCATCAGCGCGACAGCGAAAAGGCGCGAGAGTTATGTGAGAAGTACAGCGAGACGCACGACGATGCCCCCGACTGGCTTTATGGTATTGCTCGAACGCTGGAGACAGAGGGGAATTATGGGGAGGCCATGGAACGGTATGAAGAAGCAATAGAGCGGGATCCAGAACATCGCCAGAGTTTGTTTCGGCTCGCACTTAACTGTGACCTCAACGGAGATGACGAAAGAGCCATAGATCTTTATAAGAAGTGCGCCTCCCTCAAACCAACTTTCGTGGCCGCTCTGGTCAATCTGGGTGTGCTTCATGAAGACAGGCAGGAATTCGACAAAGCGGTCGATTGCTATAAGCGCGTTCTCGCGATGGATCCAGCTCACCAACGAGTGCGTATGTACCTGAAGGATGCCGAGGCTTCCATGAATATGTTCATCGACGAAGAACGGCGCCGCCGTATGCGCAAGCACGAGAATCTGCTGCAACTCCCCGTTTCGAATATCGAATTGAGCGCGAGAAGCCGGCACGTCCTGGAGAAACTGGGAGCGGAGACTCTTGAAGACCTCGCAGGGAAAACCGAACAAGAATTGATGGAGTTCAAGAATTTTGGCGAGACAAGTCTCCAGGAAATCAAAGATATGTTGTCGCGGCACGGACTCTCGCTCGGGGAAGAAACGGTCGATGCAGAAGAGGCAGATTCCGGCCGCGCTGACACGCAGACGGAAGAAATGATGGAAAAAATGGATACTCCGGTGGAGTTCTTAAGCCTTTCAACTCGTTGCCGCAAATGTATGGAAAAGCTCAATATCGAGACTGTTGGTGATCTGGTGGAGCATACGGAAGAAGAGCTGCTTGAAACTCCAAATTTTGGTCGAACCAGCGTGGGAGAGATCAAAACAAAACTCAGCGAACTCGGGCTTTCCTTGAGTGAAGAATAGTTCGGTATGATTGATACGCTGGAAGGGACACTTGCTTCGAAAAGCCCGACCGAGGCTACCCTTAAAGTCGGTGGAGTTGGGTTCCTCATAAATGTGCCTATCTCGACTTTTTCGGGTTTGCCCGCGACGGGCGAAAATGTGCAGCTTTTTACGTTTCTGTACGTGCGGGAAGACCAATTGAAGCTGTTCGGATTTGCCACAGAAGCCGAACGACAGATTTTTGTTCGCCTCCTCGACGTGACGCGGATCGGACCTTCAGTAGCGCTCAAAGTACTCAGCAGTTGCTCCGTGGAAGAGTTCAAATCTCTGATCGGCGCTGGCGATGTTAAACAGATTGCTTCCATGGTGAAAGGGGTGGGCAAGAAGACGGCCCAGAGGCTCGTGCTCGAACTTAAAGGCGAATTGGCCGAGGTCGAAGATCAGGAACAACTGCTCGCAAATCCCGTAGCGGGGGATGTTGTGAAGGCCCTTATATCTCTGGGCGAAAGCGAAAAAAACGCGCGCAAAATAGTCGAAAATGCTCTCGAGAAACTCGGGCCTGATGCCGGAGAAGAAGAGCTGATGCGTGAGGTGCTGGCCGAATAAACCCTAATTGAGATTGTGCCCTACCCGATGAGTATGGACGAAGACGCAATATACTCGGGCTATCCACAGGAAGAAGACCGCGTTGTGGAGCCATCCCTGCGGCCGGGGAGTTTCAAGGAATTCGTCGGACAGGGAGGAGTTGTTGAAAATCTCAAGACGTGGATCGAAGGGGCCAGAACACGAGAAGAAAGCCTTGATCACGTTCTTCTGAGCGGTCCGCCGGGGTTGGGGAAGACCACTCTCGCTTATATCCTCGCCAATGAAATGGGCGTTTCTATTCGTGCCACGAGCGGACCTGCGCTCAGCAAACCCCGGGATCTGGTCGGAATACTGACGAATCTTCAAAAAGCGGATGCGCTGTTTATCGATGAAGTTCACCGCATGGATGCGCGTGTTGAAGAATATCTCTATACGGCGATGGAAGATTACAAAATATCCATTGTGATCGACCCGGGGCCCCACAGCCGCTCAATTTCACTTCCACTGAAACCTTTTACACTTATCGGGGCGACCACACGCGAGGGCCTGCTCTCACCTCCGCTCCGATCACGGTTCCAGATCTCCGAACGGCTTGATTACTATCCAGAAGAAGAATTGAAAAATATTATCTTGAAGAGCGCTGAAAAATTAAAGCTTGAAATCAGCGAATCAGGAGCAACTCTGCTGGCCTCATGCGCACGAGGAACCCCCCGGGTCGCAAACCGATTTCTGCGGCGCGTGCGTGACGTTGCGCATGCTCAGGGCAAAGAGAAGATTACGAAAGACGTTGCGCGCGAGGGTTTGGAAAGGCTTGGTATTGACCAGAGTGGACTCTGTGAAATGGACCGGCGGATACTGCTGGCCGTCGCGCAGAATGCCGGGAAGCCCATCGGACTAAAAACCATCGCCGTGGTTGTGGGGGAACAGGAAGAAACCATCCAGGACGTTTACGAACCGTTTCTCATTCGGTTGGGCCTGCTCGAGAAGACTTCCCGTGGACGTTTACTCACGCCACGCGGATACGATTACCTCGATCTGGACCCCGGCGAAGCACCCGATACTGGCCCGCAGGAAAATCTCTGGTGAATCCCGGGAAAGGGACATTAAGATCACGTGTTGAGGAAAGCAGTAATGATCGCTTAAGACTTCTTCGATAGGGAGGCTCGGAGAAGTTCCAGGGGATTCAGCCTGATTGAGCGTGTGTCCCACTCGTTTCCCCGTCTGATAATGCCTTATACTGAAAAGCAATCCGCATTTTTTGTCAGGAGATAAGCTGTGCGCATTCTGCTTCACATTTGTTGTGGACCCTGCACAATTGGACCGTGGCGGGTTCTGACAGAGGATGCCCACGAGGTAAAAGCCTATTTTTACAACCCGAACATCCACCCACTGATCGAGTTCCGACGTCGTCTGAAAGCTGTTAAAGTTCTACAGGATCGGTTGCCGGTCGAAGTCGAGTTCGAGGAAGATTACGGACTCCGCACTTTCCTGAAAGAGGTGGATTGGGAAGGGGGAAACCGATGTCGCGGCTGTTACCGGATGCGGCTGATAAAAACGGCTCGCATGGCGGCAGGAGAAGGATTTGATGCGTTTACGACGACATTGCTGGCGAGTGAACATCAAAAACATAACATGGTGAGAGAAATCGGTGAAGCGTGTGCAGACGAGGAAGATATTGCCTTTTTGTACCGGGATTGGCGTCATCTGGCCGAACCGAATCACGATGATGGGAAATCAATGAATTTGTATCTACAACAGTACTGCGGCTGCATTTTCAGTGAATACGACCGGTATATAAACACAAAAAAACATATCTATCGCGGGAGCGGAGGTCAGTCGAGTGGCTGAACGGGAAAGTCGACGGTCTTCTAAAACTATATACCGCGCTCTGAGTATGAAGTTATGCATTTTCGGGTTGTTTGTTCTTTTTTTGGGGGGCGGCGCAGGCATCGTGCTTTTTTGTCCTGGATCCCGGGAAACCCAGGAACCTCGTCCGGTTATTGTGACCCCGGCACCGGCGATGAAAACGGGGCGCACAGTCAAGGTAAGGCTGCGGGCGTCCGAAACAGAGCTTCAAATTGGGTCGTCCGAGGGTGGATTATGGCGTGAAGAGCCGTCTCACACCTGGGAAAAGCAGGTCGCAGGAGGGGAGGTTCACGTGCAGGTCAGCGATCTTCTGGTGCAGGTTGACGGCGAAATCGCTCCCACAAGCAAAGTGCGATTTGTTCCCGAAGACAGCGTTTTTCAGCTGGGGGACCGCCATTACCGGGGCGAACTCATAATTGAAACCAGTGGAGAATACCTGAAAGCCACGGAGGAAGTGGCGCTTGAGGATTACATTCGCGCGGTTGTCCCCAGCGAGATGGGCCGTCACTGGCCGCTGCAGGCACTTATGGCGCAGGCCGTGGCGTCGCGAACTTTTGCCCTTTATCGAACTGAGTTTCAAGGCCGGCCATATCTGCGTTCCAGCGATATGGCATACAGAGGTCTTAATGCTGAATCTCCCCGAACCGATATGTCCGTCGAGATGACAGGTGGGACGGTGCTTAAATGGGAAGGTCGTTTGCCCCCGAGCTATTATCACAGCACCTGTGGGGGGTGTACGTCGTCGGTTAAAGATGTTTTTGGTGAGCCGGAGATTCCACCGCTTCAGGGCGTGGCTTGTGGAACATGCGAAAATAGCCCGCATTATCACTGGCAGGCGACCCTTTTACGATCGGATATAATTGCTGCCCTTTCTTCACGAGGAGTGGCGCAAGTTAAGCAGATTCGTGCCGACGGTGCGGACCGGTGCGGACGTGTTGAAAACGTTATTATCAATCAAAGCCGAAAGTTGCCCGCAGAAACCTTCCGATCGGCCGTTGGAGTAAACACAATCAAAAGCACGATTTTTGATATCCAAAGCGGAAAGAATGATATTTCTTTTACGGGTCGCGGATGGGGCCATGGAGTGGGTTTATGCCAGTGGGGCGCAAGAGGATTGGCCGAAAACGGCAAATCCTGTGAAGATATTCTGTTGCATTATTACCCCGGGGCGAGTCTGACGCCGGTGGAGAACCCGTAGAATTTAGCCAGCGTGACGGAGAACAGTTTTCATGAGATTTGAGTTGGAGAATCGCGACACATCCAGTTCCGCCCGGACGGGCCGTCTTGAGGTGATACATGGGACGATCGAAACGCCGGCTTTCGCCCCGGTTGGAACTTCAGCAGCAGTGAAAGGGGTTCCTTCGGACCGTTTGATGGATTGCGGCAGCCAGTTCGTGCTGGCAAATGCTTACCATCTCGAATTGCAACCGGGCTCAGAGCGGATTCAGGAACAGGGCGGGCTGCATCGGTTCATGGGCTGGGATCGGCCGATTCTAACCGATAGTGGTGGCTACCAGGTGTTTTCGCTTTCTGAGCTGCGGGAGATAAACAGCGATGGCGTTGAGTTCCGAAGCCCGCGAGACGGTTCTTTGATGTTTCTTGGGCCCAAAGAAGCTATCGAGATTCAGGGCAAGTTGGGCTCAGATATAGCAATGACTTTCGATGAGTGCCCGCCCTGTCCATGTTCTCGTGAGACGGCAGAAGCGGCGGTCGATCGCACCCTGAAATGGGCGGAAATGTGTAAGGAAACTCATAGCAAAAAGAATCAGGCGCTTTTCGGCATCGTTCAGGGTGGGGAGTTTGAACAACTCAGAAAGGATTGCGCCGAATGCCTGGAGGATCTGGATTTTGACGGATATGCGATCGGTGGCGTCAGTGTGGGTGAAGACAAATCCTCGCGGCGAAAAGTCGTTGGATTCACGACGCCGATGTTGCCGGAAGAGAAGCCGCGTTATCTGATGGGAGTCGGTTTCCCGAGCGATTTACTTCATGCGGTCGGGCAAGGGCTCGATCTATTCGATTGTGTCGCTCCGAGCCGTATGGGCAGGAATGCCACGGCTTTTACCGAAGAGGGGCGTCTAAGGTTGAGGAACAGCGCATTCCAGGACGACAAGCGCCCGATTGAGGAGGCTTGCGATTGTTTAACGTGCCGGTTATACTCTCGCGCATACCTGAGCCATCTATTTCGCGCTCAGGAAATGCTCGGGCCAATTCTTTTGACCATTCACAATATCCAGTTTTACCACCGCATGATGCTGGCGGCGCGAGATGCGATCAATGCCAATTCATTTGCGTCGTTTTGCAGCGAGTTTTTGAGCCGGTACGCTGATTGAAAGGAACGTCTGATATGTTGACACAGCTCGGGAAGCATCTGTTAATTTTCGCTGGCGCGAATGGAGGCGGGGGACAACCTGACGGAGGCGGAGGAGGCGGCGCGGGCCTCTCCTTTTTCGTGCCAATGGTACTGATTGTTATTGTGTTTTTCTGGTTGACCCATCGTTCGGATAAAAAACGAAAACAGGAACGCCAGGAAATGCTGGACAGCCTGGGCGAGAACGAACGCGTTGTGTCGATAGGAGGCATTCACGGAGAGATTGTAAAAGTTAAGGAGGATTCTTTCATCCTCCTGATCGATAAAGACAACAATGTCCGCATGGAAGTCAGCAAAGGAGGAATATCGCGCCGGGAAGGTGAAGAAAAAGAGGAATGATTTCCGACATCTGATCGGCCGATGAACGGAGCCAACCGGACGTTGAGGTGTTTCGTGTGGCACGGGCAAGCAATGATTTTACTTGCCCGTGTTGCTCATTGTAGATATATCGCACGGTTATCTGAGCGAAATGCGGGACAGCAAGCGTTGTGGCCGGGATTTCCCGGCTGTGATATGGAGAGTTACTGATGCGAATTTTCGGAATCGGCGATCTGCACCTTTCATTCGCTGTGGATAAGCCGATGGATATATTCGGGGAAGAATGGACCGACCACCCCGCGAAAATAAAAAAAAACTGGCAGCAGGAAGTTGAGAGTGACGATCTTGTTTTAATTCCGGGGGATTTGAGCTGGGCAATGCGGTTGGAAGAAGCGAAGCCTGACCTGAATTTTATTGGGTCGCTGCCCGGACAAAAGTACTTTATCCGGGGCAACCATGACTTTTGGCTTTCGGGTCCCAAGAAGGTCCGATCCGTCCTGGATCCCACGCTGCATCTCGTGCGATTTGACGCTCATGTCTACCAGGGAATCGGAATCTGTGGAGTGCGGGGCTGGCCTTGGCCCGGGTACCCTGAGTATGTTGAGGACAATGATCGCAAACACTGGGATCGGGCACTTGAGCGATTTGAGCTTTCTTTGACCGCACTTTCGAAACTTGATTGGGAAGTGGCCGTTGCCATGTCCCATTATCCGCCGCTGACGCGCGAGCGCAGGTCCCAGGTCTGTGAAATGGTGTCGGATGCAGGGATAAACTGGGTTGTCTACGGCCATCTGCATGGCGAAGCGAGACAGGACGCAATGGAAGGGAATACAGGTGGTGTTGAATACCGTTGCGTGAGTGCGGATCACGTGGGTTTTGAGCCTGCATTGCTGTTCGAACACGACAGGGAAACGTAGATATGATTCAGCGATGCGCCGACAGCAAAACTCGGTGATTTGAAATCTGTAAGTTCCCCCGGGTGGACGGAGCAAAGACCGGCATAGGAGAGTTATACATATGTGTGGAATTTTTGGGATGGCTTTCTCCGATCCAGACCGGGATGTTTCAGTCGAACAGTTAGAGAGGATGGCAAAAATACTCGGTCATCGTGGCCCCGACAGCAGCGGTTTCTATCATGATGCAGGGATTGGGTTCGGCGCTTGCCGACTGGCAATTATTGATCTGCCCCGAGGACAACAACCTTTTTACAATGAAAATGACACAGTTGCACTCGTTTGCAATGGGGAGATTTATAATGCGCCGGAACTCCGGGAAGAACTCTTGAAGGGCGGCCATGAATTTTCGTCGTCCTGCGATGTTGAAGTCATGGTGCATCTGTATGAGGAGCAGGGGCTCCAGTTTGTTGAGTCGTTACGCGGCATGTTTGCGTTTGCACTCTGGGATAGCAGCCAGCGAAAGCTCGTGCTTGGTCGTGATCGGCTGGGGATCAAGCCTCTTTACTATGTGCATTCTTCCTCTGGAATGCATTTTGCCTCGGAGATGAAAGCGCTTCGGCAGTCAGTGGATTTGACGGAGAGACTGGATCCTCGTGCCATCCGGGATCTCTTTGAATTTGGTTATATCCTGGCGCCGCACACCATTCTCGAAGAGGTCAATATGCTCCGGCCGGGTAACTGTATGGTTTATCGTAATGGCCGGATATCGATCCGCCGCTACTGGGAGTTCCCGGCTTCTCCTCGTCAGCGCTCTGTGCGCGGATGGGGGGAATGGGTGGATGCCCTTGAAGACAAACTGCGTGAGACCGTGCATGTTCATCTGCGTAGCGACGTGCCCGCAGCGGCCTGGCTTAGTGGTGGGGTCGATTCGAGCACGATTGCTGCGCTGATGGCACAGGAACAAGCGGAGCCTGTGCATACATTTTCACTGGACTTCGAAGCCTCCCGCCGCGATGAATTCAGTTACCAGTTTACCCTGGCGGATCACGCGGATTTTTCTCCTTACAACCACAAAGTTCCCGTTCGGATTGAACACTTCGAGATGCTGCCACAAGCGGTACGGCAGTGTGAGAATATGAGCGCGACAGGAATTGAGATCGTGCAACTGCTTCTGGCACGTGCAACTTCGCAGAAATTTAAAGTAGCCATGACCGGCGAGGGATCGGATGAAGTATTCGGAGGCTACTCTTACTATCAAAGAGAAGCGCTCTTGAGACCGTTTTCCTTGCTGCCACGCTGGTTACGTCAGTTTAGCTTCCTGGGGGAGCGACTTCCGAACCTCTTCAAGCTTCCCGCCCGGATTCTTGCCAGCGCTGGAAAGATTGATTTGGAGAAATTCCGAGCCCTCGTTGCACCACGGCCACCTTCTTTTAAGCAATTGTTTTCGGATAGTTTTCGGGAAATGATTGCCAAAACGAACTATGATGACGTAATGGAGGCTTTGCCGAAGGATTTTCGCCGGTGGCATCCGTTTCGTCAACTGCAGTTTTTTGATATTAAAGTGCGGTTGCCGGATTTTGTTCTGCGAATGAATGACCATGATGCCATGGCGTATTCTGTGGAAACCCGATTGCCGTTTCTGGATCATGAACTGTTGGAACTTTGCGCGCGGATCCCCCCTCCGCCGGCGCGACCGGTCGGGCTCCGCAAACAAATACTGAGGGAAGTTGCCAGGAGGTTTTTGCCAGCCAGGATTGCTAACCGGAAGAAACGTGCCCTTCAATCTCCCTATCGCGTATGGTTGCGCGGGCCCCTGCCAGAATTTGCCAGGGAGATGCTTTCCGAAAAAGTGCTTCGCCAAAAGGGTTATTTCAGCCCGGCTGGCGTAGAGCAACTTCTGGAGCGGCACCGCAACGGAGAGAAGGGTGTTGCTCGTGCTATCATGGGCTGCCTGGTGGTGCAGCTTTCGCATGAACTGTTGCGGTAAGAAATACCCAGGATCTTCTCATGTTTGCGAGGGGAAAGGTTGACAAAATAGACGGGAATTGTAATCCGACAACAAAAAAAGAAAAAGGGAGTTGTGAAAGACAGGATCAAAATTGGCATTTTTGGAGACGGGGGTATACTGGGTGCCCATGCTCCCGCTTACAAAGAAGGCGGAGATCAATGCTTCGCGGTGGTTTGGGGGAGAGGCAGATTCTGTCACGTGCATGACCAAAACGGTCCAGCAACGTATGGAAGGTGAAACTTTTGAGGTTGTCGCCGTAGTGGTGCTGAAGCCCAGTCTGCTCATGGGTCATGTCAGGGAACGCGACAGGAAACACCGAGTCCCTTTCGTCCCTTAAGTCCCTTCTGTCCCTTGCCCGTGGAACCACCGGCAAATTGTCCGCCTCGGCCGCCAGTGCTGGACTTCGGGAACTATTATGGACCATATACGAGCAAAAACAGGTTGACAAAAACGCACAAAAAGGGTAGTATATATACAGAAAGGGTGCAGAGAATACACAGATTGGGAGGCCTTATGGCAGGTTCGACGGTGGACCAGCAGGAGCGGAATGGTGTTGAGACGTCTCTGAAGCGTCCGCGTAAGTGCGATACGATCGTAGATGATGTCCGACGGCGTATCGCGGCGGGGGAGCTGACGGCGGGAGACAGGCTGGTTTCTTTGCGCGAGATGCAGGATCTGTACGGAGTCAGCCAGACGGTTGCCGTTGAAGCGGTTGAGAAACTCAAAGAGCAGGAACTTATCTACACGCGACGGCGTAGCGGATCGTTTGTTGCGGAGAATGCCCCGCAGTTGGTTGGAGAAGAATCCTCAGACTCCCGTCCGGCTCAGGAGGCGACAAAGCCGAATTCAGTAAGCGAGCTTCTGGCTCCGCGTGTTCGCACGGCAGGGCTGACCGTTTACGTATCGGAACTGCTTCCCCGCAACATCGATATCTGGCGGGATGTGCTGGACGAGTTTGAGGGACGGAGCCGGTCGGTGGAATGCGAACTGCTTACGGGCCGGGACGGCCATATCGAAGATATCCTGGCCGATCGGTCGGTGGATATTATCCAGACCACGCCGGAGATTATCAATCACCTCGGGACCGAGGATTTTCTTTCGTTTCCCTCCTATGAGGCTCTGGGCGGGGATCGCGACGAACTCCTGCAGGTCGTGGCGGATTGGGTTTCCCGGCGGGAGGAGCTGCCGGGGTTGCCGTTTTCACTGACCCTTCACTTTCTTTTCAGGAATCTTGATCTGCTTCAGGAAGCCGAAGTCCCGACCGATGCGCCGACGACGTGGCAACAGGTCATGGACCGCGCAAGGGCGGTCAATCGCTGTTTTGATGCAGGCGAAAAGCCCCCGCATGGGCTGGTTCTGACGGGATTTGTCGATTGGTTAATGGCGACGGGGGCATTGTATCTGGGGGACGGACAGATCCAACTCGACAGAGAACGGGCACGGGAAGTTCTCGAATCTTTCCGCGCCGGCCAGTTTGAGCCTGCGAAAGAGGGCGCAACGAGCGGCCTGTTTCTGGAGGGACGTCTGGCGTTCCACCATCATTGCAGTTTTGAGGTGCCGCGTTTCCAGAGGGAAGCCGATTTCTCATGGTCGGCAGATCCGGTTCCGGTGGCCGCCGATTGTCGGATAAAAGCCTACCTGGTTTTACTTGCGATTCGAAAAGAGACCGACGAACCCGGCGCAGCATTGGACCTGTGTCGATATCTGTGTTCCTCGGAGGTCCAGCGAAAGTTTGGGGAGGTTCCCGGCAATCCCTCGGTTCTTCGAGACGTGGCGCTTTCTGATGAGTGGCTGGCCCGACATCCGGCTGGTGAAAAAGGTGTCCATGCAGCTCTCAAATCCAGCACGCTCAGGTGGCAGGAAGCCGGTTCGGATCGGTTGGAAAAAAGTTTGAGCTTCAGGGCGCCTTTCTTGAACGGCGAGATCAGCGTCGAAAATACTCTCCGAAGACTGGATTTGGCTGTGGAAATGATACATCCTTAGAGTAGAGGAACAAACATTATGTTGGTCGCTCGAAAAGAGAAAGTGAATCGTCGATTTGGGCAGGCCTTTACACTTATCGAACTGCTGGTTGTAATCGCCATTATAGCAATTCTGGCCGCGATGTTAATGCCGGCGTTGGAACAAGCCCGGGATGCCGCCACGCGGGCGGCGTGTTTGAGTGATAGACGACAGAACGGGATACAGGTGATGATGTTCGCCAACGACAATGATGAGCGTTTGCCCTGGGCAACGACTGCGAGTATCAAGGAATCGATCTATACGGCCCACACAACGAATTTCAGCACGGGAACTACGGAATGGCACCAGGCCGTCCGCACGCACAAGGCCAATGGGTCGAACGGATTGATCGTGGCCTGGGGCACATTCGTCCGGATGGGATATTTTCAATCCGCGGATCTGCTTTTTTGCCCCGCGTGGCGAAAACCAGACGGCATGAGCGGCACGCAGTGGAGTCTCAATGATCCCCGTCACACGTTCTGGGGCAGTAGAAAGACATGGCCAGACCTGAACGGCGAGTATGATTATGACGTGGAGGGTGGGATATGTTCGTATCGATACTACCTCGGTGTCGCCCACCAGTTCTGGCAGTATAGCCCCGACGCTCCCGCTTACTGGGTTGGGAGAGAGAATACGCGGCTCCGTTACATCGTGGAAAACTGGCGGAACAAAAACGATCCGGGAACAGGCGTTTCGCCGGTTCTGATCACCTGCGCCCAGGAAACGGTGTATGCTGATCAATGGCGCGCGATGAGCCACGGGGGAGAGGGATCGAATGCCGTATTCTACGATGGATCGGCGCGCTGGATCAGTTACGGCGAAGTTGCCGAACCAGGATGGATTCAGGATCCAAATAGAAGTTACCACATCCTGGCCAACGGTAGTGCATACGGTTCCACGGGTGTCAGCCACTGGGATAATTTCGTCGGCTGGTGCCGCCAATACGGAGAACCGGCAAAATGAAACGAAAACATCTTCAGTTAGCCTTCCCGAGGATTGGGCCGCCGCTTACGCGGAGTTGTCGATGCGCTGATTCGTTCCATTGTAAAGCGAAAAATGTGGTGATTTAGCAATTTGTCACATATCGAAACATAGAGAGGAGCGAGAGCTATGAGGTTTATTGAAACAGAACAGCGAAATAGAGGAGTCATGCCCTGTTTTCGTAGGGCATTTACCCTTATTGAGTTACTGGTTGTGATCGCGATCATCGCAATTCTTGCGGCCATGCTCATGCCGGCGCTGGAACGGGCGCGGGAATCAGCAAGGCGGATCACGTGCGCCAGTAACTACCGTCAGCAGGGAATGTCGATCCTTTCGTTTATCATGAATCATGAGAGTCGATTGCCGGCACAACGCCCCCATACGGACCGCTGGAGCAGATGGGCAATTGAAGAGGAACGGAATGAATTGTGGGGATTTACCGAGGGATTTCACGTCTGGGTCTGTCCTTCTCACCCGGGTCGCAATAACTGTAGTGTGAAATCTCTCGCGCAAAATGGAGGTGGATACTTTCCAGAGAGTATGACAAAAGAGGTGATATACAGGGATTGGGGAAGCGTTGAGGTCACTGGCCATCTGACCCACCAACATATGCATATGCTCTCATGGCAGTCGAACCACCATATGTGGCGACGGGCAGACGTCTGGTACTACGATCATTACGGCGTAGGGCCAGGATGGACAATGGGGCCTGTCAAGGAGGGGATGAACCGACTGAACCTGCTTAAGGGACACAGCGAAATCACAATAAGTGTGGAAATGTACCCGCTATCAGGTAGTAGTAACCCGTGCGGCAACGTTCAAAGGAATGGTGGAGATTGGCGACACGCTACCGGGTGGGGGCCGGAAGGTGGCAATCTTCTCTTTGCCGATGGCCACGTCGAATGGGGATCGGAATGGTGGTGGCATTCCGGGGGCGGAATGGACTGCGCCCAGGCGGCGCCGGATGCTCCCCCGGGTTGGAAAGGGGCCACACCGCCCTGGTATTGAACCAATCATTGTGTGAGAATTACCTGCGAGCTGGACAAAAACAGGAGAATCGGTAGGTTTGGTTATCAGAACGCGACGGAAAAATAAACGGATTACCTCTTATTGCCGAACGGGGTTTACGCTCATTGAATGTGTGCCCAGGTAAGGCTGGGTAAGCTGGCTGGGCGAGAGTCCCAGTCGTGTCAATTTCTCATTTCGGACACGTAGTCTGACTGCCGGGGGAGACCCCGACGCGCAGTGACAAAGTCGCCAGACGGGAAACCGTTCCATTTGGGGCGGGGACTCAAAGTCAGTCCGAGCGGCCAGGCAAACGCATAGACCGTAGGAAAACGAACATCCGTAGGCATCGTAAAGGTAGCCTGACGGCGGTTGCTGACAGAGTCAGGTGATCCGGTTGAGACGATCCTCCGTTCGATAGGAGAAGTCCGATGCGAGTGGTGAAGAAAATGGGAGAGAGCAACCACTCGGCCGGCGGTGTAAAAGGAGGCGGTATGTGTGGACAGTTTACTGGAGCAACTGGGGAGGACCGTCGTGGTTCCGACCAAGATTCCGGGTTAGAACAACACATGGGTTGTCCCGGCCCCAAACAACCTGGCCAATGGGCAGACGTCCGCCCACGGTCAAAGCGCACGAGAGGCGTCGGGAGGATAAGTGGCGGGGCAAGGCGAGATGCTGAAGACCGTACTGATGCCACGACGGGAGTCGGAGATGGTCATAGTAGCAAGGATCGGGCGCTCAGCAGAAACGCCCGTAGCAAAGGGCCATTAACCTGTAAACGTTTTCGAGGTAAGGAGTAGACCTGAGATGAATGCCGAAAAGGCTATATACATCTCGTCGCAAGAGTGGGTCAGGTCCTTGCAGCGGAAGCTCTACGGAGCAGCCAAGAACAGCAGTGGTAGACGTTTTGGTCTATTGTTTGATAAGGTGTGCGGCTATGATATTCTGCAAGAGGCATGGCGGAGAGTCGCCCGTAACGCTGGAAGCAGCGGGGTGGACGGAGTGACCATCGAACAGATCAAGGAGGAGGGAGCCGTTGAGTTCCTCTTAGAGATTCAGAAGGAGCTACGAGCGGGGACTTACAACCCTTTACCGGTCCTGCGGTGCTATATCCAAAAGGGCTGGAACAGCAAGCGGCCACTCGGAATTCCTATAGTGAAGGATCGGGTGGTTCAAATGGCGGTGAAGCTGGTGATTGAACCCCTGTTCGAAGCGGACTTTTGTGAGTGTTCATATGGTTTCCGACCACAACGCAGCAACACAGAGGCGGCGGAGCTGGTGCATAGGCGAACCAACAGACACAAGTGGGTCGTAGATCTTGATCTCAAGAGCTACTTCGACACGATTAATCATGAGCTTCTTATGGAGTTTGTGAGAAGGCGTGTGACCGACAAAAGGGTCCTGCACCTCATTCGCCGATGGCTCAAGGCAGGAGTCATGGAGAACGGCCTTGTCAGCCCCACGAAGGTCGGGGCGCCTCAGGGCGGCGTTATATCGCCGCTACTGAGCAACATCTTTCTCAATGAATTTGACCGGAGGTGGAACGACGACAACGGCAAGCTCGTTCGGTTTGCTGATGACATGGTGATTCTCTGTGACAGTCCCCAGCAGGCCGAGCAGGCATTGAAAGTCGCCCGGCACATGCTGGAGCAGATGCATCTGATGCTCAACCGCGCGAAGACCTCATTGGTCCACGTGCGGGAGGGATTTGACTTCCTTGGCTTCACTTACAAGGAGGCCTACTCCCGAGAGAGACGTCGGCATGTGAGAATCAAGTTCCCTCGAGCAAAAAGTATGAAGAAGGCGCGAGCCGGAATCAAAGAGCGGGTGAAGAAAATACCACTCGGCGAGCCCCTTATGGAGGCCATAGCGGTCCTGAACCGCAAGCTGCGGGGATGGGCGAATTATTTTCGTATTGGCAATTCCTACGAGGCCGCTCGGGAGCTGACGAGTTATGCGTGTCAGCAACTTCGCTTATTTCTGCGTCGTCGCCGTGCTCGCAAGGATATTGTCGGATACCGCCGCTGGCCGAACAGTTTCTTCTATGAGAAGGGTCTTGAATATGGACCTCACCTACTGTGACGAATGCTGTGCGCGAAATTACAGCGTGGAGAGCCGTGTGGGGGAGAACCACACGCACGGTTTGGACTGTGGGAGGAAGCCGATTGCCGCAACACGCAGAGGCTTCCTTCTAATAGTACTGCTGGTGGTCATTGCGATCATCGCCATTCTCGCTGCGATGCTTATGCCGGCGCTGGAGCGGGCGCGGGAGGCGGCGAAAACGACCGTCTGCCTGAATCAACAGAAACAGATTTTCCTGGGTATCATGTTCTATGCGGAGGATAACGAATCGTATCTGCCGGATAATTATCACTGGCTCTGCGATAGACGATTGCATGGGAATCCGGATAACCCCAAAGGTTTCGGTTTGCTGGGAAATTATGTCCGATTTGAGATGCAATATTGCCCTGCCGGTAAGTACTCGCGGACCGGATACTGGGGTAACCGCCAGGCCGGTTATTGCTACCACGTTCCAGCGGTTTACAGTACCGGTCACGGCAGCGGCGGAGCGAAACAAAAGAGCCGTCGTCTGCCCATTCCGTGGTGGCCGCTGAACGCCTGCCGTGTGGACGGTAATACACCGTTGCCCCATGGGGATCGCGGCATAACCATTCTGCGACGGGGTGGCTCAGCATTCTTTCTGAAAGCCCCGCCCTGGGGCGGCTGGGGATACTCCTGGGATCCCTACTCGTCTGCGAAAAACTGGGACCATTACAGCCTGCTGTGGGATGACGAACGGATTGTCCCCTGAAGTTTGACGGAGAAGTCTCGTTGTTTTGCCGGCCCAAAGATGGCACTCGGTCGCGTTGTGCTGTACGGCGAACTGCGGAGCGCTTCTGGATTGCCGCGGCGGCTCGCAATGACGTGCTGGTATTCTCTGCTCGGGAGAATGAAGACTCGAGTTCAGCTGAGCCCGCCGCACGGCGGCGAAGCGGGACTTGAGGCGGGGAGTATTGGAAAAGTGTAAGTTGCATGGAGGTTCCAAAAACTTGAAACGCATTCTGAACTCCGCCCTCCGACGGATGCAATGTGGGGTCAATGATATCCATGCTGTGTTTGAAAGCGTGTTCTCGTTCAGGTCGCCTCGGAGGTTTTGCGCGGTGCTTTGCCTGAAAAGGTATTATCGGGAGCGGATTTGTGGTGGGCCTTCAGCCCACTCTTTTTCTCCGCACCCATAATCCCAGGGCTCCGGCGACTTTCAGCCGTCTGCACCCCGGGCTACTATGTTATGCCCTTTCAGGGCATCGAACAGCAGGGCGTGCTCGGCGATCACGCCCTGCATGAGCGCGACGTTCCTGATACGTGAGGCTCTGGCATGTTTAAGAAAGATCCCCCAGGGCGAGATTGTCTTTTGCGAGTTTGGAAAATGGCAGAGAAATGTAGGTCCGCATCGCCGAGGCCGCTATGCCGTTTGTTGTTGGCCTTTGTGCTGCGAGACCTGCAGGTCTCTGAACCGCGTTCTGAACTCCAGCCTCCGGCTGAAGTCCAGTCCGCTCACTGTCAAATGTTTGGGCGCATTAGTAAAAGTAAAGAAGCTCAGTAACAGATGAATCAGAAAGGATTGTAACGTGCGACGAGTTCTAAATATTGTTCTGGCGAGCGCTTTGCTGTTGTCGATTGTAGCACTGTCCCCCATCTTCGCGGGATCCGTAAAAGGCGACTATAAACGTCCCACAGTGACCGTTCCTTACGCCCGTAAAAAACCGACGATCGATGGGGTGATAAATCAAAAAGAGTGGCAGAGGGCCGAAAGCGTGAATGCCCTTCAAACCACCCGCCATCAGATCAGCGTCCGCCAGACGCGTTTCTGGATGATGTGGGACGAAGATAATATCTACGTCGCCATGCGCTCGCCCCTCCGTCCCGGTGAACGGGTTATCCAGGCCCACCGTCGACGCAATCGCGATATCAACGTGGTGTTCGATGATTCCTACGAGGTATGGCTGGATGTGGGCTCGACGGACCCGAAAACGGGTCTGGAGTGTTTTTATCAGTTTCTGTGCAACTACGCCGGGGCCCGCTACGACGTCCTTCACCTGCCCTCGGTCGGCAACTCACGCCTCGGTTGGAGTTCCGGCTGGGAACCGAAAAACCGGATCACCGATGACAACGAGTGGGAGTGGGAACTCGTGATTCCACGCGACACGCTCGGCAAAGAGGCCCCCTTTGAAGAAGGGGTTGAACTCACCTGCCTTATCGCACGCAACTACAAACGTCCCTGGGAGCAGAATTCTTTCGAAGGGACCAGCAGTTTCTCGGTGCTTGAGACGCATTCGAAATACGTTCTGTCCAAAAAAGCCCCGGCCGTTCACCTGCTTTCGGTCGGCGATCCTGAGAAAAAACAACTCGGACTCAAACTCGCCGCCTACGGGCAGAAAGACACGACCGTCAACTGGAAGTTCGTCTCGGACGGCGGAGTTAACAAAAGCGGCAAACTTAAAGTCAAAAAAGGGCAATTTTCGACATTGAAGCCGATGATGAACCTGGACCAGCCGGGCAAAGGGTATTTCCGAATCACTGTCACCTCGGAGGATGGCAGCACTTTGCTCGATTGGTGCGCGCAACGTCAGTTCGGTTTCCGCAAACGAATGCCCAAAGAATTGAACGATCGGGGCGATGTCGTGAAAGTGTCCCCGCGGTTCAACCCCGTCCACAACTACGTCCGCATCACCGGCGATTTCATCAATTACGACGCACGGGATACGATCGACATGGTGAAAGTCCAGGTGTTCGATGAAAACGGCAAAGAGCTCGGCCAGACGTTTCTGAAAATCGACGAGCTGGCGTACGTCGAGGGCGTTTTGCAGCTCGGGGACGTTCCGTGCGGGGAATATACGACGAAGATTACCTGTCTGGGCAAAAACGGAGAGAAAATTCTGTCGGAAGCAAACAAATTTTCCAAAAAAGACCATGCGAAGGCTTTCGACTGGTGGAACACCGAACACGGGAACATCGAGAAAGTCATCTCCCCCTGGGAACCGGTGACTTTTGAGGGGAACGAGTTTGGTGTCTGGGGCCGCACGATGAAAGTCGGCGCGGGCGGTCTCCCGGAGCAGATCGTAACGCGCGGAACACGGCTTTTGGCCGCGCCCGCCGAGCTTCTTGCCGAGACGGCTGATGGGCAAACGCTGCGTCTGAAACCGGCGGAAACGAAAGGAAAGGTCACGTTCAACAAAGACCACCGCAAAACTGTCGAGTATGTCGGCAAACTGGGTTCGATCGAGGTGCGATCACAGGTCAAAGTTGAGTTCGACGGGATGTATAAGATCAGCCTTCAGCTCGCCCCCAAATCACCGGTTTCGGTCAGATCGCTGGAAGTAATTGTGCTTCTCACCGGTGAGACGGCGAATTATGTCCACGCGGCCGGAAGCGGCATCCGGACCGGATTTAACTACGGATTTTTACCCCGGGATGAGAAAGGTGTTGTCTGGACCAGCCGGAAGGTCGACAGCCAGCCGATGCGCGCCGGTTCGTTCATCCCGTATGTCTGGGTAGGTTCGACGAAAGGAGGCCTTTGCTGGTTTGCTGACAGCGACGAAGGCTGGGTGCCGAACGATGAGACGCCGGCGATCGAGATCCGGCGGATGAGCGGGAAACGCGTGGATTTCGCGCTGAACCTGATCAGCGAGGAGTTCCGCATTGAGAAACCCCGGGAAATTGTGTTTGCATTTCAGGCTTCACCGGTCAAACCCATGCACGATAAATGGCGCATGGATTCCTGGTGGTGCGGAGACACCTTCAAGGATTGGGCCCAGTGTGGGAGCACGATCTGGAACGCGATCCCGTACTGCCGTGACATCAAAAAATGCAAAAAGATGGTTGAACAGCGGCATAAGGGCAAGAATTCCTATATTTTCGGGTTCAGCAAGTACCGCGCCAACGCCGTCCCGTATTTCATCCATAAGAAACTCCCCGGTCATCTGGTGCCGGAGGTGAAATATTTCGGCGACCAGTGGCGGACCTCCATCAGCGATTGCCTATACTACGGCAAAACCGTTAACGATTATTTCGTCCATAACTACGCGGAGTGGTGCCGCGCGACCGGGATCGACGGGTATTACGTCGATAACATGCGTCCGGTGGTCTGCGATAACATCGAGGCCGGGCGCGGCTACCGATTGCCCGACGGGCGGATTCAGCCGACCTACCAGATGTTCTCGACGCGGCGGTATTTCCTGCGCATGCGGGCGGCGTTTGCCGAGCAGGGCAAACACAACAAAATCGTGCTTCACATGACCAACAACATGATCATTCCCTGGGTGGGCGCGGCGGACATTGCCTACGACGGCGAGCACCACGTGATCTACCCGGAGATGGGCAAAGATTTCATGGATTTCTGGAGCCTCGAACGCCTCCGCGTGGATTACCCCGGTCAGTGGGGGACGGCGATTAATTTCATGCACGAATACCAGGGAAAATGGGACACCGCAAGGTTGGTCAAAGCCATGCGGGCCTACAGCGGAGCGATCATTTTGCATGACGGCCTGCCCTCGGGGAACGCCAACGGCAAAAACCAGCCGCTCTGGATCGGCCGGGATCGCTTCGGCATCGAAGCCGACGATGTCGAGTTCATCGGCTACTGGGAAGAGGATACGGGAGCCCGGTGTGACACAGAAGACGTCTATCTGGCGGTTTGGAAACGGCCGGGCAAAGTGCTGGTGGCAGTAGTGAACTGGGGTGAGAAGACAAACGCCCGCGTCGTGCTCGATCCCAATAAACTCGGACTGGACAGTCCCGCAAAATGGACGATCAAGGATGCCGAGGTGGGGACCAGTGTGGGACGAGGACGAAACGTCTTCTCGTCCGCCGACAGCCTGGGCGAGATTCAGCATAATGGCAAAGGCGTCCTGACCGTACCCGTGCCCCGTCACGATTACCGGCAGGTCATCGTAGAATAGCGTTACGCGCCTCCCGGACTGGAAGCTCAGAAGCACAGTCCATGAAGACTCGGGTTCAGGGAGATCCGCCTCGGCGATGCGGACCTACAGCTACCTGGCATTTCACGGCATTTGTCCGCCTCAAGTCCCCCTTCGTCCGCCTGAGCGGACTCAGCTGAACTCGAGTCTGCAGGATACGCGGTCGAGAAGCGGAGTTGCAAGCTCACAGAATGATTGACACCAGACATGAGGTTTATGTTACAACAACCTGTAAAGACTTTTCCGAAGGAAACTTGAGGGATTTGCGCCCGGCTCTGTTCGGGAGTCGGTGGTAATCTCAAGCCAGTCCAGTGCTGTCAAACAGGGAAATGACCGACAGCGCAAAGTCCTCGTCACAAACAATGCTCTTGAGAATCCGACGGGTGTGCGGTACCGTTTTGAATCGTAGTTGAACGTCCGCGGGAACCTGAACTACCAGGCGGGTATACCGGCTGCTGGATTTAACACCACAAGGAGTTAGAAAATGTCGGAACGACCAAATGTGATTGTCATTCTCAACGACGATATGGGCTATTCTGACATCGGTTGTTATGGGGGAGAGGTCGAGACACAGAACCTCGATTCACTCGCCGAAGGAGGGTTGCGCTACACGCAGTTCTACAACACCGCCCGATGCTGTCCCTCACGGGCCAGCTTGCTGACAGGTCTGCATCCGCATCAGGCTGACGTCGGCCACATGACGGGCGATGATGGTATTGATGGGTATCGGGGGAACTTGAGCCGGGATGCCGTGACGATTGCGGAGGTGCTCGGTTCTTCGGGCTATGCTACCTATATGTCGGGGAAATGGCACGTCGCACGAGACTGCCAGAATCCGGGCAACTGGCCGTGTCAGCGCGGTTTTGACGATTATTACGGCATCATAACGGGCGCGGCGAGTTACTTTAACCCTCATACGCTAACCCGGAACAACGAACGCATTGAGCCCACCGGTGAAGAGTATTACCTGACTGATACGATCAGCGACGAAGCCGTGCGCCAGATCAAAGAGCACGCGGCAGCAGATTCCGAAAAACCGTTTTTCCAATACCTTGCCTACACCGCCCCTCACTGGCCGCTCCATGCGTATGAGGAGGATATCGAAAAGTATAAAGGACGGTTCGATAGAGGATGGGATAAACTCCGCGAAGAACGCCGCCAGCGGATGGTCGAGATGGGGATCCTTGATCCCGAGTGGGAACTGACCGAGCGGGATCCTTCCCAACTGCCGTGGGAAGAGGCTGACAATAAAGAGTGGCAGGTCCGACGGATGGAAGTCTACGCCGCGCAGATCGACCGGATGGATCAGGGGATTGGACGGGTTCACGAGGCCCTTGAAGTGACCGGACAACTGGACAACACGCTGCTCATGTTCCTCGCGGATAACGGAGGATGTGCCGAAGAGCTGACGTCCAGTTGGGGTTTCCTCCAGGGCCAGAAGACACGGGATGGTCAGGATGTGCAACTCGGAAACAACCCTTCGGTTATGCCCGGGCCGGATGATACCTACCAGAGTTACGGCGTTCCGTGGGCTAACGTCTCCGACAGTCCTTTTCGGAAGTACAAACACTGGGTGCACGAAGGCGGAATTGCGACGCCTTTCATCGTGCACTGGCCGCAGGGAATCACGTCCCGGGATGAATTTCGGCATCAGCCCGCCCAGTTGCCGCACATCATGTCCACGATTGTGGATGTGACGGGGGCGGATTACCCGGATGAATACGACGGGCATCAGATCCCGCCGATGGAAGGGGAAAGCCTCGTCCCCACGTTCGAGAACGACGATATGCCCGACCATGATCTGTGCTGGGAGCATGAAGGCAACTGCGCCATCCGCCGCGGCAAATGGAAACTCGTCAAAGAATATCCGCAGGATTGGGAACTGTATGATATGAAGGCCGATCGGACCGAAATGAACGATCTTGCGGCCGAAAAGCCGGGACTCGTCGAGGATTTAAAAGAGTCATATGAAGCCTGGGCCGAGCGTTGCAACGTCATTCCGTGGGATGAGCTTCGCGAACTGAGACGAAAATGACGACGGGTTTTACCTGTTTTGAAGTTTTGGAAGGACCGTGGCACAGGCTCTCCAGCCTGTGGGCCGGATCGTCAGACCCGGATTGGTGTTCGGTGGAAATTTGTGGCGGGCCTGCATCCCACTATTTTTTCCGCCCCCCCATAATCCCAGGGTTTCGAGGATTTTCAGCCCTTGAAGTGGCGCCAACGGCCCGGCAGTATTTAAGCCCGCAACGCGGGCGCTTCAGAAGTAGCCCCGGACTTCCCCGCGGAGCGGGGGAGTCCGGGGTTGATGAGGGTCTGCTAATGGAGCGGATCGCACGAACTACGTTCGTGGTCGCAACCGTCGAGGGCCGGGGCCATCGAAGGTTGCGGCTCTCGCCTCCGGCGAGGCGATCCGCGGTTGATGGACTTGCTTTACCCCCGGGGTTCGCACGGCCACAAGTGGCCTTACTCACCCCGGGCTAACTCTGAAACGCCCGCCTCTGGCGGGCTAACCGGGCTCATGACGCGCACGCGTTTGGCCAAGAAATACCGCTTCTTGGGTCATTGCGAGGATGCCGGAGGCATCCGCGGCAATCTCGTTGTTGGGCTGGGAAAACGACGAGATTGCTTCGTCGCTGTCGCTCCTCGCAATGACGGCCTGTGTAGGCTAAACGCGTCCTCGTGTCGGTGGGGCCGTACCTCATGTTCGGAGACCGAAAAGCATCGCTCCACCGGACAGGCCCGGTGGTGGCGGAGGTTTTTGCCGATCCGCATGTAGTGCAGAGGTACCCTCCCACCGGCATAAACCCGGTGGTAAGGGAAGAAGATACGGGGAAGTGCCGGCCACAAACAATCTGGCAGAGAGTCAGCTCCGGCCGGCAGTGATCGCGCGCAAGGTTTCATGTGGTAATAAGACCGACAGAGGTCGTCGCACATGGCAAATCTTGGCCACTATAGCAGCGACCTGCCAACAGCAGGGCCGTTCTTTTATGGATTTTGTCGCCCACAGCATGGGACTCAACACAAAAGTCCCGCAGTTAGCCACTGCGCGAGGCTAAACAGGTACGATAATACGTGTAGGAGTGCGCGCGCGATAGCGCCGCTTTCATTTACTGCCCTTATTTTTCTGAGGGTGGCGATATTCAGAACATTCTGACATCATGCTTTATTGTGCCGCATGCTGAACTCCAGCCCCGCAGAACGGCGCTGAAGCCCAGCCTGCTTGCTGAAGTTCTTTTGTGGACGTATTGTGGTAGTGGCCCGTTCCTGATCAGTACTTGCCTTTTGCAAATAGAAGAAATTACCCGTGGCTCATAAACCCGTTAAACTAATGCACTGCGATCTCAACTGGGCGGCCGATCCTCACCAACGCCCGGCCGCGCCGCACGATTGGGCATTCATCGATCCGAAAGAATACTTCGACTGGCACATGGAGTTCGGTACGAATGTAATGTACTGCCAGGCGTATTTGTTCGGGGGCACGGCCCTCTATCCGAGCAAACTCGGGCCGGTGGCGCCGGGGCCGGGGAGCCAACTTTTCCCGCGTTTGTACGAACTGGCCCGAGCGGCTGAGGTGCCTGTCTGGTCGTATTTCTGTGTCGGTGCGGACCTGGTGATGAGTAACCATCGACAGGATTGGGTCGTTCCGGGAAGCCGGGCTTGGACCGAACCGGGGGGGAGCGATGGATGGTGTTCGTTTGGTTTTCTCGCGCCGGAATCGGGTTGGACCGATCTTTTGTGCGCTCGGATGCAAGAATTCCTGGAAATGTACCCCGTCGACTGGCTTCTTTTCGATTGGTTCGGTTACGGTGGACTTACGCCGAACATTGATCCTGTCGTCCCTGCGGAGTACGCCCGGGAACCGTTTGAACGCATAATTGGACGCGCGATGCCGGAGACAACGGCTGAGATTTCCCCGGCCGAACAGATGAAGTACAAACGCACAGTTCTGACCGAACAATTCCGTCGGATTCAGACGGCCGTTCGGGCGGTCAGCCCGGAGACAAAAATTATGTTCAATGTTCCGTACCGGGAACCGGCTGAGGAAATCTGGATCGGTCATCCGATGCTTGAGGAGAGCGACGGGCTTTTTGCGGAATGCAGTCGGCCCGATGTGATGGACTGGTTGCTGGAGATCCGGCGGCCCGAACAGCGCGTGATGACGACAATCACGGGGCGGACCCAGGAAGGGGAGTGCGATCCCGCATCCTGGCGGCGGTGGTATGAAGAAGGCTGCGATTTTTTCGGCTACGCGTGGGGTCAACTGCCTGATTTCCGCCCCCATCCCCGTTATGCTGAAGAAATCGAGATTGTGCGGAATGCATTTGCGGAAATGGACCGCTTGAATTAGTAGGCGTCTTATTTTGACGCTACACAGTGGCGATGTACCTGAACGGGTCCGCGCGGTCTGTCCGAGGATCGGCAAAGATTGAAGATCTTCCCCGATCCTGCGCCGTGGGAATAATCGATTCGCTACACGGAATTCGAAGATGGTGATTTCCGGTAGAAGTGGCAGAATGACCCCGAACAACGCGCGACATTTTTGGAGGACCTGGAGAAAGTTGAGAAATTCAAACCGCTGGCCCAGGATCGTAGTTTGGCCCAACTGTCACTTCAGTTCGTCCTGTCCCACCCTGCGGTGACGACCGTCATACCCGGTGCAAAAACAAAAAAACAGGTGAAGAAAAACACCCGTGCGATGCATTTGCCCCCTCTGGCAGACGAGGAATTGGATGAAATCAATGAGATCACTCCGCCTGGGGGCGGACGCAAAATCTGGCCGGCGTGAGTGATATCTGATTCGCTTAAAATTCCGAGGCAAACTATGCGCAAACGAAGTAACCCTGTGATGAAACCGATCCTAATTGTGGGCATCGGAGTCCTGTGTTTAGCCCTGACGGCGCAGGGGAATATCACCCCGACAGAAAGGGGCGCCACCGTAGAAACACCAAAATACCGCATCGAGTTCCGGAACGGTGTTCTGGTGAGCATGTTCAACAAACTGACACGGGAGCAGTATCTCGATTCAGAAGCAGATTTGTCAGAAACCGTTGCCCATCTGCCATCCGGCCTGGGGTCGCAGTATGGCGAGACGGCACGGAAAAGGGCGAAAAAACTCTACCACTGGCCCTGGTGGGAACATCCGAACGATCTGTACCTGCCCAACCAGCATTACCCCGATGACAAAAGCCGTTTCGCTTTCGAAAAAACGGATGGGGGGGCGAAGCTGATCTACACGGGACTGACTGATGGGAATAAACGGTTCGAGGACGAAACGTTCAGTCTGTTGCTGCAGGTCGAAGAGGATACGGGGCATTTGTTGGTCACCCCCGGCGGACAGTCCCGGCAACCGGGCGTTTATGCTGCCAACCTCACCCTGGCGCCACTGGCACCGGCCGTCACGGCCGAGGCGCCGATCACCGATGGGCTCCAAATTACCCGCGAGAACACGGGCGAAGTGCTCTGGATGAACCAGTGGCCTGACTACTGGCAGTATGGCCTGGTGGCATTCAACGGCTGGAAGACGGGAGCTTTCGCGATCTGGACACAGGACCAGAAACTTCGCTACTACAAACACCTGATGTATCTGAAGAATGACGAGGGGCTTTCTTTCAGTCTCTCAATGATGAACGTCCCGCCTTTCGAAGATCTGAAAAAGGCGAAATCCGCGGTACCATGGCGGATCCAGGCGTTTGATAAGAGCTGGGCTCAGGCGGCAGCGCGCTATCGAAAATGGCGCGATGAGAACGTCAAAATGGCTCCGCGACCGGACTTTTCAAAACGCATCTCTGTTATCGCTTCCGTTGCCGGACCCCAGGGAAAATGGCTGAATAATTTTCTACGTTATGTTAAGCCCTGGCAGGGACGCGCGGCTGCTTTTCTCACCTGCGTTCGCAGGGAAGGTTTTGATCATAATCACGCCGATAATACGCCTTACGACGGTTTCGCTGAAGACGTGAAAAATTGGGAAAAAGCCGGCACATACGGAATGGCATATCTGCAGCCGATGATCATGTGGGGCCCGTTTGCTCCCGAGAAAGAGATGACAAATCCCAAGCGGGAAAAGAAGGCGCGAAAACTGCACACCAAAGCCAACACTCGCCTGGTGTTTCAGAAAGATTCCGACACCGTCGTGAAATACGTCGATCAGCATCATCTCGGCCATCCTGGCTGGCAACAGTGGATACTGGGGTGGGTGAACGAGTACTGTCAGGATTTCGGCGCGCAGGGTATCTATCACGATCAGAGCTACCACGCCCCGATCGATCGACGGGGCCTTTCGGTCGGCGGCATGACCTCGCCCGAAGGTATGGCTGACTATTTCTACAAAGCGGCGACGCAGAACCCGGACACGTTTCACGGCACGGAGATGGTGACGGAGGCAAACGCAGTCGGAGCATCGAACAGCATCGGGAGCGGCTATCACTGGGGAACGGCTCCGCACATGCGGCTGGCCCGGGCCTACAGTTCCAGCCCTATCACTGCGGCCCTGGCCCATCCCTGAAGAAATCGACATTCCCCTGGCTCCGGGGGAAACAAAAATGTTGTCACTCCGCTCCGAAGGATTCGTCGGCCGGACTTTCCGGGAAATGAACAGAACCACCACGAAGTTGAAATTGAAATGGATTGAAAAGTGAGGTCATCGATGTCTGAAGAACGACCGAATTTTCTCATTTTCTGTACCGACCAGATGCAGTCAGCGTGTCTGGGTTGTAACGGAAACAAAGAAATTAAAACCCCAAACGTCGACGCCCTGGCGGAGAAAGGCGTCAACTTCAGCCGAGGGTACGTCAACAACCCCGTCTGTCAGCCTTCGCGTGCGAGTATGATTACCGGGAAGACTCCGCGTCAGCATGGATTACTGACGAACGGTTGCTGTCTGCCCGAGAGTGTCCCGACCCTCACCGGAGCTCTGGCGGAAGCAGGTTACCGGACCCATGCGGTCGGCAAACTTCATCTTCAGCCATTTGGCGGAGGTGGGTTGAGGGAAGGTGGGCATTCATGGGAAGAGGGCGGGGCCTGGGACGAGGGAAGGATTGAGGAACTTCCGAACCCGTATTACGGCTACCAGAGCGTCGATTTCGTCGGCGGGCATGTGAACTATATTTTCGGGGATTACAAACGCTGGCTGGCAGAGCAATATCCCGAATCCGTTAAGAAACTGCAGCGGTCAGAAGCATACCAGGCGGAAGGACGGGCCTGGCGGATGGATTTACCGGCCGAGCTTCATTACAACCACTGGATCGCCGACCGGACGATTGATTTTCTGCAGGAAACCGATGGAGAGCAACCATTCTTCCTCTTTTGCAGTTTCCCCGATCCCCATTTTCCCTACGCCGCGTGTCGGCCCTTTTCGGAAATGTATGATCCGGCTCAGGTGTCGCTCGCGAAAACCTGGCAGGAAACCGGGGATTCCATTGAGGTGCTCCGGCGCGTGCGCGAGGGGATGACCCACCATGCGATACGCGATGAGAGGGAGCTGCGGGAGATTACGGCGCAGACCTACGGGATGATCAGCCATATCGATGAGAGTATTGGGCGCGTGCTCTCCGCGCTCGATCGAGAAGATCTGAAAGATGACACCGTGCTGATGCTGATGGCCGATCACGGGGAATATCTGGGATCGCACGGATTGCTGCACAAGGGCGCCTGGCCGTGGGAGGAACTCGTGCGGGTTCCGTTTGTGTGGCGCGTTCCCGATAGCGACGTGAAAGGGGAGGATGTCGATACACCGGTAAGTCTGCTGGATTTTGCACCGACCATTGCAGAGATGGCTGCTCTGGGAGCCGACTGGCACGATCAGCGTGGGGCGGGAGAAGGTGAACGACCCGGACTGCCGGGAGGCAGTTTGCTGCCATTTTTGAACGGCGAGGAAGAGCATCATCAGCCATCTCTGATGGAATACGACGAAGACTGGCACGGGGAAACTCCGCTTTGCCGTCAGCGGGGCATTGTGGAAGGGGACTGGAAACTGGTGATCTGGGCCGGGTTCGATGAGGGTCTGTTGATCAACCTGGCTGAGGATCCGGCGGAGCAGAACAACCTCTGGCATGAGCCCTCGGCGCAGGAACGGAAAAATGAGCTCTTATTTCGGCTGAGCGAACGGTTGGCGATGACGGACCGGTTTGAAACTCCTCGTATTTGCGGTGCATGAGGGAGCGGAGCGGATTGCCGCTGGCAGATCCGCCGGTCCCGTTACGCGGAACGCCTCGCAATGACATGTAGACCTGAATGAATGAGTGTAACGCGCGCTAAACACTGTACCATGTAGGATGCCTGTCGTGCTGAACGCGCGAATGCCTCGCCTCAATCTTCTTCACCCACGGGACAAGATGTTGACATATGTCACGAGAGGTGAATGGTGGCGTTTTAAGGTGTTCTTGGCTCCAAGCTGGCTTCTGAAAGAAAAACGGCAGGTTTTTCGCTTTGGGGCTAAAGCATCGGTTGGTTGTGAAAGGGGCACCGTTTGTAACTGATGCCCCCTCCGATGCTTCAGCTCCTGCCGGGCGCTCAGGTTGCTCCTCAGCAGAGCCCTATCCTCCCAACAGGTGCTCACAGCTTTATATGTTTCTTTATGTGTGTCAAGCATCATCATTCTCCAGCTCCTCATAGATATGAATATATTCGTGGACCAGGTTGCTGCTCATTCCGAGTATTTGAGGAATCTGATCGGCAGAAATGCCTTTCTGCAAAAGATGTCGAACACGTTTGAAACTACTGAGGTAATTGTTGACTGATTCATCATCATGATTGGTGCGTTTTGCTATTTCGGTGGCGCAGAGACCATCGCGGTATCGATACAGACAGATAATTCGTTTATGGGTAAGACCACTGCCCATATCGTGAATGTTTGCCCGGCGTGGAATAAGCTCGCCAGTTTTTCTTTCCTCCTCGGCGATACATCCTGAAATATAGGCACGGTCGTATCCAATCAAAAGCGACAGATCGGCACTGGTGAGAAGCTCTCCTTGCTCATATGCCTGCTCACACAACCTTTTGGCTATACGAACGATTTTGTCTCTATGATTTTCGTTGACGATCTGGTGGTCGATATCAGCGAGATTCGACCTTCAGGAACCCGAATGGCCGTATGATCCCATAGAGGCAAAAAGGTTTCCTCGACCATATCCATGATGATATCGGCTTCAAAGGGAGAACACTCCAGACCATTACGAAGATCGGTGATGAACTGCCCTTCCCGGGATTTCATTTTGAGACGATCAAGTGCTTCCAACTTCAAATTACGGTAAGACATTTGGCTCCTCTTGACATAAAAGTAATAATGTGGGCCAGTATACCTGAAATGACATATGTCAAGATGGTAGGCCGCAGGGGTCGAAAGTCAGGAGACAGGACGGCTAAAAAAACCCTGTAGCACAGGCTCTCCAGCCTGTGGACCGGGGCGTCAGGCCCGGAGTCGTTGTTGTTTTTTCCGGAACGGAATATGCTCCGTGCCGGCCAATCGTATCAGCACCGGGTCGTGCATGAACCCCGCCGGCGCCAGCCGGCTCTGGAGTGCGGCGATCGCGAGTGGCGGTGGACTACCTGAAAGGGGGTATGCCAATGCGAACGAGATTTTAAATGGCAGGCACGTCTGTCCAAGAATCCCCCTTGCTGGGGGGGCGCTGTTGTGCCGTTATCTTTCGTCGTTTTGTGGTGGGCCTTCAGCCCACTTTTTTTCTCCACACTCATAATCCCAGGGCTCCGAGGGCTTTCAGCCCTCAGCACCCCGGGCTGTTATATGCTGCCCTTTCAGGGCGTATGCATTTAGCGTGCCCTACATCAGCCATCCGCGCTCACATGTCATTGCGAGGCGTTCCGCGCTGTGGGACGCCGCGGCAATCTCGCTGTTGGGCTGAAAAAACGACCAGATTGCTTCGCCCATCTCGCGATGGACTCGCAATGACCCACGAAGGGGTATCTCCGGGCTAAACAGGTACTCCTGCCTGTCACAGATGGAGTTCGGATAATTGACCTGATCTCTTCTGGCAGAATAACGGAAAAGTTGCAAGCAAGATGCTTGCACTACTATGACGGCGCATCGGTTGGCATCCGCGGTTTCGTGGCAATGGTTCATAGCAGGATAGATCTCCCTGCGTGACCTGCTGTCAATTGTTGACTGTTTTGTTAGTGAACCGTTGGGTTTATGCACCGCGTTCTGAACTCCAGCCGCTGGCTGAAGTCCAGCCCGCTCGGGGGGATTGAGACTCGAGTTCAGCTGAGCGCGCCAGCGGCGGGCGAAACTGGACTTGAGGCGGACAAACGTTGGGAAATGCGAAGTAGTGTCACGCGATCATCGCCGGCGGTCAGCGCGACCAGGTTTCGGGGCCGTCTTTGGCGATGGCGAGGCTTATGCCAGTTTCGTTCCCGCCGACATAGAACATGTAAAGTCTTCCTCCCGCCTCGATCAGGTACGGATCCCGGATATTGTTGCTTTCCCATTCGAGTTCCGGACGGATGACATCGCCGAGGCGCTGTGGTTTATCCCAATTTTGCCAGTCGCCTTCGATTGACATCACGGCTGCGCGTATGGTTTCGAGCCGGCATTCGGGGTCGCGGTAGGTGCAGTAGAAGACGTAGAGCGTAGTTCCTTCGATCCAGAGACAGTGGTGACGAAGTCGGTCAAACTCCTCCTGTTTCTCTCCTGTCTCAAGCAACAGGCCGTTCGGCCATTCTTCCCAGGTCAATCCGTCAGGGGATCGGACGAGGCCCAGATTCCGTCCGAAGCGGCAAACGCCGTAAAAATCGCCCGCTTTTCGGAAGACTCTTAAATAGGGTTTTGTGAGGATTGGTTCGTTGCGCAATGTCTCGAAATGGATCCCGTCAGCGCTGGCCGCCACTCCCGATTGTTGTCCGGCCTCAGGCACCGATCCATGGAAATACATTCTGAACCTTTCGGTTTCGGGCATCCAGATGACATCCGGCCCGCTGATATGACCATGAATCCCGCCACAGTCCTCGAGGTGCAGAATGGGGTTTTCTTCGAGAGGTTCCCAGGGCCCTTCGAGCTTATCGCTGGCTGCGGCTCCGATTCCAGGACTGTGGTGGGGGGCGTAGTACATCAGATATCGTGCGGGCGGATCGTTCAGATATCGTCCGGCTTCGATGACGGACGGATGCATGATTGTGGAGCGGACTTCTCTGGCGTTCTCAGGGATATCGTTGCTTTTGACGACCCGTTTTGGCTGGGTCCAGGGAACGGCAGATAGATCCAGAAGGGGAGTGTCAGTGACGAGCTTAAAGACGGGCGTGGTCACGGCGATTTCTCCTCGCACGGCAATGAACTGAGGAAGTTGGCAATGTCCTGGATAGTTTTTTCTCGGTCGTTATCGACGAGCAGCAGGTGATCGGAATGATCGTAAGCCTGGAGTTTTTTGGTTGTGATTTCAAGGTTCTTGAAATATCGGCGGGTTGCTCTGGGTGAAGCGGTATGATCGCCATTTGATACAGCGATCAGAGTGGGTATATCCCGCGGGGCCTTTTTCTTTGCTGAGTCTGAGACCTTGAACAGTTCGGCATAGACTTTGGTTGGCAGGACACGATAGTTGAAGACCTCTTTTTTCCCTTCCGGGCGATTGACGTGACAGACCCGTTTTGGCCGAACGGTCCATTTAAGGAAAGGAGCCAGAATGGTGTGCCACCATCGAGGCGGCAGGACGTAGGCCAGGCAGTATGTGGAGGCAAAATAGGGGTTAATCAAAACCAGGCCGTCAAAATCGGATTTTGCCGCGAGATGAACAGCAATAGCCCCTCCGATACTCATCCCGATGACTACGACGTTAGAGTATTCTTTTTTCAATTTGGCAAGGGTCGAAGCGGGATTTTGGACCAGGTCTTCGGCGGTGGTGGACTTGAGTTCACGGGGGTTCGTGCCGTGCCCCGGCAGGAGCGGAGCGCACACGTCCCAGCCGTGGTGATCGAGTGCCTCGGGGAGCCGGCCGAAGATGGATGGCGAACTCATGAATCCGTGCAAAAGAAGGCAAACCCGGTCCCGGCCCCGTTCGATGCGGATTGGTTCCGCGCTTTTGATTATGCCGTCCTCGTTGCGCTCCAGGCTTTCCATGCGTTTTTCCAGCACATTTTCCGCCCAGGCATTGTAGAAGATACACCCCGGCACTGGAAGCAGCAGGAGAGCGACGCAAATCACCAGTAGCCAGAACATTTTTGATTTCATTTGATCGGACATTTCACATTGTGACGACCAGTTTCATAGCCTCGCGGCGGGCGAGTTTCTCAAAAGCATCGGTGATCTGATCCAGGCTTATGGTTCCGTCACAAATGCCTTCTCGCTCGTAAAATCCTTCTTCCCAGAGTTCATACCACCGGTCGGTGGCGGCCACTTCGTTGGTGCTGAGATCGACTGTTTCGTAATTGTTTTCCAATTCCGCAAGATGAGGCTGTATCGCTTCGTGTTCGTGCAAACCGTAACGTCCGAAGGCACTATCAGAGCCCAGCAACTGTCCGGCGAGTTTGACTGATTGAACTTTCCCGACGGCGTCGATTACCAGCGTGGGATCGGCATCAAGAAGATCTGCCACAATTTCCGGGGTATTTGGAAGGCGATAATCGGTGAGGTCGTCGGCCCCGAAACTTTTTTCTGCCAACAATGCTCTTTCCGAGTTGCCGACCATTACGATTTTCCCGGCACCGCAGAGTTTGGCGTAGAGTGAAAACAACATGCCGTTGTACCCGGAGCCAATGATTACAACCCGGCTGTTTTCGTCAAAATCGAGCCGGGTAGCAACCGACAGTATTTCCCGGAGATTAACGGAGAGCGCGCCGCTGACCGGATCGACGTCCGGTGGAATAGGGCGTCGGCTGTTTGCCATCATGGGGGTTACTTCAATTCCAGCCTTTCGGGCGGCTTCGGTGTCTCGGACCAGTCCCAGTTCGGCGAATCCTCCCCAGTTACTTCCGATACCCTCAACACGCTCGCCGGGGAAGATACCTGCGGCGCGTGTGACGCGCTGGCCGAGCTCGAAGTTTTCCACTTTTTCGCCCCGTTCAACAATCAGGCCGGTGGATTCGTGGCCGAGGATAAAGGGCGGTTCGACCAACCACGGGAAATTTCCGAAAATAATGTTTGTATCGGTTCCGGTGCATACTGCACAGGCGTCGATCTCGACCATGCAATCGTAGGGAGTCGGTTGCGGCTCAGGGACCTCTTGCAATTCCAGTTTGCCATGTTCAGGTACAACAGCAGCTCTCATGGGGGCTCCTTTGTCTCATCGGGTGAATCAGCGCATTCGTCCGGTCCCCCGGTAATTGGGATCGCGGAGCCGGCATCCGGCGGGTTCCTCCCAGGGGCGGAATGGGACCATGGCGGCGATCTCTTGCACCGCAGCGAGAATGTCGTCTGGTAGTGTTCCGTCCTCGGCCGACTGGACGTTCTGTTCCACTTCGCTGGTATTGCGGGCGCCCATCAGAACCGTATCGATATCGGGATTTGAAAGCGCAAAACGGAGCGCCAGTTCCGGAAGCGGCATATCGATTTCGTCAAGCAGAGAATACAACCGAAGCAGTTGTCCCCGACGCTGCGGAGAAAGCCAGGGCGGCGGATCGTTTTCTACGATATCATCGTAGCGCCGCGCGAACCACCCCTGTTGCAGGGGAGAACCGGCTACTACCCCCATGCCTTTCTCTTTCGCGGTCGGAATGATTCCGTGCTTTGCTTCCTGCCAGAGGATGCTGTAGTTGAAAGCCGTGAGAACGACATCGAACGTGCCGTGTTCCATGATGTACGCCAGCTCGTAAGCCGTTGTGCCGCCGAGACCGGTGTGCCGCACAAGACCTTCGTCTTTTACTTCTTCCAGAAAATCGCAGACCGGCCCCTCGACGGGGTTCCAGCTCTCGAACCAGTCATACATCCCGGGCCGATCAGGTTCATGTACAAACAAAACATCAATATGGTCGCGGCCCAGAAGCCGAAGACTTTCCTCAAGGCTCTGTCGCAGGTGGTCCTTGTTACGTGGCTCGAATGGGTCCGGGCGGCCGCCAAGCTTCGTTGATAGGTAGAATTTGACATCTTCATCGGCCAGGGCCTTTCCGATGACTTCCTCGCTGTTGGCGTAACTCGGGGCCGTGTCGATATAGTTGACGCCCAGATCGAGTCCGCGCAGGAGAGCTTCCCGTGCCTGTTCGAATTTCCCGCCTACCGATGAAACGAAGAGTCCTCCGAAAGATAATCGTGTTACCTCAAGGTCAGTTTTTCCCAGTTTTCTTTTTTCCATTTTTGCCACTGAATAGAGTTGCAGTGATTTCGGACGATCACAGGAACTATCCTCTCTCGCCTTCTTGACAGAACGGAAGAGTCTAATGGATTTCGGCGCCCTTTTCACTGTGAAAACGGAGCGGTCTGCCAGGCTGGCGACGGGTGACGAAATATGCGAGGCGGATGTGTAGAGAGCAGGTGAGAGATGATGCGATAGAAGGCATTTTCGGTAATGCAACCCACATATCCGGTCCATCGCGGATTGGACAATCACTGCGATGACGATGTTGGGAAGAATGTTATCCACCAAATGTCCGAGGAAAAGCTATCTCGGTTTTTTCTCCGGAGCATCGGGCCCCCGGTAGTTTCTGCGTAACGGTTGGTCAGCGTTCAAACTCCACTTGTATTGACTGCGTCAAATCCTCATACTGAATATCCGGACAAGATAAAAAGAAAGGAGGTTTGGAGATGGTAAAGGTAAAATCATGGAGACCGTATGTGGCTGGCGCTCTCGTCGGTTTGTTGGCCGTTGCATCCGTCTTTGTGTCCACAAAGATGCTTGGTAAACCGAAGTATCTTGGGGCATCGACAACATTTGTTCGGTCAGCGGGGCTCGTCGAAAAAACTGTTGCTCAAGAGCACGTTGAGGACAATGCTTACTATCAATCGAAAAAGGTGGAGGTGAACTGGCAGTTCATGCTTGTCATTGGAATTCTGATAGGAGCTTTTGTGGCCTCACTGATCGACAGAAGTTTCAAGCCGGAGAAAGTTCCGCCGATTTGGTCAGACAGGTTCGGCAACAAGGTCGCTGTCCGGGCAATCGGGGCGTTCCTTGGCGGCATTGTAAGCATGATCGGGGCGCGTTTGGCCGGTGGTTGTCCCAGCGGCCACGGACTCAGCGGCTTAATGCAATTGTCGATCAGTGGGTTCATCGCGATGGCGGGATTTTTCGGAGCAGGTGTGGTTGTGGCGAATCTTATCTACAGGTCAGGAAGGGAGGAGAGGCAAAATGACTGAGTTACTTCTTGGTCTTGTAACGGGAGTCGTGTTTGGTGCTTTGCTGCAGCAGGGACGCGTGCTGCGTTTCGAGAAACAGGTCGGCGCGATGTTGCTCAAGGATATGACTATCCTTAAGTTTATGCTGTCGGCAATTATCGTCGGAATGATCGGCATCAATTTGCTCGTGAGTGCCGGCGTTGTAGAGTTAAAAGTGAAGGCTGCATACGTTGGAGCCAACATTATCGGCGGTCTTTTGTTTGGCGCAGGGTGGGCTGTCATGGGCTACTGTCCTGGCACTTCGGTCGGCGCCGTGGGAGAGGGCCGCTGGCATGCCGTTTGGGCGATACTCGGCATGCTGGTGGGAGCTGCAATTTACGCAGAAATTTATCCCGCCATGAAGCAAAGCGTGCTGACCTGGGGGACATACGGCAAGGTTACGCTGCCGGGCGCCCTCGCGATTTCGCCCTGGTTTGTTATTCCCGTACTCGTTGTGCTTTTTCTCCTGCTTTTTGCTTTGTTTGAGAAGAAAAAGATATAGCGATGTCGCTGTTTTCGGTCCGGCAAGAAAAAGACAAATCCGATAAGAGTACGTGTTGAACTGAGAGATAAAAGTTTGCTCTAAAATGAGTGGATTTTTGTTCGATGGTGGTCGCTTGCCAGAGCTGGAGCTCGCAAACGCTTCCATAATTATACGACTCTACGCCTGCGTGATTGAAAATCACCCGATTGCGAAAAAGGAGTGAAAGATATGGTGCCTGAGGTGCTTCATCCGCAAACCGTTAAAGTGCGAATAAAACCTGTGTTTTCTCGATTTATACACGATCACGGCCATGAAGGTCCGTGTCGCGTGGGTGAGAACCTGCCCTACGGCAACCAGGAAAGAGCTGAGGTCAAAGAGGCATTTGAAGCCTTCAAAAAGCAGTGTTCGACAATTTTTGGCGGGGCAATGACCACGGTTCTGGAACCGATTTTCGTCGAAATGACCCATCAGGGTAATGTTCGGGACTTTTGAGGGAAATTTCTGGCAGGTGCAGCTTCCAGAAAGGCACGCCTTTCAGGGGCTTCGCTTGCGCGAACTTGTGTTCCCGCGTTATCTTGCGAGTGTACGGCGATTCCGAAGGTATGTGACGGGACTATTTTCCCGACGCACGGTTTTGCTTTAAGCCTCCGTTTTCCGGTACTTGACGGCGAGAATGCGCAAGAGATTCCGACAGTTTGTGCCGGTCGTTCGCCATCTGGGGGGGGTGTTGTGGATTCTGGGATTTTTGATGTTCACCCCGCTGATTGTCGTTTTTATGTACAAATATGCGGGTCACCAGGAAGTCCCCCCGATTTACTATCTCTCCCCGGCCGTTGCCACGGTTATTTTAGGATGGATGCTGGCAGGACACGGTGAGCCCGCGCCGCTCGATCGTCGAGGGGCCATGCTGGTTTGCGGACTCGGCTGGATCGTGCTTTCAGCGATGGGGGCTTTGCCATTCTGTTTCGTGCTGAGAGTCAGCTATCTCGACGCCTATTTTGAGACAGTCAGTGGGTTCACCACCACCGGCATTACGATGCTGACCGGGCTGGACAATATGGCTCACAGCATCATTTTCTGGCGCGCGCTCATCCAGTGGTTGGGGGGGCTGGGGATATTGACGTTCTTTCTGACGGTCGTCGGAGCCGGGGGGGAATCACACCGTCTTTTCAGCGCGGAGAGCCACAAGATATTTTCTAAACGTCCCGCTCCCAGTTTGTTCCGCACACTTCGGATTTTATGGACGATTTATGGGGCTTTCACGCTTTTGATTGCGTCACTTCTGGTCATCGCAGGTTCCAGCGTTTTCGACGCCATTACACATTCTTTTACCTGTCTCTCTACCGGGGGGTACTCTCCCTACGACGCAAGTATTGCCCATTACGCGCAGAACGGGCACCCCAACTTCCGCTGGATCGAGTATATTTTAATTCTGGGAATGGTGTTAGGGGGAACAAACTTCTTTGTGCATTACCGCCTCGTAACCGGCGATGTGAAGAGCCTCTGGGACAATCTGGAAGTCAGACTCTGGTGGCTGATTCTGCTCGGCGCAACGGCGTTGATCTTACTGGAACTATGGATCCAATCCGATATTGCGAATCCGGAAGAGGCTTTTCGACATTCACTTTTTCAGGTTGTTTCGATTGGAACAACGACGGGGTACGGTACGAAAAATATTGCCGGATACCCTGCCGCGTCACGCCAAATCTTTTTGGTACTAATGGTCATTGGTGGATGTGTCGGTTCGACGGGGGGCGGGGTGAAGGTCATGAGGGTCGGTGTTCTCGCGAAGATGATCTGGCGGCAGGTGAGACGGGTGGTGAACAGCCGCCGTACGGTTAATCTTCTCCTTGTCGATGGCGAGCAAATCGAAGAAGAAGAAATACGGCGGATCGCAGCACTGTTCTTTGGCTGGATCGTTCTTTTAGCGATTGGGGCGGGCATTACGGCTTTTCTTTCCCATCATGGGCCGTTAAATTCGGCTTCGGGTATGTTCTCAGCTCTGGGGAATATCGGTCCCTGTTATATTTCCGTGCAGGAAATGACGGAACTCTCTCCCCTCATAAAAATAACATACATTTTCGGCATGTTGGCCGGAAGACTGGAAATATTGCCAATACTCATGTTGTTCTGCGGCCGCACATGGAATTAGGAGGGAAAACATGTACATCGTAATTGCCGGAGCAGGAATGGTCGGTGGAACCCTGGCGAGGAGACTACTCCAGAACCGCCACGACGTGGTTGTGGTTGAACAGGACAAAGAAGTCTGTGAGGAAATGACACAACGAGTTGGGGTTCTCGCCGTGCATGGAACGGCTACGGATTTCGGAGTGCTCCAGGATGCGGGCATTGAAAAGGCTGAAGTTGCCATCGGAGCCCTGCCGCGTGATGCCGACAATCTTGCTTTTACAATTCTCGCTCGAAGCTCAGATGTGCCCCGAATTGTCGCCAGAATGAGAAATCCCGTATACGAAAGCGCATACGAAATGGCCGGAGTCACTCGCACGCTTGATATCGGACAGCTTTTTGTGGATCAACTGGTGCTGGAGATCGAGCATCCCACGTTGCGCCAGGTGGCGACATTCGGACGTGGAGAAGCCTCTGTGGTGGTGGCGACGATTCCGGAGGGGGGACGAGTTGATGGGAAAGCGGTTAGTGAAGTGGGGCAGAATAAACGTTTCCCGGAGGAATGTGTGATTGCGGGCGTTTACCGTGAAGCCGATGAACGATTTATTATCCCGCGGGGCAAGATTAAGTTGCGGGCAGGTGACCAGGTCTTTCTTGCGGCTTCAACTGAGAATGTCCGGGAAGCTGCCCAGTTTCTGCAGAGGACAAAATAAGGCAGAGAGATTTGCTCCCCGGCGGAACTGATAGCCTGCATGTTACAGATGCAGGCTATATAAAACGGTGCATGCCGTTCAGGCGTAAGAATTTACAACGACAAGAAGTGTTCACAATTTCCGGCCCGTGCTACTGTGCCGGAAGATGTCTGTATCTTCCTTGTGAAAAAGCAGTTAAAGCCAATCGTTTCTCAACGTAGCGTTCGCCCCGTTGCTGATCACTGATTTTAAGTTGTCAGATTTTATGCGCCGTTTTTTTAGCCCGGATTTTTGGCTGAGAAGGGTTGTGAACGGTGTTCAATAAAGATTCTACGCTGATTGGGCAACAATAGCTCCCAATTATCCGTAAAATCCGGGCGAGTGCTTTCAGCACTGTACAATTTCCCGAGCCGATTCATTTCGAATCGTTTTCGGGAGCGAGCTTACGAGGGTGCTCTGGGAGATGTAGCTTTGGGGTATCCGGACATAAAAAGCGCTTCAAAAGCCGGCATTTTCAGGACCATAATCGGTTTGCCCGAGTGAACGTAGCGCGGACGCCGATTATTTTCTCCTTTGCGAAGCAAAAAAACTCAAATTTTTCCGTAATTGGACCTGCTCAGGTGGCTGAAATCTGGCTCCTCAGAGGTTGAACAAGAAAAAATTGCACGAATTTAACAAAATCCAAAAAAAAACCTTGACGTCGCATATCTGCACATGTAATATATTGACCGTGCCACATGTAGTATATCCCGTTCTTTGGCGCGAAACCTTCTCAGGTCGTCAGCTGCTGGGGTATTGTAAGGATGGAGACCGCAAAAAAAAGGTGGTCGGAAACAGGCCCAAAAAAATGCTTCCGCCTTCGCAGTACCGAGTGCCATTATGCAGCGGGGACCAGTCCGAATACAGGGGTAAAATCTGATGCGATGTCCGTATTGTAAAAAGGATGATGACAGGGTCGTAAATTCTCGTACGAGCGCAAACGGAGCAACTGTAAAAAGACGACGGGAATGCCAGAATTGCGGCCGACGTTACACCACTTACGAACGGCTGGAAGAAAGTCCGCTGAGGATTGTAAAGAAGGATGGGAATCGGGAGACTTTTTCCCGCAGCAAACTTCTTGCGGGATTGATGAAAGCCTGCCATAAACGTCCCGTTTCCACCGATCGTCTCGAAGAGGTTGTCGATGAAATCGAGCGTCAGTTGCGCCAGGATTTCGACAACGAAGTGCCTTCAGATGCGATCGGAGAACTGGTTATGGAGCGTTTGCGGGAGATGGATCAGGTAGCTTTCATCAGATTTGCTTCCGTTTATCGGGAGTTCAAAGATGTAAGTGATTTTGTGGAAGAGGCAGATATGATGCTGGCCGATGGCGATAAAGCGGAGGAGCCAGCCGCTGAAATGGAAGATAACTAGTCGAATCAAAGACCCAAGGAGAATAAAGATGGCGTTGGATGCGTATGAGGAGCTTAAAGATGAGGATGTGATGAAGACAAGCACGAAAATCCAAAACGTTCGCAAACGGGATGGACGGCTGGTTCCTTTCGATCAGGATAAAATAGCCGATGCAATTTTCAAAGCGGCTCAATCCGTCGGCGGGGAAGATAGGGTCCTGGCTGAGGAATTAGCGGGTGTGGTGACGATGTTCCTGGAAAAAAATTATGCTGATTCGCCTCCCCATATTGAGGAGATCCAGGATACTGTCGAAAAAGTTCTGATCGAGATGGGCCACGCAAGGACGGCAAAAGCATATATTCTGTATCGCGACCGGCGTAGCCGAATCCGCGAAGCTCTGCGTGTCCGCAAACCTGTGCATGACAAAAACAGTAATTCAACGGATATCTCACTGCTTGTAAATACGCAAAGTCAGGACGAATTGCAGGAATGGGATAAGGCGCGGATTGCCAAAGCTCTCGAAGTAGAGGCGGATTTGCCTGAAGATATTGCCGCAGAAGTCGCCAGCGTCGTGGAAAAGCGCGTTCTGGATAGCGGTATGACCCGCATCTCAACGTCTCTGATCCGAGAATTGGTTGATAACGAGCTCTTCGAAAGAGGGCTGACGGGAAGACTGGAAAAACAAAAAGTGCTCGGGATGCCGAAATATGACCTCGACACGATTATCAAATCGAAGAGCAACGAAAACGCGAATATCGCCCAGAACAATCCGGAGGCAATTAACCTCAGCGTGGCCGAGACGACGCTGAAACAATATGCCCTGAGCGAAGTTTTCAGCGATGATATTGCCGAAGCACATATGTTGGGCAAAGTTCACGTCCATGATCTGGGTTATCCCACAAGGGTCTACTGCTCCAGCCACTCGCTGGAATACCTGAAAAAATATGGATTGGATCTGGAAAATCTCGATTCTTCCAGCGCTCCCGCCAAACATGCCCGGACTTTGACGGGCCATTTGAACACCTTCCTGGCCTCGATGCAGGCATACTACGCCGGCGCGCTCGGTGTCGGATATATCAATATCTTCTACGCCCCTTACCTCGAAGGGATGAGCTATGAAGAGATGAAACAGGAGGCCCAACACCTGATATTCAGCTCTTCACAGAATGCTTTCAGCCGGGGCGGTCAGACGCTTTTCCTTGATTTTAATATCCACACCGGTGTGCCATCCTACCTGGCTGATATTCCGGCTATTGGGCCGGGAGGTGAATACACGGGGCGAAATTACAAAAGCTACGAAAAAACAGCCCAGCGTTTCTGCAAAGCCATGCTTGATGTGTGGCGCGAGGGGGATCGTTACGGCAATATCTTTGCTTTCCCAAAATGCGACTTCCATATCAGTCAGGATACGCTCACCGATCCGGCTCAAAGGGAAATCCTGGAATATACGGCCAAAATCGCAAGCGAAAACGGTGTCCCGTATTTCGTCTTCGATCGGGATGAGGTGACATTAAGCGCGTGTTGCCGCTTGCGGACAGTGATTCAGGATGACCGCATGATCCGCCATCCGGAAACCATGAGGTTCTGCGGATTCCAGAACGTTACAATCAACCTCCCGCAATGCGCTTACCGGGTTGATAAAGGCGATTACGATGGGCTCTACAGAGAGATCGATGAAATGATCGAGCTGGGTGTCAAGGCCCATCGCCAGAAACGGGCTTTCATCTCCACACTTATGAGTTCGCCCGAGATGCCACTCTGGCAGATTGGAAAAACGGCTAAGGATGGCCGACCGTATGTCGATCTCAGTGAGGCTACCTATATTCTCGGTTTGATGGGATTGAACGAATGCCTGCAGCATATTTCGGGTCAGGAACTCCATGAAAGCGAGGAAATGGTCCGACGCGGCCTCCATGTCGTCCGCCATATGCAGTTCAAGGCCAAACAGCTCGGCGAAAAATACGATATGCGCATTGCGCTCGAAGAGTCGCCAGCCGAGAGTGCGGCCCGACGCCTGGCGAAAGTTGACCTGCGGCGATTTCCCGAGGAAGCCCGGGCCACCGTCAAAGGCGAAATAGGGAGCGACGAGATGTACTATACCAATAGCATTCACATGCGTGCGGATGCTCCCATGGATTTGCTGACGAGGATTCGCAAACAGAGCAAATTCCATCGCGCAATCGAGAGCGGAGCGATAATTCATGCCTTTGTCGGCGAGGAACGTCCGCCTGCACTCAGCATTCTCAATTTGGTTGAAAAGACGTTTCAGAAAACCCAGGCCGCCCAGTTGACCATAAGCCCGGAATTCACCGTCTGCCATGAATGCCACAAACAGACTCCCGGGTTGCAGGCAACCTGTGGAGCCTGTGGCAGCTCGGATGTTCACGGGCTGACCCGGATCGTCGGTTACTTTAGCCGGGTCAATAACTGGAACAAATCCAAACACGGTGAGCTGAAAGATCGTCAAAAAGGTAATTACAGCGTCAGTTTGAGTGGATAGAGAATTAGAAAACGGTTCTTATCCGGTTAAGTGCCCGTTACAGTGGGCAGAATATCTGGAGATCTGAACAAGAGGAGGCAAGATAGAATGATCATTCATGTATACGGTAAAAAGGGTTGCAAACTCTGCAAAAGTGCGACAAAAAAAGTTGAACATTTTCTCGAGCGCTGGGAAGTCTCGGACGAACACGATGTTATTTTTATGGATATGGAATCCGATGAATCAGCCGCAGCAGAAGGAGATTTTTTCGAAGTCTTCGATATCCCCAGCGTACTTGTGATGAAAGACGATTGGGAGGTGGCTGCCCGATGGGACGGTCAGGCTCCCCCGAGTTCGGAATTGCAAGCTGTAGTGGCGGATAGTGAAGATCAAAATGCAGCGGCTTGAAATTGTCAAATTCTTTTCCGGGGAAAGCTCAAGCCACCGGGGCTTTCCCCTTTTGAACTGATATCGCGGCATTTCTCAGCCGCGCGGGTTCCCACGGTGCAAACATTCTGATACGGAATCGGTTTCGGTCATGGAAATCAAGGGTTTTATCGAAAACAGTCTGCTGGAATGGCAGGGCAAACTCACCTGTGTTTTGTTCTTGCCGTATTGTAATCTGAGGTGCCATTACTGCCACGCACAACACCTTCTCAAGCCCAATGAACTTGAAAGCCTCAATCGAAAAGATCTCCTCGATTATATGCGTCGACAAAAGGGCTGGCTCGACGGCGCCGTTATAACCGGCGGAGAACCCACACTTTATGAAGAGGAACTTATTGATCTGATGCGGGATGTTCGTGACACCGGACTCGATGTTATGCTTGAGACAAATGGCACCCAGCCCAAATGGGTCAAGAAAATTATTGCAGAACGCTGGGTCCAGCGGATCACAATGGATGTCAAAGCTCCGCTTGCCCCCGTTTCTTACGAAAAGGTTGCGGGCCGTGAAGTCGATGTTGAGGCGCTTAAGACATCGATCAAGACAATTATCGACAGCGGACTTCCCCACGAGTTCCGTACAACGGTCGTTCCGGGCCTGGTGGGCAAAGAAGAGGTCGCAAAAATTGCGCCCGCTTTGAAAGGCGCCGATGTGATGGCCCTACAGAATTTTGAGCCGGCTCACTGTCTGGATACCGCGCTTCACGACGTGATGCCATTTATGCCCGAAGAAATGGATGAAATGGAAAGGCTTGCACGGGGCGGGGCAGAACAGGTCCTCGTGCGGGGACGGGAACGTGGACTTGTTGCCCGCGGTGCCCAAGCGGCGGCCGAGTGACTGAAAAACCCTGAATGCGCTGGAACGACGTTTCGGCCGGTGTGCGCGTTTTTGCCCCCCCGCGGGGTATTTTCTCGTATATTTTACTCCAATCTTTTTGCCCTTCTTTGTTCCTCAGGTTCATCTTGGCGGTTACGTAATGTCGATAGCGAAGCAAAAAGGTGCTCGGCTATTAGTGTCATAAAGTCTTTTAAAACAATCGGTTAAATGCATAAGGCTATCGGCACAAATTCTGTCCCGTCAGTCGTTTTCAGCAGAAGGCAGATGTAGGCGCAAAGTGAGAATATGTCCCGGGTGGATTTTGGCGCTGGTTTTTTCTTATCATGCCATTCATGCAGTGGCTTTTCGCCACGCAGCCCGACTTTACAGGTTCTTCTCCCCCTGGGGAGTTTTTTTGCAATAAGAATATGAGGGCCAGATGAAGCTGAAGAAATTGGAGTTGATCGGCTTCAAATCCTTCGCCGATAAAACGGTTTTTGAATTTGAGGAAACACTGACAGGTCTTGTAGGGCCGAACGGTTCCGGCAAGAGTAACGTAGTAGATGCGCTCAAATGGGTGCTCGGCGAGCGGAGTGCGCAGAAGCTCCGAGGAAACGAAATGGCCGACATGATTTTCAATGGGTCGTCGGCCCGTCGGGCTCTGGGATCGGCCGAAGTGCGCCTTACGTTGGAGAACGACGATGGCAGTTTGCCGACTGACTACGAAGAGGTCTGTATAACTCGTCGGTGTTACAGATCGGGGGAAAGTGATTATTTCCTGAACGATGAAGCATGCCGCCTGAAAGATATCAGGGCTCTCTTCATGGATACAGGCGTGGGAGTTAGCGCCTACAGTTTTATCGAGCAGGGTCAGGTGGATCTGTTGCTTCAGGCCAGTTCAAGCGAACGACGAGAAGTGCTTGAGGAAGCGGCCGGAATCAACCGATACCTGGACCAGAAAAAAACCGCTGAACGAAAGCTGGAACGCGTTAAAGGCAATCTCCAACGAGTTACTGATATTATCGAAGAACTGGATCGGCAACTGCGAAGTGTGCGCCGGCAGGCCCGTAAAGCCCGGCGGTTCAAACGCTATAAAGATGAACTCAGCGGCCTGCGATTTGGACTGGCCGTACATAAGCGCCGGGAACTTATCCGAGAACAAAATGAACTCAAAAGCGAAAAACAGGACCGGGATGAACGGTGCCGGGCACTAACTGAGGAAGCGGAATCCATCCGCCAAAAACTGGCTGAGGCCGAAGAGCTGTTGGAGCATGTCCGCGGGGAAGTCTCTGAGACCGACGATAAGCTCTCGCGCCTCGGCGCCCGCCAGTACAGCATGGGCAAAGAAATCGAGATCAATGAAAATCGGAGGCAAGAGCTCCAGGAACGGCGGGAGGAACTTGCAGAACGGCTGCAGGAAGCGGAGTCCGATATTGAAAGGGTTCAAAAAGAACTTCAGCAAACAAACGAAAAACTGCAAAGCGGGCAGGAGAAATTAGAAGCACGGCGATCGGAGTGCGAACGTCTTGAAAACAGCATGCGAAAACAGGGGCAAGAGTGCGAAGAGCTGGAAGACAGGATCGATCGAGATAAGAAAACGGTTTTCAATCTGCTCCACCAGGATTCTCAACTCCAGAGCGAAATTAGCATGCTTGAAGCCGAAATCGAAACGCTGGAAAACAGGCTTCAACGACAGAACAGCCGCGAAAAAGATCTGGAAAAACGTTGCGAAGATATCGATGAAAAGCGTCTGATTGCCAAAAAGGAGTTGGAAGACGTCTCCGGAGAACTCCAGCAGCTGAACCGACAAATTGAGATTGTTCAAAATGAGCTGGAGCGAGAAACCGGGGAAATGGAGACGTTGACGGACCGGATCACCGAATTAAAAGCGGACATCCGGGGAAAACTGAGCCGCAGACAGGTGCTTGAAGATCTCCAAGCCCGTGCCGAGGGTATAGGAAGCGGAGTTCAGGTCCTTCTGGAAGAGATCGAGAACGAAGATTCAGAGTTTTACGGCGCTCCCGGTATGCTCGCTAATCTGCTGGAGGTGTCCACAAAGGATGCGCTTGCCGTAGAAGCTGCTCTCGGATCACGGGTGGAGGCCATCATACTCGACTCGCGCGATCAAGCCCGGCTGGGATTGCGCACTCTTCGGGAGGGCCAAAAAGGCCGGGCGGAAGTCCTGGCCCTGGAAAGTATTGATAAGCGCGAGGAACCGAGATGCTCGCTTGATGGAGCGGAAGCATTGATTGATCTTCTCCAGTTTCCTTCCCGTATCGCACCCGCGGTCGAGAAATTGCTCGGGAATAGCTTTGTGGTTGACGATACGGAGACGGCCCTTCAGCTGGTCGAAAATGGACTGCCCGAAGGGGTCAAATTGGTGACCAGGTCGGGAGATTGTTTCGAACCTTCAGGCGTATGGTCGGCCGGGGAGCCCGAAACCGGAAGTCTGATCAGCCGACGCAGTGAACTGGCCGAATTGGATGAGGAAATTGCTGAACTCAATCGGCGTCTCGATGACCTTTCTGAGGAAGGGGAGAGGCGATCGCAACGCATCCAACAGTTCCAAAAACGCAGAAGCAATCTGGTTGCCCGAAAAGAAAAAGTAAGCGGGACAGAAAGCGAACTGCGCAATAAGCACTCGATTCTTACAAGTAAAAGCGAACAGCGAAATGAGGAGCTCGGGCTGATCAGGAGCGAAGCCGAATCGTTGTGCGAACAGATTGCCGGTAGCAAGAAACGTGCGCGGACGGCACGCGAAGAACGTTCCCAGCTGCAGCGCAAATCCGAGAGAAAGCAAGAAGAGCTGGAGAAACTTCAAGTCAATGCTCGCGAACAACGCGAAGAGCGGCAGTCGGTAACCGAACAATTGAACGCGGTGCGCAGTGAGATCGGTCGGATCGAAGAGCAACTGAACAGTCGGCGCGCAATGGCCCGTAGGCTCCAGGGAGAATTGTCACAACGGCAAAACGAAAGAGAGCGTATCGGCCGACAGCAGGATAGCAGCCTTCAGCAACAACATCAGGCCGAAGAGAAGATACAAGAAGCGAAAAAGACACGGGCGGAACTGGAACATCAGAAGGAAGAACTCGAGGCAGTCCTTGAGCAAAAGTCGCGGAAAGCCGAAGAAACCGCGCGCGAGATCTCGGACTTGAAAGAACGTGTTGAAGAGGTCCGCAGAAAACAAAATAAAGCGGATCAAGCGGTCCAGGAACTGCAACTCAAGGAAAGCGAGGTCAATCTGCGCCTGGATAGTCTTGCAGAAAGAACAGCTGAGGAATGTGGGATCCATCTTGAAGCTGTGGAGCTGGAACCGGAACAGTGGCGTGAGACTCCGCTGTTTACGGAAGCCGAAATCGAAGAATTTTACGAAGCTGAACCGGAAGCTCCGGGCGAGAAGGTGGCGCAGTGGTATGCCCAGGCCAAGCAGGAGAATTCTGAGGAAGAAAAGCAGGAAGATCAAGGCCCCCGTGTTGTTCCGCTCGAAGAAGCTGTTGAGCTTCGAGATGAAGCCCTGGCAATGGCTGACAGTGATGAGACAAACTGGGACGAAGTGGCCGAACGCACCGACGAACTGCGCAAAAAAGTTGAGAGAATGGGCGGCGCAAATCTCGATGCTATCCGCGAGCAGGATGAACTTGAGACACGCGCAGAATTCCTGAAACAACAAAAAGAGGATTTGGAAAAGGCAAGACGTCACGAGCTCGAGATAATACGCGAATTAAGCACAAAGAGCCGAGAAAGTTTCCGGGAGACATTTGAAGCGGTCCGCCAGAATTTCCAGGTTCTGATCAGAAAGCTTTTCGGCGGAGGCAACGGCGACCTGATTCTCGATTACGGGGAAGAGGAAGAAGAGGACATATTGGAGGCGGGCATCGAAATAAAGGTGCGGCCACCCGGAAAAGAGAATCGGTCGATTTCACTTCTAAGTGGCGGCGAGAAAGCGCTTTCAGCCGTAGCTCTGCTGTTCGCCATTTTCGAGTCCAAGCCGAGTCCGTTCTGCCTGTTGGATGAAGTTGATGCGCCTCTGGATGAGGCTAATGTTGGCCGATTCCTCTCAATGCTTGACGAGTACAGGGATGATACTCAGTTTGTCATCGTGACGCACAACAAACGCACGATGAGCGCAGCGGAAACGCTCTACGGCATTTCAATGCGTGAGAATGGGGTGAGCAACAAACTGGCGGTGAATTTTGAGGAATTAGACCGGCGGCTGGAACAAATGAAGAGAGAGAGCGAGCAGGCAGGTGTGCGGGCAAAGGCAGGTTAAATTGCCTGCCGCGAAAGGTCAGAAGGCTTAATTTGTGCCGCGAGGACCGTCACGTCGTCCCGAAGTTTCGAGCGCTGAGAGTATTCGCGTACCTCTCTTACAATTTCCTGGGATAATTCGGGCGCAGAATGAGAAGCGGCCGACCGGACTGCGGATCTCAGTCCCTCGGCTCCGAATGCTGTTTCGTCCCTGTTCGTTGCTTCAATGACACCATCGGTGTACATCAGCACTTTATCGCCGGGCATAAGCTCTACCGTTTCTTCGGGATATTTTGCCTCGCGTTGCACGCCCAGCAGTAACCCACCGGTTTTAAGCCACGAAACCTGGTCTTCACCAACTTTTATCGGGTAAGGGTGGCCGCAGGAACAGTATGTGAACGTTTTTTCATCGGGATCCAGCTGGCCGAAGCAAAATGTTATCTGCAGGTCAGATTTAACGAGATCATCGTACATCACACGATTGATACCTTCGGCGATCTCGGAAACCGATGTGCGATGCGCTGATTCCGCCCGTACAACACTTCGGAAAGAAGCAGCCAGCAGGGCCGATGCCAGATCGTGGCCTGTGACGTCAGCCACAACCATACAGACACGGCTGTTATGTAACCAGTAATCGAAGAAATCTCCGCCAACCCGCTCGGCCGGGTGACACATCCCGCCGACCTCAAACATCTGCGTTTCCAGGGCTTTTTCGGGGAGAAGCCCCAGTTGGATATCCGCCGCAATTTGGAGCTCCTGGGCGAGGCGGGACCGTTCTCGCTCGGCATGGAAAGCATATGTTGTGACAACCAAAGCCCACAACAGCATCGGTAACAGGGTCGCGCGGGCGTAGAGACTGGATATGGTTTTGCTGATAAAAAGAAGGTGCAGCACAATCACTGCGCAGAGGAGAACACCGCCGACAAAAATCCTCTTTAGCCTTTTCAAAGATGGGTCGCTTAATTCTGTGGGAATGCTGTTTGAAGACATCTCGCCTGCTCCACCGGATTTTGTATCTCAGGAAAGCTGCGGCTTCCAGAGTCCCCCCTTACGAACCGGAATTGTTTGTCCCAAATACTTTACCGTTTCTGGTGTTTCGGGACAAGGCAACTTGCGACTAAAAACATTATATTACAGGTTCAACAACTTGTTTCGTTGGCTGCAAAAGCCTGTGTCGCCGGTTTTTCGGTGGAAAACGCGTTTTGTGGTCCCGATGGCAATGGGTTTATCTGTTGTGTTCGGTGACTTTGACATCTGGGACCGGTGTGATAATATCCGGACAGGACAACAGGATGGAAGTATTGTGGAGGAGAGCATGGGATTTGAGGAATTTCCGCGGCGCACCTGCGCGGAACGTATCGAGCAGCTTCGCCGACGGATGGTGCGCGAGCAGGTCGATGCTTACTGGGCGGTGGCAACCCCCAATGTGCGCTACTTGTCTGGTTTTACAGGTAATGACAGCACGCTGCTAATCGGTGCAAAGCGGGCAGTGCTCGTCACAGATTCTCGTTACAGTGAGCAGGCCGAAACGGAAGCTCAGGTCGATGATATCCTGGTGAGACGGAGCCGTATGGCACGGGAAGTGGCGGTTCTTTGTCGTAAACTCGATTGTGGTAAAATAGCGTTTTCTTCGCGGAATGTATCGTATGCGGACTACCGTAGGTTAAGATCTGAACTAAGCTTACGCGATTTTGTCCCCTGTGAAAGCGGGTGGGTAGAAGATCTGCGGGTTCGTAAAGATAAGAATGAATTAGCGGCAGTTGGTGAGGCATTGCGCTTTGCGGAGGAGGCATTTCGAGTTTTTTCCGGGGAAATTTGCCCCGGGAAATCAGAGAATTGGCTGGCCGCACGCCTTGAGTGGGAGATGCGCGTTCGAGGGGCTGAAGGACGAGCATTTGAGACCATTTGCGCTTGCGGTGCGCATGCGAGCCAGCCGCATGCGGTGGCGACAGAACAGGTGCTTCGGGATGAACCTCTTTTGGTGGATTGGGGCGCTACTGTACGGGGGTATAATTCAGACTTGACACGAGTTGTGGCGGGCAGTACAATGCCTGAAGGCATTGGAGAGTTGTCAGAAGTTGTTTTACAGGCACAAGAAGCCGCATTTGACAAGCTAAAACCTGGCGTAACCTGTGCCGATGTTGATCGGGCCGCTCGGTCTGCAATTGTACGGGCCGGCTACGGCCGTTTTTTTGGCCATGGAATTGGTCACGGTGTGGGCCTCGAGGTGCACGAAGCGCCTCGGGTAGCACCGGGGGAAGAGGCAGTTTTGCTACCGGGCATGGTTTTTACTATCGAGCCCGGAATCTATATTCCCGGGAAAATGGGGGTGCGAATCGAAGAGATGGTAGTCATCACGGGAGATGGTTTTGTTAAAATAAGTGCATTGCCGTGCGAGATGCTCGAGGCGAAAGCCTGGGGTTGATTCGCGGGGAATTGTACTGATAAGCTATTGAAGTTGGAATACACGCCTGCTGTTACGGCGGCTTTTGGTCCGTAAAACAGGGGGCATCAATAAAGGACACTAAGATGGATGTCATCGAAAAAATTCGCGAGCTGGTCGAGCTGATGAGTGAGAACGAGCTTGCAGAATTAGAACTTGAAGAACCCGAGCTGCGGGTGCGAATAAAGACCAATACGTATGTGCAGCTCGCCTCCGGCCCTTCGTCCAGCGAGGGGCAACAGGTTCCCGTCCCGGTGCCAGCGGGTTCAGAATCTGAGAGACAGCTTCCCGAGCCGAACGAAGGGGCCGAGTCCGGCGAAGGGCGAGACGAGGATTTGCTCGAAATTACCGCCCCTATGGTCGGTACATTCTATCGTGCTCCCAGCGAAGGAGCTGAACCATACGTCACCGTCGGAACAATTGTCGAGCCAGATTCCGTCGTTTGCATTGTGGAAGCAATGAAGGTTATGAACGAAGTCAAAGCGGAAGTAGCCGGCGAAGTCGTGGAAATTCTGGTGCAAAACGCTGAACCCGTCGAATTTGGCCAGGTTTTGTTTCTCGCCGAACCTGCCGAAGAGTAAACACCCGTTGCGCTCGCTTATATCAATTACCCCCATCTTGGTTAAACTATGTTTTCAAGGATCCTCATAGCGAACCGAGGCGAGGTCGCGCTACGTATCATAAGAGCGTGTGCTGAGCTCGGTGTCGAAACGGTTGCCATTTATTCCGAGGGCGATGCAAACACCAAATATCTCGACTACGCCGACGATGCGGTTTGTATCGGGCCTCCTCCGGCGAACGAAAGCTACTTGAATATCCCACGAATTATTGCCGCTGCCGAAATCACAAATGTCGATGCTATTCATCCGGGCTACGGATTCCTCTCCGAAGAAGCAGAATTCGCGGAAATCTGTGAAGAATCCAATATCGTCTTTATCGGGCCGACCTCGGAGGTCATGCGCAAAATGGGGAGTAAGACGACCGCCCGCACGGTCGCCCAGGAGAAAAAAGTTCCCGTTCTGCCCGGGAGCGAAGATCCGATCGAAAGCGATGATGAAGCCGTTGCAAAAGCGGGGGAAGTGGGCTATCCCGTGATGATTAAAGCGGCTTCCGGCGGTGGTGGACGCGGGATGAGAGTGGCTCATAATGAAATCACTCTCCGTAATATGCTGGCGCTGGCCCGCTCTGAAGCCGCTCAGGCTTTCGGTAACGATGCTGTATATGTAGAAAAAGTGCTGGAACGCGCCCGGCACATCGAAGTACAAATCCTCGGGGATGGATACGGAAATATTATACATCTGGGGGAGCGAGACTGCTCAATTCAACGGCGCTATCAGAAATTGATTGAGGAAACTCCTTCACCGGGAATCTCCGACGATACGCGATCAAGTGTGGCTAAATCGGCAGTTAACCTTTGCAAAGCAGTGAATTACACCGGCGCCGGGACTGTCGAATTCCTCGTCGATCGTAGCGGTAATTACTATTTCATGGAAATGAACACGCGTCTGCAGGTCGAACATCCGATTACCGAAGTCGTCAGCGGAATCGATATCGTCAAAGAACAGATCAGAGTTGCGGCCGGCGAACGTCTTCCATATCAGCAAAAGAAACTTGAATTCAAAGGCAGTGCAATAGAATGCAGAATCAATGCGGAAGATCCCGCCGATGATTTCCGTACCTCACCCGGCCGTATCACGGAATTTGTGCCTCCGGGCGGTCCCGGTATCCGGCTCGATACGCACGTATATAGCGGATATCAGGTGCAACCTTTCTACGATTCCATGGTCGCCAAATTGATATGCTACGGACGAAACAGGCTGGAAACTCTCAATATCCTCAGGCGGGCACTGGAAGAGTTTACGGTGACCGGTATCAAGACCACTATCCCGTTTTACCGGGACCTTATCGAACACAGGGGCTATGCGAGCGGGAACTACGATACTCATTTCGTGGGCGAGTTCCTCGGTGGCGCCTGACCGCCGACTATTCGCGTAATTCAAAAGTGAATCTTGAGTTGCGCGTGACATCGTTTCATGACATCATGGTATTCGTAACTCTGGTTTCCCGCCTCCCCAATTTTATCTGTCCTTCCCGGGTTCAAGAAAAAAAACTCGAGGAAAATCTTTCGAATGGGTCGGAGATTTTCCTGGAACGTCGGCTTCAGGGGGTGATTATGGGAGCCCCGGAAGCGCGAAAAAATACATTTCCGAACAGTGAGGAGTAGCTTTTGGAGACACGCGAACCGTCCAATCACTGCGCCCCAATGCTGCCACCGCCATTGCCGGGTAATATCCCGCCGGAAAAAACTGTGGGAATAACCACAACTGTGCCCATGGAAGTCATTCTGGCGTCGGGGTTGATACCGGTCGATTTAAACAACGTTTTTGTGATGGCTCAGGAACCGGAATCGTTGCTGGTTGAGGCCGAAAGCTCGGGTTTTCCGCGAACGTCCTGTGCGTGGACAAAAGGACTGTACGGAGCCGTTCACCGATGCGGTATCCAGAGGGTCGTGGGCGTAACGCAGGGAGATTGCAGCAATACCCACGCTCTCATGGAGATGCTCGAATACGAGGGTGTCGAGTGCCTCCCATTCGAGTACCCCCATCGTCCCGATGAAAACCGCATGCAGACGCATATTGCGGATTTTGCGGACCGTTTTGGTGCGAACCTTGATGAGGCTGAAGAGTGGAGAATACGTCTGCAACCAATTCGCGCGAAAACGCTGGATATTGACGAACAATGCTGCAAGGGGAACCGGGTGTCGGGATTTGAAGACCATCTCTGGCTCGTTTCGACCAGTGATTTTTGCGCCGACGCGGATCGTTTTAATAAAGAGGCCGACGCTTTTCTCAATTGTGTGGATGATCGGGAAGAGATGTCGCATCCCATTCGCCTGGGCATGGCCGGGGTTCCGCCGATTGTGCCGCAATGCTATGAGTACCTGGAAGATCTCGGCGCGCGCGTCGTCTACAATGAGACACAACGGCAGTTCGCAATGCCGGAGGGCGGGACGTCCCTGGCGGAACAATACACCCGTTTTCGCTATCCCTACGGGATTTTTGTACGTCTGGAAGATATCAAGCGTGAATGCAGGCGCAGGGGATTGGACGGGCTTATCCATTACGTGCAGAGTTTTTGTTTCCGACGCACTGAAGATCGCATTTTGCGAGAGGAACTGGATCTTCCGGTTCTTACGATCGAGTGCGATCGTCCCGGTCCTCTGAGCGGCCAGCTGAAAACCCGTCTGGAAGCCTTCGTGCAGACACTCCAGGCTCGGAAAGACGGGCGGCGTATTTTTTAGGTATGGGATTGGAAGCAGTCGCCGCTGGCGTCGTGGTATTGAAATTGGGGAGCTATGTTCGCGGCCAGGAAGACTCGAGTTCAGCTGAGCCCGTCATTGGCAGGCGAAGGGGGACTTGTCCGCATTCTGAACTGTAGCCTCCGGCTACCTGCTTAGTCAGAAATCTCAGCCACAGTGGTCATTGCGAGTGCATCGTAAGATGGGCGAAGCAATCTCGTCGTTTTTTGCCCAACACCGAGATTGCCGCTCTCCGCGCGGCGGGTCGCCAGACCCGGGCTGGATGTTGCGAATACTCTACATGCCCAATTGCTTTCTTCATAACAGAACAAAACTTCCTCCCGTCTCAGCTTCCCAGCTTTCGACCGGAACTTGGCGAGAAAGCTCAAGAGGTGATGGATTTAACGGCGAAGATAGACCCACATAAAACGGCAAACGACGGCCATACCGCGATAGTTGCCGTTCACGGGTTGGCCCTCAAATCGCAGTCGAAACGTTGCAGAAAAGGGTGCTCCGGGTGGCGGCCGATGCAAAGTCCCCAGGTGATACCGGGTCCCGGCCCGTCGCGGAAATGATCTTTCCGGTAGGGCCCGGGGGCGGCGGGAACTTTTGTCTGGAATTCCACGGAAAAATGCAGGCCGTCGGGTGCGTAGCGGATGTTGTGTGGATTCGGACCGGTATGGCCGACCAATGCCGCTACCCCGTCGCCGTGCGGCCAGACGCAGACTTCGTGTCCGCTTTCAACCAGAGGGCTATATGAGTGTTTGAAGTACGGGCCGGTTGGGTCATCGGCAATGGCCAGTCCCATCGGCGTGTCTTTGCGCCCCCGGCCTTTGTAGTACATCCAGTATTTACCGTCTCTTTTGATCATGCAGCTATCGTCAACACGTAAGCAGTCGAATGTGCCTTCGGGTCCCGGTTCCAGAACGGGGTTGCCTTCGAATTTACTCCAGGGTCCCCCGGGAGAATCTGCCATTGCGATTCCGATGGCGGTGGGGGTCGGGTCGACGGGGTCCTGATGGAACGGTTTCGGCACAGCGGTGTAAAAAATGAAATACAGGCTATCGGCAATGAGAATAGTTGGTGTGAAGACACCGTTTTCATCCCAGGCGTTCGGTCCGCCTTTCGGCACGGCTTCTTTCTGCTCATGCCACTCCAGACCGTCCGGTGATGTCGCGTGATAGATGCTTCCGTAGTATCCCGAGTGATCGACCGTTGCCTGCGTGTACCAGACGTGGTATGTGTTACCAACAAGAATAACGGGGCTCGGATCGCGTCGTGTTACGCCTTCTTGGTGGGGGATAGCATCCCGGTAGGTGAAGTGGGTCTGGAAATCCATAGCAGCATTTAAGTGATGGAGTCTCAGCCAAAGAGCTTTTCCTGTGCGGTGGAGACACCCGTTCCGAGGTCAAATTGGTATCCGAGATCTCTCAGGGCTCGTTCGACGGCGGAGATGCAGATCAGCAGGTCGTCTTCGCTGACGTAGCCCATATGACCGATGCGGAATATGCGGCCTTTGAGCTCAGCTTGCCCACCGGCGATTGTGACGCCGTACTGATCTCGCATGAGTTTTGTCATTTCGCCGGTGTCAATACTCTCGGGCGCCCAGACGGCGGTGACGCCGTTGACAGGGTTGTCAGCGACCAGGTCGAGTCCGATGGCCATCATCGCGCTGCGAGTTGCTTCGGCGAGTCGGGCGTGGCGGGCGTAGAGGTTTTCGAGCCCTTCTTCGCGCATCATTTTGAGCGCTTTCTGGAGGGCGCGGGTGAGTGAGACAGTGCCGGTGAACGGGGTTTGAGTTGAATCTGCCCACTTATCCCGCATCGCTCTCATGTCGAGGTAGTAGCGGGGAGAGGCGCAATCATCGATGATATCCCATGCGTCCGGACTGGCAGCAATGAAACCGAGGCCCGGTGGAATCATACAACCTTTTTGGGAACCAGAGACCACCACGTCCAATCCCCATTTGTCCATGCACACTGGATGCACTCCGACGCTGGTGATGGCATCAACGACGAGGAGGGTACTTTGTTCGCAGGTCATGGTTCCGATGGCCTGGACATCGGTGAGAGCCGCCGTGGAGGTTTCGCTGTGTGTTACGCAAAGCACACGGGCGTCTGGGTGTTCCCCGAGAGCGGAGCGGATCTGCTCAATGGAAGGTGACTGGCCCCATTTGATATCGATATTGATTACTTCGCATCCGTAAGCTTTGCATATTTCGGCCCATCGGGCACCGAATTTTCCGCCGCGCACGCAGATTGCTGTATCGCCGGGAGAGCAGGTATTGGCGATGGCGGCATCCATGGCGGCGGTGCCGCTTCCCGCGATCGAATACACTTCCTGCTCGGTTCCGAAAAGCTTCTTCATTCCGTCGGTGACTTCCCGCATAATCTTTGAAAAATCGGGAGTGCGATGGTGGATCATCGGTGCGGCTTCCGCCAGCAGAACTTCGTGCGGTACCATTGTAGGCCCTGGCGTGAACATGTAGTTTTTCTTCATCAGCATACTCCTGAGATTTTAGTGCACAGAGCGATTTTACGAGTTATCGAGTTCAGTTTCCGATTTTTCATTTGGCGCATCATCTGATTCTGACTTCTGTTCTTCCTGCTCGCATTCTTCCATGAGATCCCTGAATGTTTTTCCTTCGAGGGCCTCTCGCTGGGCTGAAATGGCTTTCTGAAAACTCTTTTCCAGCTTGTTTTCATACGCGGAATCGGCAGAACGCCGGGAGCGAGATTCATCCCTGAAACGGTCAGTGATACTCAAAACTTCCATCAACGTCAACCGAGAGAGATCTTTGGCGGGATGGTACTGATCACGTTCTTCGCCGACAGGTGTCAACAAATCCAGCTTGACAAGCCTGTCTGCGGCATCTGAGGCTTCTTCCGGGGGAATTCTCATCGTTTTGGAGAGTTTTTCAATTGATGTTGGCTCACCGCTTTTCCAGAATTCCCGAGCGACGTACATCATCATACGGGCAGCGAGATAGCGGTCGATAAAGAGCCCCGAAAGACGGCGCAGTTTGTCCCGGAAGCGCAGGAGTCTAACATTCTGCACGGTGAAGGCCACTTCCGCTCCGAAAAGCACCAGAACCCATAGCAGCCACACCCACAGCAGGAATATGGGTATTGCTCCCAAAGAACCGTAAATTTTCTGGTATTTGAAGGCTTTGCTGACGTAAAGGCCGAAGCCGGGTCGTGCGAGCTGGATGAGAATGGTTCCAACAAAAGCTCCCCAGCCCGCAGCACCGAATTTAACGCGCGTGTGCGGCAAAAATTTGTAAACGGCTAACAAAAGCAACCAAACCGTGATGAAAGGCAAAACGTACCGCGCAATCGCCGCCCCAATCGTGAAAAGTGTGCTCAGAACGGGGATCCCGATAAAAGTCGCGGAGAGCTGTTGAGCCATTTGTTCACGGAGGAGGATAGATGCGGCAATCAGTGCCGGCCCGAGCCATAGCAATGTGCAGAAGGCCGTAAACTTTATCCAGAACGGCCGTTTCTCCCTCACCTGCCAGATGGAGTTGAGGGTTTGCTCGATGGTGTTGAAAAGCGAAATGGCCGTTACTATCAGGAAAAAAATTCCGATAATACCGAGCCCAGCGGTGCCGACTCGGTTGGAGAGACTCCGAATATAATCGGCCACGGCCGTGCTGAATCCTCGTGCGAACACCCGTTTGCTTTTTTGAGTGGCTTTTTGGGCGTTGCGATAAGCTTCTTCTTTCAAACCGGCATTCCACTGTACTTCAGCCAGAACTGTATGGGTTTCCTGAGAGTTTTCCAGGTACCAGGCCGCTTCCTCCAGGGATTTCAGAGCCACTTCGAGCTTTTCGGAGCCCGCTTCGGTGACCTCGTTCTGCACTTCCTGGTACATTGCAAATTGTTCCCTGCCGCGTGTGAGGTATATCTGCCCAACGCGTTCAAGCGACTGATTATGATTGTCGATGATGTTACGGGCTTCGTCGGTGGGGATTTTATGTGCGGACAGAAAGAGCGCGTCCGTGGAAAGGCGAGTTGCTTCCTGATAATGGTTACACGCCTTTTCGTAGTCAACTTTGCGTTTGTATTTGTCTCCAAGAGCCAGCTGGATGAGAGCGGCTTCGGCCCGGGTTTTCCAGAGCGGATAGTCCATCTCCTCGGCTTCTCTGAGCTTTTCAAGGGCGTCCTGGTAGTTGAGTCGATCTCTCAAATTCAACGCCTGGCCGAAAAGTTTATATCCTTTCGATGCTTTTACATCCAGTTTTGCCGCCGGGGCTTGAGCCGCACGAGCGTACGCTTTTCGGGCCTGTGCGTCCACTTTTTGAAATAGACTCAGGGTTTTCTCCGGCGATGGGAAATAGACCGAAGCAAGACCATCCCGCACAGTGTTAGCCTCAGTGCCTTTTGAGAGTGCTGCTGTGTAAAGGGTGATGGCGTCGACTGCTTCGCTCTGACGCGGCTTTTTGCTGGCCTTTTCAAGCAGCTTTTCCGCCGGCAGATTACTGACAGAATCGAATTGCAGATCATCCCCTTCTTCTCCCCTTTGTCCTTCGCCTTCGATCCCTTCGAGGAGAGGGGCTGCAAGCACCGTACGGAAGATGGCCCGCTCCGCTTTTTTTTCGAGACCTTCAAAGGCGGCGAATCCGCGAAAAATCGAAAATGCTACGGCAAAGAGGGGGACGAGCGACAGGAGGGTGGTGAACGTCAGGGCGGCTGCCTGCTGCAGGCAGCGGTCGCGCACAGTTTCCCGCGCGATATAGAGATATAATCGGACCTGTCGACGGGCAAAATTCACCCACGACTTTGGTTTTGCCGCGTCTTCCCAATGCACATCGTCGGCCCAACGCTTTAGTTTTTCAAGAAACCTGGGCATTCCTTATTCCTTTATGAGCAGTTGTGTATCTCAGGCTGGCGATAGGTCGGGGTCGATCGCGGTGCAAATTTCGACGTCTTGACCCGCTGTAATCTGTTCGATTTCTTCGCAGAGCGAAGCGACCTGACCGCCGCCAGTGGTCAGACCGATTGTCATTTTCGTGGCGTAAGAATCTCCCGAATCGAGTTGCACGACTCTTCCTTTTTCGCGTTCGAAACCACGATGATTCGGGTAGTCGGTTCCCGGTTCCAGGCCGGTGACGTAGCCATCCGCCGTAGCGGCCGTGTTTTTCCAGATCGTGAAAGCTGGAAGCGCTGTTGTATCGAACCGTAATGTGGCGGCTAATTTGCCTTGGGGGCTTACAAGCGCGACGGGCGCTTCGCCGTTCTTATCGGTCCCAAGAATGAAATAATAACATTGTTCCACGAAACCCGGTTGAGGTGGGCCGTAGGTGCTCCAATTTTCCAGTCCTTCCAGAGCGACTTCGTCCCGCGGGGACATCTTCTGGACCGGAGCGACGAGGCGAGATCCTTCGCCGAGCAGGGGACCGCCAAAATTGCAATGATACAGTAGTTCCAATTCCGCAGCTTCGCCCCCGATGTTTGTGACGTTGTCATTGATTGTAAAAGCGGCTTCTCCCGGAATCATCGAAAGGTTGGCCTGGAGTTTATAGTTGGGTCCGAACATTCGCGTATCGTAGAGTTCTCCGCTGACTGTGATTTTGTAAGGTTCTCCCATGTCGACGGAGATCCATACCCGGCTGGCGGGGGTGTTGGAAATACGACCGTGGAGAGGCAATGTCACCGTGGCCTCATTCCCCTGGTTATCACGGATGGTGTCCTCGCCGGGGGCGCCCGTGCTTTCGAGGCCACAGCGGGCGACCAATTCGTTAAAACCTTCGAGCCATCCGAGTCCTCCGCGCGATTCCTCCTGAATGTAAGCTGGATGCACCACTTCGCGGACCGGGCTCTGCCATCCGAGTGTTGTCTCGGCAGTGCAAGCCTGCAGGACGTTCATACCCCGGGTGGAAATGATAGTGACTGTCATCTCTCCGTTGTCAATTTCCAACGCGTCAACGCCTTCCTGCTTGCCACCATGCAGCATATATTTCGTCACGCACCACGGCGGCCCGTCGTAATCGGCGACCACACTGCTATCAATTTGCCAGCCTTCCCGACGAATATTCCGGGCCGAGTCGATCAATATGTATTGGAGAGTCTGTTCCATCGTTTTGTCCTCCTTTTATTCTGTATCCGAATCAGCACGGTTGTTGTCTTTCACGGTGGAATCGGCGAGCCGGTCTTCAGATTCGGCCGGAACGGAAGATGCCGATTACCAGCCAGGCGCCGAGCAGGAACCCGAACAGATAGCCGATCAGTCCCGGCGCGCTCGCTTCCCATCCCAGCAGGTTGATGGTGGGACCAAGTTCCGTGGTCATGATGGATGTCGACGATATGATAATGGCGGCGAGCATGATGCTGAGAGCGAGGCGATTGCCCGTCTTATCAAGGTCTTTCAGGTATCGGTCCAGCCCTCGATGATCAATGCTGAATTCCAGGCCGCCTTCGCGGAGTTTGCGCAACAGCCTTCGGATTTCCCGAGGAGCGCTTTTCATGAGCATCGAAAGATGATAAAGGCTGGAGGTGAGGGATTTCTTGAGCGATTTCGGTGAGAGTTTTCCCAGGGCGAGCTTGCGGGCATAGGGGGTGGCCAGTTCAGCGGCGTTTATCTCAGGATCGAGCTGCATCACGATCCCCCCGATACTGACCAGTGATTTCCCCAGGAGCACAAAATCGCGGGGCATTACGATGCCGTATTTGCGGACCACCTGCATGATTTCCTGGAAAGATCTCTGCAGGTCGATGCGCTCGAAAGGTATGGCATAATACCGCTCCAATAGTTCGCTGACTTCGCTCCTGAAATCTTCGTCGTTGATATCGGTCGGTACGGATCCCATTTCCTCGATTACTTCCGCGGCCAGTTCGAGCTGTTGATTCCCGAGCGCAATCACAAAATTGCTGAGATGGGATCGAAGGGTGCTGCCCAATTTGCCGACCAAACCGAAATCGATAAGCCCAATTTGACCGCCGTCCATGATCAGAATGTTTCCCGTGTGCGGATCGGCGTGGAATGCGCCGAGGCTGAAAAATTGCGTCAGAAAACGGTCGAGAATTATCCGGGCCAATTCGCTTTTTCCCTCACTGGAAGCTGCTTCGCCCTCGAGTTCGTTCAAGAAAGTTCCTTCGAGCCTCTGGATTGTCAGCACGCCGGGCGAACAAAAATCCCAGTACACACGGGGCACAACGAGTTTTTCATCTTCCTCGAAGGCCGAGTGGAATTTATGGGTGTTGGCGGCTTCAGTTAGAAGGTTCTGTTCCCGTCGGATCCCCTGGGCGAATTCATCCACAAGCATCGGCAGCTGCAAACCCTCGAATTCTTCCAGGCGGTAGGCCTGTTCCGCAAGAAACTTCATAATGGCGAGGTCGTCTTCGATGATCTGTTCGATTCCCGGCCGGCGCACTTTGACGACAACTTCTTCGCCGTCGAGCAGTTTTGCCCCGTGAACCTGGGCGATCGATCCGCTGGCAATCGGTTCCTCAGAAAATGACTCGTAGACCTCTTTAATGGGGCGGCCGAGTTCATCCTCGATAATCTTATGAGAAGTTTTCCCGGGGAATGGGGCGACATGGTGGCAGATTCGTTGCAGTTCCCTGATGTATTCGGGAGGCAGCACGTCGGCGCGCGTGGAGAGCGTCTGACCGAATTTCACGAATGTCGGCCCGAGTTCTTCCAGAGTGCGGGCGAAACGCTTCGGCAGGTCAGGGGGGCGGGATTTCTCACCGGGGGTTGGAATGCGGGCCCAGCTTGGCAGATACTGCCGTATGTTGAGTTTGGCTATGAAAAAGCCCAGACCCTGACCGGCGCATACCCGCACAATATGACTGACCCGACGTGTGCGACGTGGGGCTTTGAGAACCTGTGATATCTTCACGGCCATGGCCCCCGGCAAAAGAATTCACAACGAGTTGCAAGCAGTGGAGACAAAAAACCCGCAAACGGATCGCGCATTGTGGCGGTTTTTGCACAAAAATACCCAAAAAAGGCCTTGTCGTCCGCCGAATCCGAGCCATCAGGTATGATAGAACGCCGGGAGAGGTGCGTCAAGGTTACTGAAGTTTTTCCAGCGCCTGTTTGAATACACCAACGGTCTGTTGCATCCCTGCAGTCGGATTGTCCGGATCCGCTTCAAATTCAATCACAAACGCGGTATCAAATCCGGTTTTCTCCTCAAGCGCGTCCAGCGTTGCTCCGTAGTCCAGTTTTCCTGTCCCCGGCACGACTTCCGTATCGGCGTCGATAAAATCTTTTAGATGGACCGCGTTGACCCGGTCTTTGAGAGTTTCGATAACCTGTTCAGGTGTTTCGTCAACGCGGAGGTAGTGGCCAAAATCTACGCAAGCACCCAGAACGGAATCATATCCTTCACAGCTTTCCAGAACGCTCTGGGCCGTATCATAATGGTGACCCGGCCCGTGGTTATGAATACCAAGCAGCAGGCTGAATTCTTTGGCCCGTTCCACCAGTTCTTCTTTGGCATCATTATCGTCGGCTGGAACGTCGATACTGACGTAATCGCAGCCCAGATCGGCTCCAAACTCGAGAGTTTTCCGGATCTCTCCGGGGCCCTCCGAACTGAAAGAGCAAACCCCGATGCCGCATACACGCATACCCGCATCGCTGAGCTGTTTTTTGGCTTTTTCGATTTCATCCGGATCCATGTCGGGATTCAGATGTTTGCCCCAGAGTTCCAATGCCGTGATGTCGGTATCTTTCAATTCCTTGATGATACCCGGGATATCGAACTGCCGGTAGGTGAACGATTGCACGCCGATTTCAGGTAGATTCACATCTTGCTCCTTACGGGGGAACGATAAAGTTTGCTGATCACAATCCGTCACAGACCGCAAATTCTACCAGCTGACTGCCGAGCAAGCAAGCCGCCCCGGCTCGCAGGAATCTCCGCTGCAGGTCGTTTCGCGGCTGGGTGAGCATGAATTTGCTCAGACTTTCTACGGTTGACCGGTGAGATTCTTTGTAAAGCAGATTGGCCGCCTCCAAAATCAGGATTGCCCGATAGAGCTCGCTCTCTTACGGGCGATTGCGAGTTCCCGAAAATCGGCTTTAAAAGCCCTCTAAGAACCCCGCATAATTGTTGCAACCTGTTGCTAGGCAATGATATGCTATGGCCAAAACTTGATGTCGGACCAATGTTGTGACCACCAGGTCGGCGAGCACCTCCGGCTCCTGCGTTCCCGGCCCTTCTGAGAACCATTTTGAGCCTGTAGAGGGGGAGCAACGAGCAGTGCGACCCCTCCTTGTCGCTGACGAATTTCATACTACTTGTTCTCTGTGTTCTCCAGCTTCTTCAGTGTCATCTTGGCCCATCTCCGTATCATCTCATTCTCATCGTCGAGACGCGTTTTGATGGCGGCCCTGGCCTTCGGCCCGCCGAGTTTGCCAAGGATCTCTATTGTCACCATGCGCATATTCTGGTCGTCATGCTTCAGACAACGTGCGAGCGCTTCAACGGCCTTATCGCCGCCGATTTTGCTGATCGCACGGACGGCCTGCTGCGAATTGTCGTTGAGGGCGATCTTCTGAAGAGCCGGGATGGCCTTTTCATTGCCGCTTTTGCCAACGAAGCGGATGGCGCGTTTCCTGAGTGTTTTGTCCTCGCTTTTCAGACACCGGTTCAGCGGCCCAAAGGTCGCGGGGCTGCCGATCTGGCCCAGCGCGTCGATGGCCGTCCGGCGGACAAGGTCCTTTTCATCAGCGAGCAGTTCGGCCAGCGGCTGCACCGCTTTGTTGCTTCCGATCTGGGCGAGGGCTTTGGCCGCTGCGCGGCGAACGTGCTGGTTTTCGTCCTCGAGGCACTCGATGAGGGGATCGACGGCCCGGGAATCCCCGGTTTTTGCCAGAACCGGCACCGCCTGATGCCGGGTCCTGCCTTCCAGGAGCGGCAGAACCAGATCAGCGGTTTCTTTGGGCAATTCGGCCTCCGTCGATGCGAGCACCTGCAGGGCAGCCTGCTGATAGGTTTCGTCGGCATCTTCAAAGTTTTCCATCATCGGTCCGAAAGCGGGCTTGCCGATCTGTGCCAGCGCCCGTGTGGCCCCCGAGCGGATGTTACTATCGCGCACGGTAAGACAACGCAGCAGGGGGGTGACGACCTCTTTGCCCATCTCCGCGAGGCTGCCGGCGGCCCGTTCCCGCTTGCGCCAGTTGGTGGCGCTGAGTTTCACGAGATGCTTCCGTATCTCATCGGGGATATCCAACAGCGTGGGATGGGGTTCCTTGTCCGGGTCGGTGTAATGGAGGACGTAGACGGTGACCTGTCCTGTCTGGGGGTGTTTGATTCCCGAAACGACGATGTAATTGTAGGCGTTGTTGGCGTTGAACGTAGCCGCACAGCCGTCCGAGAATGGGCCGTTCAGAGTGGATCCGCCCGGTTTTGGTGGCTTCTGGAAGGCAACGCTCCTGTACCAGTTCAGCGCACTCATGATATCCCGATCAGTGGTGAACTGCCGGAAACTGTAGGGGGTGGTCTCACGATCATCCGAGTTCCGCTCCACGTAGAACGGGTCCGCGTGAAACGCCTTGTGGCCGAGGGCCTTAACCGCGGGATGATCCGGGATATCGTATTTGGCTTTCACCTCTTTCAACCCCGGAGCGATGGGGACGTTGTTGATGTTGTAGTCATCCCATATAACCGGCTGTGCGGGCGGTCCGTCCTCTTCTACGGGAATGATGTGTACGCCGAAACTCTCCGGCGGGGGAGGCGGCTCGGGGGCCGGGGTGGCAGGCTGTGTTTTTGCGGAGGGAGCATTTTCTTGACGGACCGTGCTCCTATCTGACCCCGCCCCGCCGTTCTCTTCCTGGCCGCAGCCGGCCAGGACCACCACGACGACGATTGGCGCACACACCGATCTCCAATTCATGATCATCCTCCTTTTCGGGCGCTCTGGCGCCGCTCAGTTGGTTCTATCGAGACTCATTCCGCACCGTATTCTTTCAGCAGTTCGACAATTTCCTCGTGTCCCCCCATCGAGGCCAGGCTCATCGGGGTCCCAAATCCACCGCTCCCGCCGTTGGCGTCGGCGCCGTTCTCCAGGAGGATCCGCGCCACGTCCACGTGTCCTTCCCGGGCGGCAAGATGCAGCGGGGTCTCGCGACCGGCCTTCGCGTTCAGGGCTGCCTTATGACGAACAAGCGCCATGACAACTTTGGGCATGCCGGCGAAAGCGGCGTTGTGCAGAGCCGTGTAGCCGTTCTTCTCTTTGACGTTCACCCGGGCCCCTTTCTCGATCAACCACACTGCCACCTCGCTTTTCCGTCCGTGGATGGCAAACATCAGCGGGGTGTAGCCGAGCTTGTCGCGGGCGTTGATGTCGGCCCCTTTCGCGAGCAGGAACTCAACGATTTGCTGATGCCCGTGTCCGGCCGCCTTATGCAGGGCGGTGCGGTTGTAGTTTTCCGCGTCGGTGACCCTGACCCATTCGGGGTGATGATGGATTCCGGCTTTGACCTGCGCCACGTCACCCTTCACGACGGCCCCGAAAAAGTCCTGAAGCGTTGCCGGCCCCTCCGGGGCGCAGCCTCCACTCAGGAGTACCACGCCAACAAGGGCGTGCGCAAGGACAATGTTTCTTGGCGCTTGCTGAAGTCGCATTTGTTCCACCCGCCTTTCTATGAGCTTACACTGCGTTTCGCGTTTGCGAGTTGTGGCCGGGCGGGAGACGCAGCCACAACTCGCTCAGGCATCGGTCTCATATGGCACCGTGTTTTTTGAGCAACTGGATCACCTCCTGGTTATCGTGTTCTTTCGCGTGATCCAGAGGGGTTTTGCCCTGTTTATCTTTGAGACTGGGATCGGCTCCGTTCTCCAGCAGGAGGCGGGCGAGATCGACGTCCCCGGCCGCGGCGGCTTTATGGAGAGCCGTCAGGTCGGCGCTGCCACGTGCGTTCACATCGGCGCCCTTTTCAATCAGCAACCTGACGATCTCCATTCTCTTTTTCTCATCCTGGATGTTCGTGCACTCGCTGATGGCCCAAGAATCAAGTTTGATCCCCTCTTCGATCAGCAGTTTCGCGATCTCCGGCTTGTTGAGCGACATGGCGCTGACCAGGGGGCTGGCCCCGCTGCCGCCGCGTGCGTCCAGGTATTCCTCCTTACCGGCCAGTTCCTTCACCTCGTCCATGTCACCCTTCATGATGGCCTGGGCGAACTCGGTGAAGCGATTGTACATGGCCACCTTTTCCTCCTGGCTCATGCCGGCCGAACCGCCCGAAGAGGACTCAGTTCCATTTTCCTTGCCACAACCAGCGAGCAACATCATTCCTGCGATCAACACAACGATCATTGTTCGTCTCATGACCATCTTCCTCCAGTAAAGTGATTGTAAGAACCGGCAAAACAGAACTCCACCGCCATCCACGCGGTTTCCCGGTGAGTGGGGTCAACATCCGGGCCTGTTCGTTCGGCATTGGCTATAACGTTATTTTACCAGCCTTATGTATTCTATGAACAATTCAAACCGATTCCTTTCACCAGAAATTACGAAAAAACGGTTGTTTGGACCGGTGGCTGCCGAATGACATTCTTGAGAATTATGGACATAAATGGCGGGATAGTGTAGTAATAAGGGCGAAGTGGACCTGGTGGACGGCGTGGACAATCTGGACGCCCCAAATTGTCCACGTGGTCCCCGCTGTCCAGATGGTCCACTCTGGTTATTCCTTTTGATTTTCCAGGAGGTTCCGTTTTGAGCGACGACCTTATCCCCGCCCACGGTGGTTACCGCAACCTGAAAACCTTCCAGATCGCCCGGTTGATCTACGACATCACCGTCCGGTTCTGTGATCGCTACATCGACAAACGCAGCCGCACCTACGACCAGATGGTCCAGGCGGCCCGGTCGGGCGTCCAGAATATCGCCGAGGGTAGTAAAGCCTCCGCCACGTCCAAAAAGACCGAATTGAAGCTGACCAACGTTGCCCGGTCGAGCCTGGAGGAACTGGCACTGGATTACGAGGATTTCCTGCGGCAGCGCAATCTGGTCCAGTGGGATCAGGATGATCCCCGTCGGGATGGGCTGATCCATCGGCGATGCGAGACGGTTGAGGAGTTCGCCGAGTGGGTGCACGAAGTGCACGACCGGGAACACCGGAACGATGGACCCGGTGGACACAGTAGACAGTCTGGAAGGTCCACTTATTCCGGCATCGCCGCCAACGGAGCCCTCGCGCTGATCGCCGTGGACACGGCGCTGCTCCGGCGCCAGTTGGCAGCACAAGCCGATGCCTTCGAAAACAAAGGCGGTTTCACCGAGCGGCTCTACTGGAAACGGAGGCGCAAAAGAGAGCGCAAGGAACAGAATCCTCTGGAGCCATGAAACAGTGGACATCGTGGACCGTCTGGACAGTCTGGACGGTCCAGTGGGTCCACGCTGTCCAGAAGGTCCACTTTCACCGCGGGGTCCGTGCCGGAGACCAGCCGGTTGCCCTCCGGGATGAAACCGACGAATGCCAGGGGCCAGGAATGGCCCCACAGGGTCAGCAGTTCCTTTTCCTGCTTCACGTCCCATAATTTTATGCGTCCGTCATAATCCCCCGTGACGAGCACCCGGCCGTCGGCGCGGAACGCCACGTCCATGATCCACGGGCCGAAGGAGTGGAGGGCGGCTTTTTCGGTGCCCATTTTTACGTCCCGGAGCTTGACCTTGCCCTCCCGGCCGCCGCTGGCCAGCTGGGCGCCGTCCGGGGAAAACGCCAGATGCACGACATCCGCGTCGTATCCCCGCAGAGTGGCGATTTTCTCCCGTTTTTTCACATCCCACAGATGGATTTCGTTGGGAGTGCGCCCCTGCTGGGCCCGTCCCCGGCTGGAGGAGACGGTGATCAGATGACGTCCGTCCGGACTGAAACAGGTACGCGCGTTGCCGACGATCTCGAAGGCGGCCAGGGGGCTGGGATCGGCCCCGTTCGGCGTTCCACTGCAGCATCGCACGGTCGCTTTCGCGCATTTTCCGCCCTGTGGATGACTTCGTAGAACATGGCCATGTCCCTGCGCAATCCGGGCGTATTTTTCAAAAATGGTAAAGGCCGAATTGCCTGTTTTTCAGTTGTGCCGTACGGCGTAGAGTTCAGAGTATTGAACCTCCAGGAACACACCCCTGCGTTCCAGGTATCAGAGAAGCTCCACAGATACAGGGTATGATCGACCAACGCTCCCTATTTTTCAATTCCACATGCAAGAACAGAAAACAGCAAACGGCAGACTCGCCTTGCCGAGAGGCATTCCGGAGACAGTATGTCGGTTTTCTTTTGACAGCGCGGGGGCAAGCCGTAGAATAGGGGCAGGGGGAATAGCGCGAGTTGTCATACCGGGACTTCTCACCATGTGACCCAGATGGAGAAGCGCCGTATACACGTCCGTACGGGTCTCACTTTGGGGAGGGAAGGATTTGTGGATAAACTCGAGAAACAGGCCGGCCGCCGACTGCGTCCCGGCAGGCCCGGTCGACCCCGGAAGAAAGAGGAAGGCTGAAAAACCCATATACTGTCCTCGGAATGCTTGGTGTGTGCTTGGGGGGAAGGAGCAAGAAAATGAGATTTTATTCAGAGTTGGTGTTTTTCGCATTTTGGATTGCTATTACTATTATTTTTCCCGCGCAGGTTTTTGGGGAGTCGAAAAGGCCTCTGGAACTATATCGAAAGGAAGGTCAGTTAGAACCTCTCCCGGAAGGCAAAGCATCTCTTTACCGCACCCCGTGGCGCTCCAATTCTCGAACGGTGTCGGCTTATGAGGCTCTTCAGAAGCCGGGTATATATTATAAGCACGTGCCGGATTGGACGGAATCTGAGCATTTTAAAGTTATGGAGCAGCTGTATGAAGTCGGGGTGCGACATTTGCAGTTTGCTCCCCACTGGTCTATTTATATCACTGCGGATTGGGAGGAACCGGCACCGGGAAAACAAGAGCGGTTGGGTAAGAAGTTGCGGGCAGCCCGCGCGGCGGGCATCCGCCCTTATCTGGGGGTTCCTCGAATTCCCCCTTTTGGCAAACCAGGTACGCGGCAATTGCAAAAATGGTGGGGTCAGGGAGAGCTGATGCCGGTGGGAGAGGTGGGTTCGCCGGAATTCAATGCCTATGCCGATAAGGCTTATCTGGCGCTTAAATACGTTGTGGAAGAAGCCCGCAAGGCCGGATTCACTGAACCAAAAAGCTATGATATGGGGGTGAGTATGGGTTTGTGGTGGGGTGTTCCTTCCGTGACTGAACCACCTCCAGGAGCCACATTAGCAACTTTGCGGCCAGGAGGGCGGGTATATGAGTTTGAAAAACGTATTGTCCAACACCTGGTTCAGGATGGGTACAGGGGCCCGAGGCTCCTGGAAAACATTCACCATAATTTTTCTAACATTCCTGCCGAGGAACAACTTCCCAAGATCAGTGGGCGAGTCGTTTCTACCTATGGGATATGGACCGGCAAAACCAATCATGGATGGCTCAGCAACACTCAGTATGAGCGCCCCAGAGGGGTCAAAGATATTTGGCCTGTGCGGAATTTGGAATTCATGGAGGGAAAACCTCCGACGATGGTTTTGGCCCGTCCTGAAAGCTGGATGGCTGATTTTTCCCGGCACGATAATCTCATCCATTTTCTGAAGAACAATAAGTTGCCTGTGGCAATCAATTCCATTGGAGCTGTCCCCCGCCTGATCCCGGAATTTGAGAAGAGCCCATTCTCCGGGTGGGAAGTCAAACAAAGGTCCCTCACCCGCATCCTTGCTTTCTGGATGAACCAGGGGGCGGAGTTTGTTCTGCTGCATTCTTTCTACGAGGGGCAACGTGGCAGCCATGGAGAAATGATGCATTCGCTGGCACCTGGTTTGATGGATCCAAAAAGGTTCCGATGGCAGGATGCCCCCCCACTGCGGACTATGAAAAGGTTTATAGACGGGCTCGAAGGGGCCATCCCTCTTGAGCGTATCACCCCGCTCCACTTCGAATATTCGGTGGAACCCGATCCGGTATTGATACCTCGCACCGGACAGACAGGCCCGATGCGTGCTCAGGATCAGGTGGCGTTGTTGCCCTTCCAGCTTGACAGGAACAGTTATGCCGTTGCCGCTTATATCTGCACGCCTAATATCGCAGAGCGGATGAAACCGCTGGTGATGACTCTCAAAATTGATAGAAAAATCTTGGGTCCAGTGGAAATACTCAGGCCCTATAATGGCTTGCGGATAGTCAAAAAGGTGAAAAACCGAGAAGAAAAATCTTCGACACTGAGGTTTACGGTTTATGATGATGTGACATGGCTGAGATTTTCAGTGGAATAGGCGACAGTTTTGAAATGAGACTTTCAGGAAAAGCAGTTTTCTGAGCCATACATCCCCTGGATTATTTTCAACCTCGGAGTGGAAGGGACAATGGCCAGGGCCGCCTATGTTTTGACGGTTTTTGGGAAAGGATATGGCTATGGACACGCAGTGTAGAAAATGCTCGATTGGGACGAAGCGGTTTTTGCTCGCATTGCTTTTTGCTGCCCTGACTCTGACAGCCAGAGGCGGGGAACGTTTTGTCCGGGAGGAAAGCGTTCCGGCCGATGTTTTACCGGGAAATCACAATCTGGAGGTGACTGCTCTGTCGGAAGACTGCGAGTCGGTTCGGATGGCCCTCGGAGCCAGTTGGGACGATGCTCTGGCATGCCGCAGTTGCGCTCATTACCTGATGCCGTGGGTGGGGGAAAAACAGGGGGAGGCTGCCCTGGCAAAAGCAAACCGGGCGATCGAGCGTGGTATTCAACTATATGAGTTATTGAAAAGCATTGACGGGGGAATTCAAAGTCTGCGTCTGGCACGAGATGCACGGGGCGATACGAATCTGGAAGAACAGGTGGGATTCTGGCGTAATGAGCTGGCTCTGGCTGGACGGCGAATTGTACGATATGCGTCGGAAACCGGTGTTTTGCGCGAAGATTTTGCGATCAGATTGCAAGATGAGGCGGAAAAGCGCGGCATCTCAGCTCATGAAATACCGGGCAAACAGTGGGCAAACAATTTTCGGGAATCGTGGCGGCGGGCCGGGCCGAAAACGGGCATCCGCATTCCGCTTAAGCCCCATCCCCAATCGGCCGCGAGTTGGTGGCTCGAGAATTTGTCCCTCAAACCCGGCTATATGGCCACGAAATTCCGCAGTGCGGGAAACTATTTCTTCACCCCCGAAAAAGCAATTGGCGCCTGGGGTTTCAATTGCAAGGGGCCTCGTCGGTACGAATGGTCTGGTTTTGACGAGCGAGTAACGCTTCTCAAAAAGCGGAATTGTAAGCTGTTGCTGGAACTTCCTACGTTACACAAAATCCTGACGGATCAGGAACGGAAGGAAAGGGTTGATGAGCGGCTCAGACGTGGAACCTGGATCTGGCAGCGATACGGAGCCCCTGTTCCCTCCCATCTTGCTGATGATCCCGATGCGACCCTTTGTGCCTGTGGAAACGGCGACAATCTAAAGGTCTGGGGAGGGGTGCAGCTTTTCAATCCGGAAATCGCAGAAGCCTACGGTGATTATCTCCAGGCTCTCGCGAAACACCTGAAGGCTACCGGATTTTATGAGACAATCGCGGCGGTTCACCTCGAGCGAGGAGACTGGGCGGCGCTTCCCGAAGTTGTTGATTACGGGAAAAGGACGCGGCGGCGGTGGGTAAATTTTCTCCAACAGCAGTATGAAAGCATCCAGGCTTTCAACAAACCAACAAATGCGAACTATGGTTCCTTTCAGGAGGTGCCAATTCCTCGCCGGAAGGTTCCGGAGGCTGCCAGACCCACCTGGCAAGAGTTCAAAAAGAAACATAAACGGCAAAGAGCCCACCGGTGGGGCAAATTCCTCCGCAGGAAATATGGTTCAGATCAAAAAATAAAGGAAGCACTGGGGAAAACCTACCGGGATGGGCACCGATGGCAATTACCTCTGCAGTATCCGAAACATGTGAAAATCGATTATCTCAATTTCCGCCGGCAATGGATTAAAGACTACATGAAGATCAAACGGAAGCTGGTTGCGGAGGCTTTTCCCGATAAACTGATCATTTTTGAGCAGTGGCAGTTCGGCGATCACGATATGATTGCCGGTCGGAGCGAAAAGAAGTGGGGAGGGTTCTACGCGGAAGACCAGGCCCAGTTTACCAGCACAGGGCCGAGCAACGAGCGAAACCCTTTTATGATCCGCAGCGTCGGTCCTGTTGGGTTTGGTTCCCGTCCCAGCGACTCTATCGAGAGTCTGTATCGGGATTATCTGTGGATTAATTTCCGCAATCCCGGCAACCTGGCCCGGTATTTCTACGACTGGGTGGCTCATGGCTACCTCGACCATCAGCTCGCCTGGCATTCAATCACCAATCACTGGCTCACCAACCGTCGTGTCTACAGGCTGGGACCAACGGTCGCTAACACTGCTCCGATACCGCAGCGTATCGGGATGGTTTTGCCGCGCCATACCTACGATCTGTTCAGCGGAACAATTTATTACAGCTTCATGGGGTGGGACTGGTTTCTGCAGGCGGCAAAATTGCCGTACACTCGCATTGATGAACGCTTCATTCGTGAAGGAGGACTGGCGGAAATCGAACTGGAGCTGCTCATTCTGCCGGATGTCCGGGCGATGGATGAAAAAATGGCCCGCTGTATCCGCCAGTGGGTTCAAAACGGGGGGACGTTGATAGCTTCGCCTATGCCCGGGAAACACAATCCATACGGACGGAAAATGCGCAAGGCCTGGCTGGCTGATGTGCTGGGTGTGCGAGTGGACGGCAGCGTTACAGAGAAAGTTAAAGATACCCCTCTGGGAGTTACCATTCCCCGAGGTTTTTTCTCCGGCGGTTTTAAAAAGAAAACCGACAGACAACCGCATTTCCAGACCCTCAAGGTCCAAACTGCGGAGGTGCTGGCCCGATACGAAGGTGGGAAACCGGCCATTACCGTCAACGAATTTGGTGAGGGGAAAGCCGTGACTCTCGGATATCCCTTCGGTCGGGAAGCGGTTAAATGTGACCGCACGAGCATCGGTTTCCAGCGCACCTACCTGCTTTATGCACGTGAGCCTCAAATTGTCAGCCGGGTAAAATGGCTCCGTTCGTTTATCGTTGACAGGCTCGGGGTTAAGCCGGAATTCGGCGTCGACTATGCCGAGGTGGCCCGCTGGAAGCCCGATAATCGCGAAGCCTGGAATCCCAGCCTCTCGACTCCCAAAGGATTTGATCTCTCACCCGGAGAATACTTCTACATTACCTCGGTCGGCGATCCCCGCGGCGGGGCACACGAAATGAAAATCGAGCACGAAACCCCCGACATTGCACTCCGGTTCTTTCCCCGATATCGGGAGGGTCTGGAGACGAGGTATCTCGGCATTTCCACCCGGGATGTGCACTACAGTACCTACCGGGCTTCTATCAATCTTTATCTCAGCGAACATCGGTACCGATGCCGGATAAATAATCCAAAAATCCAGGCTATCTGGGACGTTGAAAGAAATGTGCCGGTCGGCTTCTATCGCGATAAGAATGGGGTGTATTTCGATGTGGAGCTTCCCCCGGGGTACATAATGATGTTGGCTGTGAGCGTGAGCCCGGATATCCAACTGTTTGGTCCCGACCCATTTCCGGGGCGCACCAAAAAAGAGGTAATCGACCGCGCCGATGAACTGGCGGGTGGTAATCGACCTGATCGGGTTTCGATTCTAACGCCTCGCCGAATAGAACCCTGGTTTAAAAAGCTTGGCAAACCGGTTGAATCGGTCCGGGAGGCCAGCCAGAAAAGACACCCCGGCCACCGGCGGAAGGTGGGACAGAAGGAAACTGTGCTTATCAGTTTTGGGGAACTCGCAAACCGCCCGGCGGCCAGGAAACTGGCGGATTTCCTGCGAAACCGGTATGGCATTGCAGCCAGGATCGTCCAGCAAGCTGCAAAAATTGAAGACTTTGATAAACCCGGGGACCGATTTCATGTCGCGGATTATGCCGGTCCTGTCATCCTCATCGGTCACGAATGGGACAACAATGACATAGCCCTCTACGAGTCAATGTGGCCCTGGAGATATGGTACGTACCAGCGTCCATATGGGGCGCATGTCCCGTTCACAAGTTCATACGAATGGCCGGGATCCGAGAGAGCAGTGGTCTCGATGTCGCGTCGGCACGCGTTAATAAATGCAAAAGGCGAGCAGGTTCATTTCCGGTGGAAGCGCCACTACAAGCTGCGGAAAGTGAATCCTGATTATCCTCTTCTGCGGTCGAAGCTTTATATCGCTGGTTCCGGGGACACTGCTCTAAAAGCCGTGAACGCCATTATTGAAGTTGTTGGAGAATGACAGGTTTAACACAAGCGCCGATTTTAACAGTTTGGTCCGGACGGATAATGGGCGTGGGCCATAGCAAAGGCATAATGAGGAATGGTATGTGACAACATAACCCCTGTATATGGGGCTTGCAGTCGGTCCCGCCACACGACCGGCGCATAATTTTGCTTGTGCTGAGCGCGATTGGAATCAGACGAACATCAGCGACAAAGAAGATTGGGGCGGGCAAAACGGCGGGTGACCATGAATGAACACGAACTCGGAGAACGGTGAAAACCAACAGCATGTCCAACCACAGATCAATACCGATGGACATGAATTATGGCCAGAACAGGACGGAATGGGACACGGAACCCGGACGTGTCCTGGAGTAAGTCAGCTCTTCGCAGCGGCGCGTTGCCGGACGACTCCGACGCGTGTCGGTCGTCACGGCGTTATGATTTTGCCGCCGGAGGGGAGTTTGTCGGGCGTGAAACCGAAATCGGACAGGAAACGGTCTGCTACGGTCTGGTTCACCGGCCATCCCATTGTTTCCTTGCGGAATTTCGTGGCGGCCTGGTAGTCGACGACCGGTCCGCACACACCCATGAAAAGAGCATTGGGCTGCGCGGTGGGATGACCGCTCGGTCCCGGGCGACTCGCCCATAGCGCATCCACGATACAAAGCTGCTGGCGGGGGAACTCGACGCGCCCTCTGGCGTCCTGCTTCCCGAGGATAGCCTCCGATTTGTTGATTGACAGAAGGTAATCGGTGCCGTCTCCGGCATGCCCGGGGCGCGGGGAGAAACTGCCGAAATGGTTTTTGCAGCACATGGTGAATCCTCCGAAACGTCCTCCGTGCCCTTTGCACATTGCGATATCGATCAAGATGTCGGCTTTGCCTTCGGCCAGAGCTGTCACGCATTGAGAAGATTCCGAGCCGGATTTCCAGGGAGCGGGCACCGGTGCCCGGCTGCGCATGCCACCCCAGGTGTTCTTGATCTCAACCCCGTCGGGGAGACCTTTGAAAGGCGTTCCACGCGAGATACTGCCACCGTGTTTGGCGTCGTAAATGTGGATGTGCTGGCCTTTGACGCCGAGGACATCGGTCAGGACGTGGCAGATTTTGGCCATGACGGCGCTACGGGTGTGTTGCTGGGCGATGTTGTTGGTTTTGATAGCGACGATGACTTCGTTCCAGGATTTCCCCGGGGGTTTGACGAATATGGCCTGCCAGGCTTTGCGGACGTCTCTTTCGCCGGCAAGGGCGGTGGCGAGGCGGTCGATGTTCGTGACAACCCGGCGAGTGTTGACGACTTCTTCCTGTTTGTCCCAGCCGACTCTCAGCCTCCGATCGGTGGTCATTTCGTCGTCTTTGAGCCCAACGACCCTGAGGGGTGAGATGTTGGGATGGATGCGTTGGCCTTTCTGGAAGGCGTGTACCTTGCCGGGGACAATGATTGTGGGCAGAGCGGCGGCTCCAGCTCCGGCAATGGCTTTTTTGAGAAACGAACGTCTTGAGAGTGCACTTTCTGAGTTTTGCGCCATTTTTTCCTCTTTTCTTGTGTAGCCGACCGTATCAGACGGCTCTGGAACGATGGCCTCCAGTCAATTTCAGAATACACGGTATTGCTGCAACCCGGCAAGGGAATACTTACCTGGTTTCTGATTTGCAGGGGATAAAGGCGTGGGCGTAGTAGCTGACAGAATTGCTTTGATTGCCCAACACGGCCGCTGAGCTCGTATATTCCAGAGAGAGGTGTTTGATATTGCGATTTTGCTTATGGAGGATAGCAAGCTGTAGAGCGATGGCCATTCGGCCGCAGATTGTGGCACCGGTTTTATGGCAATATTGCAGGAAGCCCGCGGAGTGCAGTTTTTCAATATATTGAATGGCGCCGCGGTCGAGTGCTTCAATTTTTTTCGCGAGGTCTTTCCCAGACGAGTTTTCATAGGGAGCGAAGCCGAAACGTTTGCCATAGTGCGTGAAGTCGCTACTGGCGACGATCAGCGTCTTATCGTCGATAACTTTGTTAAACAATTTTGCGAGTGATTTGATCTCTTTTTCTTTGAGTGTGCCGACGATAATCGGTAGGATTGGGGGGGGGTTATTCCAGAGGAGCTGGATAAACGGGAGTTCCACTTCCAGGCTATGTTCCCGGGCATGTACGGTGGCACGGCTCACGACCATCTTCGATTTCAAAAGCGCGTTTCGGGCTTTCTCATCGACCCGAAGTTTTCCGAGGGGAGTTTTGTAATGCGAGTATGGGGCGACGCTGATGAGCCCATCCATATGGAAGTGATGGGATGGGCCGATCAGGAGAATCCGTGACGGTTTTCGGTGTCTTTCGAGCAGCGAGAAAGCACCGGCGGCCGTTCTCCCACTGAAGCGGTAGCCGGCATGCGGAACGATGAGGCCGCAAGGACCTTTATCAATATCACGCCTGTGATATTTTTTGATGCTTTGATCCAGCAGGTTGCGCACTTCTTCGCGCAGTTTTTTGGGGCGGGCCGGATAAAAAGTTCCGGCGACGGTGGGTTCCCTCGTTTTGCTCGTGTTCTCAGCAAATAGGAGAGGGACCAAAAAAGCGCTGATAACGATAATGATACGAATCGACCGCTTGTCCGCTTTCATGGCTTAATCGAGTTTTTTGAAATAGAAGATCTGACGTCCGATTTCTTTGAACCCCAGCCCGGGGTAGAAATGCTGGCCTTTTTCATTTTGGACGAGAGTTTCGATTCGGACGTACTGCATTCCCATTTGGCGAAAGTGGTTCAGGGAGGCTTTCATGAGGGCTTTTCCAATCCCTTCGCCCTGGGATTCCTCTTTTACGGCGAGGTTTGCTACGTGCCCCAGCGAACGATTGTGGTAGAGGCGATTGCAGACGAATCCCACGACTTCGTTCCCTTTGACCGCAACAAAGGCGTTTTCGGCATTTTTTGAAAGATCGTAATCGACGCCATCTTTTTTATGTTCTTGCCAGGCTTGGCCGACCTCCCCGAAAGCTTTTTCAATATTCTGATCGAGACAGACCCCTTCGAAGGTGGATTCGGCGATATGAAGGACCGCCTGCCGGTCCGCACGTTGATATTTTCGCACCCGGAGCTTCTGATCTTCTTCCGAGCGTGATTCATCGGCGCGCTGTTTTCGCAGACAGCCTGTGATGAAATCCCATATCTTCATGTTTGGACGAACACGCGCTCCTTTTCGTTCCATTTAAGGTTGTTTTTATGTTTTCCATACCACTTTTGCCAGCGTTCGATGGCTCGCTCTCGTTCTCCTATAGTGGCATCCGCCTGGTATTCGAAATGCTGACCAAACCCTCTGCGCAGTAGAGCGGCGGCTGCAGCACGGACTTTTTTGTCTGTGTTCCTTAGCCCTTCGATCAGCAGGGCACCGGATTCGGGAATGGGTGGTTCCAGAAGAGTTACGGATCGGAGAGCTCCTTCCCGGACGACCGGGCTCGGATCATTTTCGTAAGTGGCTTTTAAGTTTGCCAGCGCTTTACCGGGATTCTGAAGCTGGGCAATGGCTCTTAAAGCGTTGTGCCGGACATCCTCGTTGGGGCTGTTTTTCAGCAAACTGAGGATCTTTGGTGAAGCCTCTTGGTAATCTTTTTGCGCGATGATATGCATCGCCCATCCCTGCACGGCTCTGTCTTTGTCATCGAGCGCCGCGGAGATCCTTTTTTTTACATCGTCTCGTTCCTCGAACCAGCGCGCGAGTTCGTAGACCGCCATTCCTCGGACGTCACTGCTCGGATCTTTCAGCAGCGCTTCTTTGAGCAGCGGAATTGTTTTTTCGCCCTGCAGCCGGGCGAGTGCTCGAAGTGCGCCGTAGCGTGCGACAGTCCGTTTGCTGTCGATGAGTTTATTCAACCTGGGAATGGCTTTTTTATAGCCTTTCTCGCGTACGATTCGGAGGCACCAGCCTTGAAGGCGTGCGTTTTCAGCCACAAGGTTTTCGAGCACGGTTTTGCGAAGTTCCTCGGAATCATTCCAGTTTGCATTTTCGACGACGCGTTTGTACGCCATCTCCTGGACCAATTTGCTTTCATCTCCGAGGGCGGAGATCAGCAGCGGGACCACGTTATCGCGATTCAGCCAATCCCCGAGGTAATCGGCGGCCAATGACCGGACACGGGGGCTCTCGTCTTCCCGAAGGGCCTTCTTTAGACGGGCCAGTGTTTTTGGGCCCTGGAGTTTTACGAGTGTGTTAAGTGCGTGATAACGGTGTGTGGGATTTTTATCTTGGGCCAGTTTTTTGAGTTCGGGGAGAGCTTTCTGCAAATTATGTTTCACGACGATGCTGCACGCCAGATCTTGAACGTCTTCTTTTTCGTCGTCGAGCGCCTTAAGAATCCCGTTCTGGACGTCTTCCCGGTTTGCCCATTGTGCCAGCAGTTCGAGAGCGCGCAATCTGACGCTCCCGCTGCGGTCATTTTTAAGCCTGTCGATAAGAGATTCGATTGCATTATCACCTTTAGTGCCTTCAAGGGCGATGAGTGCGTTCCGTCGTTCGGAGGGATAATCGCTTTTCATAAGTTCCATGACAACCGGCAGGGCGTCTTTGTGCTTTTTTTCGGCGATGACGCGGCAGGCGGCTTCCTGAACTTTCGGGTTACGGCTGTGGAGCTTGCCGACGATGAGCTGCTGCACTTCCTCTCGGTCCCACCAGTGAATGAGATGGTAGGTCGCGGCTGCGCGGACCATCGTACTGTCGTCTTGCAGGGCTCTAATCAGGGCAGGGATAGCTTGCTCGTCGCCGATTTTGCCAAGTGCTGCAATCGACCAGTAACGGACGCGGGGGGCGGAATGTTTGAGAGCTTTTTTGAGGTGGGGGACAGCTGGTTCCCCTATTTCAACGAGTTTTTGATGGTAATGCTGCCCCGCCCAGTCCTGAGGCGCCATTTTTTCGATCAGTTGCTGGATATATTCTGGATGCGGTGGTGGCCCAGAACTTTCCCCTGCCGATACTACGGAAATGAGTATCAGGCAGAGCAAGATTGGGAGTGCGCTGAACAAGTTACCGTCAGTTTGTGCTCGGCTGCCGTGCAATTGACGACCTCCTCTCAACAGATTCGTCCCCGTAATGAGCTACTTAATTTTACGATCTGGGGGGGCGAACGGTCAAGGCTCCGGTGGGCAATATCACAAGGTTATCCCGCGGACTTTTTCCGTTTACGACTTGTCCGCGCGCGTTGACGTTGCGCCTGTGCTTTACTATAATTCCTGTCCGTTTGCCTTCTCCATGTCAACCTTGCTTGTTTGGGAGAATGTGCCATGCCTACAGTTTTGCTCGCTGACAAACTGCCGGAAAGCACTGTTGAAAAGATTGAAGACGCCGGATTTGAAGTCCGCAACCAGCCCGGACTTTCTCATGACGATTTGAAAGATAATGTTGAGGACGTAGCTGGTATTATTTGTCGTTCTGGCGCCAAACTAAGCGAGGAAGTCATCGAATGTGCAGAAGAGCTCCAGGCCATCGTGCGTGCCGGTGTTGGTGTCGATAATATTGACATTCCGGCGGCCTCGCGTCGAGGGGTAGTCGTAATGAACACTCCGGGTGCAAATACTATCAGCACAGCCGAGCACGCTTTTGCGCTGCTGCTGGCGCTCTCGCGGAATATCGGCCCCGCTTACGTTTCGATGAGAGAAGGAAAATGGGATAAGAAAAAGTTCACCGGAGCCGAGCTTGCCGGAACCATTCTCGGCATAATCGGACTCGGAAGGGTGGGGCAGGCGGTTGCCAAGCGCGCTGTCGGTTTTGACATGGAAGTTCATGCTCACGATCCTTTTCTCTCGCGGGAAGTGGCGTCGAAACTCGGGATCCGGCTCGTCGACGACAGGGAAGAATTGCTCCGGGAATGCGATTATTTGACGGTTCATGTTCCGGGCAACGAAAAGACTCGCGGATTGATCGGGGAAACTGAAATTGCTCTGATGAAACCGATGGCTCGGATTGTCAATTGCGCGCGCGGGGAGGTGGTGGATATGGGCGCGGTTGTGAAAGCTGTGGAAAGCGGTGATCTGGCGGGGGCGGCCTTCGATGTTTACGAAGAAGAACCCCCCGAGGATTACGAATTTTCCTGTAATGACCGCATTCTGGCCACACCGCACCTGGGTGCATCGACCGAGGCGGCCCAAATTGCGGTGGGGAATCAGGCGGCGGATCAGATGATTGATGCGCTGAAACGGAACCATTATCGCAACGCTCTTAATATCACGTCGGTCTCTCCAGAGGAGATGGAACGCCTTGATCCTTACTGTCGACTTGCACAGAGACTGGGCAACATAGCGGCCAGCCTTAATCGTGATAGGCCGCAATCGATCGAAGTGAGTTGTAAAGGAGAGATTACTGACCACAGCATAAGCCCCATTGTGAATTTCGCGGTCATGGGCGTTCTTCAGGTTATGCTTGGTGATTCGGTCAATATTGTGAGCGCCTCTCACCTGGCCGAGGAACGAGGAGTTGAGGTGAAAAGCAGCTCATCTCATTCCCCGGAAGCCGGATTCACTGATATGATTACTCTGACGCTGACGACGGAGACCCATGGAATCGGTGTGTCAGGAACAGTATTCGGGCAAGAGCACCTCAGAGTTCTGCAAATCGGAGCGTTCCACACCGAGGTGACTCCGGACGGCACACTACTTGTGATATTCGGGAAAGATCAGCCCGGTTTGATTGGGACAATTGGTGATACTCTTGGCAAGGCTGGCGTGAATATAGCCCGAATGACATTCGGGCGTGAGAAAGTCGGCGGCAATGCAATGCTGGCCCTGAATCTTGATGTTCCCTGTACGGAAGAAGCGTTGGAGCAAATCCGGGAGCTGGAGCTGGTGGATGAGGCCCGTTTACTGAAACTATAACCAGAGGCGCCGATGTATACCATCCTTGGTTTAGGCGAGATACTCTGGGATTGTTTCGAGGATGAGCGTGTCCTCGGAGGGGCTCCCGCGAACTTTGCCTATCAGGTCAAGCAGATGGGCCATACGGGTATTCCGCTGAGTCGAGTGGGGTGCGATCAGCTTGGCGAGGACGTTTTTTCGACGCTTGAGGAGGCCCGTTTGCCCACGGAGTTTCTACAGCGTGATGCGAGTCACCCTACAGGCCGGGTTCTTATTGAGGTCGATAAAGCGGGGGTCCCCGATTTTGCGATTGTTGAGGATGTTGCCTGGGATTATCTTGAATCCGACGAACGCTGGACCCGGCTGGCCCGGAAATCCAACGCCATCTGTTTTGGCACACTGGCCCAGCGCTCCGCCAAGAGCCGACAGACAATCCGGGAAGTTTTGCTGGCAGCGTCAGAGGGTGGTGGAGAATTGCTCTTCGATGTTAATTTCCGACAGGACTTTTATAATCGGGAAATTGTGGAAAGGTCGCTTGAACTCTGCACGGCTCTGAAACTAAATCACGAGGAAATTGTGCGTTTGGGCGAACTGCTGGCGATTAACGGGGGTGAGCAGAAGGTCTGTGACCGGGTTATGATTGCCTATGATGTTAATTTGGTCTGCGTAACGCGAGGTCCTGAAGGATGCACGCTTTACGCGGACCAGGATAGGGTTGACGCCGCTGTGCCCCCGGTGGAGGTTGTGGATACCGTTGGGTCAGGGGATGCTTTCTCGGCGGGATTGATGGTAAAATATCTTGACGGATGTTCTCTCAGTAGCATAGCACACGCGGCCAACCTTCTGGGCTCGTTTGTGGCCGGGCGGCGAGGCGCTATGCCTGCAGTGCCCGAAAGCATAGTCGTAGAGTTTGAAAAACTCTAAAAAGATTACTACCACCGGAGCGTGAATTGCGCTATTGCCGGTGATGGGTAAGGAGGTGGAGAATCGATGGCTGAAGATCATGACGTGGAAAAACTCGAGGAACAGCAGGACCTGTTCACAGTCGTCATAGCCGTGTTTTTTATCACGATTGTGGCCGCACTGGGTCATGGGTTTTTCGCTATGGCTGACCGTTCGACAGGGACGGTTGGGACGGTTGTCCCGCGCGTTGTCGCTTTGTATGTATTTCCGGGCCTTATGTGCGGTTACGCTTACGGGATGTGGGGCATACTGGTCGGTGCAATCGTGGGAGGTGTGGTTCGGATGCTGAGTCTTATTAACCTCGGTTTTATAATCCCGTATTTTGAGATAACCGAGGAAAAGCACGTATATATGCAATTCAGTTTCGACAAAGCGTTGGGGGCTACTTCACCTTTGCTTCTGTGGCTGGTCGTCTCTGTGGTTGCAGGAGCCGTTCTCGCTGCGGTGGGCTGGGGATTGACGTCTCCCACGGTTTCCAAAAAGCGCGTGCTCCGACTTTTGAGGAGAGCTGCTGCCGGGTTTCTTGTCGTTGCATTTGTGCTGGCTGGCGGCGTCTGGCTTTACGGTTTTCTTCCTTTTGGGGAGAGCAAGACTCTGCAGGATAAGCTTGCGCGCATCGAGGAGTTTGTCGGGACGTGGGACTTATACGTGATAATCCTTCTCTGGATCGGCCTTGCTCTCACAGTGCTGACTCTCGGTCTCGCAGCGGTCGGCAGGCGAAAATCTTCAGCCGAAAAAGATGTTGGCGCGATTACTTGATGAGCCTGCTTTTGCACTGTGGTGGGCTTTGTCAGGTGCGATCTGACACTTTTACGGTATAATTATGAGCGCCCTGCAGGGCGAAAAAGGTTTTTATAGGCGTAGATCGAAAGGATTTTGCATGTGGACAAAACGACCCATCTGTATGTTTTTCTTGATAGCCATGTGGGTTATTTGTTCGGGAAATGGTCTCTTGCTGCGGGAAACGGTGGCGGGAGAGAAACGCGATGTTTGCCTGATCCGGCTGAAGGGCATGATCAATGAAGCGAATGCCACGACCGTCAGGCGGAAAATCGGACAGGCCGTCTCTGAAGGCGCTGACTTAATCATCCTGGAGCTTGACACACCGGGCGGCCTTGTGACCGCGGCCAAGGACCTGGGCAATTACATTCACAAAGATGTTGATGTGCGCGTGGTTGCTTTTATTAATGAAGAAGCGATCAGCGGCGGGACGATGGTGGCTCTGGCATGCGATGAGATCTATATCGTCGAGGGAGTCGGTATGATGGGCGATGTGGCGCCCGTGCTGCCATCGGGAGAGGAATTGGGGGAAAAACAGCAAACATACGTTCGGGAATCCCTGACCCAGTATGCGGAGGCTCATGGTTATCCCAGGCCGCTTGTGGAAGCTATGGTGAGCAAACAACTTGTTGTTTATAAAGTCCATTTCACGGACGAACCGGAAGATTATTATCGTTATTTGACAGAAGACAAACTGGAGGGAATGCCCGAACAGCAACGTCGGAAAATCGATCAGAAAGAAGTTGTTGTCCGTGGCGGTGAATTACTGACGATGTCGGCGAAACGAGCGGTAGAATTCGGTTTTGCCCGGAAAACGGTCTCGAGCCGACTTGCTCTCTACGATGAACTCGACGTGAAACCCAATCAGGTCCGTCGTCTCTACATCAGTTCGTCCGAACGGCTCCTGATTATGCTTGATAGTTTCGGGCCTTTACTGATGATGGCAGGACTTGTTTTGCTGTTCATCGAGATGAAAAACCCCGGATTTGGACTCCCTGGCATTGCAGGGTTGGTATGTATATCGGTATTTTTCTTAGTCAAATATTCTTTGAATTATGCTGCGCCTTTTGAAATCGTACTGTTTTTCGTGGGGTTTCTGCTCATTGCCCTTGAAATCTTTGTGATCCCGGGTTTTGGGGCGGCCGGGATACTCGGAATTCTCTGCATTTTTGTCAGTCTTGTCCTTATGTTGCAGCAATTCGATTTGCCCGATACAATAAGCGAATTTCACGCTTTTGAATTCAACATCCTCGAGGTTATCGGCACGTTTGTGGGGACGGGGCTGATAATGATGCTTTTGATTCGCTATATGGGATCCTTGCCTTTTTTGAACCGGCTTATTCGCACCGAAACCATGGCTTCGGCCAGTATCACAGGGTCGCCGACCCTGGCCGAACAACAGGCTGAGCAGAGCGAGATGATTGGCCGCGAAGGAGTGGCGATTACCCCACTGCGGCCGGCGGGAAAAGCGGAAATCGGCGCTGAACAACTCGATGTGGTGGCGCAGGGAGAGATGATCGAAAAAGGCACACCCGTTAAAGTCATTGCCGTGCGGGGACGCCGTATCGTGGTAACGACCACCCGCACCGGTGAAAAATAAAACTGAATTTGCACGAGAGAGAGAAACATGGGCGAACTTGACTGGATACTACTCATTTATGCTGCCGGAATAGTAGCAATGGTCATCGAGTTGTTTGTTCCGGGAGCAATAATGGGGATTATTGGGTTCCTATGCGTCTGTGCCAGTATTATCGTTGCCTACGTGACCGGCCATGTTACAACCGCCAGTGTCCTGATTGTTGTTACAGTTATTCTGATACCCGTATTTTTCGTTCTGTGGGCAAAACTCGTGGGGAGACTCTTTGCCGTTGAAGACAGTGAAAAAGATTTCCGGTCGACGATGAAGGACTACGACCAACTGAAAGGCAAGGAGGGACAAACCGTCAGCCCGCTGCGACCGAGTGGAACCGCTATCATCGAGGGGGAACGGTACGCCGTGGTGACGCGGGGGGAAATGCTGGACAAAGGAACGCCTATCAAGGTAATTGATGTTCGGGGCAGCCGGCTCGTTGTGGCGGACAATACGCGCCAGTAAAAACAAAGTTCATCCCCTTTTTTGCCCCCGTTTTTCAAGCATTTTCCTGTGCTTTCATAGGGAACCAATACCATGCGCACTGAGAAAATAGGAAACCGGCGGCAACTCATGGTCGATCGCTATTTGATCGATTCGCTCGATGGAAAGGCTGCCTTGAAACTGCATAACCCCGTCCGGCGGGAGATAGTTCTGGAGACGGATCTCCCCTGGGAAGGCAATATGTGCGGTTTCATCACGGTCTTCGAGGACGAAGGCCTTTTCCGCATGTATTACAAAGGATGGAAAATCCATATTCACGATGGCGAAAGGGAGCACGAGAACAACCTGACCACATGTTACGCGGAAAGCGCCGACGGTATCCGCTGGGAAAAACCCGAGTTGGGAGTTGTGGAATTCGATGGTAACAAGAAGAACAACATTGTGTGGCAATCCGGATACAAGGAAACGCTCATCCCATTCAAAGATGACAACCCGGGGGCGGATGCGGCTACCCGCTATAAAGCTTTTGGACGGCGCAACGTGACGCCGAACCGCCGTCAGCTGTTTGCCTTCGGTTCGCCGGACGGGATCCACTGGGATTTGCTTCAGGAGGATCCCATCATAACCGAAGGTGTTACAGATGCTGCATTCGATTCCCCGAACCTTGCTTTCTGGGACTCTGTGGGGGGAATATACAGAGCTTATTTCCGCGATTGGGATGACGGAAGGCGCGACATTAAAACGGCTACTTCCGAGGATTTTGTGAATTGGTCAGATCCCGAATGGTTGCAGTATCCCGATGCGCCCGCGGAACAACTCTACACGAGCCAGGTTCAGCCTTATCCGCGGGCACCGCATATTCTTTTGGGTTTCCCAACCCGCTACGTTGAGCGGCCGTGGTCGCGTGCTATCGAAGCGTTGCCCGAACCGGAACATCGACGGCACCGCTCAGGTGTCAACGAACGGTTCGGGACGGCCCTTACCGACGGGCTTTTTATGAGCAGCCGGGACGGGGTTACGTTTCGCCGATGGGGTGAGGCTTTCATCCGACCGGGACCTCAGCTGGAGGGAAACTGGGCTTATGGCGATAATTACCAGTGCAAGGGAATGCTCGAAACCGGTTCCAGTTTCCCCGGAGCGCCGTCTGAACTATCATTCTATGCTCCGGAAGGTTATTGGCGGGGAGAGAGCACATGGTTTCGACGATATACCTTGAGGATGGACGGCTTCGTATCCGTCAATGCTTCTTTGAGCGGCGGAGAGATCCTGACACGGCCTCTGGAAGCTATGGGAGACCGGCTTACGCTCAACTTCTCCACATCCGCAGCGGGAAGTATCCGTGTGGAATTGCAGGATAAGGCGGGAGATCCGATTGAGAATTATACCCTCGAGGATTGCGACGAGGTCATCGGCGATGAGATCAACCGTTCGGTTACCTGGAACGGAAACTCATCAATAGACCACCTGACGGGCAGCCCACTCCGTCTGCGGATCGTGCTGAGCGATGCCGATTTGTATGCTTTGCAATTTCAAAAGTAGACGGGACTAAAACCCGGCCAGTTTGTGGGTTTGCCCTCAGAGCCCTTTTTCATGACGTTGCAGAGAGAGTAAACCGATCTTTTCGGCAAAGCGCAACGGCTTTTTTGCGGGTGGATATTTTTGAGATGGAAGTTTAGTTTGTCGCAATTCCTTGCCAAACAAGCCTCGACTCATTAAGCTCTGTCTGGCTGCACATGGTAAACAAGTTTTCTCCGAAGAGGGAGTGGACGTGGTTTCAGAGGATGCCGGGCATAAGCCAGCAGCTGATGAGTCAATCTTTGTTTGCGGAGGGCCGAGGGCGGTCGATCTTGCGCGGAAACTGCGTTCGCCGGTTCTTTCCGTTAAGCCTCCTGTTATCATTCTTGCTGACGACGCCGATGATTTGCCAGCTCATTTGGAAGATGTGACGATCATTGAGGGCGATCCAACGTCCGCCGATGTGCTCAAAGACGCTGGCATTGAGTCGGCCGGGACGGCCATTGTGCTCTCCGATCTTCAGGATACGGGCAATGCTGACGCTTTATCGTTGCTCGTCGCTCTGGCGATCGAGGATATCTGTCCTGAGATTTTCACGATTGTCGAGGTGACAAGCACCAATAACATACCGCATTTTGATCGTACGGCCGTAAACGCAACAGTTTGCCGGGCAGAGTTGTCACAACTGTTGATGGCCCAATCGGCCATCAGCAATCACATCAGCGATATCTATCGAGAGCTTTTTGATTTCCAGACCGAAGGGAACGAGATCTATCGCGTCCCGGCGAGGAAGAAGTGGGATAGTTTCGGAGGCTGTTTCCGCACTTTGATCAACGAACATGTCATCCCGATCGGGTTGCGTCGAGACGGGAAGAATTTGATTAACCCCGGTGCTGATACTGTGTTGCAGCCGGATGACGAGCTTTGGGTTATAGCAGTTAAGAAACCGTTTTAACGGGACTTTTTTGGTTTTAAGGTACGTCCAAGCATGCAAAAGACGTTGCCGCTTAAAACCTGGCTGGTGAACTTTGCGATCCAGCACAAGTATATCAGCATGCTGGTGGGGTTTTTCCTCTCATGGATGGCAGCGGCTCTGGCGCTTTTTATCGTCGAAAGCGGAGCGGCCGAAAGCGATACCTACCGTTCTTTCGGCCGGTCGGCATGGGCCATCATCGTATATCTCACAAGTGGTTTGGATGAGGCGGCTCCCGCAAGCGCTCCGGGGAAGGCGATATCAGTTGTGGTTTTGCTGCTTGGTATCGTGCTTGTCGGGGGGATTACGGCCTGTATCACAACAGATCTCGTAAAAGTCGTTCTGCGCGGAACCCAGGTCCCGGAGAAACCGCGGCGTTTGACGCTCGAAGAACATATTGTGGTGTTTGGAAACAATGAAACCACGGATCGTATTATTCGTGAGCTCCACCATCCGATCCTCGGTGAAGCGGTGCCGATTGTGATTGTCACGAAACAAACTGATCCCATCCCGATCAGTTCACCGGAAGCGTACCGAAATGTTTTCTGTGTCCGGGGCAATTTCAGCGATAGCGAGGTGCTGAGAGGGGCCGATATTGGCCGGGCGCGAACGGCGATAATTCTTGCTTCTGAGGAGGGGGATCAGGAAGCGATTTTGACATCGCTTGCCGTCAGCAGTACATCTCCTGAAACTTACACCATCGTCGAACTGCAGGATCCTGCGAATCAGCGGCATCTCGAGCGCACTCACGCCGACGAAATAGTGTTCCTTGATTCCACATCTTTGATCGCTCAATGCGCGTTCACGCATCATGCTTCGACGGTTTTTGAGGAGCTTTTGCGGGTACAGAAAGAAGGCAATGAGATATATATTGTGGATGTGCCGAAAAAGATAATCGGGATGAATTTCGCGGATGCTGCGGAACATCTGATGAAGGAAGATGCGATTCTTATTGGAATCGTTAATGACCGAGCGTCGGCGAGGGAGGCGGGCGAACCGGCGGGCAAAAGATGTCCGGACATCTCGCTTAATCCGGAGCCGGATACGATTATTTCGGCTGGAGAGAGACTCGCTTTAATCGCGCGTTTGCGTCCCAACCTCGGGAGTTGAGCTTTAAATCCGAATGGTGAAGGTGGTTTCAGCGTGTAAAGACCTGCTATGAGAGTTGACAAGGCTGTTTGAATCTGAATAATAAAGTGTCGAGCGGGGCGTTTTGGCGGAGTGCTGGGGCGTTACCCGCCGGACCGAACTAAAATGTGAACGTGTTTTGTATTCCTCAGGCCTTGGGTGAAGGAGTCGTGCCAATGAACCCGTCCATATTGCTGGCGGCAGAGGAGGGGAGCCCGGTCTTCGTGCTTCTCCTCATCGTCGGAATCATCCTTCTGCTGTTTTTGTTGATTTTCTTTTTCAGTTATGGGTTTCTGTATATCCGAGCGCTGCTGGCGGGAGCCCATGTGGGAGTCTTCGAGATAATCTCCATGCGTCTGATGGGGGTCAGTCCCAGCACGATCGTCGACGCGCGAATCACAGCGATGAAAGCTGGACTCACGATCGAGACGCGGCTGCTGGAGGCGCATTATCTGGCAGGCGGTGATGTTCCCAATGTCACTCGTGCCATGGTTGCCTCGAGCAAAGCGGGGATCCCGATGACATTTGATATGGCCTGCGCCATTGACCTTGCCGGGCGTGACGTCCTGCAGGCCGTAGGGATGTATGTGAAACCGGCGGTTATCGATTGTCCGGATCCGAGCAAAGGACGCGAGACGGTCGCGGCCGTCGCAAAAGACGGGATCCAGGTTCGGGCAAAAGCGCGAGTTACCGTGCGCGCCAATGTTGAAAAACTGGTCGGTGGTGCTTGGATGGAAACGATCATTGCCCGCGTCGGCGAGGGTATCGTGACCACGATTGGTTCGGCAGAAACCTACAAAGCCGTGCTGGAAAATCCTGATCTTATTTCCAAACGAGTGTTGGAGAAAGCTCTCGACGCCGAAACGGCTTTTGAAATCGTCTCCATTGATATTGCCGATGTGGATGTCGGCGAAAACATCGGAGCAAAACTTCAGGCCGATCAGGCGGAAGCCGATAAACGTGTCGCTCAGGCTCTGGCGGAGAGGCGCCGCGCGATGGCTGTCGCGCGTGAGCAGGAGATGCAGGCTCTGGTGAGTGAGAACCGCGCTAAAGTTGTTCTCGCCGAAGCCGAAATTCCCAAGGCTGTCGCTCAGGCACTTCGCGAAGGCAACCTCGGCATTATGGATTACTATGCCATGAAGAATGTCCAGGCCGATACCGATATGAGAACGAGTATCGGCGGCCAGGCTGAAACCGGAGGCGAAGGCGAATAAAACCATCTGGTCGATGTAGTTGGGGCCATCCGGTTCGTCCACGGCCCCAACACGGTTCGTGTGGTCTCTTTTCTCCCTGCGGAATTCATATGGCCGAGAAAGCTCAAACCAGCGCAAGCAAGCGAAAAATTCGCCAGTGGTCCCATGAAGTCCTGAATAATGTCGCTGAAAAACCGGACGATGAGCGTCTCGAGGCGGCGGAGGAAGCGCTTGACAAAGCGCCGGATGACGATGCCCGGCAGACTTTGATCGAACTTTCGATTGCCTCCCCTGATGATATAACAGCGGCATTTGTCCGCGCGGCTGTTCGTAAGGGCTCGATGCAATTGGCACGGGCCGCCGCGGATCTCCTTATGGATGTGACGGAGGCGGATTCCGCTCAGTCCATAATACAAGAATGTCTGGTGGCTGATGATCGATCGGTGAGGAGGCGGGCAGTGGAAGCGATCGAGACGCTGGAAGGCCCCGCCGCCCTGGAATTGCTCACGGAGGCTTTCAACTCGGACGACAACGGCGTGCGAAGGGCGGCCGTAAACACCTTCGGACTGATTGTTGGGAGCAAATACCATGCTCTTAAAAACAATCTGATGGAGTTGCTGCAAGATCGTGAAAGTGAGCTTTATAAGTCCATCGTCGAGAGTGAAGATATGAATCTTCGCCGGGAGATCGCCCAGGTTCTCGGGTACGCTGACAGACCGGATGTTGTCACAATATTGGAAGATTTGAGCAAGGATCCGGATACCCAGACGCGGCGAGAAACTGTCCTTGCCCTGGCTGCTCTGCGTAACGAGAGAGCGGTGGAGATTCTGAGGGACAAACTCGACGATCCGGATGAAGTTCTGGTCTCTTCCGTGCTCGACTGTCTGGCTGCACAGCAGGGTCGCGAATCCGCTGAAATGCTCGACGCCCTGCGTAAAGGTCTTAAACATCCCGATCCCGATGTAAGACGTCATGCGGTCTTGATGCTCAATCAATTTGAACTCTCCGAGGTCGAAGAATTGCTGAAAGAGACTACGGGGGATAGCGATTATGAGGTCGAACGAAGTGCGAAAGAACTCCTGCGTATGCTGGAGTCCGAAGCAGGAGCTCCCACCCTGGAAGAAAGCGAAAAGGACCAGTCGGCGGAGGAACAGACGCTGTCTATCTGGGAGGCCGGCAACATAGGCATGGAGTCGGAGAGCGCGGCCGAAAGCAGCGCTATCAAGTCGCGCAGCAGTGCCGATGCCGGTGATGTGTTGCCTATACTCGAGCGAACGGCGATCGAAGGGTCGTCCTCGCAAAGGGTTCATGCTATTACTGAATTGCTTGAACTGGAAGACATAGCCGAATCATATGCCCTTCAAAGAGCTCTGTATGATTCGGAAGATGTTGTCCGTTCCCGGGCGTCGGCTGCACTGGATAATACTCGTGACGCGGGACTGCTTGTCGATGTCCTTCAGAGACACCCCGATGCTCTCACAAGACGGCGTGCCGTTGAAGCGCTCCGCGATAATCCGGGAGGCCGACAAGAAACCTGGGGCAGGCTTTCAGTCAGTTTCACATCCGAGAGAAGTGAGGGTATGGAAGTTTTCAGCTATCTGCTTGAGGCCCTTCAGGATCACGATGAAGGGGTTCGGCAGATTGTGTTGAGAGCCATCGAAGAGTTTGTGGAATTTAACTGCCCGTTCCCTGTTCCCCAAACTATCGAAGCGTTGCAACGGCTTACCGAAGACGAATCGCTTTCCGCATTGTTCAGAGAAAATGTCGGTCAATTGATCGAAGATATTGAGGAAGCGAATTTCGGAGAGCCGTTGATTAAAACAATGGATCGTGTCATTGAATGGCGGGGTAAGCTTGCTCGCCATGCGCATGCTCTTCGGCGAAACGACCAGGGAGAGTTGATCTTTCAGGATACCGCGGGACTGGATGCCGACCAACTGGAGAAATTGTGGCGAGATGATCTTGAACTCTCGAATGAAGAGATTGAGAAAGCCACAGAAGCGCTGGAATCCGGTGAAGCACTGCAGCAGGAAACAGCCGAAGCGCTTATGCAGGGAATCGTGCGTTGCCTGGCAGGTGCACTTGATGCTTTCTATCATGCAGCCAAAGGATTGGCGAAACTGGGAGAGACTGATTGGGCTTCCAATCTTGAAGAATGGCAAAAGGCAACCGGAGGCGGCCCGTCTCTCGAGTGGGGCGGCGGGGATCTTGTTCAGCAGTGGCAGGAATTGTTGCCCCGGCTCCGCAAAAGGGCTCGAATCGGTATTATGGAATCCCTGGCTGAGCTGAAAGGCGATAGCGACCCCGCGATTTTCGATGAGGCATGCCAGGCCGAAGACGATTGGGTCAAGATCGCGGCGTTGACGGCGCGCTCGCGGGAGGAGGATGACCCGCAATCGAGTTTCAATGAATTGGAAACGCTTGTCGAAGCGCACCGAGACGAGACGGATTTCGTGGATATTGTGGCACCAGCAGCGGCCGCTTTGTTGATCGGCGGGCGCCAGAAATACGCTTCGGATGTGGCCGAACTTATCTCGCAGGCGCCGACGGATCTCGGTTGTGAGATTACCCAACAACTTATGACCGCAGCGCAAGAGAAAGAAATTGGTGAGATGCTGGCTGATTCTCTGGCGGGAGAATCACTGGATAACCTGGGCAATATTTGTCTTGCCATGGCTATCCGAGGAGGAACTGGTAAATTAGCAGGGCATATTTTGCCGGACGACCCACAGGAGACCCATGACATCGAACTTGTCTGTGGTCACCGCGCTCTTGGCGCAATGCTCGAACGCAGTGAAGATGCCGATGCGCTCAAAGAATTGTTGCGCTATGGAGAAAAACGTGAACGATATTGCGCGGCTTCATACCTGGGAATTGCCCGTGTGCGGAGCGCGCTCTCGATATTTGCGAGTGTAAGCGATCAGGTGGAATCAGATTGGGATTTGCGAAGTCTTGCCGGTGGCATTTTGGTCCGAAGAGGACAGCGCCAGGGTATGAAATGGTTTGTTAAGAATGCCGAACAGGGCTCAGGACGCGAAAGTGCCAGAACGGCAGTAGCGTTCGGACGGGCCCTTGAGGATATTATTCCGATTATGCTCCACTGTCAAGACGTTAACCTCGGCCGTTTTGTCTGAATGGGAAAGCTGGAGTCCGAAAATGGAACAAATCGCGATCTTAATAGTTATTGGAATCTTTTACGGGATCGGTTACCTCATCAAGAAAGCGACGGAATCAGCCTCGCAGAACCAGGGGGCACAGGGCGAAAAATATGAAGCGGGCCAGGGGCAAATTCAGGATTTCCTGCAAGAAATCAAGAAGAGTGCCAATAATGCCAAACAGAAGAACAGTTCGGCGGCCCGTAGTTCGTCAGCCGCATCATCTGGCACACCACAAATGTCCACTTCGCGTTCGTCTTCACAGAGTAGTGGTTCGAACGATTACAGCGAACTGACGAAAGAAGATTGGTTCGTCAGCCGAAAAGGCAAACGTTACGGGCCTTACAAAACGGATCGCATCCGGAATATGATTGAGGCGGGCAAACTCGGTCCGCGAAGTAAAGTTTGGAATACATCCTTTGGCAGCTGGCGGGAGCTGAAAGGGGTAGGTGAATTCAGCAAAAATCTGCGAAAAGCCTGGGAAAAGCGCCAGTCTTCTAAGAAAAAAGAACCGAAAAGCGTGCCATCAAAAAGACCTCTGGTTCCGCAGTCGAATCTCTCAGGAGGCGATATGAAGTGGGCTGTCATTTGGTCAGAAATCCTTCGTCCTCCCGTGTGTTTGCGAGGCCATATCGGGCATCGGCCTCCCACCCATGAAGGCAGTGAATAGTCGATTAACCAGCCCCGGCTTTTGCCATTTCCTGCTGAGTTTCAAAAATGTCAAAAACTGTTGCTATACTTTTTGTTTTGCTGCTCATGGGGGCCGTCTCTGCAGGAGAACCGGATGGTGGAATGTCTCGGGGGGATTTGAAACAAGAAAAGGCTGTGTCTGAAAGAGATACAAAGAAAGAAAAAAAATTCGAAGTGCCGAAGTGGTTCCAACCGATTTTGACGCTGGTCGGCCTGGCGCTGGGTATTTACGTCAGTTTCATCATAATGATTCTGCTTTTTGAACCCCGTTTTATCTACCATCCTTCCCGAAAGCCAGCCGTTCCCTGGGAGGAGCCCGGTATCACCGTTGAGGACTGTTGGCTTAAGACAGAGGACGGATGGAAACTGCACGGTTGGTGGCTGGAAGCCACGGAAGAAGCCCCCACTTTGCTTGCTTTCCATGGCAATGCCGGGAACCTCACACACAGGGTTGAGTACCTTCATCTGTTGCGGAGAAAAGGGTTTAACGTTCTCATGATAGATTACAGGGGATACGGCCAAAGTCAGGGGCATCCGAGTGAGACCGGGCTCTACAAAGATGCAAAGGCAGCCTACAAATATCTGACCGAAGAAAAAAAAATTGCACCGGGGCGAATCATAGCTTTTGGACGTTCCCTCGGGACGGCGGTTGCGCTGAACCTCGCTCTGTCAGAACCGGTGGTGGCTGTGATTCTGGAGAGCCCTTTTGCATCGGCAAAAGTCATGGCGAAAAAAATGATACCTTTTGTGCCGGTTTCTCGATTTATCCGCTCAGATTTTGATAATGCGGGGCGAGTATCGGAGCTTGAGAAACCCATTCTGGTAATCCACGGTGACCGCGATAGAGTCGTACCCTTTGAGCAGGGCAGGGCTGTTTTTGAGGCGACAAAGGAACCGAAAGAATTCTATCGAATTGGGGGGGCGGGACATAACGACACCTACCAGGTCGGCGGCAAAGTCTATTTTGACAGGCTCATGTCGTTTTGTCGGGAGTCGATGACGGGAAGCAGTTAGAAATATTTTTCAAAATGCGGGCGCGGGTGTTAAAATGCAATTTGATGCCAGTGAGCATGCAGCCTGGCCAGTCTCGAAGTTTTCGGAGTTCCTCTGATAGAACTTATGTGAAAAAGGAGATTGTTATGGTGCGCAGCCCGGTAGTAGAAGGGCAGTTCTACCCATCTGATCCCGATCAACTCCGCTCGGCAATTGAGAAATATACTCCGGACGGGGGGCAAAGGGAAAAGGTATTGGGCGCGCTTTCTCCCCATGCTGGATACGTTTTTTCTGGCCCGACAGCCGGAAAAGTTTTTGCAAAGGCCGAGGTTACCCCGACCGTGGTGGTGCTGAATCCCAGCCACAATGCCTTCCGACCTCCGTGCGCTCTCTGGTCAGACGGGGCCTGGAAAACACCGCTCGGTACAGTTGAGCTGGACGAAAATCTGAATGCTGCTCTGGCCGAGCTTGATGTTGTGGCCCCGGATGATGGACCGCATTTGCCTGAACATTCGGGAGAGGTGGTCGTGCCGTTTTTGCAGTACCATCGCCCCGACGTAAAAATTGTGGTAATCTGTATTACACCGAGCGCTGGAAAAACAGAGATTCAAAAGCTCGGAAACGGCATAGCAGATTGTCTCAAGGAACAGGAAAAGTCGGATACGCTTGTCGTGGCGAGTAGCGATATGTCCCATGAACAGGGCAGAAATGCGCTTGAAACGGTTAATGAACACGATCCGATCGCAATTGAGCGAATGGAACAGCTTGCTCCAGAAGGGCTGATTGAGGTCTGCGACGAAAAAGATATCACCATGTGCGGCGTCTCACCGGCAGCGGCGATGATGATAAGCGTGGAGGCGCGCGGTGGTTCTGAAGGCGAGCTGGTAGCACGGGCTACCAGCGCTGATTCGCCTCAGGGACGCGGTAATTATGTGGTCGGATATGCTGGCATGATTTTCCGCTGAACCGATCAATACCAATTGATATGCTGGACCGGTGACTGAAAAATGCTTCATTTTACCACGAAAAAAAAATACCTTTTGATCAGCGCTGTGGGGTTCCTCATGATCACGAGCGGCGTAATCCTGCGATTGCCTTTCTGGATTTCGGGCCCGCGCACAAAGCGCTTGAAAATCCACAAAATAAGTTCTTTTCCTTCCACCAGAAACCTGGATAACCCCGCCGAATCGATTTTGTCCGTTATGACATTGAATACTGCTCACGGAGCGGGGAACTCTTTTACCCCGTTATTCAAACGTACCCAAACCGTAAGAGACAATATAGACCGAATTGCGAACGTTATCCGCGAACGGAGACCACAATTCGTGGCCCTTCAAGAGACGGACGGCCCTTCGTTTTGGAGTGGGGATTTCGATCACGTGGCGATGCTTGCTGAGAAAAGCGGCTTTCAACGACACGTGCGCGCCGAACAGGTCAGCGGTTTGGGTTTGCAATACGGGACGGCATGCATTTCAAATCTTCCGGTGCGCGATGCCCTTTCGCATACATTTTCGCCTGCTCCGCCGGCGTTTTGCAAAGGGTGTACGATCGCAACGGTTTCCTGGCCAAACCACCCCGATCGCACGATTGATGTGGTGTCCGTTCATCTCGATTGTATTCGTGCGTCTGTGCGACGAAGCCAGGCCAGGGAATTGGTCGATCTACTGGCGCAACAGGAACGGCCGCTGGTTGTGACGGGGGATTTTAACTGCGGGTGGGACGAGGGAAACAGCGCGCTCCGCTTGCTAACCGAAGCGCTCGAATTGAAAGCTTATCGGGCTGAGAAGGAAGGGCTCGGTACTTTTCCCGCATCGGGCAAAAGACTGGATTGGATTTTGCTTTCGCCAGAACTCATTTTCCAGTCGTATACAGTGTTACCGGACAGGATTTCAGATCATAAGGCCGTTTTGTGTCAGATTAAATGGGCGGGATAAGGAAAGGTTCTGAAGGGCAAAACGGTTTATTCAGCCTTCAGAACGTCTTTTATAGCGTTTTCCAGAGCTTCTTTCGGTAAAGCGCCCTTTGCCATTTGGGGCTGATCATCCATGGGCACAAAAAGCATGCTGGGAATACTCTGGATACCAAAAATGGCAGCCAATTCTTGCTCAGCCTCAATGTCGACGCGGTAGATATTGATTGCCTCTTCGTATTCTTCCTCAAGTTCCTCTAACACTGGTTCAACCATTTTACACGGTCCACACCAGTCGGCATAAAAATCAATAATGCATGGCAATTCACCTTCAAATTGCCACTCCTCATTTTGTTCATAATCGAAAATCTTTTCCGTAAAACTTTCTTTTGTCAAGGGTTCCACGGGGCACTCCTTATTTTCTTAGGGCAGGCCCTTTGCAGTTATTCCGCTGCTTTTTCTGTCAACGGGATAATACAGACAGAGACGATTCACAGACCACAGAGTATAGCAGCTTTTGGGTTTTACGCAAACCGACACCGCTACAGCCCCTTACCCGTCGTGAGGCCTGCCGGTGCCGTAATCGTAACTGATCGGTTCGAAAAGGCTGCAAGGACGCGGACGTCTTGGGCCCTGCCATTTTTTGTTTCGGGTGTCACACCAGGGCTGGCGTTCCCAGCAGGGACCGCGGAACGGATCGCGAAGGCGGTCCATTTCTGCGAGCAGCTCTTCGTGAAGCCTCCGGCGAAGATCCTCCGAGCCCGGATCATCAATCAGGTTTTCGAGTTCGTCGGGGTCCTTCTCTAAATCGTAAAGTTCGTCCGTGTGGAGGAGATTCAAAACCAGTTTGTATTTTCCTTTCACCAGACTCCGTACCGGCTGATAGCCTCCCCAGCCATCGTGGTTAATGGCGTATCGTGTAAATTCAATCATGATGTTGCGTTCCGCCGCAGTAGTTTCGCTTTTCTGACCGTGCAGTTCGGGAAGCAAACTCTTGCCCTGAAGTAACGGTGGAATCTCTTCTCCGGCGATATCAAGCATTGTCGGGAGAAGATCCAGATGGCTGACGGGACTTCTTATGACGTGTTCATCTTCGGCCTCAGGGCAGCGAATGATCAGCGGAATATGAGTGATCTCTTCGTACATGACCGGGCCTTTTGAATCCAAGCGATGGGCCCCCTGCATACTGCCGTGATCGGAGGTGTAGATGACGTACGTGTTTTCGGGCGCCAGACGATCAATCGCATTGAGAATCCGCCCGATCTCGTCGTCCACAAAAGAATTACATCCGAAGTAGAGGGGATTCCGATAGGACTCCTGTTCGGGATCTCGGCCGACGCGTTCGGCCCATTCTTTCTGATGGGCCGGTTTATTTTCGAGGGTATCGTGTGCAGGCGGGCCGATGGGTTTTGCGAAATCCTCGAATTGTTCCACATACTCCGCCGGGCAGGTGTGAGGGCCGTGAGGTTCGTCGTAGGAGACAACCAGCAGGAAAGGATTATCCTCAACGTTTTCAAGGAACTGTATCGCGCGGTCTCCGGATCTATGGGCCCAGGTGAAATCGGGGCCGATGTTATTCTCTCGTAGCGCCTCGATGCTTTTCAGTCCCTGTCGCCACAAAGCCGTCTGCTCGTCCGTCAGTTCGCTGAGATACCGTCGGCCATCAAACCAGTATTCCTCTTCCCATTCTTCGGGGCAAATGCCACTATCGAAATAATCGAGACCGTCGAGATGCCACTTGCCGATATAGGCGGTTCGGTAGCCGAGTCTCCGGAAATAATGCCCCATCGTCCGGATATTACGGCCCGGAGCCATGTTGTTCGTGTGGGCTCCATTAACGCTGGGTGTGAGGCCCGTGAAAATTCCGCCGCGGGCCGGGGTGCAGAGCGGGCAGGTCGTGTAGGCACGTTCGAAACGGGCACCTTGTGAGGCGAGACGCCCCAGATTGTTGGTCTGAACGCCGTCCTGACCGTAGCACCCGACGACGTCAGCTCCTTGCGTATCGGTCATTATGAACACGAAATTAGGTTGTTCCATGAGACCGTTCCTCGGTCTGTTGGATAGGCGAATGCGATTCGTTGCCAGGTTGGCCGAGCATCCAGATTGTCGGTTTGACGCCGGGTTTTCAAATGGTCTGCTGAGCCCGGCTCGGTTGCTCAGGGTAGTGGTGCGGATGGGCGTTTTGCAAACATCTTTGACTGAATATGCCAAAATGTCATTTTCGTGGCGGCAGGTCTTCAGTTTCGAATGACCTTCCAGAGCCCGCCGCCGTAGGTGCCTGCATACAAAACTCCCCGGCGAAGCCCGAAATGCAATCTCCCCTCTGCCTCCGCCGCACAGTTACGCGCGTATTCCCCATCTGATTATGAAAGATCCCGAAGCCCGTCGTTATATCGACGGTATGGGATTCCATTGGACCGGCAAAGGTTTGATCCAGCGCGTGCACCGGGCATGGCCCGATCTGCCGCTGATCCAAACGGAAGATGAATGCGGGGACGGGAACAATACATGGTCGTATGCCCTATACGTCTTCGATTTGCTCAGAGGGACTGCTGGGCCTCAACGCTCGTGCCGACGCCGTACAGGCCGTTCGGGAAAGAATGCCAATCGACTCCAACGGGGCTGGTGTCGCTCCGGCTCTTGCCCGGCAATTCGTCCGCGCGGCCGATGACCGTTTCCGGAGTACCTGCTTCCAGCATCAGGTCCTGAAGATAACCCATTCGTGCGAGGGTTTCCGTCTGGTAAATGCTAATGGAATCGACACCGGCATCGTATTGCTGGGCGAGCAGTTCGTAGGCGTGTTTCGGCTTATATTCAATATCGCGACGCCGACTCATATTGTTGTGCTGGAACAGACCCATCGATCCGAGACCTCCGATACAATCTTTCCCGTGCTCGTGTGCCAATTCGGCGTGCTCACGGAAATGCCGCTTGAGATCCTGTTTGGTGATGGGGAACGGACTGAGCATGGTCGCATCAATCAAATCTTCGGAGAACCACCGGGGAAGGTCGAGTCCATACGCCAGCATCAGCCATTCGCTGCCGTCGGGGACACGCGCGATGATGGGGCACTTCTTTTGGAGTTCCTTTTCCTGAGCACGCACTTCGCTCCGCAGCTTCCGCATAAAGCCTGTCATAATTTCGGCACGATACCGGTACCAATGTCGGAAATCATCTGGATCCGCAGAGTTAATTTCACGCGGGTCCGTGCCCGTCTGCTCAACAAAAGGATCGACCAGCTCATCGTGGTATCGCAAATGCGGCATCTGGCGGCAAAAATCCAGCAGAAGGGCATCGACGCCGATCCGCTGCAGTTCCAGGAGGATATCGATGCGTTCCTGCCGCACGTGGGCGATGGCATAGCAGAGTTTGCTGGTGATGGTATTGCCAGCGCGGTCGCGCTCCTGGTATTCGGGATGTTCGGCGGCGAATCGGGACGTAATTTCCGGACGCCGGTCGGCCCCGTAATGACGGTTCATGCAGAGCCGTGCGATGAAAGGCACGTTTTCTTTACGGCATCGTTCGAGGGCGCGGCGGAGGGGACACTGGACGTTGAAAACCGCGCGTGCGACAACTCCGGCTGCATTCTCATCAGGACCTTCGACATGGCGCATGAGGGTGGTATTCGGCAGGTCGGAATGGTAATCGATGGTGGAACGGCCCGCGTTCCAGACAAGATGATTGAACCCGACGTTAAGATGCGCGTCAATGCATTCATCGACCACTGTTTCGGGATCAAAATCGATGATATCGTAATGTCCGTACCAGCACTGCCATTCTAAGATGCCATAGAGCGGGGCCTGATCATCGGGGAGTTTTGTTTCGAAGTCCAGACTCATATTTAATCTCCTCGCCGGGTTGTTGTGTATAAGCGGGAAGCAGCATACTACTGACCGTGAGAATAATACTGAACGTCGAAAGAATGTCTGTCAAGGAGAGAGCGTTGGTTAGCTGAACTGACGTACGGCCAAACCAGCCAGCAAGTTTTGAGGTGCTGTGCATACGTGGCCGAAAAACACATAAAATGCGAATGTTTCAAGGGTAAAAAAAGTGTTGACGGCGGGCCTGATGTGTGCTATTATACACAATATAATACAATCATTAAATATATAAAGATGTATAATATAGCAAATAAACGTTCGATCACAGCCAGGGACGGAGAACCTGATATGATATCCCAAGGTGAGCTTATCGATACCCAAAGCGCGGCGGGTTTTCTGGGTTTGCATGAAGAAACTCTGAGGCGATTTGCACGGGAGGGAAAAGTGCCGGCATATAAAGCCGGGCGATCCTGGCGCTTCGACATTGCTGAGCTGCGCCGCTGGGCGCGGGATCAATCGCGGGTCTCGTTGCGGAAAGAAATTCTGGTCGTTGACGATGAGCCGGGCATCCGAGAACTGCTCGAGGATGTCCTGGAAGAGGCAGATTACCGTGTGGTGTGTGCTTCGAAAGCTGCTGAAGCGGTTGAATTGCTTGAAAATGACCAACCGGACGTGGTTGTTCTGGATTTGAAGTTGCCAGATATGCCCGGTCCATGGGTCATGAAAGAGGCGCATAAGCTGTACGACGATCTACCCGTCATCATCCATACTGGCTATCCGGACAGCGAGCTCATGGCGAAGGCTCTGGAACATTCGCCGGTGACGGTGGTCTCAAAACCGGCCTCTAAAAAACAGTTGTTGCGTGCTGTCAAAACAGCTTTAGGCAACGCGGAATAGAATACAATCCCCGGGCTGTTGTAGGCCTTATTAACTGTTTATTAAGACAATGAAAAACCAGCTCAACCGGCTCAGTATTCTGCTTATTGCGGATTCAGAGGAGGATGTGCGTCGGATCATGGGCGAATTGGCCGGTGCGGACCGTGAGATCGACGGGGGATGTGCGGAGAATCCAGAAAAACTGGATGCAGCCCTCCGGGAAAAGGGTTGGGATATCGCTTTGTTTGATGCTTCGATGTCTGGCTTAGACGTGCAGGAGGCGCTCCAAAAGGTTCGAAATGCCGACCGGAAGTTACCCTTTATTGTTGCAACGAAACCAGTGGGTGAAGCACAGACGGCGGACTGGATGCGGGCGGGGGTGTCCGATGTCGTTGTCCGGGGGGATTCAGAACGCCTGGTTGAAGCCGTGAAACGTGAGGCGCAATCGGCGGGCACAGACCACGGTGATAATGCGCTTCCCGACCGGTTTGAACGGACTGTCAAAGAAGCCCCGTTCCCGATTATGGTTCACGCGGAAGACGGGGAAGTGGTGACGATTAACAAAGCCTGGACGGATATGACGGGATACGAACCGGATGAAATAGCACAGGATCTGGGATTCGCTCGGGGCAAAGCCCTCACGGATGATGCTCTACGCGAAAGCAAAGGACGCATGGATGCTCTGGTCAACAGTCTACCGGGGATGGCCTACCGATGTTACAACGAGCCCGGATGGTCGATGGAGTTTTGCAGCGATGCCGCGGCGGAAATCACGGGTTACGAGGCCACGGAACTGATGTTGGGATGTGAGGTGCTTTATGGGGACCTCATACATCCTGATGACCGTGAGCGGGTTTGGAATTGTGTGCAGGAAGCCGTCCAGGAAGATCGAAAGTTCGAACTCGAATATCGGATTATTGGTCGGGACGGGAACGAAAGATGGGTGTGGGAACAGGGCTGCGCTGTCAGTCCGGCCGGGGAAGAACCGGTGTTTCTCGAGGGTATTATTACGGACATAACGGAACGGAAACAGGTCACTGCGGAAAAGGAAAGACTCCTTCAGGCGGTTGAGATGGCACAGGAGGCAGTGATCATGACGGATGCCGAAGGGCGAATAAAATATGCCAATGCGGCGGCGGCCGAGATGCAGGGGTACAAACGGAACGACATGATCGGGCTCCACGTTTCGGAGTTCAATGTGAGTGAAGAACCACACGGTGTTACAAGTGAAATAATGGGAACAGTTCGGCAAGAAGGCTCCTGGGAGGGAGAAATCCGGAATGAGCGACCGGACGGAACGGAAATTGTCACGTATGCGAGTGTCAGCGCTGTCAGAGACAGCGACGGGAGAATTGTCAACTATATTTCAACGAAGAACGATATAACCGAACGGAAGCGTGCAGAGCATAAGATGCGGATTCAAAGCCGGGCGATCGAATCATCAATCAACGGAATCACGATGATCGATGCTCAGGGGAAAGTAATCCTCGCGAATCCCGCCACGCTGAAGATGTGGGGGTACGAAGACCGTGACCAGGTCATAGGGCACATGGCGTCGGAATTCTGGGAGAATCCCGAGAACGCTCGCGCGGCCCATCGTCAGACCCGTCAAAACGCGGAGTGGTCGGGGGAACTCGTTGCTGAACGGAAAGATGGATCCACGTTCCCCGTTCAAGTATCGATGTCTCTTGTCCGGGATGAAGATACGGACTCGGTGTATGTGATCGGGGTTTTTCTCGATTTGACGGAACGCAAGAAAGCCGAGGAACAGGTGCAGGAACTGGCGAGTTTTCAGGAAACGGTCATTAACGGCGCGAATGTCTGGATCGAAGTGCTGGATATGCGCGGCGACGTGATCCTCTGGAACGACGCGGCTGAGGATATCACCGGGTACTCCCGCGAGGAAGTGCAAGGGAAGGGAAAAATTTGGGAATGGCTTTATCCAGATCCCGACTACCGGGCCGAAATCGTCGAGCGAGCCCAGGAGGTGGCCCAGGACGAAATGGACGTAGTCGGTCTGGAAACAACGATCCAGACCAAAGAGGGCGAAGAGCGCATTATGCGCTGGAATTCGCACAACCTGAAAGATGGTTCGGGAGATGTCATCGGATCGGTGGCTATTGGGATCGAGGTGACGGAAGAGAAGAAGGCCGAACGGGAGCTTAAGAAGGCAAATGAAGAACTTGCTGAGACGTTGGAACGGCTTCAGGAGACCGAAAAGAATGTGATCCGGCAGGAACGTCTGCGGGCGCTTGGGGAGATGGCCAGCGGTATCGCGCACGATTTTAACAACGCGCTCTCTCAGATTCTTGGATTTACCGAGTTACTGACGGAGAACCCCCAGAATCTGGAGGACAGGGAAAAGGCGAAGCGGTACCTCGGTCTCATTCGCAAGGCGGCCTCTGATGCGGGAGAGACCGTCCGGCGGATGCGGTCTTTTTACCGGCAGCGGGATGAGACGGAAGGATTCGAAGCGGTCGACCTGAACTCTGTTGTGGAGGAATGCATATCTTTGACCGCCCCGCGATGGCGTGACCAGGCGGAATCGGAAGGAGTCAGTATTGAAGTTGAGACGGATCTGGAGCAGAATCTTCCGCAGATTGCCGGACAAGAAGCCGAACTGCGTGAGGGGATCGCAAATCTCATATTCAATGGTGTCGATGCTATGTCGGACGGCGGCAAGATTTCTTTTGACACCGTATCCACCGCGGAGAATGTGGAACTCGAAGTGCGGGATACCGGCGAGGGCATGGAGGAAAAGACCCTTCGGCGGTGTTTGGAGCCTTTTTTCTCAACGAAAGGCGATACGGGGAGCGGCCTCGGACTTTCTTTGTTACATGGGATTGTTGAACGGCACGGCGGCAATATGGATATTGAAAGTGAACCGGGAATCGGCACCTGTGTTCGGTTGAGTTTTCCTCGCATGAGTGAAGATGCTTCTAATATAGAAACCGAAACCGAGGACGAGGAAATGGTCCGTGTGGACCAACCGGTTAATATTCTTGTGGTTGACGATGAAGACGGGGTCAGAGAAGTCGTGGCGGAATACCTCAGGAGCGATGGCCACAGCGTGAAGACAGCTTCCGATGGCGCCGAGGGACTGACGAAATTCCACGCCGATTGGTTTGATCTGGTGATTGTGGACAGAGCTATGCCAGAAATGGCCGGGGATGAACTCGCAAAATTGATCAAGAAGAAAGCACCAGAAAAACCCGTCATTATGCTGACGGGGTTCGGGGATATTATGCACGAACGCGGTGAAACAGTGGTAGGAGTCGATGCAATTTTGTCCAAACCGATCGCTCTGAAAGATCTGAGATTAGCACTCAATGAAGTTCTTACGGGAGGGAAGAAAGACCAATGAAAAAGAACAAAAGGTCCCGAATTTTGGTGGTTGATGACGAGGAACGAAACCGGATTCTGCTTTCGGAAAGGTTGGGTCAGCTCGGCTATGAATCCGAAGGCGCCGCCGATGGTTATGAAGCCCTCGCGAAACTGAAATTGGGTTTCGATCTGGTATTCCTGGACGCAAAGATGTCGGGGCTGGATGGTTACGAAGTTTTGGGCCGTATCCGAAACGGAGAACATAGTTCTGACATCCCGGTCGTTATGGTCACCGGACTCGACAGTGCAACGGACAGGGAACGGGCAGAGAGTCTCGGGGCGGATGATTTCATCGCAAAACCGATCGATTGGAATGAAGTAGGTGAAGTCCTGGAAGCGCATATCGGGCAGGTAAAGGAGGGGGTCGAGGAAAACGAAGAATATTCGGGATTGGATGACCAGTGGAACGATTTGAGCAAGAAGGAACTTCGGAGTGCACTTCGCGAGACCGCGAAGGCGCAAAGGGAAGCACATTATGCCCACCAGGAGACTGTGAAACGTTTGGCGATTGCTTCGGAATACCGCGACGAAATGACCGGGGCGCATGTCCAGAGAATCGGAAAGTATTGTACTTTTCTCGGAGAACTGCTCCATCTGCCGCCGGGCGATGTCGAAACGCTTAATTTTGCCAGCCGTATGCACGATATGGGCAAAATCGGGATACCCGACAAAATTTTGCTGAAACCCGGCAAGCTTTCTTCGGACGAATGGGGAATCATGAAGTCTCACACAGAAATCGGGGCCAGGATTTTAGGAGGTTCGGATTCAAAAGTCCTCCAGGGGGGTGAAACTATCGCGAGAACTCACCATGAACAATGGGATGGATCCGGATATCCCGAAGGTCTGGAAGGCGAGGATATTCCGCTTTTTGGCCGGATATGCGCGGTCGCTGATGTTTATGATGCCCTCAGCGAGAAACGTCCTTACCGCGATCCTCTCCCGGAGTCGGAAGCGCTGGAAATCATGAAAAGCGGTCGTGGGGCGCATTTTGACCCGGAGATATTCGATCTGTTTATTGAGAATTTGGATCAGATAAGAGAGATCAAGCAGGACTTCCAGGAAGCTCTCAAGACGGATTGACAAAAACAAAAAAGGAAACTAATTATAACGGTTGTCAGCGCTGGCTGTACGGGATCCAAAGTTTGCACTGAACATTGTCACTGCACAAAAGAGGAGAGAGCCGGATGGAAGACAAACAGACGGTTATGGACGAGAAGGTAATCGGCAGGTTTCGCAAAGTTTTCTACGGGTCGGCGGGGTTGAGCGCATTCATCGTGTTGCACCTGGTAGCTCTCGGATTCTTCGGGAACTTGTCCCTGTTGGTGAGTGTTCTTCTTGTTCCGATGCTGTTGTGGTCTATTGTTGTTACGGTATATGCCTTCCGCGCCGTAATGGATTTTGCACAAGAACAGGCACAGACGATAAAGGATATGACCGACCGGGATTCATTAACGGGTGTTTTCACGTCAGAATATATGCGAGAACGCCTGAAAAAAGCACGTGAACACGCGTTCGAAGTGGGGAAGGCTGCTGCTTTTTCCTACCTCCGCATTATCGGGCTTGAGCGTATTAATGCCGAATTTGGCCATGCTGTCGGGGACATTGTGCTTTGTGGCATGGCCGAGGAAATTGAGGATGTAGCAGGCGAAGACGGTGTTGTAGCCCGGCTCGGCGGGCAAGAATTTTCTATGCTGTTGCCCGAAACGAGTCTGGGAGATGCGAAGGAAAAAATGCAGACTCTGCGCCAGAATATTAAGGAATTTGAACTCGAACTGGGCGAACGCGGCCATATCACCGGTATGGATGTCAGGATAGGAATCGCCGGATATCCCTGCGATGCCGAGACCCCAGCCGGAATCACTCAGACCGTGAGCATAGCTGCCAATGGACGGGAATTAGAGGCCGGAGTCCGAATCATCGGACAGGAAGGTGTTGTGGGGACCGAATGAGGGAAACATCCTGCGAACCTTCAAGGTTATTTCGGAACTGGAGTCTGGCAAACTCAGCAGCATGGCCGAGGCCCGCCGGAACTACGGCATTGGCGGCGGGTCGACGGTTGCCAACTGGCTGAAGAAATACGGCAAGAATCATCTCCTTGGAAAGGTTGTGAAGGTGGAAACGCTAGAGGATATATTGTGGGAAGTTTCCAGAAGCTGAGAGCTGTTGCGGGTTCGGACAATGCTCGGGATCTGTCGGTCCGCATCGCCGAGGCGGACCTGCCGCTGGTTGTTCTGCTGTTTTGCTCCGAGACCTGTCGGTTTATGGCCCGCGTTCTGAACTCCAGCCTCCGGCTGAAGTCCAGTCCGCTCGCGGCTCCCGGCCCCGCAAACTCGGTATCCTGTTAGCGGCCTTGCCGTTCGTTTTCATTCATCACTTTGATCAGAGCTTCCCGCAGCTGGTCGAGGGATACGGGTTTGGACAACACGAGATCGACGCCGTCCGGAGTTTCTTCCGCCGCATCCATCATATCGCCGAACCCCGTCAGCATAATGACGGGTTTTGATGGAGCTTTGTTCTTGACCTGAACTGCCAGGCGGTCGCCGCTGATCTCCGGCATCGAACGATCCGTCATGACCAGGTCGTAGTAGCCCTGCATGAACTTTCGCAGGCCTTCGCGCCCATTCGGCGCCACGTCGACCCTGTGGTCATCAAGCGAAAGATATTCCGCCAGCAACTCGCGTTGTTCTTTTTTGTCTTCCACAACGAGTACTTTTAGAGCGCCAATCTCTCCCTGAGGCGGCGCCGATCCTTCTGGCTGTTCTTTGGTGGGTTCTTGCAGGGGGAGTAAAATTTTGAAAGTTGTGCCTTCCCCTTCTTCGCTTTCGACCGATATACTTCCGCCGTGCCGCTTGAGGATGCCTTTTACTGTTGAAAGTCCGAGCCCCGTGCCGGACTGCTGCTTCGTTGTGAAGAACGGTTCCAGGCAGTGCAAGCGGACGTCTTCAGGCATACCTTCCCCCGTGTCGCCGACTTCAAGCAGGACTTCATCATCGGTTTGTCGGGTGTGGAATTTGATTTTTCCGTCGTTTGGCATGGCATCGACGGCGTTGAAAATGAGATTTGTGAGCATTTCGTGGAGTTCGCTTTCATTTCCGGCCAATTCGGGGAGATCGCCGAGATCTTTCTCGATGTCGATGCTGATCCCTTCGGCTCGGGCTTCTTCCTGCCAGCGGGGTTGGGTCATAGAAATCGCTTCTTCGATGAGCGAGTTGAGGTCCAGATTCTTGAACTGTTCGTCTTCTCGGGGCCGGTAGAATTTGCGCATCCGACGGACGGTTTCGGCGGCATTGGTGGCTTCTTTTCGCACGTGCGCAAGGTAATCCCGCGCGGTGTCAACATCTTTGAGTTTGCCTTTAGATTCAAGCAACAGATCGGTAAAACCGAGGATTGTGGAGAGGGCGTTGTTGAAATCATGAGCGATGCCGCTGGCCATCTGGGACAGGGCGCGCTGGCGTTCCTGATCGATCAGCTGCTGCTCGGTTCTATGCAAATCTTCGAGTGTTTCTTCAAGTTGGCAATTCGTCTGTTTCAGTTCTTCTTCCGTTTGTTTCCTATCAGTTATATCCCGAAGCGTGACTAGAAATGCCTTTTCCCCGTCCCAGGAGATGCTATTCGAGCGCATTTCAGCGGTTCGGGGTCCTTCGCCTGGTTTGACCGTATCGATTTCAACGGGTCCCGATCCGGCTGCCGGGAAACCGAATTCCTGCCCCTCCATTTCGGCGCGTGTTAGGCCGAACATTTCTAGGGCTGCGGGATTGGCGAAACGGACGACACCGTCTTTGTCCACGACGATTATTGGATCGACGTTGAGCTCGAAAAGTTTCCGAAACCTAGAGGTCATGGTTGTGAGTTCGTTTTCAGCAATGACTTTTGCCCGGGCCAATCCGAGATCCCGGCCTACTTCCTGTAAAAGCTCTTTTTGACTCGGGTCCATAGCAGCATCATCGCTGAGATGGACGTGGAATACGCCGACCGTTTGCGCCTGATGGTTGATAGGAAATGTTGCAGTTGCGGAAACATCTGACGTGTCGGCGTACGCACAATCGTCGCAGTGGTCCGCCGGTTCAGTAATACATATTTGACCGGTTTCGAGGGCCTTTTTGATACACCGGGGTGCGTTCCCTGAACCATCGGGTGTGACTGCCCAGTTTTCCGAAAGGTATTGTTCTCCGGCGCAGACGATCGGAGTTATCATACCGGTGTCGTGATCAAGAAGGGCCACAAGACTTCCTCGCAACGATTGGTTCTCGATTATCGCTTCCGATGCCTTTTCCGTCAGCACATCGAGTTCAGATTCCTGGACGATAATCTGGTTGACGTTGCGGATGGAGCGAAGGAGGTGTTTAACTGACGCGTGCGTTCCTCAGCTTGCCGGCGCTGGGTAATATTTTCATGGGCGAGGACCACCCGCTTCCCGGCACGAGTGTCAAACGACGTGCCGTGCATCTGGAACCATCTTTTCGTATCGGAACTGTGGCACGGATATTCGAGCTGGAAATGATCCTGTTTGCCCGCCAGCAGCTCTTTGATGCCTTCGAGCGCGTCCCGAGCGCGCTCCATGGAATCCCCCGATGCTTCTTCGATGAGCTGAAGGTAATTCCGACCGATTCCGTAATCGTTCCACGCGAGACCGTTCTCGTCGGCGAAACGGCGCCAGGACCCATTGACGTTAAGGATGGTTCCGTTTTCGTCCAGGATGGCTAGGTGGGCCGAAAGGGCATCGAGTGTGCTGTTGAGAAAATGCTCGGCCTGTTCTGCCGACTCTTTTGTTTTCTCTTGATCTCCCACGAGTTTGACGATTATGAAACCAAATAGAAGAACAATCCCGCTTTCCAGCGCTCTGACAAAAATTTCGTGGGCCGGAACATTTGTGAGCAGGAGCTCGGAGAAAGTGCGGTCGTAGAACCAGAAAAAATCCAAGGCGGCATCGACGACCCAGAGGAGAGGAACCGCTGCCAGGATGAGAATGAGCACCTTATGCCTCATCTTCATCGCCGTTATCCTCCGGCTCGGTTTCTATTTCGAGACCTACGAGGACCTTTTCGATTTGGGAGAGATCACCGACAACCTTCCGCAGGGGGGGAGGGAGTTTTTTGATCACGGTAGGTACAGCAACAATGTTGCCCTCTTCTGCCGCGTCCGGGTTCTTAACAATATCGACGATTTCGATGTCATAATGGTCGGGCATATGTTCGCGACAAATGCGGTTCAGGTTTTCTATTGCACGAGAAGACCGTGGGCCTTCACCCGCTACGTAAAGCCTCACAACGTAATCCTGGTCTTTTTGAGCATCCGTCCTTTCAGAACTTTTGTCACTGGTGTTCATTTTCATCGCCTCCCCGCATCTGATGTCTGGCCTCACGGGCCTGTTCCTCGAGTTCCAGTTTAGTTTTTTGTTCGCCAATTGCTTTTTGGATTCGTGTCTTTTCGAGTTCAAACTCTGCCTGCATGGCGTCTATCCGTGACTCCAGGGCTTTTCGTTTGCGCTCCAATTCGGCGTTGCGACGTTCGATTTCACGCTCCGTTGCTTCGCGCTTTTTCTTTTCTTTGATCTCCTGCGTGTAGCGTGCTGTGCCGGTCAGAACTCCCTCCGGTCCCACAGAGACATCGACGAGCTGAATGCCGTCGTCTGTGAACAGGAACTCTCTGACCTGTTTGGAATGTCCCATGCCCCGGGATTTCAGGATGTACATAACATTGTTACGTTCGCCGTCGCGTTCGACACCCCGGAGAAGAATCCAGCTATCCATCAAGCTTGAAACGCCGGTCTGGCTCTCCTCAGTGTCACCGCTCCCCGGGGTAAGATCGGTCAGCATAACCGTGATCTGGTTTCTTTTAAGGAAATCGATCAGGCGGGTCTGCATGCTTTTCGCTTTGGAACGGTCGCCGAGTTCTTTCAGGTTGGATATCGGGTCAGCGATGAGCACATGCGGATCAAATGTTTGTACCATTCGCTGTATTCGGAGCAGGTGTTGTTCGAGTCCGCGTCGATAAGGACGTTCGTTTTCAAACTTCAGGTTTCCCTGATCGACCCATTTGTTGAGATTCAGCCCAATCGAGCCCATGTCGCGGATGATTTGGGCCGGGCCTTCTTCAAACGAAATATAGAGGCACCGTTCCCCGCGCGAGCATGCAGCGTCGGCGAAAGTGGCGGCCAGGCTGCTTTTGCCAGTTCCGGCCGTGCCGGAGACAAGAATGCTCATGCCACGGTAGAAGCCTTCTCCGCCCAGCATGTTGTCCAGTGCCTCTATGCCGGTACCTATCCTCTCGGAGGAAACCGGATAGTCCAGACCCAGCGAAGTAATCGGAAAGGCCGAGATACCGTTGCGGTCAATGAGGAACGGGTATTCATTATCACCGTGAGACGACCCCCGGTATTTAACCACACGCAACTGGCGCGTCGATATGCGTTCTTCGCCCCGGTGTTTCAGAACGATAACGCAATCCGATACGTACTCTTCCAGTCCGTAGCGGGTTAAAGTGTTCTCTCCGCGTTCACCCGTTACGATTGCGGTCACGCCTTTATCTTTCAGCCAGTCGAAAAGGCGACATATTTCGGACCGTATGATGCGCGAGCTTTCAAAACTGGAGAAAAGCACCTCGATGGTATCGAGGACGACGCGCCGGGCTCCGACGCAATTAATGGCACTTTCGAGGCGGACAAAGAGCCCTTCGAGGTTAAAATCGCCCGTTTCGTCAATTTCATGCGGCCCCATATCCATGTGGAGAAATCTGACTTTTTCGGCATCGATCAACCCCGACAAATCCCACGGCATGGAGGCGTAGTTATCCTTCAGATCTTCCGGTCGTTCTTCGAACGAGACAAAGACGCCCGGTTCGTCTTCTTCGCCCGCCCCGCGTGCGATAAACTCCATGCCCAGAGTGGTTTTTCCGCATCCCGGCCCACCGCAAACCAGAGTGGGACGAGCGATCGGAAAACCACCTTCCAGAATATCGTCAAGACCGTTGATGCATGAGGGCGTCTTTGAAAGCTTCTGTGTCTCGCTTGGCATTGTGATCTCCTGGTGTTTTGTCACTGAATAGCTAACTCTCAGGTGGAAGTGCTGCGTTTGACGGCATGGCGACTCTGAGGGGGAGAAGGGGATCTGGCAAGAAGGGCGATAGTCCGAGATCGTATTTTATGGAACAAAACCTCCGGCGGTTTCTTCACGGAATGTGGGAACGCCACCGTTGTCGTGACGGCGATCAGTTCATCTTTACTATCCATAGCTCTTGCGCTCTGCAACTCAGCGTTAACTTGAACACTGGGCATATCAACTTGATGCAACAACAACACTGTTTACAAATGTATAAAATAGCATTAGATAGCATATTTGTCAAGCGTTTTAGTGGGTTTCCGTGGAGGGTATATACCCGGCGATTATTAGGTTATTGTCGGAATAGCCAGCGCAGCGGGAAGGTTGAATGTAAGATGCCTGCACGACTATGACGGCGTTGCCAGCAGTCCCGGCTGCGAGGCGTTGGTACGGTTAGTATGACAGGCACGCCAGAAGTACGGCGCGTAAACATCCCCGCCTGTCAACGCTCCGGCTGCGAGGGCCACCAGCATTCAGGAGTGCAAACGGAACCGTGAAACCTCCCCGTCCCCGGAATCAGGCAGAAACGGACAGACGACCGAGCCCCTGACGGGACTCACTACGAACCTGACGTTGATCTCGCGGCTTGCAACAGCTTGAGGAACGTGCAAATCACTGGAACGTGCCCGTAGTGGCCCCCTTCAGCGGTCCGTTACGTCGGCAAACACACAGAGCACAGGATAAGCGGCAAAGCCTGGATGCCTGAAAAACGCATGTAGCACAGCCCCCCCAGCCTGTGGGCCGGGCCGTTGTCGTCTGTCCCGGAACGGAATATGCCGCGTGCCGGACAATCGCCTCAGCACCGGTTCGCGGGTGGACCCCGCCGGCAAAGCCGGCTGTGGAGTGCGGCGATTTTTCGCCGCTGTGCCGTTGTCTTTCGTCGTTTTGCGGTCGACTACCTGGAATGGGGTATGCCAATGCCAGTGAGATTTAAAATGGCAGGCACGTCTGCCCCCAACGAATCCCCCACGGGGGGCGCCGCTTTGGCGTTTTCGTAGTTTGTGGTGGGCCTTCAGCCCCCTTTTTTCTCAATGCACACCTGTATCCCAGGGCTCCGACGACTTTCAGCCGTCTGCACCCCGGCCTATTATCTGCTGCCCTTTCAGGGCAGTGAACGGCAGGGCGCGCTCGGCGACCGGGCCCTACATCTATGCGGCATCTCGGGTACGTGAGGCCGGGGTGTATTGTGGGACGTTTCCAGAAGCCGAGAGCTGTTCCGGGTTCGGACAATGCCAGATAGCTGTCGATCCGCATCGCCGAGGCGGACCTGCCGCTGGTTGTTCTGCTGTTTTGCTCCGAGACCTGTCGGTTTATGGCCCGCGTTCTGAACTCCAGCCTCCGGCTGAAGTCCAGTCCACTCGCGGCTCCCGGCCCCGCAAACTCGGTATCCTGTTAGCTGCCTTGCCGTTCGTTTCGATTCATCACTTTGATCAGAGCTTCCCGGAGCTGGTCGAGCGTGACGGGTTTCGAGAGAAGCACCTCGACCCCCGGGACATCTTCACCTGCTGCCTCCATCATATCGCCGAAACCGGTCAGCATGATAACGGGCTTCTGAGGGGCTTCTTTTTTGACCCGAGCAGCAAAAACATCGCCGCTGATCTCCGGCATCGAACGATCGGTTATTACCAGATCGTAATAACCGTTCATGAATGTGCGGAGACCTTCGTTCCCATTTTGTTTAACGTCCACTTTATGCCCATCGAGTTCAAGGTACTGTGTCAGCAACTCCCGTTGGTCCTTTTCATCTTCGACGACCAGAATCTTAAGAGGGGGTGTTTTTCCCTCAGGGGCCTCTCCGTTTTCCTTTGCGGTTTCTGATATCGCCCGAACCGGGAGCCTGATGCGGAATGTCGTCCCCTGGTTCTCTCGACTTTCCACCGTTATATGCCCATCGTGCCGTTTCACGGTTCCGCTGACGGTCGAGAGGCCGAGTCCCGTGCCGGTTTCGCCTTTGGTGGTGAAGAATGGGTCGAGACAATGTCGCCGAACCTCCTCGGGCATGCCCACTCCGGTATCTTGCACTTCCAGAACGATATTATCCTCTTTTTGCCTCGTGCGGAAAGTCAGTGTCCCGCCGTCCGGCATGGCATCGACGGCGTTGAAGACAAAGTTGGTGAGTGCCTCGTACAACTCAGCTTCATTCCCGGCAATTTCGTCCAGCTGCCCAAGGTCTTTCTGGACTTTGATTTCCGCACTCTGTGCGCGAGCTTCTTCCTTCCAGCGTGGTTTGGTCATCGAGATGGTTTCTTCGATGATTGAGTTGAGATCAAGCGAAGTGAACTCTTGATCTTCGCGAGGACGGTAGAATTTGCGCATACGGCGGACGGTTTCGGCAGCATTGCTGGCGGCTTTGCGTATGTGTTCCAGATACCGTTTGGTGCTCTCCCGGTCGTCCAGCTTATCTTCCGATTCCAGAAGCAGGTCGCTGAATCCTCGAATGGTGGACAGTGCATTGTTGAAATCGTGGGCGATGCTGCTCGCCATCTGAGATAGAGCACGGTGACGTTCCTGAGTAACGACTTGTTGTTGGGTTTCTCGAAGCTCACGGAGCGTTTCCGCAAGTTCTTCATTGGTTTCTTTCAACTGAGCTTCCATCTTTTTCCGGTTCGTGATGTTGTGTGTGACTTCAACGCCGCCGGTAATGTTTCCGCGAGCATCGCGAAGCGGGTAGCCACGGATGTACCAGGACTGGCCATCGGGCGTTGTTTTCTCGATTTCCTGTGCCTCACCCGTTTCCATGGCTTCCAGCACGGGACAGTCATCGCACGGGGAATCTTCCTCCGCCCAGATTTCGTAGCAACGTCGGCCGGTAAGCTCATGTCGGCTCATGCCGGCCGAATCGCAGGCGGCTTTGTTCGGCCACCGAATGGTCAGGTCGGGGTCCTGGAGAATAACATGCTCTCCCTGCGCATCGAGAATGCTTTTTTTCTCTCGCTCCGACTGCTGAAGTGCTTCTTCGATCTGGCGGCGCCGCTGTTCTTGATCGATCGCAGAAAGAGCGAAGCCAATATCGCCGGTTACTTCTCGGAGGAGTGACTTTTCCTGTTCGTTGATAAACCGCTTCGGGACGGAAACCCCAATATATCCGTAATACTGATCTTCGTGCTGTAGTGGGGCAGATAGAGCGGCAGAGCCTTTGTAAATCTTTGCCAGGGGACATTCGGTGCAATCTTTGGCAGGATTCATCTTGACGCATACATCTGAAGTCTCCCGGGCTTTTTCACAGCACGGCGAAAGGTCTCCCTCCTGAAACTTGCTGATGAAGGCGGCGAAGGGCTCTTCGGGAATACCTGAATTTGCGTAATCAATCTGGTCAAATCCACGATCAGTGAGTACAATCCATGCGCCGTTAAAACCACGGGTGCGAGTGAAACATTTGCAAGCGGACTCAATGAGCTTTTGCCGGTTTTTCTCCTTTACAATGAGCTGATTGATGTCTCGTATGGAACGCAGCACGCGATTAATAAACCTTGCCTCCTCGCGAATCGTCGAGATCTCGCGATCGCCTTGGTTGTACTGGTGCTTCATTCCATTACGCCTGTTCTAACTTTGGGCATGAAACTTCGCCTGAACCAGAAATAATTTTCTGCGCCGCGCTTTTTTGATCTGCCGAATCCATCGTCCCGTATATTTTTCTGCAACCCTGCTCGGGACGATTTGTGAATCGGGCGGTTGCGATCTTCAGCAGCAAAGCCTGACGGTACCAATACGTAAACGATGTTCGGCAAATCTATCGACGTTGGGGGGGAAGCAGAGGAGGGTTTTGTCTTGTTGATAATGTAATAAATAGGACACCCCGATGAAGGGAAAGGGGACCGAACCCCGTTGTCCGGGCGGCGAATAACATAAAGCCTGAAGGTTTTAGAGGAAGTTACATACGTTGAGTATTACGTAATTGCACTTGTGTGTCAAGACTTTTTGAGGAAGAGGAATTTGCGCTGTGGGTCCCTTCTGGTGCTGGTAGCCGGACATTTCCCGAAAATCGTGCTGCCTGTTCCCATTGCACCGAGCGCAAATTCCTCAAGTTTCCTGCGGAAAAGTCGTTAAAGGTTGTTGTAACATAAACTTATGTCTGGTCTCAATCATTCTGTAAGCTTGCAACCCCGCTTCTCGACCGCGTATCCTGCAGACTCGAGTTCAGCTGAGCCCGCCCCGGCGGGCGAAACTGGACTTGAGGCGGACAGATGCCGGAAAATGCCAGGTAGCTGTCGGTCCGCATCGCCGAGGCGGACCTGCCGTTCGTTGTTGGTCTTTGTGCTGCGGGGTTCGCAGGTTTCTGCACCGCGTTCTGAACTCCAGCCTCCGGCTGAAGTCCAGTCCGCTCGCGGGTTCGGACCTGCTTACAAATCCGCCGGGCTTGTCCCGGCGTGCTTAAGGATTCAACCTACAATTGTGGGGTGAAAATCCTTTTTAAGCCCTCTGAGAGGCCCTTTGAAATCCGTAAACGCTGTTTGAGCAATAAGATGCCATGGTACGTCCCCAATTACAACCCAAACACATGTAGAACAGTAGCTAAGCCCCTTTGATGGGGGGCGTATCCCGTTTGTTGACGAGCACTTGCTATGGCACGTCCCCTCCTCCCTTCAAAGCCGGTTGTCCCCGCACTTTCCCCTCATGTGCCCGATCCTCTGAATTCCAGCCATAACTTACTGCCACCTGTCAGCCACAATAAGTGTTCTTCAGAGCTACCTTTCGAGAGTTATTTCGAGATTTGCGGTTTCGTCAATTTATAGTTTTCAGGTGGCCGAAAACTCTCCTCAGATAGATCAACTGCTTCGATTTTTTTCACAGTGGTTTTGCTGGCGATTTCGTTATCTTCAGTATAATGGACAGTACATATCGGTATCCCCCCGGCTTCTTCACCTAAACCAGACGGTGTGATCGGCATTTGTATATAGTTCTGACGCAGGCTATTACTCAATATACTACGCAATGAATGAGCAAACTCGGCCATTTCTACATAGGCCGATTTCAACTCTTCTGTGTATTGTACACTGTCCCACTCAGCAATCCACATATCCGCTATTTTTGCAGAACCCTTCCAAACTTCCACTTTTTTGCAGGAATAGTCGTTGATCGTTTTTGTTTGCTCTGTTCTCTTAAGCTTCAAGTCCTCTTTTTCACCCTCAGGCGGAAGCTCAAAGTTTTTCATCTTTTGCTGCATCATACGCTTTACCATCTCCCTTTGTTCGTCGGGCATGTCGTCAAGTTTTTTTCTTATTTTGTCCAGCTGAGCGCTGATTTTTTTGATCGCTTCTTCGCTAATCTCAGTGGCAGTTTCTTTTTCGTCCTCGACAAACCATATTGTTTTTTCATCACCTCGGAAAATGAAATATCCAGAATTATCTTCAGTAACTCCCTTTACGTTTTTTCTGGATATATAGAGTGTTGATGACTCAACTTCCTTTGTTTCTTCGCCTTTATGCTTTTCCGATCGGATATGGACAGCAACATCCTGGGCACTGATTGACCCGACCATAAGGCTGAGGATTCCGAATAATGCGATAATCTTTTTCCAGTTATACATCTCCATTCCTCCTGCTTTGTTTAGAAATTCATCGAATTGATGGGCCGATTTTTTTTCTCATCATTACTCAGGCCTCCGCGGGCTGTCAGCCCGCTCCAGCCCGGGCTGGTATATGGGGCGCCGTTGGCCCTCGAAAGGACGAACGGTTCCCGGTGACAAACGCCCTTTACTCGAGTTTCACCGACCAGTAGGCGTCGTCCAGGAAATGTTTCCACGAATAATACTTTTTCCGCCGCAATTTGAGTTTGATCTGTGGGTTGCGTTTGGGGCGGACGGGTTCCCGGATCAAATGCATTCTGGCCTGAGCGGGCGTGCGACCGCCTTTGCGTTTATTGCACTCCGTACAGGCACATACGACATTTTCCCACGTTGTTTTGCCGCCCATCGATGTCGGAACCACGTGGTCGAGGCTCAATTCCGAGGTTGGGAACTTTTTCCCGCAGTACTGGCAACGGTTTTCGTCCCGTGCGAATAGATTTCGGCGGTTCAACGCCACAGTCCGCTGTGGATACCGGTCGTAGAACAACAGCCGGATCACCCGCGGCACTTCGATCTCATAAGTTACTGTTGAAACCCATTCCGCTTCGTCGTCTGCCAGCCCGTGTTTTCTTTTGAATTCGCTGACTTCTTGCCAGCTTTCGAATCCATGAAACTCAAATCGTCCCTCCGAGACGTCAACGACCTCTGCGGCGGCTTTGCAAAGCAAACAGAATGCCCGCCGGGCGGTTGTAATATCGACCGCCACCAGTGATGAGTTCAAAACCAGCACACTGGAATCAAGCGCGGGCGCAGACATAACGTTTACCTCTCAAAGTTCATTCTACAAGTAAGATAACGCATGAATCTCTCAGACTCAAGTCGTTTACAGTTACCTCTATGTTAAGTTTTGGTGATTTTTCCCGCCCCGGTAAACGTCTTAAATTTCCACGACATCACCGCTCTCGATTGAGCTGATTTCTGCTTCGGCAAGGGCAATAGAATAGGCGGCCGAGTCGGGCGTGCAGACGGCCGGGACTTCGTTATTTTCAAGACACTCGACGAAATATTCGATCTCTTCGTGATATCCATCCGTTTGTTTTGTATCGGGATGGTGCGATCCTTCGGATGTGAACTCCATCAAACCGGGGCTGTGTTTGCTGCTGAAGGTCAAGCATCCTTTCTCAAAGGCGACAGCGTATTTCATCTCGAAACCGAAGGCCGGAGGCAATCCCATATTCGCCCCGGTGTGGACGGAGATCTTGTCCTCATACAGGTATACCGTATCAACGACGTCATATCCTCCGGAGGGGCCTGTTGCGCCGGTGGAGCAGACTCCGCGCGGGCGGCCGAGCAGATATTGAACAAAATCGGTGTCGTGAACGTGGAGGTCCAGGATTGCGCCTCCGCTCCTTTCGTGGTCTTTGAGCCAACCATCCCACGACCACTCCGGTATTGAACCGCCACGCCAGAATTCGGCCGAAAGTAGTTTGCCCATACGGTTGGATTCGACGGTTTCTTTCAAATAGACGTATTCGGGCCAAAAACGGATGCATTGAGCCACCATCATCTGGACATCTCCTTCGTCCAGAGCTGCCAGCACATCGTCGCATTCCTCGCGCGTCAGGGCCATCGGTTTCTCGCAGAGCACATGTTTGCCCGCTTCGATGGCTTTAACGGCAATTTCGGCGTGGAGAAAAGTGGGCAGACAGATGTCAACCATGTCCACTTCGTCATCGGCCAGGAGTTCTTCAGCATCGGTGTAGAGGCTATGTTTTTCGGGGTCAATTGAGGCACCTCCCTCACCGACGTTGATCTCCTGTGCACTTTTACCCGGTTTGAGCCGTTCTTCATCCGCGTCTGCCAGAGCGACGACCTCCGCATCGTCGACCTCTTCGTACACACCAAAGTGCATATTACCCATTCCGCCCAGGCCGATTATTCCGACTTTGATCATGGCTCTTTCCTCTCATTTCGAAAACGTCTTTCGATATCGATTTGTGGCAATGCGCAAATGCAAAAACCGTCCTCCACTTGCTCGGGATGGTTCTGGAACTGTATTTTAGTTAACAGACCGAGCTGTGCAAGCGTCTTTCAGCGTTTTTGCGGGATGACGGATAGAGCGGATTAACCTGAAAATGAGCCTCAGAGCAAATATCGTCGATCTGCACCGCAAGATAACGGATCCAGAGCAGAAGGGACCGATTCTGTGTTTAATGCGTTTTATTTTGCTCTTTCCGTCCGCTGTCTATGCTTTTGTGGCGATTTTGCGCAATAAGGCTTACGACCACGGCTGGCTGACATCCCACAGCAGCGAGGCGCCGGTAATCAGCATTGGCAACCTGACGGCTGGCGGCACCGGTAAAACGCCATTTGTCGTGTGGCTCGTTGATGAACTGAAAAAAAAGGGCCACTTCCCGGCTGTTTTGAGCCGGGGATATGGGCGGGATTCTCAGACCGGCGTGGATGATGAGAATGAGATGCTTTCCAGGTATCTGGAAGACGTGCCGGCGGTTGTGAATCCTGATAGGGTGGAGGGGGCGGGAGAAGCGGTTCGACAATATGGGGCCGACGTGCTTGTCCTTGATGACGGGTTTCAGCACCGTCGCCTGAAACGCGATCTGGATGTTGTTTTGATCGATGCTATGCAGCCTTTTGGCGCGGGGCATATGCTCCCCCGAGGAACATTGCGTGAGCCCCTGAGCGGTTTGGTGCGGGCGGACCTGGTGGTTGTGACGCGGGCAGACCAGGTGGGAGAGGAGGAACTGGAAAAGATCCGCGAAAAGATCCGTCGAACCGCATCGGAAATCCCTGTTGCACTGGCGCGGCATGCGCCGTGTGGGGTTAAAACCCTGAGTTCGAAGCCGAAAGTTGATCATGAATTCGATTTGAGCGACCTGGCTGATGGGAGATGGCTTGCCTTTTGTGCATTGGGTAACCCTCTGGCCTTCCGACGGACCCTTGAGCAAGAATCAGTTGACGTTGCGAGTTTTGAAATTTTTCCAGATCATCACCGCTACAACATGTGTGAGGTTCATTCGCTGGAGGAAAAAGCCGTACGTGAGGAATGCAGAGGTTTGATCACGACAGAGAAAGATGCGGTCAAAATCCGTCGACTTTTGCAAAACGACTTGAAAGTCCCAATTCTGGAGTTCCAGGTGCGAATGGAAATCTTCGAAGGCAAAGAATTTCTGGAGAAAGCTGTCTGCATTTGATCGATCCTTTATTGTGGATTAGTGTAGTATTTTTCCGTTGTCTCCCGGTCAAGCTGGCCTGAGGAGCCCCGTATGTGCCTTCTGGAAGTGCGAAATCTTTGGTATTCCGTCGAAGATACGAAGATACTTCGCGGACTCAATTTGAGTGTTGAGAGGAATAGCGTCCATGCCGTTGTCGGACCAAATGGTGCCGGCAAAAGCACGTTGTCATATGCCATTATGGGATTGCCGGGTTATCAGCCCGATTCGGGGGCGATTGTTTTCGGCGGCAAGGATTTGGCAGGAGTTCCAGTGGATGAACGAGCACGTCTGGGGATGAGTTTGGCGTGGCAAGAACCGGCGCGATTTGAAGGAATCAGCGTCCGTGATTTTCTCTCTGTGGGTGCTGACGAAGACGGAGAAGAAAGGTTGCGGGAAGCCCTCGCGAGTGTCGCACTTGACCCCGATAATTACCTGGATCGAGATGTTGATACCGGACTGAGTGGGGGAGAGCGAAAACGGGTGGAAGTGGCCTCCATCATCGTAATGCGGCCCAAGCTAATGATTTTGGATGAACCGGATTCCGGGATCGATGTGGAAGCCCTGAATGCGATTTTCGAACTGCTGGATACCGGTAGCGATGAGGGGACGACGGTTCTGCTGGTGACGCATAGTCGGGAAGTCCTTTCTCACGCGGATGTTGCGACGCTTATGTGTTGCGGGAAGGACGTTGATAACGGCACCAGCGAGGAAATCGCTGCATACTTCGCTACGAAATGTATCCCGTGTGAGATTCACAACCCCGATCTGGTGGAGGGCGAGAATGTCGACTGACTACGAAATGATGGTTGACCTCTACGAACGACTGGGGCAGGATTCCGAATCTCTGACGAGTTCGGACATCGCACACGTAGTGGTCCACGAAAATGAAGTTCTCGGAGCGAATCTCGTACCAGGATTGCTGGCGGAAACCGAAGAACTGGACGATGGTGTGGCCCTTCAGGTCACGGTCGAAGAAGGTATGAAAATCGATCGGACCGTGCATATGTGTTTCGGTGTGCTGCCCGAACAAGGGTTGCAGAAGATAATCCTGGATGTCGGGGTCGAAGAGATGGGCAGTGTCGATATCCTCGCCCACTGTGTCTTCCCGAACGCTGTGGATATCCGCCACGAGATGGAAGCCGAAATCCGGGTGGAAGACGGCGCGTCTTACCGCTATGAAGAACGACACGTCCATGGGAACGAGGGCGGAGTTGTCGTGCTACCTGAGGCCAGGGTGGAACTCGGAGAAGGTGCGCATTTTGAAACGGAATTCGAGCTTATCGAAGGCCGGGTCGGAGAGATCGATATTGACTACGAGACGCGATGTGCGGCCCGAAGTTCGCTTCGAATGGTCGCCCGAATTTCAGGTCGCAAGGATGATCGTATCAACATCCGGGAGATCGGCCACCTCGAAGGCGAAGACTCAGCCGGAGCGCTCCTCAGCCGGGTGGCCGTCCGGGATCAGGCCGTGGCCGATATTTACAACGAACTGACGGCTTCCGCTCCCGGCGCCCGCGGCCATGTGGATTGCAAAGAAGTTGTGCAAGGCGAGGCTGTGGCAAAAGCCACACCTGTCGTCGATGTCCGCGACCCGCTCGCCCGTGTGACCCACGAAGCCGCAATCGGGAGTGTTGATTCCAAACAACTTCAAACTTTGATGGCGAGGGGTATGGACGAAGAAGAGGCCGTCGATCTGATTGTGCAGGGCATGCTGCGGGGGGAATAGCAAACGGGACATACAAATCCGGGCCCGACGCCCCGGTCCACCTGTCACGCAAGGTGACTTCGTGGGCTTCGTCATGTCGATTTTAGCCCCTGAGAAGGGGCGATCGCAGACATAGCCCGGGGCGCGCCCGTCGCCGGGCAAGCCCCGGGACTCGGGCCGCATAATTTCCAAACCCCGAAGGGGTGACGCAGAAGTCCCGGTGTCGGATACGTTCACGCGGTTGTTTTCCTGTTGCGTTCCATGTGTCTTCCCCGCACCGGTCCCTCGAGCCTCTCACATTTTCGATACGTTACGCCTCCACCGCCTTCACTCAAACCAATCAACGACAGTCTGAAACGACAGTTCCGCCAGCGACCCTACCACGATATCGGCGTCTTCCAGCGTGTCCGCCGGATGCGTCGTCGCCAGTGCCACCACTTTCATTTTGGCAGCCAGAGCCGCTTCAATACCGACATGAGCATCTTCGAACACCACGCATTGTGAGGGGAGTGCACTGACTTTTTCTGCAGCTGTCAGGAACACTTCCGGATCCGGTTTGCCGTTTTCGACGTCTTCCCCCCCCACGATGGCGTCGAATTGCTGTTTCATCTCCATCACATCGAGGCTGGTCATGATGTTGAGTCGCTCGGTGGAAGAGGCTACGGCGTGAGGCACGTCATTGACCTGCAGTTCCTGCAGCCAGTCTTCAACTCCCGGGAGGGGCGAGATACCTTTTTCAATAATAAGTTCTCGGTACAGTTCCTCTTTTCGATTTGAGAGCCGGACGATTTCCTCGGGATCGGTCGTCCACTCGAGGATTTCGGGGATGATCTGTTCGTTTCGCATGCCGAAACCCTTTTTGAAATGCCCTTCCGGGAGAATACGATTTTCCTCGTCAGCAAGCTTATCCCAGCTCAGTTTATGAAACGGCGAAGAATCGACGATAACCCCGTCCCAGTCAAAAATAGCGGCCCAGTTCATGGTGATGTCCTTCTGGATGTGTTGGGGGCTAACGCGAGAGGAAAGCAAAAATCATAATGGGGATCCGGGTTGCTGACAAGCCAGAGGCAGGGGTGGTGCATGAGAGATTCAGCGAATCTGCCTCGCGGCTCGATCACAATTCAGCATTGCAGCCAGTTTTGCGTTCACATTAAGAATGTCGGATAAGCCATGAGCCAACTGAGCTACTGGCAGAATGACTATTTTCCGCCTTCTTTCGGTGCCCAGATGAAGCCCCGTCGGTAAAGTCCTCCGATCTCCGCGTCGTTGAAGACGCGAATCGCAACCGTATTTCTCTGTCCGGGTTCAATCAGCTCCGTTATCTCCATGTCGAATTCATGCGGGCGACCCCACCAGAGTTTATGATTTTTGTGGCCCAGATATTTCCCGTTGACCCAGACCCAGCCTTCGTTGATAATTCCGCCAATATAGAGGCGCATCGGCTTGTCGGCCCATTTGTCGTCGATCTCGATCTCGCCCCTGTACCAGCCATACCCGTCGTAGTCGTGCCCTTTGGCATCTTCGGGTTCATCCTGCTGGTCCCATGTCAGGAAGCTGTTTTCGGTGCCCCAGGCCGAATCGTCGAACTCTGGCGCATACCATTCCGCCAGAATACCTTCGTTGAACCGGTCGCGGGTAAATCTCATGTTCAGAGGCAGTGGTGCGACCAGAGAGCCCTTGTTCCCATCAACTCTGGCGGCGATGCTTTTAAGCTCTTTGGTCTGTTTCTTCGAGGGGTTACCCGCGCCGAAAAACTCGTAAATCTCGTTGAGTTTGCGCACGTCTTCGACCATACGTTCCGAAGCTTTAATTGCGCTGGAGTAGTCGAGCCGGCTGATGGCTTCATTCATGGCTGCGTATGCCTCCAGATGGTCCGCGATGAGGGCGAAAGCTTTGATACGTTCCCGCTGTTGGGCACTGGCTTTTGCTCTGGTAGCGGCCTCGACGTGTTTGTGGATCTTTTTCGTGAAAGGGACAGTGTAGATGTGCTTGACTGCCACCCAGTCCTCGTGAGCATGGCAGGTGGACCGGCCGAGTGCGTCTTCGCAGGCGTCCCACCAGCGCCGCACATGCGCGCCTGCTTCACGGCCAAAAAATTTCGTGTAAAAATCTCTTTTGAGCCCATCAACATCGGTGTCGACATCCCAGGTAAGCTTTCCGCGGATGTAATAGCTTAGCCAGGTTGCCATAAAGGATTTGCCAGCGTTGCCCCAGGCTGCTGCCGTGCATCCTTTAACGCCCATCTCCTTCAAGACAGATGCTTCCCTGCCAAACACAGCCGAGTCACGCTCCGGCACAACGGCCCGCTGACCGGCTCCATAAACCGAAAGGAGTCCCGGGACGTAATGCCGCACAACCACATGTGGTGTGAGCTCGCGCCAGCCCGAGATAATCTTCAGGGTTTCCTGTCGACGCCAGCAACCGGGATTTGTGCCCGCATGCAGGGCACATGTGGTAATGGGGAAGACGTTAACCGCGACGTTTGGCGGCAGTTCGACGCCCTGCGGCGGCATTACGCGCAACGAGTAGGCCATTGTCGACGTCCATTTTTTCGGGAATTCGCGTGCCAAACGTGCTGCGAAGCCGAAGTACTCCTCGCTCATCATGCGTTCGGGGAAATATTTTGGATAATGAAAATTCTGACTGGCCTCCAGGCATGATTCGCAATAGCAGAACGGCTGGCCGTCCGGAGGACTGATGCCGAAACCTTTCTCACCCGCGCAACGGATGCTTTTTTTCTTGCCCTGAAACGCGAGCTTAAGATTGCGCACCGCTTCCTCATACATCTCGTCGTTGGACAGGCAGAGCATCGTGTGTCGCGGATGACGTCCCCGGTGGCGTTTGCCGTCCTTACCCATGGCGAAATATTCGGGATGTTCTTCAAAGTATTCATCGGGAGGAACGAGATACCCGAGAAAACCATCGCCGACAAGTGGGTAACCGAGGTTGCGATTGCTGAACCCCACTTTCGTTTTCCAATTGTCTCCGTAGGCTTTGATCCCGGCGTCGCGAATCGCGAAATCCGGATGCCTTTCAATGTCAAGCGGCGGGATGCTGACCGTTTTGTTTTTTGGTACCACTTCACCCCAGGCTCCCGGGAAATACCAGCGGCACCCGAGTTTTTCCAGAAACGCGTAAACTGCGTAGAGGGTCCCCTGGTATGGCCCCTCTGAATTTCCCGCCATGATGACTTTTTTGCCTTTTGTTTTGAGCACGTAGCCTTCTTCCTCGCCGTAGCCCGGACGGATGGAAGGCTCGTAGCCCGAGGGGATGTTTACCCCCAACTTTTTGGCCGCTGCGGTATGACCCACCAGGATTGTTATAGGTTCGCCTTTTTCTTTGCCTTCGGCAATTACGGGTAACTGCGCACCGCTCATTTTCTTGACATATTTCTGCAGTTCTGCCGCCGCTTGCTTGGCCTGCGGCGCGTCAGAAGGAATGACGATCTCGGCGTTGGATTTTCCATTCTTAACGAGAGTCAATCCCGCCTCGGAGGCAGCGGCTGTTACCGCCAAGGTGAACATGAACAAGATGAAAAGTCCGCTTCCGACGCTGCGTTGGGTACCCAGTAGCGGTTGGAAAAAATTGCCAAACAAAGAGATCAATAAGGCCCTTTTATGAATCAATTCGCCGACCTCCTTCGGGGGAAAGTCTGTTTTGAATAAGAAAGCCATTCAGAGTTTGACCTTTTGCTCTAGCGGTCCCTGGTTGATGGTTACTCCAGCGGAGTATACAGGCAAATTTAATTATTTTGCCCTCATCATTTTCATAAATTATTAACTTGCCCGCAAGTTGGCGCCGGAGTTGAAGCGAGCCCTAACCCCGACGCAACCAATCAGTTGCGCAAGTCAACCATGGGCGGACTGGCAGCGGCCAGAATCGGTGAGCCTCGGGCACGAGAGGCCCCCATCATTTATGGGTATTTTGCAATCGGGGGATTTGGTTCGTCACAGCTCAGATTTTTTGGAGAAGTAGGCCCACAGGCTCTGTATTGCTTTCAGCAAAGAATACCCAAGGATTCCGCCCAGAACGCTCAGGAGGCATGAGCTGATAGGATGGTAACCCAAGGCGTCCAGGACGAGTGCTATGACAATGATACATCCCCAAACCACAGCCATCCCCAAGCACGTTTTCCCGTCGGCCAAATCGTTTCTTTGTGACCAACCGTCCAAGGCGTTTCCTTTCAGTGTGACGCGCTCGAAGTGGCTCCGGCACATGGGTTGCCGCTTTCCCGACAATTTCCATCACCCCAGCGGTTACGGTATTTCTGGAAGAGTTTTCCCCACTCGGTCTGCAGCATTTCCGCTACCCTCGGACGGCCGATCAGGGGATACCAGTAGAAATCGTGGTAGAAAATGCTCGCGAGATAGGACCAGAATGCGAGCGGACTTTTCAGCGTCCAGTGCAGCAGAGAACGCAAAGGCCCCCAGTAAATCGCGTGTTGCATGCGGGCAGCGAAGGTCATATTTCGGTAAGGGCCTTGAAAATGCCAATTCTCCCGGGCCGCTTCGGTGTCACCGACAATCTCGATCTCCGACGTATCCCCGCATCCGAGGCCCAGTTCGTGGGCGATGCGGATGAATTTAATATCCTCCAGCGGATCAAATCCCATCAGCCGAGCGGCTACCGCATCAATGGCTACCTGGTCGGCGGAGGCCAGAATTACATTTTTTATCTGAGGTTCCATACAACGGGGACCCGGTCCGTCGCCGGCAAAAGTCCCGTCCATTACGGCGAACAAGCCCGGATGAATCTTCTGCTGGATCATCAGCAGATCGACGAGTGCTTCGTGTATGGCTTCATGAGCCCAGTGTCGTTTTTCGTTAAGAAGTCCCCCGAAAGCATTTTTCATCGCACCGGTTATCGTTGTGAATACATGCGTTTTTACTGTGGGGAGTTGAATAATATTTGCACCTATCAGACGTCGGGGAATATGAAATCCGTCTGGATAAATTTTGTTGAGCGCAAGAAGCCTATCCATGACGTCCCCGATCGCCGATTCAATATGCACCCATTCTTCTTTTTCTTCATAGAGGTGGACGTTTCGGATATCGTGTTGTTTAACGACGGGCAGGTGGGCGTTTTCGACTTCGCCTTTTTTGGCGCTGACTACGACGGTGCGGTTATGGCAGGCGGAGAGCTGGTCCCGGCCAAATCCCGATTCCAGGAGTGCTTGAATCACCCCGTCGAGCTGCCAGGGGGTGGTCGAGCAACCCGGGAAAAAATGCTGCCAGCTAATGTTGATCTTCAAAAGCGTTTCGGCGTCAGGATCCAGGCATCCCGCGCAATTTGCCAGCTCCAGAAGTCTGGCGTAATCCTGAGTTACGGTATCGGGATTGGTTTTGAGTATAGCGACTCGTGATTTATACACTGTTTTCTCGGATCCTGTTAATTTCAGGAGGACCAGGCCGGTCCGCCTCGGAGACTACGCTCCGCTACCGATAGACCGGACAGATCGCATAATATCTTAGTACGTGAATAGCGTGGACTTCAAATGCCAGGGGAGGATGTTATCGGGTGTCCGGTTGTATTTTGGGCGGTGGTTTCTGGCGGCAGGGGCTGGTTGTAGACCGCTCCGTATTCGCTTGGCGTGAGAGGGCGGGGGTATCTCCCGGCAAGTTTCAAAGACCAACAGCTGCTACAATTTTGGAAGAGGCCCGAGAGCTGTAGGTCCGGATCGCCGAGCCGGACCTGCCGTTTGTCGTTAGACCCGCAGTTTCGGCGCTGGCCAAACACACCGGGCCAGCGCGCCGCCGCGAAACCAGCAGGTTCCCGGACCGCGTTCTGAACTCCAGCCCCGCCGGAGCGGGACTGAAGTCCAGTCCGCTCCTAATACGGTATTCTGGGAGCCGATTTATGGTAGGCTTTCAGCCCGCGAAGATGGGATTCGGGACCGATAACTTTCTGTCTCAAAACGCTGGGATACACACACGAGATCGTTCAGGCTATGGTTGCCACGACGGCGGCGTAGACGGCCCAGGCAAGGACGGTTGAGGTAAGGCGAGAATCTTTCCATACCGCTTCAACGGGACCGGCGGCTTTGCCTTCGCGCACGAGAAGGGTAGTTCTGTAAATACCATAGGCAACCAGCGGGGAAACCCATACGAAAAAAGGGCCGTGAAATCGGCGAATCGTGTCGGGATTGACGGCGTAGAGAACATACGCCACAAGCGATGCAACCCCGGAAACGGCCAGCAAAATGTCTAACAGCAGAGCCCGATAGGCAAAAAAGACAGTGCGAAGCCCGACGGCGCTTTTATAACCCAGTTGTTCCAATTCCGCGCGTCTTTTGCCGAATCCCAGGAACAGGCAGAGTAGAAACGTGCAACTGAGCAGCCATTTTGAGACCGGGACATTGATGGCCACTCCGCCAGCAACTGTACGGATGATAAATCCGGCAGCAATGGAGACAACATCGACGAGCGGGATGTCTTTGAGTTTGACACTGTAAGCGATATTCAGGGCGACGTAGGTCAGTGCGATTACCAACAGCGGTTCAGCAACAAGATAACAGATTACAAGGCCGTTCAATGCTGTAATAATCGAGACAAACGCCGCGGATAACGGTGGTATTTTACCGGATGCAACCGGGCGGCACCTTTTTTGGGGATGGAGTCGGTCTTGCTCCCGATCAGCGATATCGTTGTAAGCATAGGCGGAACTGCTCAACAGGCAGAACGCAACGAACGCCAGCGCTGTTTTCAGCATATCGCCAGCAAAGTTAAGGCGTCCTGCGAAGACAACAGGGGCAAAGACAAATACATTTTTCGCCCAGTGACGCGGTCGCAGGAGTGCCAGAAAATCACGTGTTTTCACTGAAAAAAGCTCCTCGTCAATTCTGCCAGTCCCCCAGTATATCATATAAGGGGTGGCAAATAAGGGCCAGTTCATAGATATTGCCGCGGACTGTCGGGAAAGAGATAGCCCTGTCGCATCAGCCCAAAAGTTAGTTGCCGGACGATCGCAATCCAAAAACCTAGCCCGGATTTTACGGATAATCGGGAGCTATTGTTGCCCAATCAGCGTAGAATCTTTATTGAACAGCGTTCATAACCCTTCTCAGCCAAAAATCCGGGCTAAAAAAACGGCGCATAAAATCTGACAACTTAAAATCAGTGATCAGCAACGAGGCGAACGCTACGATGAGAAACGATTAGCTTTAACTGCTTTTTCACAAGGAAGATACAGACATCTTGCGGCACAGTAGCACTGGCCGGAAATTGTGAGCACTTCTTATTGTCGTAAGTTCTTGCATCTAAACGGCATGCGCCGTTTTATATGGCCTGCATCCGTAAGATGCAGGCTAGGCTACTAAGAGAGCTATACTTCCGGGGTTATGAATTATCCGGAATTCACCGACTCAGGTCAGCTCCGCGTGCTCTTCCGTTTCTTTGAGAGCCTGCACGAGTTGTTTGACCTCTCCCGCTCTTTCGCGGGGTAAGATCAGGAGGGCATCTTGGGTTTCGACAATGGCAAGATCTTCGATACCGACCGCCGTTATGAGTTTCCGGTCCGGATTTTTGCAGTAAATTGTGCAGTTTTGCACGTCCTGAAGTTTGACGGGGCCTTCAATCAGGTTTCCGTTTTCATCCGGCGGAAAGGCATCAGTGATGCTGCCCCAGCTTCCTATATCGCTCCAGCCCATTGACACGGGCAGGACGGCCATCGTACCGGATTCTGCGGCGGGTTCGAGGATAGCATAGTCGATTGCAACTTTTTTGAGCTCGGGGTAGACTTCACTGATGACTTCCTGGAACCTGTCCGTATCGCGGGCTTCAAGCATTTCTTCAAAACCCTCATGCATGCTCGGTTCGAGTTTTTCAAACTGATCCATCAGTGCTCCCGATTTCCATACGAAGAAGTTGGCATTCCAGAGGTATTGACCGCTTTCGGTGTAGGCTTTGGCCGTTTGTGGATCGGGTTTTTCGGTGAATTCTTCCACTTTGTAGACCGTTGCTCCTTCATGTTCCTCAAGCGGGTCGCCTTTTTTGATATGACCGTAACCAGTTTCGACCCGGGTCGGTTCACAGCCGATTGTCAGCAGGCGATCGGGTTTGTTTTTGAGAAATTCGCCGGCAATCCAGAGCGCTTTGACGAATTTATTCGGATTTTCCACGTAGTGGTCGCTTCCGAGGCTTGCGATGGTGACATCCGGGTCTTCGCCCGCAGCTACGATTGTCTCAAGCCCAACCGCAGCCGCTGTATCCATTTTCGCGGGTTCAACGATGAGATGTTTTTCGTCGAGGGAAGGAAGCTGTTTTGTGGCAAACTCGGTGTGGGCCTGTCCGACGGATACGTAAATGTCATCGGGGTCAGCGAGCCCGGCTTCGGAGAAGCGTTCGTAGGCAACCTGGACACAGCTTTTATTTTCGAACATAGGTAAAAACTGTTTCGGTCGGGTCGAGGTGCTCCAGGGCCAGAGTCGGGTTCCGGTTCCACCAGCACGAATAACAATTTTCATGGCGAGTCCCCTCCAAAGAGTGCTCTGTTAGTTGGAATCCGAAAGTTTCTAACTTTCAGATGCTTTTTATGCAGGTGTCGAACTACATATGCCTGGATTTCTTCTGCAAAATGTATCCTAAACTGGAAAAGAGGCGGATGCAAATATGAGTGGGGGACTGAAAGAGACAGTCGGGTCCACGAATCGGGGGGTGGCGGTGGCAGTAGTTGTTTGACGCGCTGCGGGTGGGAGGGTTAAAAAGGGGCTTTCGCAAATGCGTTCTGGTGATCTTAAGCAAAGGAAGACAGAATGGCCGATAACAGAAGACCTAACGTTGTGTTGATTCTCACTGATGATCAAGGATGGGGCGATTTGAGTCTGAACGGGAATACAAACCTTTCCACGCCCCGGATTGATGAGCTCGGACGCGAAGGGGCCGTTTTTGAGTCATTCTACGTGCAGCCACTTTGTGCTCCGACTCGGGCGGAAGTTCTCACGGGACGTTATTTTCCGCGGACGGGTGTCCATGGCGTTACGCGGCGGGCGGAGTATTTGAATCTCGACGAGACAACGATTGGAGATGTTTTTCAATCGGCTGGCTATGCCACTGGTTGTTTCGGAAAATGGCACAGCGGCTCGGCTTATCCATACCATCCGAATGGCCGTGGTTTTGAAGAATTTTTCGGGTTTTGCTGCGGGCACTGGAGCAATTATTTTTCAACCACGCTCGATCATAATGGGGAAGATGTTGAAAACAGCGATTACATCATCGATGTCCTGACGGAGAAGGCGATGGAATTTATCGAGACGAATCGTGATCGCCCGTTTTTCTGCTACGTTCCCTACAATGTGCCGCATTCACCGTTCCAGGTTCCCGACCGGTTTTATGAGAAATTTTCTGGAAAGGAGCTGGAAATGCGTCACCGGGATCCCGATAAAGAGGATGGGGACGTCACCCGGGCGGTGTTGGCCATGTGCGAAAATGTTGATTGGAACGTCGGTCGACTGGTTGATAAAGTGGACGAGCTCGGACGGAGAGGGGATACCATTTTTATTTATCTTTCTGACAATGGACCGAACACCTGGCGCTGGAACGGTGATCTGCGCGGCAAAAAAGGTTCGACCGAAGAGGGCGGCGTTCGATCACCATGTCTTATCAACTGGCCAGGGAAGATCGAGCCCGGAACGAGAGTAAAGCAAATTGCCGGTGCGATCGATTTTCTGCCCACGCTCGCGGATATAGCCGGGATTTCGCTGACCGATACCAAACCGCTTGACGGTGTGAGCCTTAAGCCAATTTTTGATGGTGAAACAGATAGCTGGCCTGATCGGGTAATCTACTCGCAGAGCCACGACGGCGAAATTACCGGGATCCGGACTCAGAAATACCGGGCGGGAGGGCATTCGGATGGGCTTTTCGATATGGAAAACGATTTCGGGCAGCGCAGGGACCTCTCCGCGGAAGAGCCACAATTTTTTCAGGAACTGAAAAACCGGATAGAACAGTGGCGTGACGATGCGATTCCATCCGAGACCGTGGAACCTCCTTTGCCGGTCGGGTATCCGGCGTTTCCGAAGACGGATCTGAACGCGCAGGATGGGGTCCCCGGTGGCGAGATTACGTGGAGTTCGATTCATCCCAACGCATCGTTTTTCACGGATTGGCAGAATATTGACGATGAAATCCATTGGGATCTTGATATTGCGAATGCCGGCCGATACGAAGTAACGGTATTTTATACCTGTCCGGAGAGCGAGACGGGGGCGAAAGTCGAAGTTGTATGCGGAGAGGCTTCGACAAGCGCGACGATTGAGGAACCGTTTGACCCGCCTTTGAAGACCGAGCGCGACCGAATTCCACGTTCGGAGTCATACGAGAAGGAGTTCCGTCCCCTGAAGATGGGCGTTGTGAATCTCAAGGAAGGGCGGCAGGAATTGCGCCTTCGGGCATTAAGGCAGGTTGGGGAGACCATTTGCGATGTGCGGAAGATCGAGTTGCGTTTGATTGAAATGGAGCGGTAGGAGAGTAAAGAGCGGGTTCTTTTCCTCGCGGCGCTGGGCAGCAGCCGTTTCGAGCGCCCCTCTTGTTGCTCCATGCCGTCCCCCGGACGTTAGTTTCTCAGCCTGTTTTGTCGGTGACGGATCGGACGGCATCGACCCATTTCCGCAGGCGGTCGGGTTCCCCTTCCAGGGTCTGAATGTCTTTGAGGGTGATGTCGACATGGCAGCCTTTTGTAGCTTCCATGGCTTCGCGGACGGTTTTTTTGATGTAATCCACATCGAACTGCGTGCAGACCATGTTTGCGGGGCTGGGGCGCCAGGAGTAGACATATTCATCGCCAATTTGTTCCGCACACTTTGCGACATCTGCCCAGGGGGTGACGGCGATCCGGCGGAGATTCGGGATCTGACGGAGCATATCGATTTTATTGGTCAGGTCTTCGCAGCAGCCGTAGGAAGACAGCCCGAATTTTTCGATGATCGGCAGTTGATACTGGAGGATGAACTCGTCGTGCATTTGTGGTCCCGCCTGGGCCATCTCCTGGGCGGCGCAGAAACACCAGAGTTTATCACGGGTGACGGGTTCACTGTTCGCTTCGGGATCAGGCAATTCCAGGGAATAGGGCATAGCCTGATTTTCCGTGTCGGCCAGGTGCCAATCTCCGGCTTCTTCGGCTTCCCGATGGGTGGTGAGAACGCCTTCGCTGAGAAAACCCACCAGTTTATGCAGCCATTCCGGATTATCGATCATATCAAACATAAATTGTTCAATTTCACGGAGATAGCCGAGATCTGTTGAGATATCAGCGTGCCACACCCGGTAGAATGGGGCGCGGTCAACATTGACTTCGATGATATCTCCGACAGCGTTGCGGATCCGGCTTACGTTACGGGCGGTCGCCTCTTCGTCGATAATATGATGCGGCTTGACGAGTTTTTCGATATCCTCTGGTTTTTTGATAGGGGGATCATATTTCCACGCGCCGCCTTGTTCGGTGCTGGGGATACGGTTATGGGGTACTCCCCACGGTCCCTTTTCCGGCGTGATACGTGAGGCGCCCTGATTGATCCACGGTTCGACGATGAAATCGTCGTCGAGGGTGTTCTGGAAAATCATTCTGCGCAGTGCCCGTTCGTGTCCGCGGTAGAATGGATCCTGGCATTCGAGCTGGGGGTTGAGTATATCGCCGAAAGCGACGCCTCCTCGGACATAGAGAAGCGGGCGGGTGTGCTGGAGGCTGTTGTGACGCCGCCACAGGTTACGGCGTTCGTCCTGAATGGGTTTAGCTGCGATTTCTGCCACTTGTTTGGCAAGATCGCGCAGTATTTTGACGTCTTTGTCTTGGCTCATTGGTTTGAAGATTGTTATCTGGGGAAGGGGTTATATCCCCGAGGATTCGAGATTCTCGCTGAAACGCTGCAGGAATGCGACGAGTTTGGGGTGCTGAAAAACGCCGAGACTGAGGAAGGTGCTGACTGCGGCCGCTGCATCGAGCAGTTCCGAAAATTTTCCTTCCGGTCCTTCCCAGATTTCTTTCATTTCTTCGCGGAGATTCTCTTCTATGTCTTCGCGAGAAACGTTGGCGTACTGCTCCCTGAGATAAGCCATCATCCTCTGGAATTCGCCGCCATCCAGCCAGAGGTGCTTACAGGAAGGGCACCAGTCGATTATGATCGTGGAGTTTCCGAAGCTTGTGCTGACCAGTTCTTGACCGGAACATTCGGGGCACTGGCGTCCTGAAGGCATGATCTGGCTTTCTTCGAGGGCTTCAACTTCGTCGTCGAGCCATCGCAGGTCGACTCCGTTTTTTTTACCCACACGGTCTTTGAGTTTTCGCAATTCTTCCAGAGATAACCAGAGTCCTTTGCACCCCTGGCAACCTTCAAAACTCATACCGTAGGCTTCGTAGGAATTCATCCGTGCGTCGCAGGCGGGACATGCGAGCGAGCTGGTGTCTTTCATAGAGGCGTTTTTGAGGGGGAGGACCTTTTCGCCAAAATCCGGTGGATCCTTTCTTCGAATACGTTTATGCCAGTAAGGGATGTGAATATTGTGGATGAAATCGGAAAAGCCGTGACCTGTCACCGGCATAGTATCTTCCAATTCCAGGTTGAGGATGTCGAGTTCGCCTCCATCAAGCCAGAATCCTCCGCAGCACGGGCAGCGGTCGAGGAAAATATCAGTGGAGCCCAGAAAGTTGACTTTTCCCATCACGACGTTTTTGCATCTTGGGCATCTCCGGTCAGTTACGGTTCCTTGGGTTTCTTCCTGGGAGCTATATTCAATGCTTCCTTCGACCTGGAAAGCCATCTTGTCGAGCTCTCCGGCGTCGAGCCAAAGGCTTCCACATTCCGGGCAAGTATCGTAGGAAATTTCATCTTTTTTTGTCCGGATAAGGTAGTTTTCCATTTCCGCGCCGCAATTGAGGCATTTCATTGTTTGGATTCCTGCTGCTTGGATAAGAGACCTATGGGATCCGTTCAGGAATTTTCCTGGAGCCATTCCTGGGCTTTTTCGTTGGCTTTTTCGACGGAATCGGACAGCTGGTTTTTGAACTGGCGGTAGAGTTCGGCGAGTTTGTCATCAGAGAGCGCCAAAATTTCAATGGCGAGCAATCCGGCGTTTTGGGCGCCACTGCTTCCGATTCCCATAGTGCCCACAGGTACCCCTCTGGGCATCTGGAGCGTTGAAAGCAGTGAGTCCATTCCGCCGGCCCGGTCAGTGGCCATCGGGACTCCGATGACGGGGACAGTTGTGTTGGCGGCGATAACACCTGCCAGGTGGGCGGCTCCGCCTGCGCCGGCGATAATGACTTTGATTCCGCGGTTCTCGGCGGATTCTGCAAACTTGTGTGTCTCTTCCGGAGAGCGGTGTGCGCTCAGAACTCTCAATTCGAACGGCACGTCGAATTTCATCATTACTTTTACGGTCGATTTCATGGTTGGCAGGTCGCTGTCGCTCCCCATCACTATGGCTACTTTCGGCGCATCACTCATATAGGTCACCTCTTAAGAACTCAGTCACAAACGTGCAGGTAACAGAAAAACTATTGTAATTGCCACGTTGTCTTTCGTCCAATAAAGGGTTGTTCTGGTTTGTTAACGTATTGCGGGCACTTGAAAAATATAACTCACAAAGTACCCTGTTAAAATGCGTTTGCGTTTTGGGATCCGCGGGAGAATATATTTTGCCCCCGATTAAAAAAAGCTTGAACGCCCTTAATAGGATGCTGGACGCCTATTCTGTTGGCGAGCCGATAGGGTACGGCGCACGGAGTGTCATTTGCGAAATACTGCCAAAAGACGATAGGGAAGGGGAACCTCTGGCAGCCAAATGTGTTGCTATCAAAGACGAGCGGGATAGGCAGGTTTTGCGCCATTTGGAGAACGAATACTCGGTTTTGAAGCAGCTTCACGATCACCATGAAAACGTCGATGGTATCGTGGACGTGGTGAAACTGAAGAAATTGCGGCGATTTTTCAGGGTCAAATCTGCCTGCATAATTATGGAACGTATTGAGGGACAAAGCCTCGCTGAAAATTCGGATTATACGTTCAAGGAAAAACTTACAATCGTCGCGCATGTATGTGATATCCTCTCACAGATCCATTCATTGGGATGGGTCCACGGCGATGTTAAGCCGGACAATATCATTGTAGTAGGCCGGGAGAACGATGTGAAATTGATCGATTTTGGCTTTGCGGCCGAAATAGGTACGCGTCTGGATAGTGTTAAAGGAACTTGGGGGTTTCTGGCACCGGAACAGGCAGGGGGGAAATTGCAACCTGTTACTGATGTATTCAGTCTCGGGGGGACGATGTACTGGTTGTTGACGGGGGAAAGACTCCCATCAATTGTGCCTGGAGAAGAGGGAGAGGCGGGATTTGTACCGCAAGACGGTTTTAGCCCCATCCCTCCGGCACGGATTGATCCTGAAATTCCCCTCGGTTTAAGCGATATGATCGTGGATTGTTGCTCTACTGACCTCACCCGGCGTCCGCCGTTGCACCAGGTCCGCGATGCACTTCGGAATCTGCGGCTTCGAAAGGAACTGGGAATGTAATCGGTTCCCTTTTTCTGAAACCGCAGGGACATTAGAATACAATCTGCGAGTACCCATTCAGCCCGCGAATTTCTGAGGGACGCTGGTGGTAGACGAAATCAAAAAAACTGGGTCCGGGGTAAAACACTTTCAGCGATTGCGGTGCGCCCTGCGCTGGTTCTACCGGATCATGTTTCTCGTTCTCGCATTTCTGGTTGCCTTGCTTGCGCTTTTTCCGCGAATTAGTGATGCTCCATTCTTCCGCAAAATTGTTACAAGCCGTCTGTCCAGGATAATGAATGGAGCAGATATCAAACTGCAAGCCCTCAGAATTTCGCCCCTGAGTGGCAAGCTTGTCGATATGAGAGGATTGCGGATTGCCCCGGCGGATAATGTCACTGAACCTGTGGTCAGCGTCGACAAAATCCTTTGTCGGTGGAGCCCCTTCAATCTTTTTGAACGTCAGCTGCGGATTAACCTCGTGGAAATCTCCGGTGTCCGGGTCCAAGCTGAGAAAAAAAATGGTCAGTGGAGTGTTGCCAGTTTATTGCCGGCTGGTAAGGGGGAAACCAAACGCAGATCCAGGCCGCCTTTGAATCTAACCACCATCCGAATGCCCACCTCTATTGGAATCGATGATATCAGCGTCAGGGACGTTTTGGTCGAAGTAAAAGATGCGGACGGTCATAAAGTGCAATTGTCAGGACTATGGGTTTTCGGGTCGGCCAGTTGGGATCGAAAACTCCGTGGTGATGCGCGCTTGTCATGCGGCATTAAGTCAGCTGTTGGTGATTTTCAAATTCCTAAAGAAGCTCGACTGGAGACTGCGCTGGGAGCGCAGCTCAGAATAAAGCGCGATACGAAAAAGCACGTAACGGCCAAAGGGAAGTGTAAAATAATACCGCTTGATGCCCGTTATGAAGGCACTGAGTTCAAATATTATCCGGGTGTGGAGGGAGACCTGAGCGCCAAACTGAATATAGCTGAACTTACTTTGCCAAACGGTAGATTCCAGGTCCGGATGGGCGACCTGTTGCATTCGGATCTGAAATTTGCTGTCAATCGCGATGAAAAATGGGAATTGGAGGGCGAAAACACGCTTGCTATCGAACTGCGGGAATTTAACCTGCTCGTGGTCCATCTACTGGAATCCTTCGGTGGCCTCGAATCTTTAAAACCAGGGTTGGAGTTGCAAAATCCGGCACTGTCCGGTCTGTTCGAGATGACCACAGATATTGATGCAACGCTAATTTCGGAAGCTGATTTAGGGGTGCGCGGCAGCCTGGTCAACAGGGTGGAGTTGAGAGGGTTAAATGTTCGATCCGGTTTGACGGTGGAAGAAACGCCAGAGAAAGGCACGCACCTCAGCGGAGAAATCAAGGGCTGGGATTTTACGCATCGACTCGAAGCGGAGTATTCGTTGGATCCACAGCTTTCTGTAAAAACCACCCAGAACTTTCATTTGAATGCGCCATATCTGCGCTGCGGTTTTTCAGATCTCGCTACGCTGACCTGCAGGAACATCAAATTCGGGGGGACGGTGGATAGCCATTTGTCGGATCCTGTTGGATCCGCTGTAAGAGCTAATTTTGGGACGGAAATTCTGGCGGTCAAAAGCAAATTGTTCGGGCGGATGGCTGCGCCGGTCCACGTTGCCCTGAAATTAGAGGGTGATAATCTGGCGGATCCTCAGAAGAACCGGATCAAACTGGAATCACTGGAAGCCAGTGTGGGCAAAGTGATTCCTGAACTGCGGATAAGCGGTGATATGAAAGGTTACGGGGCAAAGGGATTGAATCTCACGGCAGAAGCTTCGACGGATCTTGGTGCGGCGCTTAATCTCCAGGAGGGTCTCCTCCCGGAGTTAAGGCATCCGCTCGAAAAAATACGGATAGGGGGGAGAACCTTTGGGAAAATTGTTCTGGCTGGAACCATCCCGAATTTCGATCCGGATGGTAGGCTTCGGGTAAAGCTTGACGGTGGGATTGAGCTGGAAGGTGCTGGATACGAACATGATTCTATCGCGGCAAATGTTAAAAAGTGTTCAGGAAAAGCTGGCGTGGAATTTGCCGTGGGAAAAAGTTATCGATCTGAGAAACTGGACTGGTTTGCCGAGAGCAGTATTCAGGGGTTCCGTTTGGCAAGCCCTGTTACAGTCGAGATGAACGAGGCGAACTTCTCGATGAGTGGCGACGTTAAGGGCGATCGGTTGGGCATAGTAGATGGTGGCATTGAGGGCGGACTGGAGGGACTGTCGTTTGCCGTGCCCTCTACACAGTCCGGTCAGTGGATTTATAAGACCGGGACCTTGGGGATCTCCGGTTCTGCGGCTCTCCATAGCGAATATCGAGATGGAAATCTTCGAGTTGAGAATATCGATTTTAGAGTTCCGGGAATAATGACGCTCAAAGAAGCCGCATTCGAAATAAAGGAATTCGGATCGAAACAGTTAACGGCTGCGGGCCGGATTTCTGTGCCTGATGTCAACGGATTGAAAACGTTCGTTCCCACCGGATTTCAGGAAAATATACGCGAACTTAAGGGAAGAATCGATTTGAGCGGGAAAGTCAGTGGGCATCTACCTCTGGTGAACGATTTTATGGCTTCGGAGGAACCGAACTTTCCGGAACTCAGAGTTTTTCCGTTGAGGAATTTTTACGAGCAAAAAGTTCCATTGGATGTTACAGCCAAATTTCACGCAGCCGATATTGGAATTGAGTATGCGATCGGCCCCCACGTAACCGCCGGATTTGCAGAAATGAATGCGCAGGCAGCGGCGGAACTCAAAGAAGGCCAGATTACTGGCCGGGTCGGAATTAGCGTGCCCCGTGTTAAGAGTTCCTTATTCAGTGAATCACTGGGGGATTTCGCAGCCGGGTGTGAGCTCGAACTGAAAGATTTTGACAGCTTCCGGTTGCGAAGGGCATTTTTTTCAGGTTTTGACGAGTTGGTGAGAGGAGAGTTGCAAATGGGGGTCGAAGGACTGGGGAAACTCAGGGAAATGCCGACTCCGGGGCAGATAGTGCGTCGACTTGATGGGAATATAGAAGGAAACGTCAGCTTTAAAACACGTCTGGTCAATGCTCTTGAAGATTGGAACGGTTGGGGAAAAGCCCAGGGCCAGATATCCGTGGATCTGGTGCGGGACCAGTACCTGGAAATTAATGCCTCCGTCGGGTTGGACGATTTTGGTGTCAGGGCTGAGGAGCTTTTTGCTATCCGGGGACTTGAGAGTAAAGTGCCTTTCCGCAAGCGGTGGCGGATTTTAACGCCCGGAGAATACGCCAGACGTCGCAGAATGCTGAGCGAAAGCGTTTTGAAAACAAATGATCAATTCCAAAAGGACGCAATTAAGTTTGGTGATAGCTGGAAATTCACCGGACACAGTCGTGCTGAGGATGCTCTGGTATCGCCCGGGAAAAGCGTTTCTGCGGATTCGATTTCTCTGTTCGGCCGACCCCTTGCACGCAAGCTGGCAGTGCGCGTGCAGACACAAGAAACCGGAGTTCGAATACCGAGTCTACGGGCCGGGCTGTTAGGCGGGACGATCCTTGCACGAGCGGGGGGATGGCATGAAGCGCAAGAATTGCATTTTCATCTCACAAGCGAATACGGGGGCATTGATATTCGCCAAATTCTTCCCACGGAGATGCACGGATTAAAAGGGGATTCGACCATGGCTGGGAATTTATTGGCACAAATTGTCCTGAGAAAGCCAGGAACGGTTCCGGCCAGAACGAATCTTGTTAAACAGCTATCAGCTCGGTTGAACATCACACACATCGGTTCAAAGACTTTGAGCAGGATACTGCTGTTCCTGGACCCTGAAGCCGAAAATCCAAGCATCGTGCAGATTCGGCAGAAGCTCAAACTCGGTAGTCCCCGCAGAGCGATATTTAAACTGGAAAGTGGTTTTTTCAGTATTGATATTGAGCTTCAAGGTATCGTCGGACAGTTCGTCAGCCAGTATTCTGTCCCCCGTTTTGAGGTTTCGGAAATCTTTGGAGCAAAAGCCCTTGAGCGCTGCAGAGCGCAAGTCGAAATTTTGTCCGCGGCGCGAAAACCGTTGAGAATCCTTGCAGCGGAGCTGCTTATTGCAAATTCAGAGACCGGCGAAATCAGGTTCATTCGTTAATACTGAGATTTTTGTGAGAATAAATGAGCGGTATGAAAACAGGTTGATGATGCGTTGGTTTCTGCGTGGAGAGTCAGTATGAACGGTACTAAATTGGCAGGACTGACAGTGGCACTGCTTATCGTGTTTTTGGGTAGCGGGTGCGGGAATATACTGTCAGGCTTGATCGGGACTGAGATTGAGGTGCGGAGCACGCGACAATCACTCCGCGAGCAAGTGCTTGGTTCGTATACCAGAATAGGGGAAGAAGTTTATTTCCTCACCGGAGTACGGGCCGTAGATCCGGTGACCGGCGAGCCCGAACCACCCCCGGAGATGACCGAAAGCAAGCGGAAAGTGCTCGCTGCAAGGCGTCGAATGGAGTTCAATAGAGATGACATAACGCGTTTTAAAATAAAGGGCTATGTAGGTGTAGGCAACGACGCGAAATTGGTCTTTTTCGGCCCCCAGAAATCACAACTCCGCGAGCAAAAACCCTGGATGTTCAATCTGGTGCAGTCCGTAGTTGAGGAAGAAAATGAGGACCGTGAAATTGTCATCCAGAGAATCCTTACGACGACTCCTGAATTGGTGGGAGAAACAGGGCGGAGGGCCGTGGAAAAAATACTGGCCGACAAATACCGACAGGAATCAGATTCGGGCGTGATGGTGCAACTGCCCGACGGGAAGTGGGTCGCGAAGGGAAAGGAGCCACCCGTTGGCTGATTTTGTTTTCAGTTCTGTTTTCTGCGGCCGCAAAGTGGCGAGGATACCGCTGTATTTGCTGTTAATGGCTCTTTTGCCGGTCTTAACCAGTTGCACAGCAGTGTCCCCGAGAGGTGGGCAAACCCCCGTCCCTGTGTTGGTTAGCGAACGCTGGAAGTGGAACGCGCCGGTACGGTTCACGTCCCGGCCTGATGGTGTTATCGAAGGCGATTACCTCCCGTCTCAGGGTCGGCTCGTCTTTGTCTCCCGCCGAGGGGGCAATGCGGATCTCTGGCTGCAGGATGATATCCCCGGTGGTTTGCAACCACCTCGTCGTGTTGCGGGTCATAGTGCCGAGGATCGACACCCTCGGTTTTCACCCGATGGAAAACAGATTGTATTCTGTAGCACCCGTCGCGATGCAACAGGTGATATCTACCTTGTCTCATTGCGGAAAGGTGTCCATGAGATGGCCTGGAGA
>JBKHIT010000019.1:0-80113 GCA_046538485.1 Candidatus Brocadiia bacterium | reverse complement strand
TCGAGGCAGGGGAACTTATCGACTCCAGTTCTGCCCCGACTTTCATTTATACCACTTACGAAGCAGTCCACTACAAGCACCTCTCAGTGAATTGCACGGTCGGAGAGTTATTGCGGGCTTCGAAGTCATCGTCAGGCTCGTAGTAAGCTCCTTCAGGGGCTGTTGTGGACTCCACCCGACACAAGTCCGATTGCTGGGCTCACGCATATTACCTGAAGAAACGTAGCGAAGGAAAAAGCCATTATCATACGCTCAGATGCCTGGCCTGCAGGTGGATGAAAATACTGCATGCGATGTGGCGCAACCGGAGCGAATACGACGAGGATTTTCACCGCCGTCGTCGCCGCCAGAGAGGAAACCTGGCAGCATGATTTTTTGTTTCGAGGAAACCTCAGAGACCCATTTCCGAGCCGTAAGGAGAGAGAGATGAGCCAAACGCAGCCGCAAAGAGGGCCAGAGGCGCAATTTCGGGCCACTTTTGGGGTGGAAATTAAAACCACTCAGATGCCCGATAAACAATGCCTGAGCGCCTTTCGCCTCTCAGCCCCCCCTGTAAACCACTTTGCGTTTGACATAAGAAGCACCAAAGATGGCGCTACGCGCCATCGGGTTTCACACAGGAGATGATTCTTTTGCATCCCCCGGCAGCGAACATCTTCCGCAACCCCGGGATCTCGGCGGCATCGGCCCGTGCGGCGTTCTGCACCCCATCGATGCGGACGAGGACGTCCGCGTTCCCGGGAAACGTGGTTCACCGGATACTTACCGCATGCCTTCATTTGGGGTTCCTGGGGGGAAAATCGGCGTGCCGGGTCCAACACAGTCCTCAGCGCCGCTGAGAACACGTTTTTTGGGTAAAGTGTTCCTGCTTCCCGTTAAACCCCGGCTCTAAAAAAACCTCCAATCAGCGCAAATGGCTCCCTTCCGGGTCATCCCCAACGTCCGTTTCCGTAATTTATCCAAATTATAATGGAACTTTTTCCTGGTGTCTCCGTCGTATACAATGATGCGCGTCTGAATCGCGGGCTGTTTGGACTTCGGTGCTCTGGCAATAACAAAGGAGATAGAATCAATGCGAGCCGGTAAATGGATGTTCGCACTCGCCGCAGCTGCCATTGTCTGCCTCTTCGTTCTTTCCGTAACCGCCCAAAACGTCGAGCCCGGCAAACGGATCAAGGAAGCGGACACCCTCTTTGAAAAGAAGAATTACAAAGAAGCGGCCGCAGAATACGAAAAAGCGATCGAAGCCGGTGCGCCGGGGGAAGATTTGCCCCACATCTATCGGCAATTGGTCAGCTGCCATTTGCGCCTGCGGCTTTTCGACGAAGCGCTCGAAGACGCCGAGGAATATATCAAAAGCACCAAAGGCACGTTCCGGGAAGCCCGCGCCGAACGTTTTTGCGGGAACCTTTATCTCCGGGTGCCCCACTGGGGAACGCGGGCTGGCGGGGAGTTTCACAGAGCCCAGCATAAGCAGGGAATACGCCTCCGCAGCTGGCAATATGACAAAAAGCATTCCGTCAAACATCTGCAACGCGCGCGGAAATTATACAAACAGTTCGACCGGAAAAAGGCAACATTGCCGAAAGATGTTCGGGAAAACTGGCACAACGAAAGAATTGAATGCATATTCGACCTCACGGGAGCGGTCACCCGATTCTCAATCTATTCTAACAGCTGGTATTACTGGTACAACTACTGGGGAGAGCGAGACGAATTTCGCGCAAAGACCGCCGGGGAAGAAGATTTCGACGAATACCACAGCCATTGGCAACTCCGCCGAAAAAGACCAATCGGACTCCGTGTCGATAAAGAGGGGAACCCCATTTTCCCGAGCCGGCCGAAAGATTTCGGGCAGGATCTGAGCGATGACGAGAAGATTCTCTACCTCCTCCACGAAATCCGCCAGCTCGACGAGACCGAAAATTCCGGTTACGCCGCCCTCAGTTATTACCGACAGGCCATGCTCGCCCGCGCCCGTTTCGGCATGGATCGCCTCAATCGCTATGGCTCGTTGTATTACGCCGGCGGGAAGAGACCCCTTCAAGAAGAACTCAAGGATTACAACCCGTGGGAACTGAAAGATAGCGAAGCGCTCACTCTTGTCGGGGGGCACATCCGGAAAGTGACGTTACCGGAACACTACGACGTGATGAAACTGCTTCGACTTGTTGCCAGCGATTATCGCGCCAGCGGCATCGCCGCCCAGTCGCAATACGGGCTCGGACTCTATTATCAGACACGCCAGCAGTACGTCCCCGCTCTCGCCGAATACGACAAGCTGAAGGAAGAATTTCCCCAGAGCAATTGGACGGATAACGCCCAAAGACAAATCGACCGTATCAAAGCCACGCAAATACGGCTCAGCCAGACAGGTGTGCAGCTCCCCGAAAAACCGGCCGAAATCCAGGTCACGTATCGGAATGCGGACCGGGTCTGGTTCGTCGCGCGCAAAATTGACCTCAAAGGGTTCCTCGAACATATTCGCGAAAACGTTATCGACGATAACCGGAAGCGCTCCTGGCAGTCGTCTCTAAGGCGCTGGCACAACTATTTTATGCGCGGTCGGGCCAGGCGCTACAGCGATCATTGGATTTACAAGAGTGCCGCCGACCATCTCGGGGACGAGGTCGCCCGCTGGTCCGACAAAATCAAAGATGACGGCACGCATCGCTACTCGCATGCCACCCTGCAGTCCCCCCTCAAAGATGCGGGTGCGTATCTGGTCCACGCTTATGACAGCCCCCCCCCAAAAGACGCGGCCAAAACGAGCGGGATGAACCTCCTGACCCTGGGTGACAGCCGTGCTGTCGTTGTCCTGACCGACCTTGCCATCGTCGAGAAAAAGACTTCGGACGGAAAACTCTATTACATCGCTGATGCCGCAGGCGGACAGCCGGTTCCCCAGGCGAACGTTAATGTCATGGAAGTATGGCGCGAACGACAAAAACGCCAGACGAAATATTACAAGAAGCAGCACGAGCTTTTGACCAACACGGAAGGAATGACATTCCTGACGTCCAAGAAAAAAGAGCAAACCGAATTCGGCCCGGATCAAAGCGTCCAGCAGATGCGTTCCAGAAGTTATGCCCACCTTCTGGTCAGCGCCGGGGAAAACCGGCTCGCCTGGACGGGAATGCGCTACTACCATCGTTACCATCCTTCGCGCATGCGGAGTGGGCGTTTCGCCTACGTCATAACCGACCGGCCGGTCTACCGTCCCGAACAGACGGTCAATTTCAAAATCTGGATGCGTCAGATGCACAACGGGCAGCTGCAGAACACGCCGAATCATCAGATCGGCATCACAATTTATGACCCCAAAGGCAACAAAATACATAATGAGTCCGGTCGCACCGATCAATACGGCGGGTACGATGGCAAGTTCACGCTGGAAGAAGAGCCTCGACTTGGCGTCTATCGGATTTACATCCACGGGCGCCGCTACGTCGGCGGGCAGAATTTCCGGGTCGAAGAATACAAAAAACCCGAATTCGAAGTTACCGTGGAACCGGGAACGAAACATGCCAAACTCGGCGAAAAAATCAAAGCGCAAATCAAAGCCGAATACTATTTCGGCGCGCCGGTTACGGATGCGACCGTCAAATATCGCATCTTCCGAGAAGAATATACCCATCGCAACTATCCGCATGGATACTGGGATTGGCTCTATGGACCGGGCTACGGTTTCGCCTGGTACGATTACGAATGGTTCCCCTGGTGGCGAAAAGTGCGCGGTTGCTGGGCTCCGCCTCACTGGTGGTGGAACCATTACGGTTACTCCCGCCCCAATCCGGTGCGAGAGCTCGTCAAACAGGGTCAGGGACACATCGGACCCGATGGCACACTTGATGTCGAAATCGATACCGGCCCTGCCCTGCGGCAACACGGCGATCTGGACCACCGCTACGTCATCAAAGCCGAAGTGCGCGACGCCAGCCGCCGCGTCATCACCGGTGAGGGATCCGTCAAAGTCACGCGTCAGGCCTACTACGCCTACGTGAACGCCGACGGAGGCTGGTATCGTCCCGGCGAAGAAATGCAGGTCACAGTCCGGTGCCGCACCCCCGGGAACGAACCCGTTCAGACCGAAGGCGTTGTCACCGTGAGCCGGGTGGTCCTCGGCGGACCCAATAACGCAAAAATTAAGGAAGAAGAACTTAAACGCTGGAAAGCCGAAACCGACAAACGCGGGATCCTGAAATTCCGCCTGCGTCACGAACGCAGCGACCAGCTCAAAATAAAGTTTCAGGCCCCCGATAAATGGGGTGGTTCCGTTGAAGGTTACGGACTCGTATGGGTCTGCGGACGCGACTTTGACGGAAAACTGTATCGATTCAACAATCTGGAACTCATCACCGACAAACGAACGTATCGGCCCGGCGAAACCTGCCATCTGATGATTAACACCCGTCACAAAGACTCATACGTGATTTTCGCCGACCAAGTCGACAATAATCACCTGGTATCCTGGGATCTACTTCACCTGCCAGATGGCCACAAGGTCCTCGAAATCCCCATCAAAAAGGAACACGAACCAAACTTCTTCCTCGAAGCCACGACAGTCGCCGGCACACGGGTGCATCAACAGGCGAAACGAATCTGCGTGCCGCCCGAGAAAAAGGTCGTTAAAGTTAACGTTGAATCCGATAAGCCAGAATATCGTCCGGGTGAAAAGGCAAAAATCCACATCGAAGCGAAAGATCTGAATGATAATCCAGTGAACGCCCAGGTTTGTCTCAGCACATTTGACAAATCCGTGCTGTATATCCAGCCCGAGTATACGCCGGAGATCAAAAAATTCTTCCATGGGAATCTCCGACACCACACTCTTCAGATGCGCACGAACCTGCTCGAGCAATTCAGCGCAGTCGGGTCGGTCAGTCGCCCGTTCCAGCATATTCATCCCACACCGCCGGAATGGAATGGGATCTGGGGCACAAGGCTGGGAGATTGGAGAACTGTGCAACCCACAAAACTCCAGGAACTCGAAAAACAAACCGCCGGAAGAAACGTAGCCGGGAGAAAATTGGGTCGCGCAAGGACCCAGAAGGCCGGAGGCGCTCTGGCAATGGAAGCCGCGGCCGACAGCGCCGCCCCTGCCCCGGCTGGCATTGAGAAGGCAAGGAAAAAAGGAGAAGCCGAAGACAGGTCGGGCGGCGGTGGATCCGGCCAGCAATTCGCTGAAGCTGAAGTGCGTAAACAATTCTCCGACACCGCCATCTGGCTCACCGACGTGCAGACCGGCCAGGACGGAAAAGCGTCCGTCACGGTGGACATGCCGGAGAATCTCACCACCTGGAAGATCAATAGCTGGGCCATGACCCAAAAGACACGTGTCGGACAGGCCTCCACTCAGGCCATCACCACCAAAAACCTGATCGTCCGGCTTCAGGCACCCCGCTTCTTCTTGGAATACGACGAAGTGGTCCTCAGCGCCAACGTCCATAATTACCTGGGCGAGGACAAAACGGCTCGAGTCAGCCTCAATGTACCCGAAAAACTCCTGAAAATTATGGAAGGTTCCAGGGTCGAGCGAACCATCGAGGTCCCCGCTGACGGCGAAAAGCGGGTCGACTGGCGCGTGAAAGTACTCAAAGAGGGCACAGCGAAAATCACCGTCAAAGCTCTCACCGACGAAGAGTCGGATGCCATGCAGATGACCTTCCCGGTGCTCGTCCACGGAATGACAAAACAGGTCGCAAAGACCGGTTCCATGCGCCCGCATGAAAAACAGGCCACCCACACAATCACCCTCGATGTGCCGGAGAAACGCCGTCCGGAACTCACGCATCTGGAGATCCAGTATGCCCCGAGCCTGGTCGGCGCTATGCTCGACGCCCTGCCCTACTGTCTCGACTACCCCTACGGCTGCACCGAGCAGACCATGAGCCGTTTCCTTCCGGCCGTTCTGACACTGAAAACGCTCCAGAATATGGGTATCAACCTCGAGGAGGTCAGGAAGGCTCGCGGCCGGATGGACGAAATTCGCCGCATTGAAGAGGGAGAAAATATCAAAATATACGGTTCCTACGCCGAGAACCCCGTCTTCAATTCCAAGAAAATGAACAAAATCATCAAAAAAGGTCTCAAGCGCATCGCCGACATGCAACACGGCGACGGCGGATGGGCCTGGTGGAAACGCGGTGATTCCAGCGGTTACCTCACCAGCTACGTCACCTATTCCCTGCTGGAAGCGCAGAAGGCGGATGTCAAAGTGGACCAGAATATGCTGCGCCGGGGTCTCCAATTCCTGAAACGGTGGGAAGAGGGAGAAATGCGGAAAAACTGGTGGAGCCCGCACGCCCGCCACGCGTTCGCCTGCTACGTGCTCTCACAGAAAAAGATGCGGCCCAAAATCAAACCCGGGAAGAAAGACGACCGACCCGGTGACGGTCTGGACCGCCTCTACAAAGGCCGCGACAAACTCAATCTCTACGGAAAAGCCCTGCTGTCAATGGCCCTCGCCAACCTGGACGATACGAAGCGGGCGGAAACTGTGCTGCAAAACATCATGCAATACAGGGAGGAAAACAAAGATACTGAGATGGTCTGGTTCCGCACGCCCGACCGTGGCTGGTGGTATTGGTGGAACAACGATATCGAAACCAATGCCTGGATCCTCCGTGCCATCATCCGCCTCCAACCAAAGAGCGATGATGCACCCAAACTCGTCAAATGGCTCCTCGAAAACCGCCGCAACGGCTACTACTGGCGATCGACGCGCGACACCACCCTCTGCGTCGCTGCTATGAGCGATTTCGTCGTTGCCAGCGGCGAGGGACAGCCCGACTACACGCTCACTCTGGACCTCGACAACGGCGCCGTCACGAAAAAGGTGAAAATTAATAAAGACAATTTCTTCACCTACGACAACAAAATGGTGGTTGAGGGCGTCACTCTCGGCGGCGGAAAACACACCCTTAAAATCACCAAAGAGGGACCGGGTGCCCTTTACTACAACAGCTATCTGCGGTATTTCACCAAAGAAGAACATATCGGGGCCGCCGGCCATCACCTCAAAGTAAAACGCCGCTACTTCAAACTCCAGCAAATCCCCTATGAAGTCGAGGTGGAAGGAGCAGAAGGACAAAAAATTATGGAAAAACGGCTCCGCTACAAGCGCGTTCCCCTCGATGATGGCGATCGGATCGAAAGCGGTGAGACAATTCAGGTGGAATTGGAGGTCAGCGCGGATAACAACTACACTTACCTCTGTTTCGAGGATATGAAACCGGCCGGGTGTGAACCCCTGCGCCTGCGCAGCGGCGGGAAACGGCAGGAAGGGTTCTACACCTACATGGAGCTTCGCGACGAAAAAGTCACCTTCTTTATGAACTCCATCGAACAGGGCGACCATCTGCTCCGGTACCGCCTGCGGGCCGAAATCCCCGGCGTCTTCCACGCCCTCCCGGCCAAACTCTACGGCATGTATGTGCCCGAACTGAAGGCCAATAGCGAAGAACTCGTGATGGAGATCGTGGACTGACAGAAGTGTCTCGGCGGGCCGCCAGTTCGCTAAAAGACAACTCCGAAACAGCGTTCCTGCCGCGCGACTCGTTTCTCCCTCCTCTATCAGGCACCTTCTGCCCCTTACGTCCCTTTCGCCCCTCTCACTTACTTCCCCAGTTGGGTTAGCACCACAAATGAATTAATATGGGTTTTCCAGAATCCGCGGGAATTACACTGATTTCTTTTTCGAAATACTGGGACCAGTCATGAGCAAAGACAGACCAAACATCCTCTGGATCTCGTTCGAAGATACGAATCCCTTCTACGGCTGCTATGGCGATTCCGTCGCCCGGACGCCGAACCTGGACCAGCTGGCGGCTGAAGGTTGTCGCTGGCCCAACACCTTCAGCACAACGGGTGTCTGCGCGCCGTCCCGGTCGGCTATCATCACCGGAATGTATCCCATCTCAATCGGCACGCATCACATGCGCACGGCGCACACCAACGAAGCCACGCCCGAAATGCCGACCCCCTATTCCGCGGTCGTCCCGCATTACGTCAAATGTTTCAGCGAATACCTCCGCGCCGAGGGTTACTACTGCACCAATAACGTCAAAACCGACTATCAGTTCGAGCCCCCTGTCACCGCGTGGGATGAACTCAGCACCGAAGCCCACTGGTGCAATCGTCCCGACCCGGATCAACCCTTTTTCGCCGTTTTCAACCCAACAGAAACCCACGAGAGCGGGATGTGGCCCGAGAAATGCCCCGACCCGACTTTCGACCCCGATGATATGGTCCTGCCGCCCTATTTCCCGGACACGGAAAAAGTACGCCTTGCCATGGCGCGGATGTACACCCATATCGAAAACAATGACCGTTATCTCGGCGAACTTCTCGATCAGCTCCAGGAAGACGGGCTTGCTGACAACACCATCGTCTTCCACTGGAGCGATCACGGTCCGATGCCCCGGGGTAAACGCTGGCCCTACGACAGCGGCGTCCACGTACCGATGATTGTCCGCTGGCCCGGTGAGCTGGAGCCCGGATCGGTCAGCGACCGCCTCATCAGCACGCTGGACCTTGGACCGACCGTCCTTTCGGCGGTTGGTATCGATGTTCCACCTCACATGCAGGGACGCGCCTTTTTGGGCGAGCAGACCGCTTCTCCCCGAGAATACGTCTTCATGTCGCGGGATCGATACGATGAAACCTACGATATGATTCGCGCCGCACGCGATAAACGTTTCAAATACATTCGCCACCACCGCCCTGAACTGCCCTACTTGCTATGGATCCCCTTCCGGAACCGGCACCCCATCGTCGAAGAATGGTGGCGTCTGCATCTGGAAAACGAACTGGAGTGGCCGGAAAATATCATGTTCCAGCCTCGTCCGGTAGAGGAACTTTACGACACGCAAAACGATCCGTGGGAGATCAACAATCTGGCCGACGATCCCGATTACGAACCGGAACTCCAGCGGCTTCGAGCGGCGGCGGAACAGTGGCGCTCGGATGTCGGTGATATGGGCGAGATTCCCGAATCTGAGATGGTCGAGCAGTGGTACCCCAACGGAAAACAGCCACAGACCGCATCGCCGGTTCTTATCCCCATCTGCGAGGAAAATTATGGGCGCACTCCGGCCAGCGGTGAGAATTCTCTCGACGGTCCCGCCCTGCTCCAGTTCCATTGTGCCACGCAGGGTGCGTCGATGACGTACACCACCGACGAAGGAGATGATGCCCGATGGCACCTCTACACAGATCCGATTCGACTGCCGGAAGGGAAGACGACGATCCGTGCCAAAGCCACCCGTATCGGCTATACCGAGAGCGAAGAAACCGTTGTGAGTTTCACGGTTGCCTGAGCAATCCGGGCCAAAACAGCTTAAGACGGAAAATTGGCAATCATATCTGGATACACAAAGGAACAGATCATGCAATATCAAAAACCATTCCCCTCGTTTTTTCTTCTATTCCTTGTTCTCACCTTTCTCCAAACAATCAACGCAGCCGATAAAGTTGCAGAATCAAAAAAGCCCCTCCGGCTCCAGGCCGCGCCAGCCGCCCAGCAGGTAGCCGCCGGTGATCCTTTCAAATTCACGGTAACACTCCAGAACCTCTCCAAAACCAAAAAACTTCTGCCCGTCGTGAAACCCGTTCAGCTCGAATACAAAATCGTTTTGGAAGAATCAATCAAACCGGAAAAACGTTCACGGCAGTGGCACACGAAACGAGACAGAAACAAACCTCCACCCAAACACCCATATAAGCTGGCCATCAAAGAGCTTGATCCCGGCCAGATATCGCAGTTCGAAGTGTCCATCCGCCCGGAAGACTACAAATTCGTCAGTGGCGCCAGGACGGTGGCGCATCTCCCCTCCGACACTTACCGGGTCTGGTTCAAATGGGATTTCGCAAAACTGCCCGACTCCATGGTGAAATCGGTTGAGGGACAGCCCTGGAGCGGCACCATCAGAAGCAATGAAGTCTCTGTTACGGTCGGGCGGGAGAAATCGACAAAAACCCGCTCAACGCATCCTCTTCGTGCAATCGCCGATTCGAACAACGCTTTCGCATTCGATCTATTCCGACAGCTCTCTCCCGGAGAACCCGAGAAACAGCGCAACATATTCTTCTCTCCATTTAGCATCTCTGCGGCCCTCACGATGACATACGCCGGGGCGCGGGGGAAAACGTCCTGGGAAATGAAAAATGTGCTCCGTTTCCAGATTCCGGACGAAAAACTGCACGCAGCATCTGGCAGAATCGCAGATCGCCTTATTGCAGGTTCAAAAGAAAAACCGTATCAAGTCAACGTCGCAAACGCCCTCTGGGGGCAAAAAGGGGGCGGTTTCCGGCGTCAGTTCGTCTCGCTGGTCGAAAAAAATTACGGGGCTGGCCTCCGAACAGTCGATTTCAAAAGCCAGACCGAGACAGCCCGTAAAACAATAAACGACTGGGTCGCCGAAGAAACGAAGAACCAAATCAAAGACCTCCTCAAAAAAGACGACGTGAATCCCGCCGTGCGACTGATCCTGACAAATGCCATCTACTTCCTCGGAACCTGGGAGTCAAAATTCGGAGAAAACCTCACTCAGAAAAAGCCTTTCCACCTGAGTGGAGGCAAAACCGTTCAAGTCCCCATGATGAACCAGACGGAATCTTTTCGGTACGGCAAATTCGGGGATATCCAGTGTCTTGAACTTCCATACAAAGGCGACGATCTGGTCATGCTGGTTCTCCTGCCGAAAAAAGGAACTCTCGACCAGCTCACGAAACGTCTGTCCGCGCAAACCTTACGAATCTGGCGGCGCCAGCTGCAAGCCCGGCGTGTAACCGTGGAGATACCGCGCTTTAAACTCAAATACCGGATTTGTCTCAAAAAAAACCTGAAAGCAATGGGCATGACCGATGCCTTCTCGCCGAAAAACGCCGATTTTTCCGGTATCGCCGGACGCAGGGACCTGTTCATCTCAAAAGTAATCCATGAGGCGTTCGGCGATGTGAACGAAAAAGGCACAGAAGCGGCAGCGGCGACAGCCGTGGCCATGGAACGAGAATCTATATCCTCACCACCTGTTGTTTTCAAGGCCGATCATCCTTTCGTTTTCGCAGTATGCGACAAAAAAACCGGAACAATCCTGTTTCTCGGGCAACTAATGAGCCCAGAGGCTTGATGTCGTCGTGAAATATGACTTAGTGGTCTGATTCGCAAATACGGCAACGTTTGACGGATCGGATTTGATGCGGAACAAGAAACGACAAGGAAACGTAAGAAAGGAGTGGCCGATGGATAGGATACGGAATATTGTAATAACTGGCCTGACAGTCATAGTTTTTGGAATGGGCATGAACCCTGTTTTCGCCCGGCCCAAAACGTCCGGGGATCTCCCGGAGGGCAACAACGCCTTTGCCGTCGCGCTTTATGAACAGCTCCGGCAGAACAAATCCCACGAGGGTGAGAACCTTTTCCTCTCGCCTTTCAGCGTCTCAACGGCCTTCGCTCTGGCCTATGCGGGCGCTCGCGGGGAAACAGCCGAACAGATGGAGAAAGTGCTCCATTTCCCCTGCCGGGGCAAGGAACTTAATAAAGCCTTTGCAAAACTGATCGATAACCTCAACGCACGACAGAAACGGGGGAACTACAACCTCAGCGTTGCCAATGCCCTCTGGGGACAGAAAGGTTACGATTTTAGAAAGGCATACCTCAGTCTCACGCAAAAATACTACAATGCGGGCCTGAAAGAAGTCGATTTCAAAAATAACACCGAACCCTCTCGAAAACGCATCAACAAATGGGTCGCCCAGGAAACTCAGAACAAAATCAAGAAGCTTATGCCCAGAGGCAGTATTGATCGGATGACCCGGCTGGTACTGACAAATGCCATTTATTTCAAGGCGCGATGGGCCGAAACGTTCAACGAAAGCGCCACCCGAAAAGAACCCTTTATCCTTCTGGATGGCACAAAAGTCAAGAATCCTATGATGCATCAAACCGAAACCTTTGGTTATCGCGAGCTGGATGACCTGAAAATCCTCGAGATGCCCTACACAAAACACGAACTCTCGATGGTGGTACTCCTTCCCAAAGAGGACGACGGCCTTCCGAAGCTGGAAGAATCCCTCACTGAGAAGAAACTGGCTAAATGGCTCAAACGTATGGGGCACCCAAGAGTCACCGTGGCGATGCCGAAATTCAAGCTGGAGACCAAATTCATGCTCGGGGACACGCTCAAAAAAATGGGGATGGTCAATGCTTTCCAGAAAGGTAAAGCTAATTTCAGCGGGATGAACGGTCGGCGCGATCTTTACATTCAAGCCGCTATCCACAAAGCCTACGTTGATGTTTACGAGGAAGGAACCGAAGCGGCCGCCGCCACGGGGATCGCTGTCGGCGCCACCGCAGCGCATGTGGCCCCGCCGAAAAAATTCATCGCCGACCACCCATTCCTGTTCCTCATCCGCGACCGTAAGACCAACAGCATCTTGTTCATGGGTCGACTGATGGACCCCACGAAATAGCCCCAGTTTCCAACAGCAAGAACGGCAAGGATAGCGCCGACAGGGCGACGCACACCTGCACCTCGCGGACAAGCTCCGATTGCGCTTCTGGGGCTCATAGTCCACCTCAGGTACTCCCAAAACGGACAACTCCACTCGGCAGCTCGCGCGAGCGGACTGGACTTCAGCCCAAGGCTGCAGTTCAGAACGCGATACAAAAGCCTGCAGGCATCGCAGAACAAAGACCAACAACCAACGACAGGTCCGCCTCCGGGATCATTGCGAGTGCATCGTAAGATCGGCAAAGCGATCTGGTCCTTTTTTCAGCCCAGCAGCCAAATTGCCGCAGCGTCCCACTGCGCGGAACGCCTCGCAATGACAATGTGAGCGTGGATGGCTGATGTTACGCACGCTAAACGCACACAGATGCCTGTCATACTGAACGGGCCAACACCTCGTGGCGTGGATTGCTGGCAAGCGCCGTTATAGTAGAGCAGGCACCTTGCCTGCGAGCCTCGCGCTACGCTTGCTATTTCGCAAAAAAACTGACCATGGTCGAGCACGCCTGCCGTTCTGTGCCCTGAGGCTCTGTGCCGGCGAATCAGCCTCGGAACTGAATGCCAGAACCAGCCACCACAGCCCCCGTAATTTTCGGGAAAAGCCTGACTACCACAACTCGTAGAGACACGCAGCGCAAATTCCTTCTCGCACATTCCCCTCTTGTGCCTCACCCCCTTGTCCTCCATAATAGCGGGTCACATTTCCTCACTTAACCCGCGAAACATGACTCCTGATTCCAACATCAATCTCAGCCCCGTCGAGCAGAAAGCCCTCCAGGAAAGCCCGTTCGCAGGGGTCTACCCACCGACCGAAAAACTCCCGTCCATCGTCGTCGAAACGTTCCCGGACCTCGGCAAGCTGACCGCGCTCCGTTTCATTGAGTGGGTTCTGGACAATCCGGAAGGTGTTGTCAGTCTCCCGACCGGGAAAACCCCGGAGTATTTCATTAAATGGGTCAACCACCTCCTCAATACCTGGGAGGACGCCGGAACTCGGACTGAATTGGAAAAATGCGGGATCAGTACCGCTAACCCGCCCAATCTCAGTCGACTCCGTTTTGTCCAGATCGATGAATTCTACCCGATTGACCCGTCCCACGAGCATAGTTTCTATTCCTATGTGAACGAGTTTTATATCGGGCAGCTGGGTCTCGATCCGGAGCGAGCCCTCCTCATAAACTGCCGGGAGATCGGCCTACCAAAGAATCAGACGCTCGAAGACGTATGGCCCGGCGCTCAAGTTGACCTTTCACTTCGCCACCGTGCGCCGGAAACCCCGCTCGAAGAACTGCAACAGGAGGTTCTGTTCGACGTTGATGAATGGTGTCGACGCTATGAGAACCGGATCCGGGAAATGGGCGGAATTGGATTCTTTCTCGGTGGGATCGGTCCGGATGGTCATATCGCCTTTAACGTACGCGGTTCCGACCACCATTCCACCACACGCCTTGCCGCTACCAACTACGAAACTCAAGCGGCCGCTGCCACGGATCTGGGCGGCATGGCCCTGGCTCGCGACCGTCGTGTTATCACGATTGGCCTTGGGACGATCACAGCTAATCCCGATTGCACGGCCATCGTGATTGCCGCCGGTGAAACCAAAGCCCCAATGGTCGCTGAGGCCATCCAGAACGAACCCGACGTGCGTTATCCCGCCACCGCTCTCCATAAACTCGATAATGCCCGGTTCTACCTGACGGAAGGGGCCGCTAAAGATCTGCGCGAACACCGCTACATCCGTCTGAGCCAAAAAGAAAAGGTCACCGACCGCGAAGTTGAAAAGGCCGTAATCGATCTCTCGGTCGAACACGACGGACGTATCGCCGATCTCGAAGCGGAGGATTTTGCACAGGACCGGTTGGCCCGGCAGGTCCTCGAAAAGCGCGCCGCCTCCCCGACCGAACTCGCGGGGAACGTCAGAGGTAGCCTTCTCAAAAAGATGCACGCCGGGAGTCTGATCCGAAAAGATACCCGTTTCCTGCACACCGAACCGCATCACGACGACCTGATGCTCGGCTATCTTCCCCACATCGTCCGTCACACCCGCGACCCGAGCAACATCCACTATTTTGCAACACTCACGAGCGGCTTCACCGCCGTCACCGACAGCTTCGTGGAGCACCGTATTTCGGAACTCCAGGAATGGATCCATACGCCCGAGTTCCGTGAACTGATGCGGGAAGATTATTTTACAGCTGAAGCTGCGAACGGAAGGAACCGGGATATCTGGCAGTATCTGGACGGCGTCGCCGCTCAATCCGACCGGATGAAGAGCGAAGGATCCGCCCGGCGGTTACTCAGAGACCTGACAGCCGTCTACAACATCAAAACACTGGACGAAGCCGACGAAAAGCTGACGGAGTTGACGGAATATTTCAAACAGCATCGGCCCGGCGAGAAAGATAGCCCCGACATCCAGGAGCTGAAAGGCCGTTGCCGGGAGTGGGAAGCCGAATGTCTGTGGGGTTACTTCGGATGGAATTCCGGCAACGTTCTGCATCTGCGTTTGGGATTCTATACGGGCGATATTTTCACAGAACAGCCCGCCGTTGATCGCGACGTTGCTCCGTTTTTGGAAACGCTCGAACGCGTGAAACCGGACATCGTGACCGTTGCTCTGGATCCCGAAGCGAGCGGCCCTGATACTCACTACAAAGTGCTGCAAGTCGTGGCGGAAGGGCTGAAACAATATGCCGCGGGCGGAGGTAACAATGACATAAAGGTTTGGGGGTACCGAAACGTCTGGTACCGTTTCCATCCGGCCGAAGCCAACCTCTATATTCCGGTGTCTCTGAATATGTTCTCGATCATGCGAAGCGCCTTCATGAATACGTTCAACTCCCAGAAAAATGCGCCTTTCCCCAGCTACGAACACGACGGACCGTTCTGCGAACTGGCCCGGAAAATCCAGGTCGAGCAATATCACACTTTGAAAACGTGTCTTGGCCGGGAATGGTTCCACAACCACCCCAGCGCCCTCATCCGGGCTACCCGAGGACTGGTTTTCCTGCGGGAGATGGAACTGGACGAATTCCTGAAAATCAGTCGTGAACTTCGAGAGATCCAGGAGAAGCACTGAATCAGAACGTCACTCTTATCCTGCATTCACCGGTTCCGGACTAACCCAGTCAATTCTACCGGGGTCTCCGACGGAGAGAAAAAGAAAACATGATGACAGAACGTGAAAATCTGCTGTTCGATATGGTCGAGCACCCGCGGCTTCTGGAACTAATTGAGATGGTTGAACATTTTAACCTGGGTCTTGTCCAGCGCTATGTGGACGCCGGGGTCGAGTGGGTGGGATATCCTGAGGATCTCGGCATGCAAAAAGGCCCGATGCTCAGTCCTGATCAGTTCCGCAAATACATCAAGCCAACCTACCGACGTCTCATCGCGCCCGCGAAGGAAGCTGGATGTGTCATCCACATGCATTCCGACGGCGATATACGCGAGCTCTGTGAAGACATCATTGACGTCGGCGTTGAAGTCATCAATCTCCAGGATCTCGTCAACGGTATCGATTGGATGGAGGAAAATTTGAAAGGTCGCGTTTGCATTGACCTCGACATCGACCGCCAGAAAATTGTCCGTTTTGGCCCCCCCAAAAGATCGACAAACATATCCGCAACGCCGTCGAAAAGTTAGGTTCTCCCGACGGCGGATTAATGTTGAGGCATGGAATGTATCCGGGTGTTTCTCTGGAGAACGCCGAAGCCCTGATGGACGCGATGGAGAAATATTCCCGGGATTTGCCGGCCTGAGCCCGCCCCTGTCATCTGCGTCTGTACGCCCAGAGTCATACAAACTACCCGTTACCCCTTGTGTCACTTCCCATTTTTGCCGTTTCATCCGTTGCCCACGGCCGCCAGCTGCTGCTCGATCAGTTCTTCGCCCCGGCGGTCCTCTTCCTCCGGGGAGCAGATCGATCGCAGTTCCGCTTCCAGCTCACCCGCAACTTCGGGCTCCGTTTCACAGAGGTTCTCAAGCTCATCCGGGTCATGTTCGAGATCGAAAAGCTGGTTTGCGGCTGCGACGTAATGGATGTATTTCCATTTCCCCCGGCGAATCATATACGCGCTGGCCCGTGTTCCGTGGCCGTGATATTCCGAAAATACAATCCGCTGTCGGTCATCCGCCGGAATATCCCTCAGTGGCTCCCCTACCCACTCGTCCGGTCGATCCCGATCGACCAAATCGAACAGAGTCGCCTGGACATCGAGCAAATCGACAGGCGTCTCGACAATTTCGCCGGCATCAAAACTCGGCCCGGCCGCCACGCATGGAACCCGCACGGAATCTTCGTAGAGACTGCATTTCCACCACATCCCGAATTTCCCCAGCATTTCGCCGTGATCCGACGCGTAAATCAGATCGGTTTCCTCGCTGAGACCCTCAGCCTCCAGAGCATCGACCACCCGGCCCAGCTGATAATCGACAAAACTCACGCAGGCGCGATAGCCCTTCCGCAGACCGCGAATCTGCTCGTCGGAGAACTGCTCGGTCTCAAAATGGGCCTGCAGATCCCGGGCATACGGATGTCGGGCGCTCGCGCATTCGAAACCATGGTCCGGTAGATCTCCCCCATCGTAGAGTGCCCAGAATTCGGGGGGCGCAATGTGCGCGAAATGCGGATTCGTCACGTTGACCGTCAGCGTCCACGGTTTGTCGAGCTTCGGTGCCGTGTTCTGGAGCCACTGAATAGCCCGGTCCACACACTTCACGTCTCCCTGACCCGCATTTTCGTCCGTTCCGTATCCGTCGGCCCGGCCCGCCGACCCTTTCCGGATACTCACCGGTGTGCGACGATGGTTTGTATCTCCTGGATAACCGCGGTCTCCAGGCATCATCATCTCCGAAAAACCCAGTTCCTCGCCGGGAGCGTAGACATCGGTCTTGCCGATATAGGCCGTATGGGCGCCCTGGTCCGCAAGTACTTGCCCGTATGAGGCCCAGTGATCGGGGACCAGCGCATTGCAATTGCTGTAGGCCTGGACCTCATGCACCCGCCGTCCGGCCATAAACGCCGACCGACTCGGCATACACAGCGGCGAAGGACAATAGGCGTTGCGGAAAAACGTCCCCGACTCGGCCAGGCGTTCCATGTTCGGCGTGCGGGCCTGGTTGTGGGCCGCGACGCTGCTGTAGAACGGGTTGTGTTCGTCGGACATCAGAAGCAGAACGTTCGGCATGGTCTGTGAATCCTGTCAATACAGAGCGTAATCTTCAGCAAGTTCGCGCGTTATGCGCGTCCATTCCCACATCCGCTGGGGCTCGTCACGGCACGTGTGAGTATCCTTCATGATGATTTCGGTCACACATCCCCGGGTTTTTTCAAGGAAATCTTTTGTCATTGAGCGGACGGCCTCGGGATTCCAGTTTTCGGCGGCCAGCACCGCGGGGTTTGGTTTCCAGGAAAATATGTAATCGGCGCCCAGTTCCTCGGCGCTCTGTTCGATATCGGCCCAGGGGCTGATGGAAATCCGGCGTATATTGGGGATTGATTTGACCATGTCGAGTTTATTGTGCAGTGGCTCACAGCATCCGTAGCAGTTAAGCCCACAAAGCTCGAGCAGGCGCACCTCGTGCTTGAGCGCGAATTCTACATGCATCCCGGGCGAGACCTCGGAGAAAATTTGCGCGGTAGCGAACCCCCACATATCCATCGGACGGATATGCTCTTCGTCGAAATCTTCTTGCGGCAACTCAGTTGTGTATCCTACACCACCTGAACCCACGTAATGGTTCCGATTGTTAAGGCTTAGTGCGTTTTGTTCTTCCAGTTGCCTGATTTCGCCGACCGTGCCATCCATAAGTCGCGACATCGTTTTATGAACAAAATCCGGATTATCCACCAGATCCAGAAACATCTGGTCTAGCCCTCGCAACTGTGAATAAGTGTCCATGGGAGCCGTTCCAAGCCGTGTCCGGCCTCGGATTTCCACAGTCAGGATATCGCCGAAAAGATCTTGCATCTGCTCATATTTCCGTTGTGTTTGTTCCCAATCCACTGTGATTTGGGGTGGCTTGATCTTTGCGATATCCGCTTCCGTTTGCAATACAGGCTCGAAATGACCTGCCCCCGTCGCTTCAGCGGGATTGGTTCGCTCAGCAGCCAGCCCCCAACCGGTGCTGTCGATCACGACCCTGCATGCTACCACCGGTTCGATAACGTTATCATCTTGCATATGTTCCCAGTAATAGATACGCCGTCGAAAATCTTTTTCGATCCCCCGCAACGGGCAATCCTTTGACGTTTTCAGATCGCGTTCGGGAAGCAGTTCGCGCCAGGATCCTTCCGGGAAGATAAGAACCATCGGCCGGACGGGATCGAGATCGTTATGACGGGTCCAGATTTTCGCCTTTTCTTTTTGAACAGGTTGATGCCCTATTTCGGCGACTTTTTTGGCCAGAGCCCGGAGTATTTCACGATCACCAGGGACAATGTTCATCTTCAGTCTCCAGAAAAATGCCGGTGTCCAGCCTGCATCTTACAAATGCAGGCCATATAAATCGGCGCATGCCGTTCGTGCGTCAGGGTTTACAACAAGAAGAAGTGTTCACAATTTCCGGCCAGTGCTACTGTGCCGGAAGATGTCTGTATCGTTCTTGTGAAAAAGCAGTTAAAGCCAATCGTTTCTCAACGTAGCGTTCGCCTCGTTGCTGATCACTGATTTTAAGTTGCCAGATTTATGCGCCGTTTTTTTAGCCCGGTTTTTGGGCTCAGAAGGGTTATGAACGGTGTTCAATAAACAAGCCGCGTGCAATTTGGCAATAGTCGGTTCAATTTATCCGTAAAATCTCCGGGCTAGAGCAAATGATCTTATGTTTTTCCGGCTCCCCTGGCAAGCACAGTGTCATGTATATATCCGCCTGGGCGCTCTTTTTTGTCCTTATTTGCAGCTCTCTTCAGGACTTCTTGCTACTGTTCTGACCCCATTACTGGGCTGTTTCAGCGGTTTTGGCGCAATTTGCCGACATTTTCTTTGCATTTCGCTCGCCGCAGACAGTACATTCTATTTGTTTCAGATACAGTTCGGATAGGTAGTATTCGTCAGCGGGTCATTACGTGAGCAATTTCCGGCAATTTTTGAATTCGAAATCGCATGTTCAGTTATGGAGGTTCAGCCCATGATATCACCGTTTCCCCCGTGTACACACTGTGGCGGCAACCTTCACCCTGTTGTTCACGGCGCGAACTCATTCCCTGAAATGCCCACGCTTCTGCCATGGATATTTTCGTGCGCGAAATGCAACAGAACGCACTTAATGGTCACAACGCCTGATGGCCACCTGTTGAGCGTTCAGGCCCGTATTGACATCATCGGTGAAGAAGTCTTTGAACCAATTCTTCTCCCCGAATACCAGCCACTGGTTCCTGTACGCCGCAAAGTTGCATAGGTCTGCGCTGAGTCCTCCTTGTTTTTATCACCCCGGCCCGCTTGAGCGGAATTCGTGGCTCCCCTATAATACAATTCTCGGGTGGGGAAGTAGCTCAGCTGGGAGAGCGCGGCACTCGCATTGCCGAGGCCGGGGGTTCGAATCCCCTCTTCTCCACCATCCCCCCCTGGATCGGTGCGCCCAAGTATTTGTATCTAAAAAGCACCAGATGGATATCTTGAGTACACACGGCAGCTGAGGGTAGCGTCGCACTGTGCAATGTTTTTCTTGAAAAACACCTCAGCTCGGTATATCTTGCTCATGTCAGCCCCCCTCCTTTCAGGGAGAATATCCATGATTCTCGAGGCAATATGCCCGCACAGGCGAAGGATGGAACCAAATATGCGGTGCTGTAAAAACGATGGGAATCTTGACACATGTCGTAAGAAAAGGTACCGTAGGTGGATGACGGGGGCGTTAAACACACGCAGAGGAGCTTAACGATGGAAAAGATCAACGTCTATTGTGCTTTGCTCATCCTCGCGTTAGTGTCGCAGTCCGTGACATTTGGCGGCGCACCACGCCGCCGGGCAGCAACCGACTCCGATTGGGCAGACTACATACAGAAACGTCGCTGGAGAGAGGGGAAAACCCACTTCAAAGAATCGATTATCGACCTCTGTACACAGCCCAACATGCCCCCTTACAAAAAGCTCCAAAAACTCCATTATTATTATTACATCTGCCATTTTTATCCCTTCATGGAGGACGAGATCCTTCTGAAAAAAGACCGGGATAACCTCACGAAATGGCTGCTAAATAATCCGTCTTTCAACAAACGATTTTTGATGGCTATCGAACCTCAGGACGATCCCGGGCGCTGTTTTGAAATAATCCTACAATTATTGAAGAATTCGATGGCGAAGGTCGAAACGTTTCCGGAACTTGCATTTGCCTACGCGGTTGTCTGGGACTCACGCGTTAATGAAGATCAGGAAATGATCGACTCGGTCAATTTCTATACGAAGTATGCTCGCCGCATGCGCTTTGACCTCAGGAAAATGCCTCACCAGGTCTCAAAATATGTCATCGATAGCAGTCGCAAGATGCAAGAACGAATGTGGGCGCTGAAAAATTACCACCGTGAAAACGATATGGGAGAAGTATACAAAAGCATCTGGCTGGATAAATACGATGATGATGCTTATTTGAAGGGTAAGAAGAAAGAGATTTCCAACCATGCTTTAACGCTTCCCAATATCAAAAAACACGGTGGAGTCTGCCGCGAAGCTGCTATTTTTGCTTCTGAAGTCGGAAAGGCATGTGGTATCCCCAGTGTATTTATCCGAGCCACCACTGGACGGGGAGAGCAGCACGCCTGGATCGGCTATCTCAAACGGGAGGGCGGCGGTTACGAGTGGGATTGCGACACCGGACGCCTGTCGAGTGAAAAAGTGGCCGTGGGGAAACTTACTGATCCACAGATTGGGGAACATGTATCCGAACACCATTTGGACTACGCCCTCAGTGCTCTGAAATATCCAGAGGAGACTCGCCACAAAGCTCGCGTATGGTGTGACACGGCTCAGATCCTTCATCAGGAAAAACATAACCCCCAGGCCAAAGCGGCTTTGTTCAAATCTCTGCGTTCGTGTGTCTATGACAACGCCCAATGGGAGACTTACACCAAGATTGCTAAAACTGGTGATTTTTCGACCACGGAACTTATGACGGGTATTGATAAGTTTTGTAAGGAACTGCGACACTATCCGAAACTTGTTGCAAGTGCTTTTGAAACACTCGTTACTGCGATCGAACCTGAGAACACAAAGGCCCGCCTCATGGTCTATGATCATATTGCCGAGAAATTCCCGGATGAATACGAGGTCAGGGGGCGTGTGAGACTTCTGGAGGGCAAGTACCTGGAATCAGTCCGTCGGAACGATAAAGCCCTTTCGGTCTACAAAAAATCCGCCGTCGGTGGAAGAGGAGCTAAAGACGTAATGATCCCGCTTCTGGACAATGCCACACGAATCATGCTTGATGATAGAGATATCGAGGCCGCTATAAAATTGCATGAAGGACTGTTTGAAAGGCTCCCAAAAAGCCGCAAGACCATCTCAGCGATGCAGACAACATGGTTCGCAGTCGGCCTTCGCCTGGCAAAACTTCACCTCAAAAACGGCAATAAAGGCAAACATAATGATATCCTGAAAGACATACTCGACAGGCAAACCGGTTCAAAAGGTTACCTTAGAAACCTCACCCGCAGACTTCTTCGCATGCGATACGAGGATATTAATCATACCCGGCCACCGCAGCCAACCGGCTTTTAAGAGCCAAGTGCAGATTCGTCCCCTGCAGCCTCGTCTGTCATGCTCCCGAGATAGCCGGTGACGCGGAGGAGCAGAACGGCAAGGATTGCACCGATCATATTAAAAAGCAAATCGAACGTCGTATTGTAATACCCCCCAACCCCGCTTTCCGGAACAACGAGCACCACGATCAATTCGATCACCTCGTTCAAAGCGCCCAGCCCCATGCCCATAAGCGCAACCAGAGACGCCAGCACCAGGCCTCGCTTGTCGGATCTCAACCGCCCCTTGATAAGATGGAAACACACGATCGTAGCCATACCGAAACCGATCGTGTGAACAACATGATCGTAGCGCAGAATTGCATCTTCACCTCGTGTTACGATGGGGATCAGTACAAGATCGTATAGCCTCCCTTCCCCCACAGATATATGCCCACCCCCCATGTGTAGAAAGCCCCACGAAGTCAATCCCCATAGAATAAACAGGGGGAACTCGACTTTCCGCTGTGAAAATAGAATCAACAGGAAGAAGACGACGATCACACCAGCATATAGAACAAACTCGTAGTTGATCGGCGGAACCAATGATATCCCACCGAAAATTACAAGGTAAATGCAGTTAAAAATAAAAACTGGAATTTCGCGCCGTCGGAGTTTCAAACGATCTCCTTTCCCGCCATTCTCACCTGCTCACACATTTAGCGGAACAGGACCTCATCGTTTGACACAAACCGCGCGCCGGCTTCTTCCATCTCCGAATGCGCCCGGTCGACATCTCCCGCCTCCACGTCTATTCCCCTGATGGCTTCCTCAATAACGAAGACTTCATAAGCCATCTCGCACGCATCAAGCACTGTCGCGCGGACACAATAATCCGTAGCCAGCCCCCCTATCCAGAGTCTCTCTACCCCTTTGTCCTGAAGAATGTTTTGAAGATCAGGTGCATCGAACCCCGAGTAAGCCTCCTGGTCGGGCTCAGTCGCTTTAGAGACGATTTGGTCGATCCGGTCTTCGTGCAAATCCGGATGGAGACGGGCTCCTTCGGTATTCTGGACACCGTGTGGAGGCCAGGGCCCGCCCTGATTCATAAACGAGCAGTGGTTTTCCGGATGCCAGTCTCGCGTCGCAATTTTGAGAACAGAGGTATTGTCCAGCCACGAATTAAGCGGTTCGACAATTTCACCCCCGTCCGGGACTGCCAAAGGCCCCCCGGGACAAAAATCGTTTTGCACATCGACGAGAATTAACGCATCTCTATCGGGATCGATCGTAAATTGTTCTGACATACTGACATTCCCTCAGGGTGAGAAGACAAATTTGAAACGTGATTTTCAATGAACCATTCTATGCTTCAAGCATAGCGATCTCAATTGTCGGCCTATTGCTTGACAGTCTCGGACGTATGGTTATAATCGGATTAAGTGCGGATGTGGCGGAACTGGCAGACGCGCTAGGTTGAGGGCCTAGTGGAGTTTATAACTCCATGGGAGTTCGAATCTCCCCATCCGCACCACTTTTGCCTTCCATCTCACCAGGTCACTCTGAACCTCACAGTCGCGTTGCGTTTGCGGAGTTTCGATTTCATATAGCCCTCTGTCCCCACGTCAATCTGCATGTGCAACCTAGTGGTCCGTTCCACTTGATGTTGTGCGTTCAGCCGTTCGTCGGCGGTTCAGATGCAAGGCGCAGTGAGAAGTTCGACCCAAGTGGGTCCACGCCGAACTGCAACGCCGCAGATGGGCCGCCGCCGTCCGGCCCGTAGGGAGCAATTCTGCCGGGTCATTTCTTCGTTGCGGCTTCGCAGGGACCCGTCTGGGTCACCTTTGGCGCCGCCCCTCGAACTGACCTCGGCAGAATTGCTCTGAATGCTCAACTCAAAAGGCGACTCTGCGAACGAATCAATTATCCGCATGGAAGGATCGCCAAACAGCACTCTCGATGCCGTGCCCACCAGCATAACATCGCTGGACGTCCACGCCGGGCGGGCCATCCCGTCTTTGAGCGTCACGAACTGCGGAACCTGCCCGCCCGAAGCCAGCACAACACCATCGTGTGTATACTTGATCAAATAACCAAGAGTCGCTTCAGTCAGGGCGAGGTGTTCCATTTCCTGGTAGACCGGGATTCCGTGATCGGGATGAGGAGCGGCCAGGTAGGCCAGCACGTTATTCGATAACATACTGAGGCAAAAGCATTTATCCGATTCGACATGCTTCTCGGTCACCTTCGGTCCGTTGATATCAAACCACCGTCCAGTTACTCCCGTGTAGCAGGCCCCGCTGAAAATCACGCACGGGTCCAGTGCAAGCCGGCGGGCATACGGTCCGTTGAGACAATTTACCACCCGATCCGGGTACCCGTGTCCTCCGAAATGCACGATACCCGCCCCAGCCATCGAACTAAGTCTTTCTTTGCTGAACCCTCGTCTGCCATGACTGATTGTGCTGACTCGAAGTTGTTCAGCGTAAACCGGCAGGAAAAGCGATTTGTTCTGTTTGCGAAACATCGTCTTCTTGGCCGCGGTGTTGGGGCCGAGGTTATCAACTAAAGCCGGCGGCAAAGAGATCTCTCCCCTGACAGCATCTCGGATGCGCGACATAAACGATTTCGCCGCGTGCGGCGTTTCTCCGGTAATGAATCCGCACCGCACATCCACAAATGGGTCCTCGTCGATCCGGGTGGTCAGTTGCATCCAGTTCCACGCCAGATTGACGTCAAACTCCCCCGGCAAAATGAAAATGAGCGTGTACCTGGGCGTTCGTTGCTTCAGAAGTTCCAGCGAACTTTCCAGCCGGCCAGGATCAAACGTAGCCCGGCTGGCCTCCGGATGGAGAGATTCCGCGATCTCGATAGCTTCCTCATACGAGGCAAGCGCCTGCTCTGTCGCAAGGATCAGATAGGAGCCGCGTTTGTCGATTTGTGGATTTAACGATTCCTGCTTCTTCTCCTGTCGGCCGCATCCGCAGACCGCTACGATGAATACCACAATCCGCAAAATCTGCAGAGTCCTTTTCATCACTATACTCCTTGTGGTAGTCTCATGTGAGCGATTATACTCCTTCTGATTGTACATCCAATTGGAGCTTCGCACACGAAAATCGCCAAGAAAGATTCGATACGAGGGGTGTCGTCCACCAAGCAAATGAACCACGATAATGCCTGTGTCGCTCCTTCGGAGCCGTCTTTCGGGCGCAAAGGAAAATTCTCATAGGAATCGGACTCGTAAGAGCAGAAAACCCCTGAAGCAAAGAGTGTCTGCTTTCCGCAGGTTGCGCCGGGCTCAAGCACAAAGGGGGCACATATGAAAAACCCAGATTTCCATATTAAACCGCGCTCCTACTTACTGACCTGCACGGTGGTCTTTGTCATTCTTGCGGCTCTATCCCAGTTTGTGGTGTTTGGAGGCACCGGCGCTGACAGAACATCGTTGCTGAATCTGGGAGTCGTTCTGGGGGCAGCTCTGGTATGCGCTCTGGCCATCGGCTTCGTTTTCTGCGCAGCGTGGGAAGTCTTGAGAGCCATCCGAGAAGATGCCGTGCGTCTGCAGGACATTCTCATTGGTTCCGTAATCGGCCTCAGCGCGATATCTGCACTGCTGGTAGCTTACGCCCTGGTGCCCCTGGCTGTGGGGACCATAGAAATCACCCTGTATGCTGTCCTGATCGTAGGCTCAGCGATAGAATGGATCCGCCGACGATCGGGAAAGACCAACGGAGACGATGAACCAGAGCACTGAAAACCGCGACCGCGCCTCGGTCGCAACGCTTCGGAGAAATTCAGTCGAGAGCCAAAGGAAAGAATCGAGCAAACCTTCCGCGCAGTTGCATTCGGGTTGCTCCTGTTGCCATTTCCGCGAACATCCCGGCGTTGCGGAAGATGATCACTGCCGCGGGATACAACAAAAATCAGCGCGTGTGTGAACCCCGCCGGCGCCAGCCGGCTATGGAGTGCGGCGATTCTTCGCCGCTGTGTCGTTCTCGGTTGTCGTTCTCCGTTGTCGTTGTGGAGAAGCTATATGAAGTGTGACACGTTCCGGAACGACACAGCGGTGAGTAAAACGTGCCTCCGGCCCGTTTTAACACACCGCAATCCACAGCACGCCGTTGGCGCGCGGGACATCGCGCCGGTCGGTGCCGTAAACATCGCTGTTTGCCGGGAGATCTGTGGGCTGATAAGCCGCGTTCTGAAGTCCAGTCCGCTTGCCTGTCAACGGCTTAGCTACGAGGCCCTCCAGCGATCTCAGATCAGAGGACGGGATCCGGGATGGTTGAATCCAGGATTCTGTTCCGAAGGAAAATTAAGTAATTCGCGCCCGGTGCGATGGGGACAGACAGCACGATTTCTGGGAAATGTCCGGCTACCAACCCACAGCGCAAATTCCCTGTCATTTCAATTCTATTCCATCCGGCTTATACTGCACGTTAATCTGGGTAGGAACATCCTGACAGCCAGATTACGGCGGAAAATTGTGATAACAGTCGTCGTTGAACTGCCGGCAACCAGCTGTATTCTTTTCCTGTTGTGTTCAGCCTTCTGCCCGTAGGAAGTTGCATTAGATTCCTGAGGAACGCAAATCATGAGTTCTGATCAACGCCCAAACATCCTTTTCATTGCTATTGACGATCTTCGACCGTTTATCAGCTGTTACGGGGATTCGAACGCATATACGCCCCACATCGATGAGCTTGCGGAACGGGGTGTTACGTTTTCAAACGCCATGTGCCCCGCTCCCTCCTGTGGACCGTCCCGAGCCGCCCTGCTCAGCGGACAATATCCCACCAGAACCGGAATCTATGGCTTCCAGGACTGGGCCGGACGGGAGGATTTTGAATCTGTTGTAACACTCCCGGAATATTTCAGGAAAGCCGGTTACAAAACGTTCTCCTCCGGCAAAATCCACCATAATTCCCTCCGCGTCCACTCATACACCGAGGAAGCCGTTGAGAAAAACAAAGCTTCCGATGACCCCGAACCGACCGTTGTGATCCCCCGCGCCGACAGGGACTGGGACGTCAATAATGTCGGCAGGATCCGCGAAGCTGACTACAATCACTCGCCCTGCATGGAGGACTCCATCGACTGGAGCGGAGCTGGCGGAGAAGGCCCGCCGAACTCTGTCAAACTTGTCTCCGGGCCTTCGGACGACCCCGTGATGGATTGCATGGACGGCGTCACGGCCCAGTTCGGCGTCGATGTGCTGAAACAGGAACACGACAAACCATTCTTTCTGGCCACCGGTTTCGTCCGACCGCATCTGCCCTTCATTGCCCCGCGGAAATATTTTCAGCACTACCCGCTGGACGACCTCGAACTGCATCCGGTGAAAGACGATGATCTGGCTGATTCGCCCTGGGTGGCGCGGCGCAACGCCCGCGTTCAAGACGACATCAACGTTCGAGCCGCCGACCCCCGCGGGCGCCGACGGGTAATCCAGGCCTACTACGCCTGCGCGTCGTTTGTCGACGATATGGTCGGACTTGTTCTGGATGAACTGGCCCGGAGCCCCTACGCCGACAACACGATTATCGTCTTCTGGTCGGACCACGGTTGGCACCTCGGAGAAAAGCGCAGCTGGCGGAAGTTCTCGCTCTGGGAGGAATCGGCCCGCACGCCGATGATAATCGTCGATCCGCGGAAAATGGATTCAGCCGATAAAGTCTGTGAGCGGCCCGTCGGCCTGATAGACCTCTACCCCACGCTTATTGATCTGTGTGGGCTTTCTCCGCGTTCCGATCTCGACGGCACATCGCTCTCTCCGTTGCTTGCCAACCCCACGGCTAACACAGCGGAACTGCGAGAGCCCGAACTCACCGTCCAGGGCCGAGGCAATTATAGCCTCCGCGACGAAGAATGGCGGTACACACGCTATTACGACGGCGGGGAGGAACTGTTCAATCATCGCGAAGATCCCTACGAATGGGAAAACCTTGCCGACGATCCAGATTGCGAAGACGTAAAAGCGCGTTTCGCCGCTCAACTGCCGCAGGAAAGTGTCCCGACATTTGAGCCTCGCGGATTGAGCTGCTGGGCAGATCTCGACAAAGACGACATGGAACAGTTCCGGAACGACGTCTGGCCGCGGTGGCTTAAAGAAGCTGACCCACCTATCGTCTGATTTTTCTACCCACATAAAATCAGAGGAAACGGCTAATGCCAGAACGACCGAACATCCTTTTCGTCACGGCCGAATACATCTGTCTCCGCCCTGGGTGTTACAATGACCCCAACGCCCTCACCCCGATTCTGGACAGTTCTGCGGCTCTAATACTTAGGGCTGGCGCTGTACTGGTTCGGTAAAATAGAAACCACGGGCGGGAGCCAAACTGCCTCGGGAAAACAAACTGCGGCGTTCGCGAATTGACATACGCCGAGCTCCGTCAGGTCCTGCTTGAACAAAATGTCTATCTGGAAAATTGACAGCAACCTGGAGCCGGGTCGCGGGCTCGAGTTCAGGATGTGAATTCCCGCGACATCCATTTTTGAAAGTTATGTCACCGGCAAATCCAGAACTGCCAGTCCGCTAACACCATAATTCCCCGAGGAGATCCTTCGCCGCGGACTCCACCCGGTCGAACGCATCTGCTTCGAATTTGGAAGCTATATTCGTGTACCCCTCCTGACCCGTTCCGTAACCACTTTCATGAACATCGCGCGCGAGGGTTTCCGGTGTAGGGATATATCCCGCATAGCCATTACAAAAATGCGCCACATACGTCTGCGAGGCCGGCGATGCCAGTTTAATCCCCAGTTGCAGTTCCACAAATGGCTCGCCCATCACTGCCACAATTGCAGTATCTGCCAGACGGAACACTTGCACCTCGTATTGCGCGATGGGACAGACGGCCCGGTGGTCACTAAGATCCATCCTGGTTGCCGCATCGACCCACTTGCGATCCACAGCGTTTTCATTTTTCCAGACAGGTTCCGGGTTCTCACGGAGAATGCGTTCCGCGTCCTGAATTTCTGCCGGGGGCACCTCCCGCAAAGGCAAATCTAAAATCGTTCTTGCCAGGGCCAGTTCTTTCCCCTCTTGATATCTCAAATCTTCCAAAACCTTCCGCGTGGTTTTGTGTGACGTGAAACATAACGGCTTCTGAGTCAATACCAAGCGCATCCGCCACACGTTCTCGCACCTCATCCGCGCAGGCATTTGTCGCTCCCAGCAGATCCAGAGAAAGGAGGCAGAGTCGGGTTTCTCCCGATTCAAGGACGAGCGCCCGAGCATAAAGCGGTTCCTTAACCCCCTCCACCGGCCGATGCCGCCCGCAATCGCCAGCCAGCTGTATGCCCGGCTCGGGGGTAATATCTGCACGTGCAGAACCCGCCGCCAGTCCGCCTTGCGTTCGATTCGACATGGCGTTATCCGTTTCCCTCCTGGGTCGCATTTTATTTCATTTGCCACCGTATACAGTGCATCGCTATGTAATGGGCACAACAGCTCAATTAAGATGGCATAAGAGCATTATGGGGCCGTCCCGGGATCAGTTTTTCCCCATCCGAAAATTCTTCAGGACGCCCTTCCAGCTCCTCAATCAACCGGTCCCGCCAGAACTCTACACGTTCGGCATAATCCGGTGAGTCGATAAGATTATGACATTCTTCCGGGTCTTCTTTGAGATCAAAGAACTGGTCACGACCATCCTGTGTGAACCAGATATATTTCTCCTTGCCATCGGTAAGGGATTGGTACAGGGGGGCATGTTCGATATGCAGATATGAACGGGAAAGATCGCCGTCTCCCCGCATCAACGCTACGAGGCTTTTGCCCTCAACCGTTTCCGGTGCCTCAACATTCGCCAGATCGAGGACGGTCGGCATGACATCCTCAAGCGAAACGGCGTTATCCAGAACTGTCCCTTCCTCGATGCCATACCGACGGGGCGCTGAAATCATAAAAGGAATATGAGCCGAGCTTTCGTACGGCAACCGTTTGTGGAAATGGTAGTGGTCACCCAGCATCTCCCCGTGATCACTGACAAACATAACCACAGTATTGTTATTCGTCATTCGCTGGACACCGGAGACCGGGCTGAGAATACGCCGGATCTGGTCGTCCACATGGTTAATCAAACCGTAATAACCGGCGCGGCACGCCTGCAGTTCTTCTCCCTGTAGATCTACCCGCGTCCCGCCGGCGCCGGATCGATGCCAGTTTTCATCCGGCGGTGTCGCCCAATCTCCAATCACGGGCTCGGGTATATCCGAACGCAGGTACCGTTCCATATAGAAACCAGGAGGAGTCAGCGGGGGGTGAGCGGCGTAATAGGAAACGACGGCAAAAAACGGAGACGACGGATCCCGCCGATCAAGAAATGTCAGCGCCTGATTCGTAATCCAGTTCGTCGAGTGAAGATATTCGTCCAGATGATACGGTCGGGCGGTCCAATCATTGTGCATCGGACCGGCCCCGAAACGCCCCTCCGCCAGCGGGGCTCTTCCCGGAGGTTGGTTTTGTCGCAAAAAGTCCTCATACTCCGCGTGTGCTACCATGTGGTCGAAACCATACCGTTTACGGACCGGATGCTGATGCATGCTCCGGCCAATCCACTCCGTTTGGTACCCCGCCTCTCCCAGCGCTCCCGCAACGGTCGTGGGCGCATCCCACTCGACCCCGTCATGGTAGCCAATCATGCCATGTGTTGAAGGGTACTGACCGGAAAGGAACGACCGCCGCGCAGCGATACATGTCGGACAGGTCGTATAACCATGTGTAAAACGCGCGCCACCCATTCCGATGCTATCCATGTTAGGTGTCAGCAGCACTGGATGACCATCGGCGCTGAGACAATCGCCCCGATGCTGTTCGGTCATAAATATCAGGAAATTTGGTCGTTCAGCCATTTTCTTCCTCTCTTCAGCGCTTCAGCCACGCGGCTATCAGAATTAATGCGTGAAAAACTTGCAACATTTTCAACGCACAAGGCACCGGTGTGGAACTTCCAGAGAACCTTCAGCATGTTTATCGAGCTTTCTTGACAAATCATTCACAACCTCTGCGTAACGTGGCTCTGTGGCCAAATTCACCATTTCTTTAGGATCTTCCTGAACATCTGCCAGAAAAATATCCTCATCTTCCGGCGATGGTTTTTCACCATCCAGCAACATGTTTTTCCCCAGCCGCCATCGTGCTGTTCGCACGCAACTTCTTCGCGGCCAACCACGTCCGCCAAACCATTCGCCTGACCCCCCATTTGGCCCCATCTTCGAGTCCGGCTGGCCAAAACCGATGGTCGAACAGATGGCCTGCGGCGCTGGATCAGAAAAGAGGTCCCGTCCTTCATACTGCTCGGGGATATCAATCCCGCACAACGACATCAGAGTCGGCCCATAGTCAAGACTCTCAGAAATATCGTCTCGCACTTGCCCATCCGGCAACGTGTCCGGCCAGGAAATCAGCAGAGGTACCCGATGCACAGTTGGCGTGAATGTATGTTTCTCGAACGCACCGGTATCACCGAGGGGATTGCCATGATCGGACCCGAAAATAACAATAGTCTCCGTCAGCCGCCCTTCCCGTTCCAGAAACTCAAGCACACGCCCGATCTGCGAATCGATCCAGGCAACAAGGGCGTAATAGTGGAGCCGCGCCGCTCGCAGATCTTTCGGGTCCATTCGGTCCAGCCCGTGCACATCGGCAACCCGTTTCTCAAACTCCGACACGGTTTCCGGTAATGGATCCGGCATTCCGGGATCCTGTCCTTTGTACAGCTCGACAAATTCCTCCGGGGGTAAAACAGGTGTATGCGGTTGCAGAATAGAAAGACGCGTGAACGACGGACTCTCCACTTTTTCCATCCAATCGATGGCATTGGTAGTCACTTTTTCCGGGAGATACGGTTCGTCACCAGGGTAGATTCCGCCGTTCATTCCCCCCCCGGGAGAGCGAATCATTTGAACCGCCTCCTCCCCCAGGTCTTTCCAGAACCCCATACCTCCGCCTTCCCCATTATGATGCTGAAAAATATCGGGCCCCGGGCTGGCGCCCGGATACATCGGCCGGGCAACATGGATTTTCCCAAAATTGGCCGTCCGGTATCCGTGCCGGGAAAACACCTGGGGAAAAGTATCCAGAGGCCGGGGAAGCTCAAAATTTTTCCAGGCTCCTTCGTTGCAATAAACCCCGGTCTGTTCCGGATGCATTCCAGTCAGAGCACAAACCCGTGAAGAAACGCAGATAGGCGAATTGCAGAAATTGTTCTCGAAACGTATGCCGCTTCCGGCAAGCCTGTCGAGATTCGGAGTATGAAGTTCCATCTCGGGATGACCGTAGCACCCGAGCGCGTCGGTTCGCAGCTCATCGCAGTAAATCCAGACGACATCAGGTTTATCACTCACAACCTTTACCTTTTCTATTAATCACACTTATCAGAGCCCATGATGCTATATTTCAGTAAATGATCCGTCAAACGGAGGGCCGGTGTTTTGGCTCAATGGCAATTGCGATGACGTACAGGATTTGAAACCTGACACCTGGAAGCTGCTCGCCAACAAAGTGCAAATGTCGCCCGACGCTTACGTCTGCAACTGTGGTCCTCTGTCTACCCCCGGCGGCGACATTTGCGATCGGTGGGATAAGACAACTTTGTCGCGCACCTGATCATCAGAGCGGGTGTGCCCACCGTGGGTTTTGGTCGTGTACGCCTCGAATTGCGGAACTTGCGCGTCTCATCTCCCGGCATCGGTTTGCAACACTTCCAACTCAGATTTTATCTGAGCATACAGCTCATCGGTCCAGGGAGGCATACTTTCTCTTGAAACCACCTCAGCGCCCTTACGAAAGTCAACCGGGCTCATGATAACGCGAATGTTTTTCACCCCAACATCTGCTGCCAGCACAAAAAGTTCTTCCGCAACCCGGTCTCCCATTGCCAGGCAACCGAGCGAAGCCCGGCCCCCATGAATCATAATATCGCCCCCCGGATTGGTCCGCCCTTCGCGTCTGGCATGTCGCAGGTCGAAATCATTTGGATAGTTAATCCTCAGAGAAAGGTGATAGCTGCTGTTAGGATTGAGCGATTCAATGCGGTAAAACCCCTCCGGCATCTGCCCATCCCCTTCTTGAAGTTTGGGGCCAGGCTCTCCGCTTGTGCTCAGAATCGGATATGTCCTCACAAGTGAATACCGAGAATCCTCCATAGAAGCCCAGACTTCCAGCAATTTTTCACGTTTCAATCCAATCAGCACAATCTTTTTCGGAGGGTAATCGATACCGGACTTGCGGAAATACGGATGCATCCTGTGCCTCCCGGCTGCCCCATACTGCTCCACCCTTTCCAAAACAGTCGCCCGCCCCCGGACAATGCACAGTAAGCGTTTCCCGAGAAAACGCAGCCTCGTGCGAAAGCAACCTATTAAAACTATCAGAATAAAGCTCAACACCAGAATCACGAGTCGCTTCTTTCCCATTGAAAAATCCATTCATTCATCGAACGGAGCTACCAACCATCTGTACGATGATACGCAGAAGGCATAGTGAGTTGCAATTCTTTGGCGATAAAATCCCTCTCGCCCGGCCTCCCCGGAGCAACCAGTCAGGTGCAAAAAACTGACCTCCCATTTCTCATTGCTTTCAGCGGCCCCGGCCGGTTCGCCGAATGAAGCCGTATTTTTCGCAAATCAAGCGAGAGAGACCACGTTATTCGGGAAAAGCCTTGGTTTTGCCCCTCGATTTCCTCTATGGTAACCCGCCTGGTCGAAGTAAACTGATTCTGGGAGCCGTTCCATGCTCAAAGAGCGCGTTGATGCAAGCAACCTGCCGCACTGTCTGGTGCAATTTGGTTTATGGCATCCTTATCCCACCGCGGATGAACGCGAGAAATGGGAATCTCTTCCTTCCGAAATGCGTTCTTATATGATTGACAAAGGCGAAGAAGCGCTCGATGAAAATTGGCCGCTACTGCCGGCAACTCTTTTTCTCGACTACGATCGCACGGGCAACCGTGCACGGTACCAGAAGGTTCTGGGACAGAGACGCAAGATTCTGCACAGGTTAATTTTCGCCGAGTGCGCCCAGGGAGATGGCCGATTTCTGGATCCTCTGGCTAATGCTGTCTGGAGCATCTGCGAAGAAAGTTTTTGGGGGCTCCCCGCCCATCTCCATCTCCAAGAAGCAGGTCCCGGACTCCCGGATGTCCAGGAAATCACGGTGGATCTTTTCGCCGCTGAAACAGCCGCACGGCTCTCCTGGGTCCATTATCTGCTTGGATCATCTCTCGCAGAGATATCGGATTTTATCCCGAAGAGGATTCTGCACGAAGTTCGACGTCGCATGCTCGATGTCTGCTTGGAACGCGACGATTTCTGGTGGATGGGATTCCCCAAAGAAGCTCATCCCAACAACTGGAACCCGTGGATCAATTCAAACTGGTTGGCCTCCCTGCTGCTATGCGAGAAAGATCAGGATAAACGAATACAGGGCGTCCGGAAAATTACCCGTAGCCTCGACTGTTTCGTCGAGGATTACCCGGCAGATGGAGGATGCGACGAGGGACCTGGCTATTGGAACCGTGCGGGTGCCAGCCTGTTTGACTGTCTTGAGCTCCTCCATTCCGCAACCGACGGCCGGGTTGATCTCTTTGATATCCCCTTGATCAAAGAAATGGGCTGTTACATCTACCGGGTGCACATCGACGATCAATGGTTCGTTAATTTCGCCGACGCCTCCGCTCGCTGCCGCCCTTCTCCGGCTCATCTTATCCGATATGGCAGAAAAGTCGGGGAGCCAAAGCTCAAAGATTTCGGCGGATATTTTGCTCGCAAAACCGGATATCCCCAGAATACGCTATCCGGGTCAGTGCAGCGGAAACTCCCCGCCATTTTCATGACAGACGGTCTCAAGGATGCCACAGGGGAACCTCCTTACCTGCGTGATGTCTGGTTGCCTGAAACTCAACTTATGGCCGCCCGTTCGAATGCAGGAGCGCCCGATGGATTGTACCTGGCGGCAAAAGGTGGCCATAACGCTGAAAGCCACAATCACAACGATATAGGCAATTTCATCGTTTTCAACGATGGCCTTCCGGTACTGATCGACGTTGGGGTGGAGACGTACCGTCGGAAAACATTCAGCAAAGAGCGCTACGAAATCTGGACCATGCAGTCTCGCTATCACAATCTGCCGACAATCAATGGAGTTTGCCAGTCGCCCGGCCGTGAATCTTGCGCCGCCGATGTTGAATATAACTGCTCCGAAAAAGAGGCTTCGCTGCATCTGGACATCACTTCCGCATGGCCGACGGATTCGGGCATCCATACATTATATCGAGAGATAACGTTGCTGCGCGGCGAGCATATCTCTGTTCGCGATACATGGGACCTGGAAGCAAAACCAGAGGAGCTGATCTTCAGCTTAATCACACCCTGCCAACCTGAGATCGCCAGTGACGGCCGAATTCGCCTCGAAAAATCAGAATTGACGGATTCAACGCAATCCGGGGATGCGCTGGTTTCGTTTGATCTCGCCAGTATTCAGTTTGAACTCGAAGAGCTTGCCCTCGAAGACAGTCGACTTCAAAACGTGTGGGGCGATCAAATCACCCGCATTCTCCTGTCTTTTCGCTCCCCGAAGAAGACCGGGGAACTGGAAATCACTGTGTCGCCTCTGTGAATAGCATTCAACAGAAATTGTCGATACGCGTGCCCCGGACATAATTCGCTGTGCGGCGCGACTGAAATCAGGTTGTGCTCGCCCAGCAAAAGCCTGAGGCCGTTCCACAAAAGGGTCCCACGCACTGTTGACATCCCAGGGCAGTTCTATCCCCTGTGGCATTCTGTCTGTTTGAGTCAGGACATAAATAAAATAACCGGGGTCTCTGCCACGGGACAATTGTTCCACTTAAGATGAATCCGATGCATGCAGGAAACCTCAAACAGTGGATGTTTCTTCTCCGGGCAGGCTGTCTGTTGTGAGACCTGCCGCCGGACAGATACCACAGCTGAACTCCACTCAGTCCTCGTTGCCTTCCGATTCTTCCAGGTCGTCCGCCGCTTCATCCTTTTACGACACAATCGCAACAAGAAAAATCCCCGGAGACAAATTTACCAGACATATTCTCCGCAATTTGGCAATGGTTTGTACCATTTAGCTATGGGAAATACGCTAATTAATTTATCCCTCACTGAGCCTTTCCTGTCAAGCCAATTTGCGGTGATGTTATTTTCAGATACAGTGGACTATTTTATATCAAGGCAACAACTCACCGATTCCATCCGAAAAGAGAAATAATCAAGCTTCACATAGCAGCTATAATTGGAAGCCATTCGGCGCACTCAAAGACGTATAATGCGGATTCTTGCCGCAAGGACACAAGAAAATTTGACCTTCCTGCGGCGTAAGAGGTAATATTGGCGTGGTGGTGAAGTACTAACTCGGCAAAAAGGACCAAAGGAGGGAATTCCATTATGCGGAAAATGTTGCTCTGTCTGGTTGCGATATTCTCACTGCTGTTGCCGGCGTGCGAAAGTATCAGAAACTTCGGTCAATCAGAATCAGAGCTTCCAGGAGGAAAACACATAGTGAAGGACGACGAAACATTCATTTCGGCTGTTGGTTCCGACGCGTCCGGTCACAACAGGGATTCCAAACTCCAAGATGCCGAAAACGAGGCTCGTGCCGAGTTGCTTCGTAAGATCCAGGGCTACACCCGGGCTGCCCTCGAGGCTTTTGTCGAGGATCATCACGAACTCATTGATCCCCAATCGAGGTCCACACAGCAGTTCATTGAAAATGTCGCCGTGGAAGTTGGCAATGCTTTGCTTCGCCAGGTCCCGCCTCACGACACATGGCAGGACAAGAAGAAAAAAACTATCTACGTCATGTACCGCCTGCCCGTCAATACCGTTAATCGACGCGTAAGGGAAAAGAGTTCGAGTGTCACCGAGCGTCTCAACCCATTTCCCACTGGCCAAAAGGAAAAAGCCCTGGCGGAACTGGAACACTTTCTCGATTCTTTATTGCGACAACGCCTCGCTCGGGCATCGGCAAAACATGAAAAGGAAGAATCCGGATTAAAAGAAAGCCCTCCGAGCTGGTTGGTTCGCGGTGAGGACAAAGAATTTCCACGTCAAGACTTTCTTCATGCTATAGGTTTGGCTGATACGCATGATGCAGCGAAGGAAGCTGCCAAAACAGAAATGCATCGACACTTCATGGGTACCGTCCGCACGCTGCGTCGCCGGATAGCTTTAAAGATCGACCAAAACGTTTTTTCCCGAAGTGTAGCCGCGCTCGAGGGGGCTGACAAATTGCTCTGGGATGAGAGTGAACTCCCCGACATCTCGGTGCCCAAATTCTGGCATGACGAGGTTACAAAAACCTATTACGCGCTCGCCATTATTGATCGTTCAACGGCAAAGAGGACCTATAGCCGCTTGATCGAAGAAGCCCTCGCCGATGCGACTGAACTCTCTAAATCAGGCGCAGCACATTATAAAGCCGACAATTATGTAAAAGCACTTTCAAAGCACCTTGAGGCATTCTGTCTTCTGCAAAAAGCCGTCAAATATCAGCTAGCCGCCATATTTTTGACCGGTGAAGAGACATTGTTTCATCCGGACAAATGGGAACAAATTGATGTCGCCCGTTGCAAAGAATCTCTTAACTCTTTAGTTAAAGAGTTTGCAGTATCAAAGGTCAGCGGGGACCGGCAATGGAACCCAGGACACGAAGTTCTACAGGAACCTCTTGTTGCCAGTTTGCACGTTGGTAAAAACAAAACTCCGGTCCCGGACCAGGCCATGCGGTTTTATTTCAAGAAAGGGGCCGGCAGTCTCGATGCGCCAGCCAAAACCGATAAGAACGGTCGAATCGCCTGCGTTGTTAAAGACATCAAACAGGCGTCCCGCTCCCGCGTAGCCATTCGTTGTGAGATGGATCTCACTCATGATTGTCCGCATGTTAACCTCAATGATATTGAGGTCCCCGGGGTCGTTTTCCGTGCAGCGCTACGAAGACAGGAAAACACTCGAATCGCCGTTTTCTTTCGGAGTAAAGATAGCCAGGATTTGGACACTGCAAGGGATATTGCTGCTCACATTCGGGAAACTCTCAAAAAAGCCGGTTACAGCATTGTCGACGCTGATGCAATGCCTCCCGCGGTACGTGAGGGCAAACTTGCGGCCGACGCGTCCGTCGATAAGATGGCCCAAGCCTTCCGCCCGGTTAAAATGGCCGGGGCCGAAACAATGCTTCTTATTTGTGCTGGTAAGAGCGATGCCAAAACGGTGGAAACCCGTGAGACCTCATACGGAAAACTGCACTTTGTCAACGTACCTGCAACGCTTCGTGTCATCGACAGCACATTGCCACCCAACTCTGTTATAGCAACATTAGAGGCATGCGGTAAGGACGCACACACGGATTCGCGCGAGAAGGCCGTGGAACGGGCTCGCGTTAAAACCGCTGAAATACTCTCTCGAAAACTACTGACGACGCTTAACAACAAATTCGCGGGTGCTGTCGAAAAGGACAATAAATAGTTTCTACGGTCCTTGACGCATCCCAGAGTCCAGCCCGGATTTTACGGATAATTGGAACCCATTCGTACCAAATCAGGGAAGAATCTTTACTGAACACCGTTCATAACCCTTCTCAGCCGAAAATCCGGGCTAAAAAAACGGCGCATAAATCTGACAACTTAAAATCAGTGATGAGCAACCGTAAGATGCAGGCTGAGGGTCTTCCCCTTTTAGCATCGCCGAGATTCGCAGGCAGCTTGACTGCGCTGCCGATTTTGCTTATTCTTAAAGGTCAGTGGCCGCTTTCCGTTGGACTGTCAGCAACCCTTACTATTCCTAAAGGAACCTATACTTGTCTAAACAAAAATCCTCGACCCCCGATTATCGGGTAAACGACAGGATTGAAGGCGATGTTGTTCGGCTCGTGATGGGCGATGGGGAACACATAGGAATTGTTCCACTTGAAGAGGCCCGAACTCGGGCAGAAGAAGAAGGTTTGGACCTTGTTGAAATTGCAGCAGATGCCGACCCGCCTGTTTGCAAGGTTTTGGACTATGGGAAATTTAAGTACCGCCAGCAAAAACGCCGCCAAAAACAAAAAAAGCATAAAAGCGAGTTGAAGGAAATTCGGATCGGGATCAGCACCGAAGAACATGATCTGAACTTTAAAGCTGATCGCGTTATCGAATTTCTTAAGAACCACAATAAAGTATTGATCAGTATGAACCTATCCGGACGCGAAAAGGTCCACGGGAAACAAGCTATGGAACACATGTACGATTTCGCGGACCGGTTTGAGGAAGTCGGCAAAATTGAACGCGAACCGACTCGGGAAAGCGCTGGACGTATAACAATGTTGTTGTGCCCCCGATAATCCGGCAAAACCGTAGCGCCATAACCCCCGGATTCAAAGCAAACTTTTAAATCTGTGTTTTCCCCATAAGCGATTTTCACTGTCAACAATCAGACTCACTGCCAATTAAGGTGTTAGTTCATGTCAGAAAAGACACACAAAGGTCTTAAACAACGGTTAAAAGTCACAAAAACGGGAAAAATTATGCACGCGCGCTCCGGCCGCGGTCATCTTTTGGGCAAAAAACGCTCCAAACGCAAACGCCGCCTGCGAAAATGGGATCAGCTTGAACCCTGTGAAGTCAAAAAACTGAAAAAACAGTACGATTTTTCGGGCTGATTCCGTCCGAACCCATATGAAGAAAGTTTCAAAAAATGAGAACGAAAAAAGGCGCAGCAAAAGCACGTAAGAGAAAAAGGGTTTTTCGGGCCGCCCGAGGATACTGGGGTGGTCGTAGCAAACTGTACCGGACGGCAAAAGAATCGCTGCGGCGCGCCTGGAGGTACAGTTGGTATCATCGGCGCCAGAAAAAACGAGATTTCCGGCGACTCTGGATCACTCGCATCAACGCAGCTGCCCGCATGCGCAATATGAACTATAGTCGTTTGATCGGCGGGCTTAAAAAAGCTGATGTTCAGTTGAACCGTAAAATGCTCGCAGAGCTCGCTATTTCAGATCCCGGTGCGTTTGATGAAATCGTCTCCATTGCGCGTGCCAAAATGGAAGGCGATCCTGCTGTGGCACAAACCTGAAAGCGCCCGATCCCAAAACGCCGACATCCAACCTTAGTGCGGGGAGGCCCTTTCTGTGACGGAAAAGACCGACCAGATTCTGTCTGAAGCACGGCAGCAATTCAAAAATGCAACCACGCCTGAAGACGTGGAGAGACTCCGCGTTCATTATTTGGGACGCAAGGGCATTATGCCAGATTTGTTCTCGGCTATTCCTGAACTTCCGCCTGAAGAACGTCCAGAGGCCGGGAAAGCTGCAAACGCTCTTAAACAAGAACTCGAAAAGCTTGTCGAAGAAGCGCAAAAGTCCTGTCAAGGTCAACAAACCCCTGAAACAGCAACCTTCGATCCTACCCTGCCGGGCCGTCGTCCCCCAGTCGGACATATCCATCCGCTCTCACAAACTGTCGAGCAAATTGGCGACATATTCCGCAGCCTGGGTTTCACAACCGCTACTGGACCGGAAGTTGAACTCGATTGGTACAACTTTGAAGCCCTCAACATTCCACCAGATCACCCTTCACGAGATGCTTTTGATACGTTTTACATCTCCGACAATATCCTTTTGAGAAGCCAAACTTCTACGGTCCAAATTCGGGTTATGGAAAACACGAAACCGCCCGTGCGCATCATCGCTCCCGGCCGGTGTTTCCGACCCGATACCGAAGATGCACGTCACAGCGCAATGTTCCACCAGGTCGAAGGGCTCATGGTCGATGAAGGTGTCAACTTTGGCGATCTAAAAGCTGTTCTTCATATTTTCGCCCGGGAGCTGTTCTCGGGGGACATTGAAGTGCGGTTTCGCCCCTCCTATTTTCCCTTTACGGAACCAAGTGCTGAGTTTGACTGCACTTGTCCCGCGTGCCACGGAAGCGGTTGCAGCACATGCTCCTACAGCGGTTGGCTCGAACTCGGTGGCGCCGGGATGGTCGACCCAAACGTATTCGACGCTGTTGGATACGATGCTGAAAAATACACAGGTTTTGCGTTTGGAGTCGGCATAGAACGTATCGCCATGACCAAATACGGTATCGATGACATTCGTCTCTTTTACCAGGGGGATGTCCGTTTTCTTAATCAGTTCTAAGCAATTTTCCGCCCCAATTTTCACTGGATTCCCTGGACAATGTTGATCAGTTACAACTGGCTGAATGATATTTGCCCCCACGGTCTCGCTGCACATGAGCTTGCCGACAGGCTCAGCCACGCCGGGCTCTGCGTGGAAACTTACGAGCCGCGCGGGAAAGATTGGATGCTTGATGTGGAGGTTACCAGCAACCGCCCCGACTGCCTTTCACATCTTGGCATAGCCCGCGAAGTTGCAGCACTTACAGGTCAACATGTTCAACATCCCGATGCTTCCGTTGAAGAAGATTCTGAACTCCGTTTTGAAGATCAATCTTCCGTAATCGTCGAGTGCCCCGACCTGTGTCCCCATTACACGGCAAGAATTATCGAAGGCATTACCGTCGGCGAATCCCCCCCCTGGATGAAAAAGCGTCTCGAAACCTGCGGGATCCGTCCGATCAATAATATCGTCGATGTTACCAACTACATTCTCCTTGAAAGTGGCCAACCACTCCATGCCTTCGATATGGCGCGCCTCACTGGTCGTCGGATAGTCGTTCGGCGGGCTGAAGAGGGTGAAGAAATCACTACAATCGACGAATCGGTCTGTGAACTTTCTTCCGATATGTGCATTATTTCCGACGCGGAAAATCCTGTCGCGCTTGCCGGCATCATGGGGGGACTTGATTCGGAAATCGGAGCGTCAACCGTCGACGTTCTGATAGAGAGCGCACGGTTCAACCCGCCGAATGTGCGGCGAACATCCCGAGAACTGGGCTTAAGCAGCGAATCATCTTATCGTTTTGAACGTGGTGTCGATCCCGAAAATGTCGAGAAGGCTTCCCGCCGCGCAGCCAAGCTCATCCTCGAATTGGCCGGAGGTGAACTCGTCTCGGGCATGGCGGATATTCGGGCTGATACGACATCGACGCCGGAGGTCACAATCCGCCTCCCCCGACTCGCCCACGTACTCGGCCTTAAGGTCGCCGCCAAAGATGTTGAAGCGATTTTTAGCGGACTTGAGCTCGAGGTTTTGAATTGCACCAACAGCGAGATTGCCGTCCGGGTCCCAAGCTGGCGTCCAGACCTCACACGGGAAATCGACCTTATCGAGGAAGTTGCGCGTCTGCACGGTTACGACAAAGTTGCGGAAACTACACGAATCCCCGTTGCGTTTGCACCAGTTTCACGGCACGAACGCGCGGAACGCAAGGCAAGATCCGTGCTGGCCGGGCAGGGCTTTACAGAAATTATGACCTACAGCCTTGTCACACCAACACATCTACAATGTGCTCAGTGCTGGTATGACGGCGATCCGATCGCGTTGCGGAATCCCGTCAGCAGCGATAAGACGCATCTCCGTCTTACCAATCTGGCAAATATGCTTCGGGCCAAAAGGGTGAATGCGGCCCACGGGAACGAAAATGTTGACCTTTATGAACTCGGCAAAATTTATCTCCCGGACGATCAGGAACTCCCCGAAGAAAAAGTCTGTCTCAGCCTTCTCACAGATCGCGAAGATGGCTTTCTTGTCTTGAAAGGGGTATTGAAAAATCTTCTGGACCTCCTTCATGTTGATGGCAATCTCGGGGAAACGCCTGCGGGAGAAGCCATTTTTGAAGAACCGGAATCTATCCGCCTGGAACTCGAGGGACAGTTGCTCGGTTGCGCCGGGGTATTGCCTTCCAAATACGCGGACGAACTTGACTTCCCCGATCGTCCGGCGCTTCTGGAAATCGATTTTGACCTGGTCACTGAACTGGCTCGTCTCCAACCGGCCGTGACACCCCTGCCCAAATATCCACCTGTCGAACGCGATATCGCAATCGTTATCGATGAATCGGTGCTCTGGAGAGATGTTGAACGGTGCATTCGTGACAATTCGACCAAAAACCTTGAGGCTATCGATTTCTTCGATCTGTACCGTGGCGAACAAATTCCGATGGGCAAAAAGAGCATTGCTTTTTCCGTTACTTTCCGTTCCGAAGAACGGACTCTCACCCGCGAGGAAGCCGACGCACAGCGCGATGAAATTGTCTGTAGCCTTGAGTCAGAACTGAACGCCGAGCTGCGCTAACCCTGACCAATGTTGACAGCGCGGCGTCCCCATACTACCATACCTTTTCCACGGATTCCTCATCAACAAAGCTCGGTCTCTGGGTAGGCAAACTTGGAAAAACTTTTCGACACTGTTTCAATCGTCGGGCCTGGCCTTATCGGGGGGTCAATTGGTCTGGCGCTTCGCCGTCGTGAGCTGGCACGCCATGTGATCGGGATCGGCCGACGGCAGAGTTCACTTGATATCGCCGTTGATGTGGGCGCTATCGACGAAACTTCACTTGATCCTGCTGCTGGCGTTCAGGAAGCTGATCTTGTAATCCTCGCCACCCCTATCTCAACCATAATTCGGCTTGCCCCGACAATTATCGACGCGATGCCCGCTGATAGTATTCTCACCGAAGTCGCCAGTACAAAACAAAGCGTCATTAAAGCTATAAATCAAACTCAGCCTTCCGACAAGGGGATAAGCTTTGTTCCCACCCATCCTATGGCCGGAAGTGAAAAACGTGGCGCTGGCAATGCCGACGAACATTTGTTCGAAAGCAGCGTTTGTATAATATGCCCAACCTCGAAATCCGTGTCACGGGAATGGCAGAGGATTACACAAATGTGGGAGAAGCTCGGCGCTCGCGTCAGCTATATGAAACCGGCGGAGCATGACAGGCTTGTCGCTCGGATCAGTCATCTGCCTCATATCGCCGCAGCTGCCCTTATGCAGACCGTCACTCCCCAACAGGGGGAATTCGCCGGCGGCGGGCTAATTGATACAACTCGAATCGCCAGTGGTGATCCTGGGCTCTGGCGTGATATATGCGCTACAAATGTCGATGCCATTGCCGAAGGGATTGATACGCTTATCGATGAACTTCGGCAAATGAATGAATTCTTAACACAAGGTCAACTGCAAAAACTTGAGCAGCGTTTTGACGCATCCAAACAAAAACGCGATAAAATGCTACGGCTACGCCGGGATAAAAAAGACAATCCAAATACACAGTAAGACGAGGTCCCCAATGCAGTATCGGATTGAGGTCATCCACAAACCTGACGCCAAAGACCCCGAAGGACTCAGAGCACTTGCCGAGGCCCGCGATCTGGGGGCAGAATCGGTAATCGAGATAAACTCTGTCGACATCTATATAGTCGACGGGAAACTTAATGAAGAAGAAGTCCGCCAGCTCTCGGAACAGCTCTTCCTCGATCCCGTCGTGCAAGAGTACCGGATTTGCAACGGAGATGATATTACCTGGGATTGGGCCGAAACCCGGGACGCTCAGACAATTGAGATCAGCCGCAAACAAGGCGTCATGGACCCGGTTCAACAAAGCGCCATGAAAGGCGCCGCCGATCTGGGGCTGGGCGAAAAAATTAGTTCCATTCGTACAGCACAGAAATACTTTTTGCACGGTGATATATCTCAACAGCAGCTTGAGCGAATTGCCACAAAGTCCCTTGCTAACACCACCATCGAAGAAGTCCATATCAACGAACCCGATGTTAAATACCCACTCATAACTCTCGACTATGAATTTGATAAAAAAACCGTTCCTCTTCGCGAAGCAGACGACGCTGAGTTAATGCGTATCAGCAAGGAAGGCGTCTTATCTTTGACGCTGGACGAGATGAAAACGATCCAGCAGCATTTCTCCGATCTTGGTCGTGATCCAACTGACCTTGAACTGGAGATTCTTGCCCAGAGCTGGAGCGAACACTGCGTGCATAAAACACTCAAAGGGCACGTCACCTACACAGGACCTGTCCCGAGTGGATGGGAGGATTATGAAGATAAAAACGGACGGCTCATTATTGACAATCTTCTGAAAGAAACAATCGCCCGCGTCACACGTGAACTCGACAGGTCCTGGTGCCTCAGCGTGTTCGTCGATAATGCTGGGGTGATAGAATTCGGCGACGGAGAGGCTGTCTGTTTCAAGGTCGAAACGCATAACCATCCGAGTGCCATTGAACCATATGGGGGCGCTAATACCGGTATCGGCGGTGTTATCCGTGACCCGTTGGGAACGGGCCTTGGAGCCAAACCGATCATGAATACCGATGTGTTTTGTTTTGGTCCCCCCGACATGCCCGAAGAACAGGTTCCCCCGGGAGCACTCCACCCCAAACGCGTTCTGAAGGGCGTCGTCAGCGGCGTGCGCGACTACGGAAACCGGATGGGTATCCCGACGGCCAACGGTGCGGTCTATTTTGACGAACGCTACACCGGGAATTGCCTCGTCTACTGCGGCGATGTCGGACTAATTCCCGCTGACCAGGTCGAAAAAAAGGTCAACCCCGGCGATTATGTGCTCGTGGTCGGCGGACGCACGGGGCGTGACGGGATTCACGGCGCTACCTTCTCATCCGTCGAACTGACCAGCGAAAGCGAAGATATCTCAAGCGGCGCCGTCCAAATCGGCAATCCCATCACCGAGAAAAAAGTCCTCGATACACTCCTGAAAGCCCGCGATCGTGGGTTGTTTTCCTGCATCACGGATTGTGGTGCAGGTGGACTGAGCTGCGCGGTGGGAGAAATGGGCGAACATACCGGGGTAGAAGCGGAAATCGCCGACGTCCCGCTCAAATACGAGGGGCTATCCTACACCGAAACCTGGATCTCCGAAGCCCAGGAACGAATGGTGCTCTCAGTTCCCCCCAAAAACCTTGACGAAATTCTGGACATCTTTGAGAGCGAAGACGTCGAAGCCACCGTTATCGGACGGTTCACCGATGATGACACCCTCACCGTCAAATACCAGGGCAGGAACGTCGCTGAAATGGATATGGATTTCGTGCACGAGGGGCTGCCCCGTTTCACTGAAACGGCACGCTGGGTGCCGGAAGAATACCCGGATCCGCTTCTGCCTGAAACGATGAAGTCTGCTTCCGACCGGGAAAAAGCCGCCTGTGAAGAACTTTTGAACGGTCAAGATGAATACACAGAAGATCTAAAAAAAATACTTGCCGCCCCCAATGTCCGCTCCAAAGAATGGATCATACGCCAGTACGACCACGAGGTTCAGGGGCAGACTGTTCTGAAACCACTCGTGGGCGTCGCAAATGATGGGCCCGGTGATGGGGTCGTCCTCGCACCCGTGCTTGGTTCCCCAAAAGGAGTTGCAATATCCTGCGGGATGAACCCAAAATACGGCGATATCGACACCTACCACAGCGCCTCCAGCGCCATTGATGAGGCCCTGAGAAATCTGGTGGCAGTGGGTGGTAATTTGCAACGGGCCGCAATACTCGACAACTTTTCTTGGGGCAATACCCGCAAACCTGAGCAGCTCGGCACGCTCGTCAGGGCCTGTCTGGCGTGTTACGATTTCGCTAAAGGTTTCCGCGTCCCATTCATCAGCGGCAAAGATAGCTTGAATAATGAATTCAATACCGGCGAAGAAACCATCGCCATCCCCCCAACCTTGCTTATCAGTGCGATTTGCGTAATGGATGATGTTAAATCCGCCATAAGTATGGACCTGAAAAACACAGGGAACTCCCTCTATATGGTCGGAGGAACATGGCCCGAACTCGGCGGATCCCATTACTACGAACTCTTCGGTCTCCTCGGTCAAAGCGTCCCACAGGTCCGCGCCGATTCCGCACGGACCATCATGGAGAATATATCGCGGGCCAACCAGCAGGGCCTCGTTCGGTCCTGTCACGACCTGTCTGAGGGAGGACTCGCCGTCGCTGCCGCCGAAATGGCGTTCGCCGGCGAGATTGGTCTTGAGATTGCGCTACGAGAAATACCCCGAAGCGGTGATGCAACGGTTGAGCGCGACGATGTTCTTCTGTTTAGCGAATCCAACAGCCGTTTCCTGGTCGAGGTACGCCCGGAGCACAAAGAGCAATTTGAAGAAATTTTCAGTGGGCTGCCTGCCCGGGAAATCGGACGGCTTGTCGAAAACACAACGTTAACAATAACCGGGCTTGAGGGTTACCCCGTCATTGATACCCCTCTCAAGGAGCTCAAGGACGCCTGGCAAACGCCCCTTTTCCCCGGTCAATCGTAACCCGGGCACCTCTCCATCATGGTGCGCTTTGGTATCCCGGACGGAAAAGGACGCAGATTTGTCTCTCCGTGCGTCTCCGGCGATACCCCAGGGCGATAAACAAGGGGCAGGTGCCGTTTGCGCATCCCGGGGGTTGTTGCTACCATAAAGCACCGTTCGGGCAGTAAAACTAAAAATGTACTTTTCTACGGAAAAGGATTCCGATCATGTTCATGTCAATCATGCCAATGTGGTTTTTACTCCTGGCCACCAATATTACCGGGGCACCTCCTGGTGACCTGGCGTCTTTCCTGGAACCTACTGAAACATTGCAGACAATGCAAATCACCACCAACCAGGAGAATCTCCTGAACTTGCTTGATGCCGGCCCCGATACCGAAAACGCGTATGTGAAAAAACTACTTGCCATTCGGGCTCTGGAAAAAATGAAGGTTGAGAAAGCCATACCTCAACTGCAAAAAATTGCGCGGGGCGACGATATAACGCTCAGCGATGCTGCAGCACAGGCGATCGCGGTCATCGAAGGAAAAGACCTACCCCGGCCCGATCGCAAGAAAGTTCTTCAAACACTGAGCAAAAACGTGCCCGCAGATATCGGTTTCGTTTTGTGTACGGTCCTGACGAACAAGTCGCGGGGCAAAAAACTCCAGTATCATTTCGATATGATGCGGAAAAATCTGCCGACACTCGACAAACTCCTCCAAAAGTATCCCCAGCAGGCCAAAAAGGCCATTCCCGAAACCAATAAGGCCCTTCTCAAAACGCTTCAAACAGTGGGAAACCTCCGAATCGACGGGGTTGTCGGCCTTTTTCCCACAAACATAGGACAGGAGACGGGCTATGCAGCCTTCGTGCTCAAAGGGCTCTGCGACCCCGAGAAACTGGAGAAAGTCTGTGAAAACAATATGGATAAAGCCCAAATCGGCAACCAGACCGTCTATCACAAACGTTACGGTCCCGCTATTTGCCTCGTGGATAAGAACACTCTCGTTTTCAGCGTAGGAGGGACTAACGGAACCGAACACATGGAAATGGCTCTGAAAGATATAGAATCAGGGAAAGCCGCCTCCCTTCCCCCCAACGCCAAACCTGCTTTTGAAACTGTCAGGAGCGGTGCTTCCCCCTGGGCCGCTTCGGGAGCGCTTTCAAAAAATCAGAAGGATCTCCTGCAAGAAGTTCTGAACGACGCGGATGAAGACATTCAAAACCAACCGGATAATCCCGAAGTTGAAGTGGCATCAGCCTGGCTGATGATCGGGCGGAGTATTATCCGGGGAGAGAGTTTTGAAGCTATGTCCGCGAAAAATCAGAAGATTTCCGTGATCGCCCATTGTCCCGATACCGGCACCGCGTCCTCGCTCAGCGGTTCCCTGGATACCGCGGAAAAGCTCACGCGTGAACTGATGCTCAAACAACTGGACAACCCCCGCATGGCCAGCATGGTCGGCAACATATTCGATAAATACCGCGAGGGCACAACCTTCTGGAATACAACCACGAAGGACAAAGATGTAATAGCAAAGTTATCTCCTGAATTGCTCCTGTGCCAGATGGCCATCCCGTATTTCATGATGATGAGCATGAGGCCGTCTGCCCCTCCCAGCACCACAGCGCCGGCCCCGGCTCCCAATCAACCCTGATAACCCGCGATACGAACCTGCGATATCCGGCCCTCGGTTTACTGTAAAATCTTATTTCCCGGCTTAATAGCGTTTACAACATCCCTTCCCATTCGTTCCCTTCGTCCTGTTCCTCGCTGTCTTCTTGCTCTGCAGCAATATCTTCCTGCCCACTGCTTGCTTCGTCATCGTCTGACTGAAAATCATCGTCCAGCTTCTCAGATACCAGGCTTTCGTCGTCTCCTACCCCCGCATGCTCACCTTCCAGCTCCATATCAGCATCACCCTGGTCTGCCCCGTATTCCCTCGGCCTGAACGTTTCAGGGCCACCTCCATCGTCCCCCCTCACTTGCTCGGCCTGTGTGTTTTCCGTTTCAGTTTCTTGCGCCTCACCGTAATCGGCCTCATCCGCCTCGCTCCACTTTCGCCCCTCTGTCTCCCCTTGTTCTATCCCCGTCCCCTCTCCGCTCTCCGCTTCTTGTTCAGTTTTCTGATGTTGAGTCAATTTCCCCTCACCCTCAAAATCATAGCCTCTTTGGGCTTTCTCACTCTCTCCATACTGATCCTCTGAATCTTCCGGCGTTCCCTCCGTCCCGGTCCCTCCAGCTTCCCACCTCGCCTCCCCAGTTTCTTCGGACTCCTCCGACTTTCCCCTGTTGCTTCCGCCCCGACGAACTCCAGTTCGGCCCGGCAAATTCTCTGTCTCTTCCGGCTCACCGTGCTCTCCACCCTGAATCTCCGAACCAGCTCCCGGTTGCTCCGCCTCTTCTTGCGTTTCCTCTTCCTCGCCCTGAATATCCCACTCCTCTTCTCCCGGGGCAGCCTCGTCAACGCCAACTTCATCCTCTGGCGTTTGCTCCTCCGTCTCTCCCCGCTCTTCTACATCTACCGCCTTATAATCTACACTGGCCTCCTCGCCTTCCGTTTCTTCCGTTTCTGCCCCTTCCCATTCCCCCTTCTCGGTTGTTCCGCTCATTGCTTCGCCATATTCTCCACTCTCTGCCTCTTCCATACCCTCTTGTCTTGCTAAATGTTCCTCTTCCGACGTGCTTTCTGTTCCCTGATCTTGTTCTGTCTTGACATCCTTCGTAGCAGCAACTTTCTGGCCTTCTACGCCATCTTCAGCCTCTTCCTCAAATCCACCGACTTCTTCATCCTCTTCTATCTCTTCCCCCTCTTCTTCACCGACCATCTCCTCCTCTGCCCCTGCACCTTCGAGCCCCTCTTGCTCGCCAAAATGGGCCTCCTCAGAACCAAACTCTTCTTCTCCAACTTCTTCCTCTTCTATCTCTTCCTTCTCTTCTTCATCGATCATCTCCTCCTCTGCCCCCGGACCTTCAAGCCCCTCTTGCTCGCCAAACTCGGGCTCCTCAGAACGAAACTCTTCTTCCCCAATTTCTTCCTCTTCTATCTCTTCCTTCTCTTCTTCATCGATCATCTCCTCCTCTGCCCCCGGACCTTCAAGCCCCTCTTGCTCGCCAAACTCGGGCTCCTCAGAATCAAACTCTTCTTCCCCAATTTCTTCCTCTTCTATCTCTTCCTTCTCTCCTTCATCGATCATCTCCTCCTCTGCCCCCGGACCTTCGAGGCCCTCTTTCTCGCCAAAATCGGGCTCCCCAGAACCAAACTCTTCTTCGCCAACTTCTTCCTCTTCCTCGCCCTCCTCCAGGCTTAATTCATCGAACCAGCCCGCTGCTTCCCCAGCCTCTTCACCCTCGATCGTCCACTCTTCTTCACTTTTTGCGGCTTCCCCTTCTGCCTCTTCTTCCAACTCTTCTTCAACGCGTTTCTTGGGTCTGCTTAAGGCCAGACGAATACCAGCCGAAATAAGAACTCCGCTCAATATAAAAACCGTCGGCACTTGAAGAATGGCCTGAGAGTACATGAGCCCCGGCAAAAAACCGAAAAACAGCACATAGGGCACGGTCACTCCTACGAATGAAGCAAGAACAGAAAGCACAAGGTCGTGTGGACTGCTTTCTTTTTCGCGGTGCGCCCGACCCACCACCACTCCCAGCGTAAGTGATACAAGAACGATACCGAGTGCAAATGCAAGGTAGACCTGTTGTTCTTGCAAAAGCAGCAAAAAAGTGCCCGCGCTCAAAAGAATTCCTCCGATTCCTCCCAGCAGAACCGAGGGCATCGTTCTATCCGGCTCAGGTATCATCGTTGCCGGTGCTTCACTGCTTCCTCCGAGCATCCTCCCCCATTCCCGAACAATGTCATTTATCACTTTGGGAATTGTCGGTGCCTGTTCAGGTTCGACATCCGAAACCATATTAATACGTAGCGCCGGTTTCGCATGACCGGTCCAAAACTCCTCCCACCGTGAAATAGTCCCGGCCTGCCATTCCTTCCCAGAATAGAAAGACGCGAATTTAATTATTTCCCCTGTTTCGAGAATCATTTCTTCATCATCATCTTCTTTTGGCAATTCAACGTCTGCCCGAATCAACATCGTTTTCAAGCCCTGAGGTTCCAGCATGGCTTCTTTCGCACAGATCGACTTTATCGGTTCCGTATCAGCAAGTACGGCCGCCGCAAAAGAATCGCACGCGTACCGGCTATATCGTTTCGTTGTGCGCGCCAGGAATCCAGCAAGAAGTAGAAATAAAACCCCAAACCCAAATGAGGTATTAAAGAAAAGCACCACCCCGAGGACAGCAGCAAACACGACGAAACACAGTGTTATCGCCATCGCGCTCAATTTCCTGCCTCTACGGCTTACCCGATCAACAGCCCAAATCGACAGACGATCAATGGGCTTCATAACGAAGTTGAAAAATCGTAAGGGCCCATCAAGAACTGTCATCAGCAGGGCGTGACCATAGTAGAATTCCCCCAATTTTTGACACAACAGAGTAGTCACCTCCATATCGGTCATTTCGTACTTCAACAACCTCTCCTCTGAAAGCACAATATTGCACTTTCGTCCGAGTGCGGAGCAAAAAGACCGGGCACTTTCTTTTGTCGATATATAGAAGTCCGGGGTTGAAAAACCGAGTCCTTCGGTAAGCATACTCAACAATGACAGTTTTCTTTCCCGACTTCTGTCAGCGGTTTCCTCTGTTATTTTTTCGCTCTTGGGCCTGATTTTCCTGAAAATAGTAACACACGTTAATATCAGAGCCAATGCGCCAAACCCCCAGCCCGCGTACTTTTGCATATTAAGAACACCCCGGTAAGAAAAGACAATGCCGCCGACAAACAGAATAATTCCAGTCATCCCTAATACTTGTGCTGCCACAGCGGTGGCAGGCTCTGGAATCTCTTCTCCGCTTATCTCCCCGCCACGCAGCTGTTCAAGGGTTTCCCCTTCCGAAACAGCCTCTTTTTGCAACTCACGTTCGGCCCCTTCAGCTGAAACGGGTTCGCCGGCAAGCACATGCCCCAGGTCTTCGATCAACTCAGCGTAATCCTGGTAACGGTGATCAGCACTTTTGGCCATCGTCTTCGCCAGTACGTCGCACAGGGTATCGGGGATTTCGGGCACTTTTTCGCGCGGCGAAGGAACAGGATCGCGCAACTGTTTATTCATAACCTCATATATGCTTCCCCCCTGAAATGGTGGTTCGCCACAGACCATATGATAAAGACTGGCGCCCAGCGAGTAGATATCAGAACGAACATCAGCATCCCGTGCGTCCCGCACTTGTTCCGGGCTCATATAAAAAGGCGTGCCCAACATTGCGTCATCCTTCGTCTCGGACGAATCGGTCACGTCGGCCAGTTTTGCGACACCGAGATCCGTGATAAGTGGCACGTCTTCGGTATCAAGCATAATATTATCTGGCTTTATATCACGGTGTATAACTCCCTTATCTGCGGCCGAATGAAGTCCGCCAGCAACAGAAACGACGATTCTCACCCCTTCTTCCCAGTCGAACCGCCCTTCGCGAAGCAGCCGGTCGGCGACTGTCTCGCCCTGTATATAATCCATCACAAGATAGTAAAGACCGCTTTCCTGCCCGCAGTCATACACCCTGACAATATTGGGATGATGGAGTTTGGCAGCAATGCGCGCTTCCTGCATAAATCTTTCGGCGCTTTGGTCGCTGGATTTGAGCATGCGTTCCGGAAGCAGCTTGACCGCTACGGGGATCTGCAACGTCGTATGCTCCGCAAGGTATACCGCACCCATAGCACCTTCGCCGAGCTTCCTCTGCAATTTGCACCGTCCCAATGTTTGTGGAGCTTCTTTACCCATTATTTAGCCTTATAACGCATCTACCTGCCGCGGTTTTTCCGCGGGCTAAGTGAAACTTCCAAGAGCCATCTTTATTTTAACGACTGACAGGCCGCAGGTAAACAGCCAAACTGCATTCTTCAAAGCATTCGGGGGCCCATCTCGGGGCATGCAATACAGTTTTCTCCACATTATATGGAGTGCCCGCCCAGTTCTTCAACCCTTAAGGGCCTCCAGAACACCACTCAAAAGCTGGATTGTAATATTTCCCTGTTGACATTAAGGGGGCGACTGTGGGAAACTAGTCTCGGTAGCATGATCAATTTTCAGGAATGTCTTTTTCTGGATTCAGTGTGCGATTTTTAAGGATATTGTCATGGAATTCGTGGCGATGTTCATCTGGCTCAGTCTTTGTTTGCTCATTGGAGCTATGATGCACTCTCTGCTCCACAGTTCCTTTAGTTACAAATTCCTGCTCTGGATAGCCGCCCCGGGAGTTATTATCAGAAAGTTCGCAATCGCCGTTACTGCCATGCTCACAGGCGCAACAGTCGACCGCGCAAATATATATCATATTTCTGAACGCGAGGTGGCTTTCACCGGGGAAGGCTTTGCAACGGTTTCGAAGTTTATGGTACCAATTGCCCCGCTTTTTATCTGTGCTTTAGTCCTCCAGGGTGCCAATGCTGCCCTCGGTTCGCCGCTTTCCCTTGATCTGGAAGCACCCGAAATCTCTTCTTTCGACGCCGGCGGATTTCACGTCTTTATAAAAGGCCTCGGTTTTCTTATAGTCAGCCTTGTGCGTAACGTATTTCAGGCCGAATGGGGCAACTTCCGCCTCTATGTCCTGTTTCTTCTCCTGTTCAGCCTGTCTCTCGGGGCCGGCGTACCTCTCGACAAAGTCCGAAATTCTCTCATTGGAATTATTATTCTCGTTCTTGTCCTCACCCTTTTGTGCACATTATTCAAGGTGCCTTCGGGGCCAGTCAACCCCTTTGGCCCGCCGCGAAAATCTGCCTTTGCTATTAAACGCCTGAGGGATTTTTTGATGGAAACTTCTGCTATGGCCCTCATCATGATGCTCTGCGGGATGCTTACAAGTGTAATGACCGGCATCGGAGTGCGAATCTTCGAGATAATAAAAGAAAATACCGGGGCTCTCGAAACACCACCTCCTGAAGCTGAAGCGGAGCATGAAAAAGAGTAAGAACAGCAGTAAACGGTTCAACAATTTTTGTAACTTTCCACCTCCCATTATTTGAAAACTTCTCCGCCCTCGCCCTGAAGGGATTGGTTTCTGCCCATTGCTGTCTCACCATCACTAATTCAGCTCAGACCGTAAAGCATAAGAAATTGTCAAACATCTTCCCGTCATTAGAACAAGCCGAAAAGTATCTCGACAAAAATGCCAACTATGAACAAACCACGCGGGTTGAGTACACCAATAAAACTTTTAACCTTGCACGTACTGAAGCCCTCCTCAACCGCATTGGCAATCCTCATCATGGTTTGCCTGTAATTCATATCGCTGGCACAAAAGGCAAAGGAACCACAGGAGCATTCATTGACAGCTGCCTCCGCAACGGCCGGCAGCTCTCGGGATTCCACACATCTCCCCATCTCGTCAGTATCCGCGAACGTATCCGTTTTGACGGAGAACCAATTATCGAGCGGGATTTCTGTCAGACCCTTGCGAAACTCCGTCCGGAAATCGAACAGATGAAAAAGGATGGCCCTCAGTCTTCCCCGACATACTTCGAGATTCTGACGGTTCTCGCACTTTCATATTTTCGCCAGAAACAAGCTGATTGGACAATTATGGAAGTCGGACTTGGTGGTCGACTCGATTCTACAAATGTCGTCGAACCGCGGTGTTGTGTCATTACACCTATCGGAATGGACCATACCGATAAACTCGGCACAACTCCCCGGCAGATTGCCGCTGAGAAAGCCGGAATTCTCAAACCGGGCGTTCCTGTTATTGTGGGGCACCAACCGTTTCCCAAAGCTTTGGAGGCCATCAGAACGCGTGCCCGGGAACTGAAGTGCCCTGCCTGGCAATTAGGTCAACAAATTGAGATTCATTCAGCCGAGCCTCTTGTCGCAACACAGGGTGACCCCGAAGCTCCGGTCGGGTGGCGATTTTCCTTAGCAACCCCCCTCCGCAATCATCGCGAATTGACCTGTTCTTTGCTTGGACGCCACCAGGTGGAGAATTCTGCAACGGCCGTGGGCGTTCTCGACTGTCTTGTCAACCGCAAGGAACTAGATTTGCATCCAGACGCCATCAGAAAAGGTATAGAGCAATGCCGGTGGCCTGGACGCGTGGAATTGCTCGATCGCAATCCCGCCTTAATCCTCGACGCCGCCCACACAAAACAGTCCATCAAAGCCTTACTGGCCGCCCTGAATACACACTTCCCGGAACGAGTTGTCCATTTTATTTACGCATCGGCCGAGGACAAAGCTTATTCGGCTATGCTCGGCCTCATTTCCCCCGTCGCCAGACAAATAATAACCACACAATTTGATTCTCCACGGGCGGCAACCCCCACAACCCTCGCGTCGACTGCAAAAGTTGCCGGCATACAAAATGTCCGAGCAATCAAATCACCCACTGAGGCCCTCAGCACCGCGCTCAATGACGCGGAGCCCACCGATGTCGTCTGCATCACCGGCTCCTTCTATCTGGCCGGCGAGATTCGCCAGGCATGGATGACAGAACAACAATAATACAGCAGGAATGTTGACGACACGGCAGGTTATGGCCTTGTCCAAACGCAGCCTGTTACTCTTTGTTTTCCACCCGCATCAGTTCTATACCGTGGTCACGCCCAAGATCCCTCGAGTATTGCTTTCTCTGGACGTCGTTCCAGTGCTCGTGGACTCCCAGGCTACCCAAACCCGTCTCATCTCCTTCCGGATCATACTGAGAGCCAGAGGGTGGTTTTTTGGCTTCAGCCGCTTCGTGAAGGTAATTATCCACCGCCCCGCGGACGTATTTCTTAAGGGTCGGCTCGGAACGGCAAAAATCAAGACCCACAGACTCGATAGCCACATGGTCCTGTGAAACAAGTATGCTCGCCGGCCAGTTTCCGTTAAAGGGCTCCGACTCCCACTCCTCAGGCTCGCAGCTCTGATGCGGAGCACCATAAAGACCCTCAATAAAGAAAAGCAGCGTTTTCCCACCGAGATGCGCGTGGCCCATAAGCTCCACCAATGGAGTGTACGTGCCCAATTCTCGCGGCGGAAAGTCCCTGTATTGGTGGACAGAAACAGTTTCATGCATATGCCCCGGAGACCAACCCGCATTCCACTTGTCCTTGTCCGCCTCGCGCCACACAGAACCAAAATGATTCTTCGCGTTAAATGTCACACCAGCCAGGCTGTGCCCCTTCAAAAGCGCCAAATTTATCAAATAACGAGCTCCCGTCACACACTTTGGCAAGAATGTTTTACCGCTATCGGGCAGGGATGTGTCAGCGTAATGAACAGCTACGCTCCTGTCAGGGCGGGCCTTAATGCGTCCCTTTTTGCCCTCTCTATCGACAAACCTGACCCCCGGGAATGCACCATGACAAAGCTTCCATACGGGATCTCCTATGAGTCGAGATGCGTCATATACCGTGATTTCATCTTCAGGTATCCCTGCCTTTTCAATCAGCTGTCTCAGCAATGCAAGGATCATCTGGGGGCTGGTATTCAGACCATTCCCCTTCCATCTGTACCCCGAATTGTTGAAATTCACTTTTATTGCAATTTTTTCTCCCTTCCGATACCCCGCATCATTCCCCTTTTTGCTCCGGTTGAAATGCCGGAAAAGCGCTTCCCACGCCGTTGAGTCTTCTTTCTTTCCGGTGAGCCGTCGCAGCCCCATCGATACCATCTTGTCAACAACGTTCTGATTGATGCTTTCGGCATCCCACCAATGCCCGGTCTTTCCATCCCATCTGGTCGCTCCCATATCACGCACCCATACCACCCGACCGGGATTTATCCCTCTGCCGCGACCCATAGGATCATTCGGTTTGTCAGACGGAACAAAATGTTCCACCGTATCCGCCCAAAGGAAACGCTCCGGCGCAATTTGATCAATTGCAAACCATGCGCCGACTGCGACCCCGACGACACAAAAAACAGCCAGAACATACCGGCCCTTACGCAAAAAACCTTTCATGCGACGGAACGACGTCACGGACGCCAGCATGCCCCCGATCCATCCGAGAAATCCAAACGCCACCGGCATCGCCACCCGCTGACACGGATAGCGCGCACGAGTGGGTTTTGGAATCACGCGGATTAAAAACCAGAAAAGAGCCAGAACCCCGACCACCGGGAATAGCCACGGGGAACAAACCCATGGCGGTAGCCGCGACATCAGATCGTCGGGCAGTGGACACCAGTCTCTTCCGTCCTGATTCTCTTTATAATTATCGTGTTTCATTTTCAGCTCACAAATCTGCAGGAAGCGCTTGAAACGAAGTTTTTGGATAACCCAATTTTCATTCTCCGCCGCCGAGCGCAGTTGTCAACCGCAAAAAACACATAGCGTCTCGACGTTTTTCTACTTTCCAGCATATTCGACTTCTCGGGTCAACGCAACACTTTTAATTCGCCAAACGACACATACTGACCCGCATACTGACCCGGGCCAATGATCCTCGGAGAGATCTAATATTGTTCAAAGAAAGCCCTTCTGTTACACTGAACCGCCGTCAGATTTAAGGGTTTGATTATAGGAAGAACTGGCTTATGCGCGAGTTTGAATTGGTGCTCGTTGCCTTCTTTATCATCGCTACGAATTGCCTGAGCGCAGAATCCGCTCCCGGGAACAGCGTGCCTGCTCCCACCTCATTGCCGCAAGATGCTGTTGTTATTCACATCAAAAGACCGATGTCTCCCCCGGCCTGGGCCTTTTACGAACGCAAATTGCTCGAAGAAAACACCCGCGCCCTGCGCATGTTCTTCACCAAATACTGGGATCAACGCGGCTACATGAAATGCATCCCCCGCTGGAGCATTGTTGACGGCGTTGATGACGTCATGGAAACGTGCGGCAACTGGCCCCTGCTTTATGCCCTTGGCGCCGATGCTGACGTGCTAAAGATGTTTAAAATGGCTTTTGAGGGCCACATCAAACAGTACACCCACGAGGAAATTGAATATGCCCCGCAGTGGGGCGTTCTTTATAAAGAATTCATTACAGCGTTTGACTGGCAACATAACAGCGAACACTACGCGGCCTTCAACCAGCTCACTCTGGCCGCCCCGCAGGACACCGCTTTTCGCAGTCGTCTCGTTCGTTTTGCTGGTTTCTACCGCAATGAAGCTCTGCCTCAGGGGGCCGAAAACAATTACGATTTCCAGTATGACATTATACGCAGTGCTATGAACGGCAGCCGCGGCGCTCTGCTTGAGATGAATCCGCAGTACTGGGGCAACAAATGGCCGGAAATCGGAAAACGCCCCCGTCTTAAAAATTGGACCCGCGTGAAAGGCGATATTCCTGTTAATCTTCTGAGCACAACATTAGCTACAAATGCTTATATTTGCACGGGGCAAAAGAAATATAAAAACTGGGCCCTCAGTTACATTAACGCCTGGTGCCGGCGCGCGGCAGCAAATAACGATATTTTCCCCTCAAACGTCGGGCTTTCGGGAAATGTCGGCGAACACTGGAATGGGAAATGGTGGGACTGCTGGGAAGGCCGGTGGAGCATGTTCCGCGGGATTCGACCATCGCTTGAAAACGCTCTCCTTCTCACCGGAAAGATGAGATATATGGACGTCTTGCGAAAACAGATTAGAAGGCTTTATGAAAATAAAGTAGAGATAAACGGCAAAAAATATCCTCCATCACATTATGATAGCAACGGTTGGAATGGGAAAGGTCGCTATCACCGGTCGCTCACACGCCTTTTCCTGACACAATTCCGGCCGGAAGATATGAAACTGATCGAAGAAGATCTTCAACGTCGCGGGAAACACAAGTTCAGCTACCGGACAGGATTTTTCTACCACGTGGATGATTATGCGTGGTTATTTTTCGTGCTGGGGAAAAACCCGGAATTCCCCCGGCGCATGTTTGAATCTGATATCAAAAGGATCCGCCATCGCGTAGAGCAGATGAAGCGAGACAACAGCGAGGACTGGGAACGCCGCTCGGACCGCGCACAACGCTTCCAGCCCGTCTCAACCCATACCCTCATCAACCTTACATGTGGTAGTATCGGCCCACTCTGGCAAAGCACGCCCATCCTGGCAGAAGCATGGCATTACGATCCCACAGAAGCCCGCCCCGGGCTGCCACCCGATGTTGGAGCTCTCGTGAATTCCATTACAAAGCAAGGATTTAGCCTCCAGCTTGTCAATTTGAGCCAAACCCAAAAACGAAAGATCGTGGTCCAAATGGGCGCTTATGGCGAAAACAAATGCATACGCGTTAATTTCAGAGGCAAAAAACACCCCGTGGATAACCATTATTTTGTGGTGGAATTGGGGGCCGGGTGTGGGGGGAACCTTCAGGTAGAGGTTGATCGTTTTACCAACCAGCCCACCGCCGGATTGCCCTGGGAGAAATAACAAAATCCAGCTTGCCTGCAGTCGACTGCCGTGAAACTACGCGTTCATAATCTGGGTCGAGCTATTTCCTACCCGCGTAATTTCCTCGAAACTAACCTGCTTCGCTTCAGTACGAGCTGCTTTGATCAGCTCGTCCAGCGACTCTCCATCTTGGGGGAATCGCGCTGTTCCCACACGCACTTCCAGGTCCTCAATTTTTCCTCTGGCCCCCAAATCGAGGGTATAGGATCGAACTCTGTTCTCAAAATCTTTTATAACTGTTTCGACCTGGCTCGCCGCATCCCCTTCTCCGAGCATGGCAAATTCCACACCTCCAAGTCGGGCTACTGTCGCATCTTCAGGAGCCGCTTCTTTCATTTGCTGTGAAACCTGTTGAAGAACAACGTTGCCAGCCGTATAGCCAAAATCGCTATTTATTTCCTCCACTCCGGAGAGGCATGCATATCCCACTGCTGCCATGGTTTGGGGATTCTCCGACATTTGCAGTCGCTCCCGAAACTTCCTCCGTAATTCAGTTTCTGCGCTCAGCCCTGTTACCCCATCTTCACAATGCATTTTTTGCGATTTTTGCCTGGCTTCCTGCGTAACCAACCAGAGCGAATAGAAGGCATAGGAAGTCACCACAAGCCCCCACAACAGAACTGTAACCAACGATGCCCGTAAGACCGCTCCACTTCGGTGCTGCATCGTTAGAAGAAGGTATAACCCTATAAGTGCACAAAGCACACTCGAAAGCCCGAAGACCCGCCGCAATCGCGCAACCGCCGCTTCCCCCATTTCATTAACGTAGCTTTCCGCTTGTGTTTCGCAATCCATCCTGCACCTCCAATTTATTCTAAAACAATGATCTTACTCATTTGTGGAACCGCGAACCGGGCAGTGTTTCATTCTGAACCACCGCCTTTTGCCTCCGGGCTTATCCCGAACACCCTTAAGCATCGTTTGCGGTCCATGAGGACTCCATTGTTTTACTGAAGTAATATAGCGCAAGAAACGTGCCATATTTGTCAAATAATGACACAAATTTATCTGGGCTGCGCTTGACGAGACCCCACCAGGCTCAGTTGCCCGAATCCATTTCTCCTGTTATAGTACCTTCATAATGGTAGTTTGGGCTTGAATATCAGTTCAGACGGGATGAGGTCGCCAAAACTATCCCCGCACGAATTCCTGAGTTCAGTGTTTCTGATTTTTTTAAATTCGCGGGCTCCAGCCCGGATTTTACGGATAATTGGACGCCCTTTTTGTCAAGTCAGGGCAGAATCTTAGATTGGCTCAATCTCTCTTACCTTAAATCTGGATATAGTCATGGCCGACCGACGTTTCACTGTCACAGCAGCCTTGCCCTACTCCAATGGACGCCTGCACGTGGGGCATATTGCCGGCTGTTATCTGCCGGCGGATATCTACGTTCGATACCTCCGTAGTGTCGGCGACGAAGTAGCTTTCATCTGCGGAAGTGACGATTACGGTGTGCCCGTTGCCCTCACCGCCCGAAAAGAAGATAAACAACCACACGAGGTCAATGAACGTTACCGATCACTTCAGAAAGCAGATTTCGATGGCCTCGGCATTGACTTTGATATTTACAGTGGTACCAACAAACCAATACATACCCGTTTCGCGCAGCAGTTTTTCAAAACTGTCGAAGAGAATGGCTACCTTGAAAAACGCACGCAAAAACAACTCTATGATCCTGAAGAACAGATGTTTTTGCCAGATCGCTACGTTGAAGGTATATGCCACCACTGCGGGGCGACTGGCGCACGGGGAGATCAGTGCGAGGCATGTGGCAAACCGATTAACCCTATACTTCTCAAAGATGCGCATAGCGTGATTTCCGGCGCCGAGCCGGAAGTCCGCGAAACGGTCCACTGGTTCTTCCGCCTCTCCAAATTCGAACAACCCTTAAAAGAATGGCTGACTTCCAAAGATGACTGGCGCCCCATGGTTCGCAATTTCACACGCGGTCTCCTCGAATCGGGTCTGCCCGACCGCGCCATCACCAGAGACCTCGATTGGGGCATCCCTGTTCCACTTGAAGACGATCCCGATGCGGAAGGTAAAGTCCTCTACGTCTGGTTTGACGCCCCCATTGGCTATGTCTCCTTTACTGCCGAATGGTGTGAACAACAGGGAGGAAGCGCCGAAGACTACCGCGACTGGTGGGAAGACCCGGAGACGCGTATCGTACATTTCATCGGCGAAGATAATGTCGTGTTCCATGCGCTGATGTGGCCGGCCATGCTCATGGCCGAAGGCAATTTCCAGCTGCCTCATCAAGTCCCGGCTAACTGCTTCCTGAATATCCAGTTCCCCGGTGAAGAAGAGCAAAAAATGTCGACTAGCCGGGGCACTGCCGTCTGGATTGAGGATTACCTTCGCGAATATGACCCCGACCCCCTCCGCTATTACCTCACAATGATTGCGCCTGAGGATCAGCGAACAGCGTTTCAATTCAAGGACCTGATAAGTCGCAATAACGAAGAACTCGTGGCCAATTTTGGCAATCTTGTGCATCGCACGATGACTTTCACCCACAAATACTTCGATGGGCACGTTCCGGAACGCGACGACCTTACTGATGATGACACAGAACAGCTGGAAATGATTCGTGCCCTCCCGGATGCAATTGCGGACCAAATCGAAGAATACAGTTTTAAGGCCGCTCTTGAAGAGTTTATGAAGGCGGCCAAGCAAACTAACCGTTATTTCGATCACCAGGAGCCCTGGGTTCTACGAAAAGAGGATATGGAACGTTGCGGCACCGTCGTTAATGTCTTGCTGAATACAATCAAGGTGCTGACAGTAACAGTTGAACCTTTTCTCCCTTTTGCTGCCGCCCGCCTCAATGAAATGCTGGGCTGCGCGCCGCACGAACTGACATGGGACAAAGCCACGACTCCATTGCCCGAGTCGCGGGGGCTCGCCGAACCCGAAATCCTTTTCGAAAAACTTGACATACCCGAAAACCTTGAAGGACTTGACCAATGAGCGTCCGCCTTTTTGTCGCGATCGACATCAGTGAACAATCTCGGCAAAACCTTTCACAGGCCGTCGAAACAATGAAAAAATGCGCGCCTGAGCTAAAGTGGGTCGCCCCACAAAACATGCATCTCACTCTCAAGTTCATCGGCAGTGTGCCAGACAACACGATCCCGGAGGCAACCCGCGTTCTCCAAAAAACGGCCGCTAAGGCCCCCCAATTCCGCATGGAAATGCACGGGATCTCCGCGTTCCCTGAACCCGATCGCCCCCGTGTGCTCTTCGCATGTATTCAGGAAGACTCTGCCCATTTGCAAAAACTCGCAGAAAAAGTCGACCACAATCTGGGGAGTGCTCTGGGGATTAAACGCGAGAAACGCAATTTTGTGCCGCATGTTACTATCGCACGAACCCGTAGAGGGAAAAAATGCCCGCCTGTCGAAGAACTTACCGAACTCCTTTCCGATCTCACATTCGGCACCACGGAGGTTGAAAAATTTGATCTTGTAAAGAGCGACCTGACACAACAAGGCCCGGTGTACACGACAGTCGAGCATTTCCCTCTCCTTCAAACCTGAAATCGAGACTTTTATGGCCCCTCCATCCCTTAAAAAAGCGGTTCTCGTCGGTGATTCTATCCGGATGGCTTATCAGCCACTCGTGGCTTCCGAGCTGGAAGGGCAGATCAACATACTCGGGCCTGAGGAAAACGGTGGTGATAGTCGTCGAGTACTGAATAATATCCGTGAGTGGGTGGTAAAAAAAGATCCCGACGTCGCGCACGTTAATTGTGGCCTGCATGACCTGCGAATCGTCGATAATGATTACCAGGTGCCCCTCGAAGAATATGTGCACAATGTTCACGGAATCATCGATATTTTAACCGAGGATTTCGCTGGCATTTTTATATGGGCAACCACCACTCCCGTCATCGATCAGCGCCACCAGCGTGTAAAATCTTTCGAGCGCCACCAGCAAGACGTCATTCGCTATAACCAGGCAGCGTTAAAAGTCGTTGAAAGCCACGGCGTCCGCGTAAATGACCTCTACAATGTTGTTCAGGCAAGCGGAAGATCGCCGCTTCTATCGGAAGACGGCGTTCATATGAATGACCGCGGTAATACAATTCTTGCCGAAGCCGTCAGTCAGGCCGTCCTTCGGGCAGCCGAAGACTGATTTTTTAGTTTCCTGATGCAAAACTACGACCACAAACAATACGGACGGCTGCATTATCTCCTTGGTTTAACCGGTGCAGGCTGCGCAGCCGCCGCCCTTCTCAGCGGACCCGCTGGCGCTGAGTACATTGTTCTTTTGGGCACAGCTGCATTATTTTTCATCCTTGCAGGAGGTTTCGTGCATCTCCACGTCAGGGGCAATAATCATGGGGTTGAGATCGCGTTTGGACCACTCCGTTTCTTCCGAACACGCGTTTTATACAAAGAAATGGAATCAGTGGAAATCAATGACCCGGGAATCCTCAGCAAGTGGGGTATACATGGTATGCCTGGAAAGTCGGTCACGTGGCACATTGCCGGCAAACAATGCGTTCAGGTTCATCTTCGCGATCCACATGGTTTCTTTCGATTCCGCGTGATTAACATCGGCTCCGACAAACCCGAAGTATTGGCCGCTTTTCTACGCAATCGTATCGACGCCGCTACGCCCGAGGCCTCCAATTCATGAAACACACTCAACACGACAACATAATATTCGCGGCCAGTTACACTGATAGCGAAAACATTCGCCGCGAACTGGTCGTTACTGAAAATCTCGCGGTATTTTTCACAACGGCCACAGAACGAGCTGACACCTCCTCTGCCGATCAAATACAATGCGGGCCCCGGGAAGCAAATCGATTTTTGGGACAGGTGGGGGCTCTTGGCCTCGAAGACTGGGAAAAGCGTTACGGGAAGGGCAATAGTCTGGAACCCGGAAGCTGGATGGTGCTCTTAGAGTGGAATGGCACTCTGCGCAAATGGCAGGGTTCTGAAGAATATCCCCCAGATTGGGAAAAGCTGTGCAAACTGATCGAGCGATTTTCCGGGCGTTCGTTCCATTGAAATGGCCCATTTAACCGATAAGCAGCTTAATCCCCATAAGCAGCGTGCAAAAGTAAATAAACAACACGAACACCCTTCCGCTCAGCCGCCGGTTCAAAGCTACCCCAATCAGCGTGCCAAGGACTACCACCGGAAACAAAGCCAGGCTCGTCAACAATGTTTTCAGGGTAAACATCCCCAGAAACCCGTACGGCACAAATTTTATCAGGTTGCCGAAAAAGAAATACGTCACGGCCGTGCCTACATATATCCTTTTGTCCAGCTTCTGAGGTAACAGAAAGAGCGCGATCAAGGACCCGGCAGCATGCGCAAGTGTTGACGTAGCACCTGCGACACCTCCCACGACCCATCCCTGCCAGTTTTCTGGTTTATATGGTTCTGCACGTTCCGTGAGACGCCACTCACGAAAGTAGCGCCACAGCTGAACGCCGACAAAAATCAGGCAAACTCCACCGACGATCGGATCGAGATAACCGCTCAAAGAAGCATGCTCTGTCCCGCCTTCTGCTACTCGTTGTTTCAGCCACAAAAGAAGTCCCCATCCCAAACCGACTCCGATCACCATTCCGGGGATGAGAATTTTGAGATTGCGTACATTCCGTTCGTTGGGATAATGAATAATAGAGAAGATGTCCCCGCATATCAAAACTGGAAGCATAACGGGTAACATCGCTTCTGAACCCCCGAGAGCAACCGCCATCAACGGGACAGCGAGTATCCCGGCTCCTGCACCAAATCCGGCTTTTGTCAAGCCGACCAGCAAAGCAGCCCCCCCGACAGCAAGCCATTGCACCAGTGAAAGTTCGATTAATTCCATATCTTCACCGCACCCCACTCATTAAAAATTTCGCACGTCGAGCATTGCCAGTTGCTGTGCGCCTGCTCAAGAAAATCTTCAAATCGTCCAACCCGGATTTTACGGATAATTGGAAGCCATTCTTGCCAAATCCGGGTAGACTCTTTGTTGAACAGCGTTCATAACCCTTCACAGTCAAAAATCCCGGCTGGTGGAACGGACCACCAGCCAGGCAACAGAAAATTACGTTGGCAGGTCAAATTTCGCCAGTGCCCTGTACCCAAGATGCTGGACGTACTTATCGAGGATAATCAGCGCCGTAAGAGCTTCGGCCACAGGCCAGACGCGGGCCACAACGGTTGGGTCACGCCGGGTAATGGCCTCCAGGTTTTTGTTTTCCAGCGAAACTTTATCGATGGTTCGTTGCGGCTTCCCGATTGTGGGAGTCGGTTTCACCGCCAGACGCACCACCACAGGCTCACCGGTTGTGAGTCCTCCGGTTATACCACCGGCGTTATTCGAAAGGAATTTAACTTCATCATCTTCCACCCGCATCTCATCGTTAAATTCTGAACCTTTCATGTCCTTGACGGCCATACCACTGCCGTTTTCGACCGCTTTCACACACCCAATACTCATCATTCGACCAAGTTCGCCTTCCAGCTTCTCGAAAACTGGCTCCCCCATCCCAGCCGGAAGGCCGTCAACAATAACTTCCACCAGACCACCGCTGGAATCCCCTTCATCACGTATTTCAATAATACGTTCGTTCATAGCATCAGCCGTCTCGACATGGGGACAATTCAAACGTGGATGGACCCCGTATTTCTCCCTGGCCTCCTCCGAACTGAACTCCCTGGTGCTGATTTCCGGCACTTCCTTCTCGAGCTCGGCCAGCACACTCATTTTTTCAAGGAACCGCATTTCCTCAGTGATCCGCTTTTCTTTATACACAATTGTGTGCACCGGGTCGTACTCACGGCGCATTTCCTTATATGCAGCCACCTGTTTGAAAATCTCTTCCTGGCCCATCTCCGGGGCCCTGACTCCCGCGGCCTCCTTCACATATCCGCAAATCTCAATCCCGTGTTCTCGGAGGACACGTTTGGCAATAGCCCCCGCGGCTACCAGCGTCGCCGTGTAGCGTCCGCTGAAAAACCCAGCCCCAATGGCATCATCCCACTTTCCGTACTTCTGGTAACTTGCATACGATGCATGGCCTGGACGCGGGGTTCGATTCGTCCGCTGGTATTCATTGATATGCTCAAAATGCCGATCTACGTTCGGGATTAAGATGACAAATGGCGTCCCGTTCGTATAACCCTTGTTATCGGCATCAGGCATCGTATCCGCCGGGTTAACCCCGCTGTATATAACCGGAATATCCATCTCTCGTCTCGGGGAAGCCAATTCGCCCTGGCCTGGCTTCCGGAGAAGTAAATTGCTGTAAATCTCCTCTTCCATTATGTACAGCCCGGGCGGCACACCTTGAATATTGACCGACAAACCGCCTTCGTACGAACCACCACCAACAGTCACTCGAAACATCCGTCCATAGGTGCAACCAAGCATAGCAAGCCCTCCTTCTTATTTTGCGCTTTTAGTTCGACGAACTCATTGTGCCAACATACACTTCAGCCGTCCGTTTAACAATAAAAACCACGAACCCCATGAAACCAAGTGCCACCGGCCGCGCCCCAAAACCCCGGACTTCAAGACTCCTGTATAGAAGCTCAGGCTATTTCGTTACTTCTTCTTCACGCGCAACTTCAGATTTGCGGTCGGCCTCCCCTCCTGTGGCTTCTTCATCAATCGAAACTGCTTGCGAAGCCAACAACCTGATCAGAATAATAATCCCAACAGTCAGAACCAGAACGGTATAAATCCCTGGTACCGGCATAAGATTCGTGGCAGCCACTGCAATTGCAGCGCAGTATCCCAGACCTTCCAGAACGCGCACTTTCTTGGATCCTTCCATAGTCTCCTGTCCTTCTATATTTGAGCGAGGTTTATAAAACCCAGCACTTTCCGAAACTTCCCGCGTGCTTCCAGATTGCGGGATTATACGTGAGCTCTCCGACAGATGTCAAGGTAACTCGTTTTCACTAACAGTTTCGCAGCACCGATCAATTTATACACCGTCCGGGCAAACGCCCTGAACATTCAAAGAAATCATCTCTTTATTTCAGCACACCTAAAATTCCAAAATTTCTTCTGTAATCGGCTTGCATAGAGAAGCATCCGCTATTAAAATACCGCACGGATGGGATAATCGAAGTTCAAACTTTCCTCGCCTTTCCTGAAAGGTGGCAAAAATGAGAAGCACCGGGTTCACGGTAGGGGTTCTGTCAGCATCATGTGTGCTCGTAATCGTCGGGCTTATTCTAACATTGACAGAACTCAATGAATTTAAACAGCAACCGACAGAAAAAACCTGGCAGCCCAAGCCAGACATTGAAACCCCGCTCGACACGGGCGACGACATTGAAGGAGCTGGAGCCTCTCGTAAGCGTTTGTTCGCCGCCGCACCCAGCGATGCTATTGGTATCGTTGTTATGGATATGCAAAAGATAAATGCTACGGGCATCTTTAAACAAGGCAACGCCGGATTTTCCCTTTCCGGTACGAAAAATCTCCCGATTGAACCAGAAGAACTCGGGGAAACCGTTATTTTTGCTCAACCAGGCACCGGCGGCGGAGAATCTGTCCTAACGGGACTCTCGACCCACACCGCGGACGCGCAGGCCCTGGAACAGGCATTAAGTGATGCTGCTGAAAATACAACCGCCGTCGAGGAATTGAATGCCCACCGTCTCGCACAGGACGAATTCGTCGCACTTAAAGGAGATGACCTGATCCTGTTCGCGAGCACACCTCAAGATCTGGAATCGCTCATTAGGCGTCAGGATGCAGGGGATGGACGCCTGCCCTCCAAACTCCAGAGTACCATCGCCCCTTATCAGAATTCTGCCATCCATTTCGCGGCTACAGAAATTCGCTCGCTGAAAAATACCATGTCCGGCAAAGTCCCTGTCAATAAAGTGCCGCAAGGAATTGATCAAGCCGCCGGACGCGTTGACCTCGCCGGTTCAAACATGGACGTTGAGGTAAAAGTAACCTTCCTGGAATCCACCAAAGCCAGAGAAGCAGCTGACCAGATCAAAACTCAACTTGAACAGGCCGCTCCTGCTATCTCTCAAATGATCAAAAACGCCCAAAATGATACGCAGAAACAAGCGTTCAAAACAATCAAAGACATGATGGATTCCCTCCAGGTAAATGCTGTTGGAAGCGATCTGGCTCTCAGCCTGCAGGCTAATCTCGATGAACTTAAAGCTGAAGGTCTTATGCAAGCAATGTTTTCTGGAGCTATGGGCAACATGGGCGGCGGGGGCACGCCTCCAAATCCCGGGACCCGCTGACCCCGCCAAAAACCCAATTTTAAACGCGTCATTACTCACTCAAAGGGATTGGTTTGCCTGTCCGGGAGGACTCCTTGATGGCCAGGCAAACAGCTACAGATTTTCGCGCTTCTTCTCCCGATACCAGAGGCGTCTCACCCGAACGAATACATTCGCAGAAATGCCGCAATTCCAGATTAAACAGATTTTTCTCCGGACGATCCACCTCGATCATCGTATCCGGTTCCGACCTCAAGATGTAGCGGAGGTGTTCCGGGTTATCGAATGAACCCGATATCTCAACCAGCGCATTCTCGTGGGCAAAGTAGCTGTTCTCCCTCGCAAACCCCCATTCGTAAGCCTGTCCGCACCCAATTGCAGCAATTCCACCGCCTTCAAAACGCAGGCTTACCGCCGCAGTATCAAGCTGAGGTGCGCGATCTTCATTGAAAAGATTGCCCCCCTCTGCATACACCCGCTCTACTTCACCCATCAAATACCGTAGTGTATCCACGGCATGCACACTATTTTCGACCAATGGCCCCCCGCCATTACCTTCCTCCCAAAACCAATCCATCGGAACCCGGCCGCACGCATAGCGCAAAGTCGCCCAACGCAATACCCCAAAATCTTCATTGATCATTTGTTTCACGAAGGTGAACGCCGGCTGAAAACGTTTTTTCTGGCCCACCATTAATTGCACCCCCGCCTCCTCGCACGCCCCAATCATGCCGTCGCAGTCTTCCAATCGACCCGCCATCGGCTTCTCGCAAAAAACATTTACGCCCTGTTTCGCCGCTTCCTCGGTCAACGGCAGATGAACTGCAGGCGGTGTGCATATACAGACGAAATCAAGCTCTTCGTTTGCGAGCAGCTCACTTCCCTCTTCGTAAAACGTGCAATCTAGCTGCTCGCCAAGCTCATGTGCCAGTTCCTCCTTGAAATCAGCAATCGCCACCAATTCCGCTTCCTCCATCTCCGCCAAAACCATCGCGTGGCGTTTGCCGATCCCCAAACCTATCACTCCAGCTCTCAATGCTTCCACATTCAGCTCCTTAACTCCGATCATACGTTGCGGTCCACTTTTATAGACCAGCATGTCCCCGGTGTCAACCTTCTGTATCCCTTCTCCTAACAATGACAACACATATTCAGCACGATGTTGAATAACCCCAATCGCCAGTTTAGAATGACATCTGCCTGCTTTCTAATCAAACGTCTTTTTAATTTCGACGGAGCGCATCCCATGTCAGAGTTCAGACGCGAACAGGACTTCCTCGGTGAAGCCGAGGTGCCCGCCGAAGCATACTACGGAATCCAAACATGCCGTGCCGCCCAGAATTTCCCCGTCAGCGGACTCCACATACCCTCTGTTTTCAATCGGGCCTACGCCGAAATTAAGAAAGCCGCCGCCCGGGCCCACCGCGAACTCGAAGCCCTGCCCCCCGATCAAGCCGATGTCATTATCCAGGCCACCGATGAAATTATAGCCGGCGACCACGAAGATCAGTTCATCGTCGATGTCTTCCAGGCCGGCGCTGGCACCTCCCACCACATGAACGTCAACGAAATCATTGCCAATCGTGCGAACGAAATTATGGGGGGAGAACTCGGTCAGTACGACCCTATCCACCCCAACGACGATGTCAATAAGGGGCAATCGACCAACGATACCTACCCCACGGCGATGCGGGTGGCGGTCCTTTTGCTGCTACCCGAGTTGGCCGGGGAGCTTGAATCACTGTCCGATGCTTTCCAGGAAAAGGCCGAAGACTTCGCCCCCGTCAAGAAATCCGCCCGCACCCACCTGCAGGACGCCGTCCCGATAACTCTCGGACAGGAGTTCAGCGGTTATGCCGCCGCCCTCGCCCACCTCTCCGACAGCTTCGCGACAAAAGCGAGCGGGTTACGTAAGCTGGGGCTCGGCGGGACCGCCGCCGGCACCGGCCTCAATACGGTCCCCGGGTACCGCGAACGCGCGATCAGCTTCCTGGGCGAACAGACGGGGCTCGATCTCTGCCCGGCTGAAAACATGTTCGAAGCAATGCAAAGCATGGCCCCCTTCGTCGAGTTTTCTGGCACCCTTCGCACGGCGGCCACGGAATTGGGACGTATCTCGAACGATCTCCGACTGCTTTCCAGCGGTCCCACCACGGGGCTGGGCGAGCTGGACCTGCCCGCCGTGCAACCGGGCTCATCCATCATGCCCGGCAAGATCAATCCCGTTGTTTCCGAGTGCATGAACATGATCTGTTTTCAGATCATCGGTAACGACACCTGCATTTCCCGTGCGGCCGGGGCCGGGCAGATGGAACTGAACGTGATGATGCCGATCATAAACTATAACCTCCTGTGGTCCATACAGATCCTCACCAATGGTTGCCGGATGCTGCGCGAGAAATGCGTGGAAGGTATACAGGCCAACGCCGAACAATGCCGCCGCCACCTTCACAGCACAATCGGACTCGCCACCGTTCTGAATCCGGTCATTGGTTACCACGCCGCCGCCGAAGTCGCCAAAGAAGCCGCCGAAACCAATCGGACGATCCGGGAGATAGTGATGGAGAAAGAAATCCTGACCGAAGAAGAGTTCGCGAAGCTGATCAAGAAGGCCGTCCGCCCCTCAGATGAACCGGACACTTTCTGAGCTATAACGCAACCGGTGAAATTGAGCCCCTTTCCGCTCAAGCAGACGTTCCTCATATAAACTCTGTCGTATGCCAAAAAAGGCGGGACCAAACATGCTCCAAATCAAAACTCTCCACGTGATCGCTTTGGACTATCCTGGAGGAGTTGAAACTCTCTTCTGTGATTGGCTGGAGGCATCGCAGGGGGGCAATCTCGAAAACCATGTTTTGTTGACCAGGGGTCGTGCGCATCCATGGTTTCGAGACCGCCTCGCCAAGTACGCCGCATCTGTCAGCCATGTCAAATATCTTGGTCCGTTCAAGCTACCTCGTCGCCCCAGATTTCTCAGACGATCGCATCTTCGTTCCAGTGTCAGCCGTGTCCAACCGGACATCTTTTTGATCTACAACTCATTGGGCAACCTTTCCCTTCTGCGGGGTGCCGCACATGCCTGTCCCACGGCTAAAAAAATTCATTACGAGCACGGGGGGGCCTGGACCGATCACAATGTTGAGGAGGTCGCGAACTATTTTGATCGTATGGAAGGAGTCATTTGCAACTCATACGCGACGCAGCGCGTGCTTGAACTGGCATGGGATTGCCCAACAGGATTAGCCCGAGTGTGTCGAAACGGTGTCCGGCTTCCCGCTCCGGACCGGGGACACATCCCACAAGAACTACCCCTCGACGGCCCTTTGCGGATTGGTTTTGCCGGTCGTCTTATTCCCCATAAGGCGCCGGTGCTTCTGCTACACGTCCTGGCCGCCCTGCGCGAGACCTCCGAGCGGTTTGAGCTTCTCGTGGCCGGTTCGGGACCAGAAGAGGAGAAAATGCGTAAAACCGCCGCAAGACTCGGCCTTTCGGACTACGTCCGTTTCTGCGGGCCTGTTGAAAATATGCCTGCGCTCTACTCACGAATCAATGTGTTAGTCTGCCCCTCGGTCCGTGAACCCCTCGGCAACGTTGTAATTGAAGCGTCCTTCTACGGCTGCCCTGTCGTCGCCGCGGCAGTAGACGGCATTCCCGAGGTCGTGATGGATAGTGAAACAGGTCGGCTTGTGCCGCCCGCGCTCGCGGTTGAGAGCTACGTTGACATGGGAGGGAGCCAGGGAGGTATGCCCCGCTTCTTCTATGATCCAGCAGCGGACGATCTTGCAGCGCCCCGTCTGTGCAACCCCGAACATATGGCACAGGCCGTACGGCAAGTCTGCCGTGACGCCGATGACTATCGCCGAATGAGCGCGAAGGCTAATGAAAGAATCACACAAGAATTCAGTCTGACCGGGTATGTAAATAACCTCCAGGAAGAACTGCAGCAGATTGCGCAAACTTAATTAACCCGCTCCCCCAAACTTGTCCGCCTCAAGGACGATCGCGGGTAAAGGCCTCTGAGAGGCGGCTTTTACGTGTCCCCTTTTCACCCCTGAAATGCCCCGGCTAAGCCATATATGCGGGGTATTTTACCGTAACTCCTGCACCAAAAACAACTTCGGTTGGTCCGACCCCGATACCCGGTGAGAGCCGATGATATCGGCAGTCGGAAGCCAGCCAGTTCGAGATTCACAGGTCAGATCCCTATCACAGGCCCGCCGCCGGAAGCACGTGAACCCCATCACGCATATATTCCTCATCTCCCCCATAAACAAGAACGCCCCCACCATCGGGATTGCCGGTCACATTACGCCAGTAGCTGAAAATGTCGAAAAATTCTGAGTTAATCGTCCTGGCCGATTTGATTTCCACGGGCATTGGTGTGGGGCCCGTGTCGATGAGGAGATCGATCTCCCGATCATTACTGTCGCGCCAGAAGTAAATGCTGCTATCCTTCCCCCGGTTCTGGATCTGTTTGTAGATTTCCGAAATGACGTATGTTTCAAAAACGGGTCCACGCATATTGTGAATGCGCAACTCATCTGCCGTTCTGATGTTCAAAAGGTAGCTAACAACTTGCCGTCCTCTGCATCCCCACCGCTCCCCAGCGCAAACGGCGTTGACAGGACTAACGATATTCGTTAGTATCAGATTATTAGGCAGTTGTCATCCGAGATTATCTTGAATACCTTTTCCGGAGGGAGATTATATGGAGATCGGGGAAAAAATCAGGACCGCTCGTGACAAGTTGGGCTTGACGCAGGCCAAACTCGCCGAGAAGGTGGGCTTGGCTTCTGCCCAAACTGTAAGTGACATAGAACGTGGCGTACGGGAGCTCAAAGCCGCCGAAGCGGGCAGAATTGCACGGGTGCTACATCTGGATTACTGGGATTTGGCGCTTCCAGATGCGCAAGATGCAGAACAGCAGCAGGAGACAAGGGTTATATGGCGAAAAAACGCAGGCGTGTCTCCCGAGGCGGAGCAGAGATTTCTCAAGAAATGCTCTCAGTATAAGTTGCTTGAAGAAGCCGTCGGACTTCAGCAGAACAGGTCGTTGTTTGAAGAATCCTTTGACATAACAGACGCCCCATACAGGCAGGCGTCCACGATCGCCCGCCGTGCGTCCCGTGAATTCGGATTGGGGGATCGTCCGGGACCCTCGCTGGCAGAAATGCTGGAGAATGAATATAACGTGAAAGTCTGGTATTTTGATTTGGGTTCTGAAGGTTCTAGCGCCTGTGCAAATGCAGAGTTTGGAAAAGGGATTTTAGTCAATGCAACTGAGGCACCGTGGAGGCGCAATTGGGATTTTGCACATGAGCTTTTCCATCTCGTCACCTGGTCGGATACCTGCAGTATTTTAGAAAACGGTGCAGAGGAGAACAAAGAACTGTTAGAATCCTGTGCGAATGCGTTTGCGGCCGCCCTGCTGTTACCCTCGGAGGAAGTTGGAGGAATTTTCGACAAAAATGTCGAGGACGGGGAGATTTCCTACAAAACGCTTGTTAACATTGCCAGAGAATTTGAGGTGTCGACTGAAGCTCTTCTGTATCGCCTGCATTCTTTGGGGAGATTGAGTCGGAAGGCGATAGATGATTTGCTCAACGACGAAGAGTTTAGATCGCTAGACCGAATGTCTATGCCGTCGAAATGGTGGCAACCACCTGAATTGCCGGAACGTTTCGCCAGAACAGCGTTCTTCGCCCACAAAGAAGGTAAGTTGAGTAGGGCCAGGTTGGCAGAATTTTTAGAAACGGACCTACTCAGATTACCGGATAAATTAGAGGAATATTGTCTCCACAATGAACTCGACTACAACAAGACCCTATGTGCTGATTGACGCCTGTGCCATAATCGACATCTGCAAAATCGGCTGGTGGGAAAGGATAATTGCTTGTACAGAAATGGCTGTGCCCTCGTATGTGGTCGAAGAGGCTGAATATTACGTCGGCGCTGACGGCTGGGCAGAGTTGATTGATCTGGAAGGGGCAATAGAAGATGGGGATCTCACTGTGATTGCAAGTGAGCAGCCCGTCTCGGAAATTCTCGGGCAAGTATTTACACAGCCGGTAGTCCGTTGGACCGATCCTGGGGAAGCTGAAGCACTTGCTCTCATATTCTCAGGCCAGTGCGAAGGATATCAGTTTTGTTCAACGGATGGAGCTGCCATAGAGCGTCTTGCGTTGATGGGTAAGACGGAGTCAGGGATCTCGGTGGAAAGCATGCTTTCAGAATGTGGTTTCAATCTCCCGGGTAGCGCAGATGACAAATGTCGTGAGGGCTTCTATCAAAAACACATTCAAAAAGGGAAACAGCAAAGGATGCGGGGCGATGGTTTTGTGATTGACCCATTTGATTGATGATGAGTAGGAGCTAACCGGAGCGCAATACGATTCGTAGAGTCGAGATGTGGTGCGGTAGCGTTCATGCCGCTAACCAGTTAACCGGCCTCCAGACCGTTATCAGTTCACTGCCGTGCGCCCGTCGTCCGAGTAAACCCCGGGATACCGGGCATTCCATACATTCCCAAGCCCCAGCGGGGCGGTGCAGGGGCCTCAGGTTGTGATGCGTTCATGTGATTGTGTTGTACATTTTCGACCCCTCATATATCCCTCGGCGCAACCTCCGGGATTTTAAGATTATGCCCAACTTTGCCAGGTTCAGCCCTGCGTCGTGCCGGAGCCTCCCCGTCCGCCCCCCATCACAGACAACCGCCGTCCTTCGTGCTCTTCGTGCCCTTCGTGGTAGGCCCTCTGCCGTTGCCGCCCGGCCGTCACCCCATCCCCAGCCGTGGCTCTGTGTCCTCTGTGCTCTCTGTGGTACAGATGCCGTACCCCTTAGCCGCCGAAAACACCCCCCGAAAACCCGTTCTAACGGTCATATAGAGGGGTCTTTTTGTCGCATCCAGTGTCGTCACAACACTTTGCAACGGTACGTCCCCTTCTCCGTTTTGAACATGAATCTAACTTTTGCGAACAATGAGCATCCCGCAATTTCCGTGATCTTCCCTCTGATAACACAACGAGCGCGTTTGGATCGTTACTGGTAGCCAAACATGCGCCGATTCACGGGCCACATCTGCGGCTGATGGTTGAGTCCCTGCGGACGAGGTACGCCGGGGTAATTAACAGCCAGTCTCCCGTAATACGGTTCAGTAGGATCCGTTTGAAAACTGTACCGCGCGTAGCAATAGTAATCCCAAGGTTTCGCAAACCCTGTGTAGCTGTAGACTTCCGCCCATCCTTCGCGGATAACCCACTTGCAGTCTCCGGCCCCGCTGACAACATTGCCACCAGAATAATGGTGATTGTTCCCCTCCGCCCAGACCAGGCTGCTACCGCCCGGGAACATAGAAGCATCCAGATTCGTGCAATCCATGATGAGCGCAATCGGTCCGTGTCCGGCATTGTAACCGCGTCCTCCGTCAGCCACCTCCGTCAGACGCGCGTTACCGAATGGAGGCCCGGGGAAAAGGTTGAACCCCGGGGTCAGGTACCCGATGTGATGGTCCCAACAATGATCGCCCGCCTTCATCACAAGATCCATCGCAGGACAGTACGCAAGATTGTGATAGTCTTCGCATCCCGCGTATTTGCTACTCCCGACCGGAATCGGCACTTTCAAGTAGTCGCGCAGAAAATAGCGCAAAGGACTATGACTCGCCAGACCATAAGTGCGGCTATTCAGTGTTGCTTTAGGCAGAATGTCGTTGTAATCACCGGCGTAAAGCGTCGTTCCAATGTACCACTGGTGCAACTGGCTTGCACAAGCCACTCGCCGCGCGGCATCCCGCGCCGATTCGAGCGCAGGCATGAGCATTGCAGCAAGAATGGCAATGATCGCAATAACCACCAGCAATTCAATGAGCGTAAATCCCTTTTTCGCCTGCGCTGTGCTTTTAACAATACTGATATCCATTAGCGTTCGCAGTCTATATATTCGACCCAAAATAATCTGGCCGGACCGACAGCACGCATTGCAGCTGCCACGGAAACCAGCGAAATGAAATCCGGTGACAGGCAAGGATACCCGCCATATTAAATGTGCCAGCCGAGATCGCCCATTTGAAGTAGCGAAGTCCCGACTTCACTTTCCTCCTGACAGTGTATCCCCCCTCCCCGAGGGTTTGTCAAGGACAAATCTGGAAAACACAGGGAAAGGGGAAACTCTCCCGGTGGAATCGGGCACCCGGGATGAGGCGGTGAAACCCCGTTTTTACTGGTCAAGAGAAACCTCACCCGGATGACGAGCCAAAAGGCTCTTGGGACACCATAGGGGTCGGACCGTAACATCTCTCTGCTGAACATGGGTTTGCAACTTTTAAAGGGGCCGCTCAGAGGGCTTAGATGTGCTTTTTACATAAGTATTCAGTAAACCACGTGCCGCGTCCCCGCCGCGCCCTGTAATGATGAGAAAAAAGTATGGAGGGCTGAAAGTCCGACACATCGCCCAACGTCCGTGGTCCCCCGTCTATATTCAACTATCAACCATCTCCAGTTTGTTATCCGTTCACCAGCAAGCGGTCGTCTGTCCCCTTTTTTGTCGTACCCAGTGTCCCCACAACGCTTGGCTGTGGTCCGCGCCTTTACCCCTGGCAGCGCTCGAGCGTCTCTTGAATTCTCTCCGGATCTCGCCGGACATCAAGCACTCGCCACACGACCACCGTCCCATCCTCCATCGTGTAGTAGACTGCGTAGGGAAAGCGTTTGGACAGCATACGGTAGTACCCGAAAACCTTTCTGTGAATGCCGGCATATAACGTGAGCGAATCGATATCGGAGAACAGGGAATCAAAGAAATACTCCCCAACCCCCTCCCCCTGCCTCTCATAGAATCGGCGTCCGGCGTGAAGGTCCTCCACGGCTGAGGACAGGATCCTGATCCTCATTCGAACCTTCCCCTCAGTTCTTGTTTCGCGGTCTCCCAATCCGCGATCCGCTCCTCACCCGCATCAACCCGGGCCTCTGTCTCCTCAAGGGCCCTCCTGTGCCATTCCGGTGATTCCACATCGGTCTCCTCTTTCGAGAGATCCGTCCAGATGGCCTCCATCGTCTGAAGCTTTTCCGCCCGGGACATCTTTTCTATTTCGCTACTGTTGATCATGTTGGATTTTGCCCTTCTCCAAAAGTCTTCTGACATATCCTCTGTACTCACGGTGAGATTAACTCCTCACGAAATTCGAGTCAAGACACACCGTGAGCACCAGGACAACTGATCGGTCTTACTTTCCCACTGGACTCATCTTTCCAAAACTACGTTTGGTCACCATAGAACGTCCTGATAATAGGTCTTAACGAAGTCCACCTCTAAAAGATACAGAAAGTGATCGAAGAAATACAGGGGCCGCTTTGCGTCTTCGTGTGAATGATAGCCCCGGGTATCCGTGTTCCTTTGATAGAGGGACGGACCTCATAACAACGTTTTTTCCCATTTTTCGCGGCGTATTATATCGTCTCCCTTCCAAAACTCAATTTCCCTATCAGTTTATTATCCCTATTGCGCCACCATTTTGTGAACAAGTAGGTTTCAGCAAATTGCACGTTGCGAGAGTTAACACGAGGTGCGAAATCAGCATCAGGTTCCAGGTGAGTCCCTCGAGGGGCTCGGCCGTTCGCCGTACCACTTCGATGATGGGAGTTCGATATTCCATGTTCAACGTTCATCCGGGGCGTTCAATCAGTGCCCATCTGTCGTTACCGGCGTCTGCCATTCGTCGCTTTAAGGGCCAGCGGCCCGGCATATACCAGCCCGGGCTGAAGCGAACTGACAGTCCGCGGAGGCCCGGGTGATGATGAGGAAAAAATGGAGGGCTGAAACTCCGACACATCCCCCCAAATGCACGCGATCCGGGTTTTATTCATGAAGGGATCAGTGGGTTCCGCACACCTTTCCTCTGGCTCTGCTACCCCGCGGCGTATCCGACCGCCATTCGCATCATATCGCTGACCGGCTGCTGGATCTCAGCATGGATGAGCACGTGGACGTGGTTGAAGCTCGTGCAGTTGTGCCGTTTCCCGTTGGTTCTTCGCTCACTCCAATTCGTTTCTCCGTTTACTTTAAACCGCCTTCTTTCTTGGTGCCCTTCGTGTCCTTCGTGGTAATTCTACCGTTGTTGGTAATCCGTGTAATCTGTGCAATCTGTGGACCAAAGCCTTTACCTGTTGTTCGCCGTCCTCGCTCAGCCGCCCCATTTTACCCCTGAAATGCCCCGGCTAAGCCAGATATAAGGGATGTTTTTTCCTATCCGCAGCACCAGACACAACTTCGCTTGGTCCGACCCCGATACCGCAACTCGGATACCGCCCTATACGTCACTGTTCCCTCTTTCGGATTCGCACCCCGCGGGGCGTAGCTACGGTAATCGCACCCTCCAGATCGTCCAGCCTGTATGCGTCAATAACATCTTCCAGTAGTTCTATTATCGGTTCGATGCCATCATCATCCGGCCTCAGCAAGAGCACGCCATAGTGCGCACCTGGCGGATGGGAACGGATATCGGCAAAACCTTTATCACCTGTGATCAGAAAGCGCCCTTCGCTCTGAACCACCTCCCACAACGTGTCGTCTTCAGATCCTCCCAGCTCCTGTTCTCGCACACTTGTGCAATCATACCCGGCCGCCGAGAGCAACGTTTGCACCCTACGCGGAAGATCCTCATCGGCTTTGAGTTTCATCATAGCAATTCATGTGAAAGGTAATAGGGCGAAGTATTTCTTCATGCAGCAGATCGGCGGCATAGGCCAACGCTGCCTGAATATCCGTATCGGTCAATTGCGGATATTCTTCTTTTATATCATCAGAACTCAGGCCGTCTGCCAGAGATCCAATAATGATGGCCACAGGTATCCGTGTTCCTTTGATACAGGGATCGCCGTGGTGGATATCAGGACTGATGACAACATTTTTTTCCCATTTTTCGCGGCGCATTATCGTCTCCCTTCCAAAACTCAATTTCCCTATCAGTTTATTATCCCTATTGCGCCACCATTTTGTCAACAAGTATGCTTCAGCAACTTGCACGTTCCGAGAGTTAACACAAGGTGTCAAGTCCTAGCTTTAAGTTGACACTTTGTTCTACGGTACACGGTTCTTTTT
>JBKHIT010000076.1:0-20026 GCA_046538485.1 Candidatus Brocadiia bacterium | reverse complement strand
GACTTACACCCAACAAGTTTACCCAGCCTTAACTGGGCACACGTTCGATCAGAGTGAATCCGGCTTCGGCATTCTTTTTTATTTTCTTCACAATCACCCTCCCCCGGCAGTTTCTTCACCACCAGTTGCGCTCGCAGGCCGTACCACAAAACACATTCAATATCAGCTGCAAACCAATCCGTCCGTGCTAATAGTTTACCCTGTACGACAAGTTTATTAAAGAACTTCTCCTGAGCAAGGGAGTTGCGCTTCTCAAATTCCTAGCCTGCATCTTACGGATGCAGGCTATATAAAACAGCGCATGCCGTTTAGGCATAACAATTTACAACAACAAGAATTGTTCGCCATGTCCGGCGGCTGTTACCGTGCCGGAAGATGAAGGTATCCTGTTTGTGAAAAAGCCTTTAGAGTCGATCATTTCTCAATGTATCATTCGCCTCGTTGCTGAGCACTGATTTTAAGTTGTCAGATTTATGCGCTGTTTTTTTAGCCCGGATTTTTGGCTGAGAAGGGCTGGGAATAGTGTTCAATCAAGATTCTACCGTAATTTGACAACAATGGCTTCCACTTATCCGTAAAATCCGGGCTAGTAGAAAAATCAAGGGAGCCCTGCCAAATATACGGTTGTTATTGTTTCGGCACAATCGAGGGTCCTATCCCAGCCTTGCTGCGACCCGGTATTCCCGGCCTGGAAGCAGCTTTACGGATACAACGTTCCCCTTAATATTCATATGGGGCTCGCCGTCCACCGTGGCCGAGGTGATCTTCCGGTCCGTATCTTTCGCGCAGACGCCCAGTTCCACACTCTCCTCTCCTGCGTTGTAGAGGCGCACAACTCGCTTATTGTCTCCCTCCGGCAAGTAGATAGCAGCGACCTTTTCGGGCAAACCCAGCACACCGTCATGGCGGTAAAGGATCTTCGGACGGAGCGTGCAGCAGAACTCCCGGTACCCTAAGGCCGTTTTCGTCAAAGCATAACCCGCAGTCCGGCCAGGGCCCGCCGCGAAATTACCACTGGCGCAACCGTGCTCTCGCCCGTCACGCAGGGAAACTCGGGCCATGTGCAGCATCGGTCGGGCCAGCCGATAGGCGTGTTTCACCCGCGAAATATCGCCGGAAAGCCGATACGCCGTTACCAGATCGTCCACGTCGGGGCCCGTATAGGGAACTACCGTCTCGTTCGCTTCCCGGTTGCCCCACGACTGGGTGGGATGCTCGTTGGCAAAAGGGCTTTCGATAAGCATCACGTCAGGCGGTGGAGCATCCGTATCACCGGGGACGGTCTGGAGTTCTGCATCGTAGCGCGTGTTCCCTGTGGTCGCCCGGAGGATCTTCTTCCAGCGCCGGGGCGCGGTCCGGCGGCTGTGTTCTTCAAAACGGTCCATCAGCGTCAACGAGGTCTCCAGAAAGCGATCTTCGCCGGTGAGAACGAAGAGTTCCTGGAGGCTCTCGATCATTGCCGTGCTGCGTCCCAGCGCCCCGTTGTAATCCTCCCGCAACTCCTCCCAGTTGGCCCCGCGCTTGAGTGCGTAGTTCACCGCGGAGTGAATATCAAATCCGCGCCCGATCTTCCTTTTCGCCTCTTCAGTAAAATACAAATGGTCGATTTCTTCCGGATCGTCCGTGCAAAATCGGAACACCATCGGCGCATGGTGAGGGGCCATCAGCACGTCCCGCCAACCGTCCGCGTAATCGACGGACCACTCCAGGTAGCGCGGGTCCCCGGTGGCCAGGTATGTATTCAGGCAGATTTTGATAAAGCGAAAATGGTCGAAGCATTCGTAGTCGTACGGCGGCTCATCCCGCACTGTCCGGGTCCCCAACCAGTAACTGAGCATGCGGTGCCGCTCCCAATCGTACCACGCGGGGATACCCGGCACCCAGTTGCCGACGTGATGCGCGGCATCCTCCACGATCTCAATATCCCGCTCTCGGTCTTCGTCCAGCGACCAGAAGTGGCATAAGAACTGAAAGAAGGTCTCCACCTGATGATGCGCTTCCCCTTCCGGATAGTACCCGTGGTAGAAATTCGTATCGCTCCATTTCAGGAAGCCGTCCCGCATGTGGTAGAGGAAATCGAGGATATCGCGGTTGCCGGTCATCAGATAGTAGGAAAACCAGGACTCCGCAAAAGTCCCTTCATCGTGGATGCCGTACCAGGGCGTTCCCCGCTGCCAGCGCATGCTGAACTCGATCCACGCATTCATTTCGCTCCGCAGATCGAACTGGTTCTGCGCCCACGCAGGCATCTCAACAGCACTCGACGGTAAAGCAGACATCAAAAGCACCTTTTCAAAAAGGATTCAAGGCTCTAAATTCCACATTTTTGCTGCGGGCATTGGGGTCGGGGATATGATGGAAAAGATCTGCGTGACCCGGTTGGGTATCAACAGGAAGCATTGCCCTCCAACAGCCACGGCGCCCTCTGTATCATTGAGGAGGGATTGGACCACAAACCGTATCGGAGTCATCGCAGCACGTACAGTGCGATTTGCTCCATTTGCTTCCCCATCCAGGAAAGCCCTGCCAGCCAGGTGAGCCCAATTCATCGGGGACGAAAGCCTCCCTCGTGTCCTCTGACACCCCATGGATGAGAGCGCCACCAGGACACATCGCCCGAGCGAACGGATGCGTCCATCAGGAGAAAATTGGCTGTCGGACCGGGGTGGCGAAAGACAACACCATTTGCAGCATACTCGTTAAACGGCAGATGACTATACATAGGCAGGCTGGTTTTGTATCTGTCATGCCAGCGCTCACCCTGAAGTATCGCATTCGGAGGATACCAATCGAGAGATGCGGCATGAGGACAGGTATTTTCAATGTTGTTATAGGACCCGATATGCGCGAATGGAGCCCTGAAAACTTCTTCGCTTTGTCCCGTTCCCGGGGTTGCTCCCATCGAGATAAGCAACGAACACTGGTAGTACTTTAACGTATCCTCATGCGCGGCGTAGCCGGGGACAACTTCCCGACTGGGCCACAACGGTTTAGCTGCCTGCTCGACCCGAGATTGATTGTCCGCACAAAAAAGGGGGACGTTAACCTCGAGGTACCCGCCTTCCATCAGCACTGGTTGTTGTCCGGCACGGGGGACCTGTCCCTTTACCTCGATAAAATTCCCGCTGGTATCCTTTATTTTCGGGCCGTACACCATTTTCACATGATCCCCGTTGCGGTTGATGTACCGGGCCAACGGTAGCTTCCCGTTCCAGTCGTTTGTGTACATGATTTCTGCGAGACCGATCTGCTTCAGATTATTAATGCAGCGGATCTTCCTCGCCGATGCCCGTGCTCTTTCCAGCGCCGGCATAAGCATCGCCGCCAGGATAGCAATAATAGCGATGACAACCAGCAGTTCAATCAACGTGAACCCAGGATGAGACCGCCGTTTAACGTCTTTCAACTGACTCTCCTCCGAGAGTTTACATTCTGTTCGGGTACCCCCCGAACCCTCAGAATAACGAGGGCAGCCTAATGGCTGCGGAGACCTATTTCAAAGAATTTCTGTTCCATCGCCCGCCCGAACAGTCCCAAATAACGTCAGCGAGGTGGCATCATTTATTCTCACTTCCACAACGTCACCCGGTTGTGTTTTGGATGCCTCGAAAACGACAATATCGTTCTGCCGGGTCCTGCCTTTGAACTGCCCTTCTTCGGGGTGGCTTTCATTTTGTCCGTCGCACAGGACTTCCATCGTGCTGCCAATCAGAGCTTTTCTTCGTTCGCGATCAATTTCTTCCTGGGCCTTGAGCAAGCGTTGTTGGCGATCGCGCTTGACTTGATCCGGAACGTCGTCGTCCCAACGGGCCGCGCGCGTACCGGGCCGGGGAGAATATCGAAAAATGTAGTTCTGCTGGAAACCGACCTGTTCCACAAGGTGGAGTGTTGCGGCAAAATCGTCTTCGGTTTCTCCGGGAAATCCCAGAATGAAATCGCTCGCAATTTCGACGTTCGGAGCATATTTTCGGGCTTTTTCCACCAGTTCGAGATAACGCGAAGGAGTGTATCCGCGGTTCATCCGTTCCAAAACGGAATCCGATCCACTCTGCGCCGGCATATGGATGTGCTCGCAGACTTTTTCGAGTTCTCCGACGGCACGCAGAACGTTCTCTTCCATATCCCGGGGATTACTGGTAATGAACCGTATTCTCTCGAGTCCATCCAGTTCGTTCACATCCCCGAGCAAACGCGCAAGGTTAACGTCTGCAGCGAGGTTTTTGCCGTAGGAATTAACATTTTGTCCCAAAAGCGTCACCTCGACTACTCCTTCATCCCGTAACCGCTCAATTTCTTCCACAATTTCCCCCGGCGATCGGCTGGTCTCTCTTCCTCTCACGTATGGCACGATGCAATAGGCGCAATAATTATCGCATCCGCGCATAATGCTGACGTAGGCGTGGTGAGATTCCGGTCGCAAACCGACATTTCTATCGAAGGTAAGCGGATTCTCTTCAAGGTCGATGAGCGTTTCCCGTCCCTTTCTGATTTCATCCAGACAATGCGGCAGTTTCAGGAAACTGCGCGTTCCCAGCACGAACCGCACAAACGGAAACCGCTCGGTGATTTCGGATCCGAGTCTCTGGGCCATGCACCCGACAACCCCAAGAATAAAATCAGGGTCCTGCTCTGCCCGCCCGCGCCAACGCCCAAGGTGGGAGAAAACACGGTCCTCAGCATGTTTTCGGACGCTGCAGGTATTGTAAATAACCACATCGGCCTCTGCCGGACTGGAGACGCGCGTCATTCCATGTTTTTGCAGGGCCGTCTGGAGCAACTCGCTATCGAGTTTATTCATCTGACAGCCGAAAGTGATGATATGGAACGTTTCGTTCATAGGTTTAACGGGCGGAAGAGAACAACGACTATTATCGAGCCGCTTTTTGCCCGCCGTGGTTTCTGATGAGTTTTTCGAGTCGCTTGCGCCCGCGAGATTCGTCGTTCGGCATTCGTCCTTCAATATTCAGCAGAATAACGCTGCTGCCCGTTTGTCGCCTCAGGTTGAACCACCAGTTAGAAAAACGGAGGGTCAGCCCTTCGAGCGTATCGCGTTCTGCATTGGGAAATTCTCCCTGGATATCGAAGACGGCCCTTTCGAGGGCCTCCGGGGAGGGCATCTGGTATCGCAATTCTCCGCTATGGGCGTAACGGGTAACTTCGCCGGCGATTTCCGACAACGGCGCACCCTGTCGGCTGATCGCCGAACACATAACAAGGAGGGCGATTACCGGCGATTCGCCGCCGAACATATCGCGGAAAAAGTGCCGTCCGCTCAGATGCGCACCGTAGATGCCATCGCTGCGACGCATCTTGGTGGCAACAGCATGTGGGTCGGTCGATGTTCGGAGGGGCTGGCCTTCAGACTTAAGGATTTCTTCACGCACGGCCGCGGTGAATCGAAGGTCATAGGCAATCTTGGCTCCTGGAATGCGCTGGAGCAATTCTCTGGCGAGCACCGCTGCGGCTATATCTGTGCGGATGGGTTGACCTTTTTCGTCGAAAAACGCACATATATCGCCATCAAAATCCAGGGCAATGCCGAGGTCCGCCCCGTTGGAAATGGTGGCATTTTCTAACGCATTTTGGACGCTCTGGGCCGGAAAACGTCGGCCGAGAAAATCGTCCTTTGATTTTCCGCCACAATGCACTTTTACCAATTCAACAGGCTGCTTTGCAAGGACCCGCGGAAGAACCTTCCCGGCTACTCCCCAAGAACCATCCAGAGCAATAACAAGTGGTTCCAGATTGAGGGCAAACTTCTGGACGTATTTCCGATAATCCTCCATCGGATCAATTGTCTCGGTTTTACCAGTGACCTTTGTATGTCCGGGTTTGATTCTCCGCGCGATAAGGCCTATTTTGTCCAAACCATGATCAAAAGTAAGCTGCCGTGCATCGGCATCCCAGAGCCGGATCCCGTTGACATCAGCCGGGGCGTGGCAGCCGGTAATGAAAGCTCCACAGGCAAAATTACCAGCCCCGACCGCAAAACGAACGATTTCGGGCAACGACGGGCCGACCGACACCACGTGCATTCCACCGGCATTGGCACCTTCGGAGAAAACCCGAGCGAAATGCCGCGAATTCTCCCGAAGATCGCACCCCACCACCAGGGAAGACCCTTTCGTCGAATCCGCACGGAAATACTGGGCGGTAGCGGTACCCAGTTTCCGGACCACATATTCGTTGATCTCTTCAGATACCTCACCTGCGATAGAAGCGGTCCGGAAAATGGCCTTTTTCACCTTAGGATCCGTCGAAGGTCCCTGCCCCGTATAATATTTGCACAGCAAACATTTCGGATAGTTCTTCGCCTGACGGGCCTGGCAGACGGCAAGTGTAATCGGGTATTTTTCCCCGGGGCACTTACGCATATTGTCTGAGTTCTCATCGGGCATATATGACTTGCCGTTTAAGCTGTGGAGAGATACAAGAAACGGGTACTTATTATGAGTTAAGCTTACAGCAAAACCCTGTTCTCGATCAACGAACCCCTCGTCAGGATGGTGAGTCCTTTTATTCTTCCTCGTCTTCAACCGAGAACAACAATAACGTACGGGCAAGACGCACTTGATCGCCATCGTAAAGCATATACCGGCGAACGCGCTGGTTGTTCACATACGTCCCGTTTACGCTGTCGACATCGATCAGCCAGAAATGGTCGCCATCGTATTGCAACTCGCAGTGTTCCCGTGAAACGCCCTTACCGCGCACCTGCAGGTCCATATCATCTCCCCTCCCGACGGAATACGTTCCGCGCCGATCGACCTCCAACTCCGTTCCTTTGGATTTGCCGGATGCCACGCGCAAAATACCCTTTCGCTCTTCATCTTCAGACATTTTCTTTCTATTCCTCCATAACGCGTTGCAATTCCACCAGCATTTCCTCTGCAGTAGCGTAGCGGTTGTCTAAATAATTGGACAGCGACTTGTCAACAACATTCCATACGGGATCAGGGATTTGGATGCCCCTTTCTCGAAACGGAATCGCGGCCCGGCGAAATGCCATGTGCGGGACCCAATCCTTTCCCCGCTTTGAGAAAGGAAGCGTACCTGTCAGTATATAGTAAAGCGTGAGTCCGGCTCCGAATACATCCGTCCTCTGATCGGCCAAAAAAGGGCGGCTCAGCAACTCAGGGGCAGCGTAACGAGGATCTCCGACAGGCCCAAAATCTGTGATCCCCGTTATCTCTTCCCCGGCATCCTCGAGAGGTTTCACCAAATCGAAATCAACCATCACTATCTGCATGTCAAGCGTCAGTATCAGGTTATCAGGACGGACCGAACGCAACAGAAAGCCCTGGTCGTGAACACTCTGGATCGTTTCCAGAACTTGCTGGGCAACCACAAACGCTGCCTCCAAATCCATGGGCTCCCCGGCACGTTGTATTTCCCGCTCGAGTTGAGCTCCTTCGATAAATTCCAGGCAAATAAAAGGAACGCCTTCTTCCTCCCCGAATCGATACACCTCCGCCATATTCGAGTGCTCGAACTGACTGGCACACTCTGCCCCCCTCAAAAACCGGGCTTTGTCCTTCTCAGTTGCCGGGCTCTCCCCCGGGATAACTTTCAGGGCCACGGTTTCTCCTTTTTCGCGATCATACGCTGTATATACCGCAGTCTGCTTCCCTTCTGACAACGGATTATTCACCCGACAACCGGCAAATTCTTCCATATCAAAATGTACATTTGTACCCGCCGCCTCTTTCTGAAATTCTTCCCTTTCCTCAGCGATAGAACCTTTTTCACCCAGCACATTCTCCTGTGTTTCTGCCCTGGTAAAAGTTTTTGCTTCCCTGGGTCTTTCCCGCAGAGGGAATCTTACCACAAGCAGAATATTTCCGACTTCAATTCGATCTCCGTCGAAAAGCTCAACAGCCCTATCAATATACTCTCCATTCACCCGTGTGCCGTTTTTACTGTCAAGATCCTCGATCAAAAGGTGGTCATCCTCAAAACGAAGCTCACAGTGTCGACGAGAAATTTGAGGATCTTCGAAATATGCCTCGCATTCATCTGACCGCCCGAGAACAACGGGACCCGCCTCCTCCCAACGAGGCACCTCCACTTCCCGTCCGGTTTCGCCGCCGGCTTCAACAAAGAGACGTGGAATCATAATTTACTTCTCCGGGGTCATAGATATTTTTTAGTTTCCAACATTACCACAGGTTTGCAGGGCACTGTTCCGCACTTGGCTTGCCCAGTTGCATCTGGGTAATACGAATTGCTGACATTGCGCGACCTGGGAGACTCAACGCGGGTACAAATCAATTTATAACTAAAGTAGCAAACATTTGCAACGAGACATCAAATTCTTGGGGGAACCCTTAATATAATATAAATTCATCCGTATCGGAGCGCAAAAACAATGGGGACATTCCCTTCATTAGCCCACCGGCCTTTTCAATTTTCAGTATTCTCCAATTCTTCCGCATCTGTTTGCGTATGCGTCCATCAGTGCTCCAGAGATTGACGCAGTTCGGCCATCGGAAAATTTGCCCCGGGACATTTCGTGTGCGCACCGGGCACTTCCTGGTGCCCGACAATGCGTTCCGCTGGTATTCGGTACTGCCGCATCAGGTATTGCAGAAGTACCCGCAGGCTGTGCAGCTGGTGACTGGTCGGATTATCAATCTCAAAATTGCCAACGAGGCATATTCCAATCCCCCGTTGGTTGAATTCACAAACTCCCGCATGAGCACCGATTTCCTGCTCAGACCATCGACTACCGACCTCGATCTGTCCGTCCGGGGTCTGCGTACCGTTTCCGATCACAAAATGGTAGCCCAGGGAATCCCAGCCTTTGTGCCATCGGTGGTAGCGATCGAACGCAGCCGCGCTGCCTTCTCGTGTGGCGCTGTGGTGGATTACGATCCATTTCCAATCCCGCGGTCGAGACTTCCGCGGTTCCAGTAGCTTTTCAAGATGCGAATTGTGGTTATTTTCTGGAGCGGGTCGATAAGCGGGGAAAAACCGCATGCAAGATCGTGTGATCGCCACAAATGAAAAGGTCAACAGCAACAAAATAACTACGTGCAGAACGTGTCGGCCTGTACTCCCGGCCTTGAACCAGAAACGCCTGAATAATTGTGAGTAGTCCTTCAAAACCTATCCCTCCAACACCATTCAGCTGAGCAACAGAGTGGACCGTTCCCAGGAGAGGAAAGTTTTCTGTCCGTTTTTCTCTTTAAGAATCAGCTCCCCCGTTGCTTTCACACCAACAACTTCGCCCGATACCCGTTCTCCTTTGACTTCTGCTTGAACGCATTTGTTCAGCAAACAACTCAACGTTCGCCAGCGTGCCAGCAATTCCTCCGTCTTTCCAAATTTGAGTTTGGCATACCAAAAGTCCAATTTTTCGAACAGTTTTCGGCATACTTCATTTCGGTCCAGAGCCTTTCCTTTCCGCTCGCTTTTCATTGAGGTCGCCGGCAAAAGCGTGTTCTCTGGCAATTGACGCTGATCTTGATTTACATTGATTCCGATGCCAAGAATGTGATCCGGTGCTGTATCCCCCGACACCTCTTGTTCGACAAGAACCCCGCCAACTTTGTAAATCTTGAATCCTCTGCTGTGACGGGTAACAACCAGATCGTTGGGCCATTTTATTTGTACGTTCGGTCCGAACTGCGAAAGCGTTTCGCCCGTTGCGACCGCTCCCATCAATCCCGTCAACCACCGGTTTTCCGCCCGCAGCCCGTGCCGTAGAATCACAGCAAGTAAGATTCCCTGGCGCGCGGGGCATTCCCATTCGCCGGTCCGACCACGCCCGTTTCGCTGCCTTTCGGCCAGGATAACATACCCATCCGGGACATCCCGACCTACCAGCCGCCGTGCTGTGTTCATGCACGACTCCACCACCTCTCGGACTTCCCCGGTTTTACCGATCAAACGTGGCCGCCCGGATTCCGAAAATATTTTTTCAGCATCAAGCTCATTCATCTGTCAGTCTTCTTATTCCTCCACCACTTACGCGTGGAAATAAAACAGTATAACTTCGATAATAACAACAGCCATCGCCGCGAGCACACCGGCAGCAATATCATCCATGATTATCGACTCAGCATCGTGACGCCGGTCTATCAAACCTATAGGAGAAGGCTTAAAGATGTCGTAGAACCGAAATGCTACAAAACAAACGGCAACCCGCGTAAAAGGTCCGTACCACCCCACAACCACCAGTAGAGTCAGTAAATAGGTCAACCATTGACCCGCGACCTCATCAAGCACAAACACGTGTGGGTCACTATCAGCAAAACGCTTTTGGGCCCATTCAGCCAATCGGTGTCCGGCTGCCAGGACGCCAACAAAAGCCGCCGCGAGAAGCAGAATCCCGGTCGGCTGAGGTATATAATGACCAAATACATACGCCAGAGCCGCCGCCCCTGCTGACGCCCAGGTTCCGGGGCAAATCGGGAGGTATCCCAACCCGAGAAAACTCGCAGCGGTCTTGCGGAAAAGGTCTCCTTTCAGCACTCACTTTCTCCTTCCAAAACACGCGCCACGCAGTCATAGTCCCGGCTGTCCATGATTTTCGCATCAACCATTTCTCCGTCCTGCAAACCGGGGGTGTCCTGGAGGAAAATGATGGGATCAACATCCGGCGCTTCCCAGCGGCTGCGACCCCACGGGGTTTTCTCAGGATGCAACTCGGTGGGCTCTACCAATACTTTTACACTCTCCCCTATACGCTCAGATGCTTTTTCAAAGGCGATTTCCATCTGTAAATGCATAAGTTCATCATAGCGCTCCTGTTTCACATCTTCGGGAACCTGATTCTCAAACCTTCCAGCCGGCGTCTCGTCCTCGCAGGAATACCGGAAAACACCCATACGATCGAAACGCTGTTCCCGCACAAAGTCGAGAAGTTCCGTGAAATCCTCTTCCGTTTCCCCGGGAAACCCAACAATAAAGGTTGTTCTCAGGACGAGATTTGATATCCGGTCACGCAAAGTGTCCAGTAGTTTCTGAATTCCCATGCGTGAAACGTTTCGCCCCATCCGTTCCAAAACAGGATTACTGATATGCTGAAACGGGATATCGAGGTAAGGGCAAATGCTCTCCTCCCCGGCCAGGACATCTATCAACTGCGGGTAGTAATGAGCCGGGTGCGTGTAGAGCAGTCGGATCCAGTGCCCCGAGTCCATCCATGCGAGCGTCTGCAGCAATTCATGCAGCCTTGGATCACCTTCGTCCTGACCGTAAGCTGTCGTATCCTGCGCTATAATATTCAATTCGCGCACGCCGGATTCCAGTAGCCCTTCGGCTTCATCAAGGATTTCGCCCATGGGGCGACTCACAAGCGGCCCACGAATATCCGGAATCGCACAATAGGAACACCGGTTACTGCACCCTTCCGCTATGCGCAAATAAGTCCAGGCTCGTGGAGTAAACCGGCACGCCCGCATATTGCAACGGGACGGCAAAACATCCCCTTTCCCAAGAGCCCAGAGGGCAGCTCGTGCCGCGCCATGGGGGTCAATTCCCAGCAAAATGTCCGCTTCCGGGAGCGATTCTCTTAGCTCCTCACCGTAGCGTTCCGATAGACATCCCGTCACAATGAGCCGGTGAAGATCGCTCGTTTTTTTCATCGCAGCCGCTTCGAGTATAACCTCGATCGACTCTTCTTTCGCAATATCGATGAAACCACATGTGTTCACAATTGCAACCTGCGCCGCCGCAGGATCGCTGCAAACCTCTACACCCGTGTCCTCAAGCAGAGATGCTATATGTTCTGAATCGATGAGGTTCTTGGCACACCCAAGACTTATAATTGCCACGCGAGCCTGCTGATAATTCTCCGCAACCATAAATGTGCTTTCAGCGGTTTTGCTCCGCTCAATAAAAAACGATATCCGCCCCGAAACATAAGCCTATCCAGGAGGGGGATTGATAGCGACCAAAATGAAAGCGAAAGGCCGCAGACCGGACGGGCATTTAGCCCGGGCCGTTGGTAGTCCTGACCCGCAAAACCTAATCAAAAAAAGCAGGAAAGCAAGATTAATACACCAGAGGCCATCGGACAGCCAGAACGACCGATAGGAACCGCTCCGCAAATAGAACGGGCTATCACTGACTTTCCTTCTGGGACTTTTCTAAAGCCTTCTGTAACGCTTTCTGGAATCCCTGTTTGACGATCTTTATTTTGACAAGGGTATTTGTCCGGCTGGCGTCAACATTCGTACTTTTCCAATCTTCCGTGGCCGCCTTGAAAGCTTTTTGGAGGTCTTCGGACAGCCCTTTGGCAAATTCTTTTCCGTGGCACTTGCAATAAAACTCCACCCGTACGGTATCAGGGTCCACCAACTGCGCCTGACCGCCCACGCTCTCAACGTTGTTCGAAACAATCCTGGTCCCTAACAAACGTTCGGCTGTCTTTTTGAGTTTCTCCTGCGCTTCCTTGTTATCGCCGCTCGACTTCATCTGTTTTACTGATGTCAGAAACCGTTTTATCTCCCCATGCTTATTTGTACTTGCAAACACAATGGGCGCTTCCGGATCTAGCTGGCCGTACATCCACTTGAGGTTGGCTGGACCACTGTATTCAAACTTGTCCTTATCTTTGGCTTTGAGACGGGCCACCAGCTGGTCATGCCACGTTTTAATCGTCTCTGGATCATCGGACATCATGAAGTTGTTGCCCTTTTGACTGAATGCTTTGCCCTTTTTTGTGACAGCAATTTTCAGTCCGTTGTACTTAACAATTTCCCCGTTTTGTTCAGGCGTTTTGCCAATCGATTTGTTCACCACCAAACGCACAAACCCCACCATCAAGCGCCCCATAAAACGCTGGGGCCAAACCGAGAACACAACCGCTTTATCGAACGGCTCCTGATCGGAAGCCGTTCTGGGCTTTTCAACCTCTTCGGATTCCTCACTTTTTGGGGGATCAGATTCCGCAGATTTTTCCGCGCTTTCTGCCGACGATGCCTTTTTGTCCTCTTTCTCAGAAGCAGTTACTTTTCCTTTATGCTTTACCAGCAGGACGAACTGAGCCGGTGAAAAGTGTCCTAGGTTCTTATGGAACTCCCCTGAATGCTCTTTCAACTGCTTTTTCGCACTCTCGTCGAGTTCCAGGCTTTCTGGAGGATTTTCAGCGAACTTTTTCAAGGGGGCCTTAACCCATTCATCATCGGGACTGATGCGTCCGATAGCAAAAGCATCCGCTTCTGACGTCAAAAAAGTCTCCGGTCTGACCTCGGGCCGGGGGCGGGCAAATGAATAAAGGAAAGCCCCGACAACAACCATTATTATCGCCAGCAATCCAGCACAACCTCCGCAACAACCCCACAACATTTTATTTCCGTCGCCATCGCCGCTCGGGGTTCCGTAACTTCCCATATCCGACCTCCGTGATAATCAATGATTCGAGATAAGCATTAAACTCTCAGTTCTGTTTCCTCACCGCCGATTCCCTCAAAACGTTCCAGGGTCGGCTCCACATCTGTTCGCACAAAATCTTTAACCTGCTGTCCGGCTCGGCCAGTGAAACTCCGCGGGTCAACGATTTCCTCAAGGCGGCCTTTCACCGCACTGAACGTATCATCCTTTTGAATCCTCTCCAGCAGGTCGTTCTCGCCGCCTTCTTTTTTCACGCGCCGGGCCGCGGCCATCGAGTGCTGTCGAATTCTCTCGTGCAATTTCTGGCGATCTCCGCCAGCTTTTACGGCTGCCATAATGATATTCTCCGTCGCCATAAATGGCAACTCCTTTGCCACTCGTTCCGCCACTACACCCGAATTGACAACGAGCCCATCGCTAATGTTTGCCGCAAGTTGTGCGACAGCATCGGCCGCGAGAAAACCTTCGGCCAGGGAAAGACGCCGGTTCGCCGAATCGTCCAGCGTGCGTTCCATCCATTGGTCCGCGCCCGTAAATGCTGCGTTCTGAACGTTGTTTATGAGAAAACGGCTCAGAGCCGTCATTCGCTCGCAACGCATCGGATTCCTTTTATAAGCCATCGCCGAGGAACCAACCTGTTTTTTACCAAACGGTTCTTCCACCTCTTTCCCACCGGCCAGAAGTCGGATGTCGGCCGCCATTTTGTGACATCCCACTCCAAAGGATGCGAGTGTGCTCAGAAGTTCATGATCGTACTTCCTGGGATATGTTTGTCCCGTGACGGGAAACACGCGATCGAAACCCATTTTCTGCGCAACTTTTTGCTCCAGCTCACAGACCTTTTCCTCATCACCATCAAACAATGCCAGATAGCTCGCCTGCGTTCCTGTTGTTCCTTTCACTCCTCGAAATGGCACGTTCTCGGCCATATCGGAAATATCTCTCAAAGCTCCCACAAGATCTTGCAACCACAGGCAGGCCCGCTTACCAACCGTCGTGAGCTGAGCCGGCTGATAATGGGTCAGCCCCAGACAGGGAAGATCCGCGTATTCGAGAGCAAAATCCGAAAGCTGGCGGCACGCAGTCGCAATTGGCTCAATGAGAAGCTGTAGCGACTCCCGAACGCGAATCAAGTCGGCATTATCCGCCACAAAACAACTGGTTGCGCCCAGATGAATTATTCCTTTCGCGGCAGGACATTGTTCCCCGTAGGTGTGTACGTGGGCCATTACATCGTGACGAAGCTCTTTTTCTATTTCTGACGCCCGACCCAGATCCACATCACCACGGTATTCCCGCATCTGCTCAATAGCTTCGTCAGAAATCTCCAGACCAAGCTCTTTCTCTGACTCTGCGAGAGCAATCCACAGGTCTCGCCAGAGGCGGAACTTTTTGAGGTCCCCCCACTGCTCCAGCATTTTTTCGCTGGCCCATCGGGTCACGAAAGGCGACCTGTAAAGTCTTCCCTTATGATCTTTGTTCTGTGCGTTCACTGATCTGCCTCGATACCAAGTGAATCTCTGGTAAAGAGCGCTTTGTATCCGAAACCGGCATCCCGAATGGCTTCTTCTCCACCTTCCTGGCGGTCGGCAACAACCAGCACGGTTACTCTCGCCGCTCCATAATCCCGAAGGATTTTCGCCGCCCGCACCGCCGCCCCTCCCGTCGTCGTAACATCTTCTATTAACACAACCCGCTCCCCTTCTTCGAACTGGCCTTCGTATGGCCGGTCAAGTCCGTGCCCTTTCTCCCCCTTACGTACAATCACGTACGGTTGCCCGGTCTTCAAAGCCACAGCAACAACAAGCGGCACTCCTCCCAGCTCAACTCCGGCCAGCCGATCTGTGTCTTTCGGGACCATCTCTGCCAGTTGTTCCGCAACATCATTCAGTAGCTCTGGCCTGGTTTCAAATTCGTATTTGTCAATCAAGTAGTGGCTTTCCCGACCGCTACGAAGTGTAAAATCACCTTCGATGTAAGCAACTTCCTTCAATCGTTGGGCGAGCGCGTTTCGATCCATAACTCTCCATTTAACAGATAGGCGTCAGGGAAATTAATGACCGATCGGAGGTATCCCCCGCGGGAAGGGATTATAGCGAGCCAGTAGCATCTTGACAACATGGAATTGTGGCCAGCCCCTATCCCGCATTCTCATCAGACGCTATATTCCTCCAGGACTTCCAGCACCACCGGAACGCTCTCTGTCCAATTCCGCGGCAGGTCCTCGGATATTTCAAACAATAGACCCCGCTGCGTGCCAATTCTGTCCAGAAGCACGCGTAGTCGGTCGGCAAAAATCGGCACCGGTTCCAGATACCAGCTTACCGGAATGTTGCTCCAGTACACGGTTTCAGGCCAGATTTCATTCCATTCCTCTGGAGGGACGTCCCCTTCTGAAGGAGGCGTCAGTGACTCAAGCACGTCAATTCCGGTATCGGGGATTATTTCTTTGACCCTCGAAAGCCAACCATCGGTATGTGCCGCCAAAATCTTGCCCTCTTCGTGTAGTACGGAAGCTACTTTCTGGTATACGGGCAGGTGAAACTTGCGAAATCTGTCAGGCCCGAAAGGCTCATCGGTAAAATTCTCCCAGAGTTTCACAAATTCCCCCGGGCCGCGGGCGACGATTTCAATCTCACGGAGAGTCCGGTCGAGCATAGCTTCATGAGCCCGGGCGAGTTCTTCCAGCTCATCGGCTAGGTGATAACAGAAATTCTCTATGCCCGTCAGCTCAACCATAATCTCCTGGATTGGCGTTCTGTGGGCGCTCACAACCACAATACCCCGGTCAGCCATGGCTTCTTGTTCCCGCAGGAAGGCAGCGAAGTTCTCTTCCAGATGGGTGTTCCGCGCAATCCATTCCACAACTTCATAGTCTTCAGGGTCTTTCACAAAATATTCCTGCGTCCACCCGTCCATTGAAATTCTCTCAAGCTCCCCCGCTGGAGTGTGCATTATCCTCCGGCTCCAGTTGTGACCATTCTCTTCCCAGACTTCCTCCTCCACCTGGAGCTCCGGGACCTGTCGCCGGCAGGTCTCTACATGGCGTGTAGGTCCCAATCCGCGTTCGATCAATACATCTGCCTTTTCTTCGTCGCCCCACATCCATTCGTAAGCTGTAAACGGCACACGGTCTGGCTGTTCGCCCCGCAGTGCCGTTGCAATTCGCTGGCGGATATTCATCATACCTCCTGCATTTGTGCTGCTCACCTCTGACTCACTCAACTCGCCCCGACATATCCTTCTTTTTCCAGGTATAGCAGGACTTTTTGGACGGATTCCTCTGGGGTCAATTCCGTGGTATCAACCACCACTTCCGGATTCTCCGGGACCTCGTAGGGATCCGATATACCGGTGAAGTTTTCGATGATACCGGCCCTGGCTTTCGCATACATTCCCTTACGATCCCTTTGTTCGCAGACTTCGACGGGAGTGTCGACATGAATCAGGATAAACCCGCCCAGTGGCTCGATTAGCTCCCTGACCTCCTGGCGGACCGACGCATAAGGTGCGATAGGAGCGCAGATCCCTATGCCGCCGTTTTTCGTGATCTCAGAGGCAACAAAGCCGATTCGGCGAATATTGAGACCGCGATGCTCGCGGGAGAAACCGAGTTCCGACGACAGGTTCTTCCTCACAATATCGCCGTCGAGCAACGTAACAGGCCGGCCACCCATTTCCATCAGTTTCACCATCAACCCGTTGGCAATCGTGGATTTCCCCGCGCTGGGCAAACCGGTGAAGAAGACTGTGAATCCCTGTTCGTTCCGCGGAGGATATGTCCGGCGCAGTTCTTCACCGACTTCCGGGAAAGTAAACCATTCTGGAATCGAACGTCCCTCCGCAAGTCGGCTGCGGAGTTCGGTGCCGGAGATGTACATTGACTCGGTTCCCGCGGGAACTTCCGGGACGGGCAGATATTTGTCCTTTTCCGGCACGTAGACCATGTGTTCGAACGTCACCACCTCGATCCCCAGATCGTCCGCTGTTTCCTCAACAAGATCGTGGGCGTCGTACGGCCCGTAAAACGGTTCACCGTCGGCGTCAGAACCCGGCCCGGCGTGATCGCGGCCGATGATGAAGTGGCTGCAACCATAGTTTTTGCGGATCAACGCGTGCCAGATGGCTTCCCGCGGACCGGCCATTCGCATCGCCAGCGGAAGCAAGCTCAGCATCGCGGTGTTATGGGGATAGTGCTGCAAAAGAGCCTGATAACACCGCACACGGGTGTAATGGTCGACGTCTCCGGGCTTTGTTTTTCCCACGACGGGATGGACCAGCAGATTTGACTCGAGATCACGGCACGCGCGCATGGTCAGTTCGAAGTGGGCACGGTGCATCGGGTTGCGGGTCTGAAACCCGACCGTGCGGAACCAGCCGAGATCGGCAAATCGTTTTCGCAGTTCAGCCGGAGTAAAACGATAGGTCTTGAAGTCGAAATAACGGGGAAGCTGAATTCCCTCGAGATCTCCGCCGACATAACAGGGATTAACCCTCTCTTTCAAATACCCCACACCCGCGTGGGCGGGATCGTCGGTTCCGTAGACCTGGACTGCCTCCTCATCGATGTCAGGTTCCCAGACTTCAGCCACGTGAAGAACCGCAAGTGCCACACCTTCCGGATCCCGCAGGACAAGTTTCGAGCCGGATTCCAGTTCCTCGGCGCGTTCTCGGGGGATATCGAGGGGAATGGGCAGCGGCCAGAGCGTGCCATCTGCGAGTCGCATTTTACGGCAGACGGACTCGTAATCATCGCGTTTAAGAAAACCTTGAAGGGGTGAGAATCCCCCATTGAGCAAAAGTTCCAGATCGCAGAGCTGACGCTGCGTGAGATCCCATGAGGGCCAATCTCGTGAGGCTTTTTTCAGCTCGTCCGCCCGCTCCTGCGCCACCATCAAATTGATGAGTCTCCCCCCGTGGGGTTCAACGATATGCGAAGCCATCCAGCTATACTCCTTCAGGATTAGTGCAAAACAATTACAAATTTTCTCCCGTCTCAGACCGACACCCGGAGCGCAACGACAACATGCCCGAGTAATTATTACCGCAAATAAGAGCCGTCAAAGGGATTCTAATCGTAACCCGAGCGAGCTACAAAGACAAACCGGCCGAGGACTTTGCGCTGAGGATCGTTTCCCGGTTTGACCATCATGCATTTACTTGTGATTGCCATTGGTTCCCGTTCGGTCCGGCCGCAAATTATCCATTTTTGGCCCACTTTATGTTCTGCCGCTCCTATTCCTTTCCCCCCTTGAACCTCAAAGAATAGTTCCAGTCTTATAAAAACCGCTCAAGCTCCTCTTAGTCTTCAACGTTTTCTTTAGATCCTGTGGCACCTTTGCTGTTGCTGTCTTTGTCCTCCGCCTTGATTGCATACTCCCCTTCGTGGCGTTCATACATGGTATTTGCCAGCTTTGCTATTGGTTCGGGAACCTCATCATCAAGTGCAATCTGGCGCAACACCCTCGATCGTTCATCAATGCGTAGGTCGTCAAGGGTGTGCAAAGCCTCCCTCGCAACAACATAATCCTCTTTTTTCTTGTCAGGCGGCCAATGGATCTTCGAATACTTGACCTTCGAATGGTCCCGCACCAATTCTTTCAATCTCGAAACATCTTCTTTTCTCGCCACGAACATGTTCAACGCATTGGCTTTTTTAACGGGATTTTTGCTCCCAAAAGCCTGTCGTTTCACCTTGCTGCGCATTTCATCATAACGTGGCATGAAACCATCATATATTTCCGCGTGCTTAAATGCCATTTGGACAGACCAATAGAGATAGGGTGAGTTGTAGAAGATTTCATTGCTTTGAAGACCTTCGTTCATCAAAGATTCCGCAATATCGGGATGATACCTGTAAAGTAACCAACCGTTGTCCCGCGTTTGGCGACTTTTAAAAAAAGAAACGAGTTTGCCTTCTTTTTTGCTCTTTTCATAAAGTTTTCGGGTTACGGGACGAGGGGCAATTTGGCTGAGGGCCATGTGAAATCTCCGCCAGTACTCTCGTTCCTTTTCATCATGGATGTTACGGTAATCGTCTGGAACGACATCCCATATTTTATCCCAGAGTTGGACAGCTTCATTTGCAGGCAAATACCTTAAAAGGTTGGCAGTGAGAAGGAAATGTTCAAGTCTTAACGAACGATTCGCCAGCATCGATTCAATTACCTCTTTGCAGTATTTGTAGCCGTAGCGGCGAAACTTCAACGCGTCCAGGCAAAAAAACGCATCTATCGGATTTTTTTTCATGTAATTTACATAGCTTTGGGGATCGCCACCCACCGCCTGTGCAAAAAGCAATAAATAGGGAAGGCCATAAGAATCCTTTTTTCTGATATTCTTGATCTTACCATCCATCAAACCGTACGATTCAACCATACGCCAGAGGTCACTTTGTAGCGCACTCATCTTGGCAGTACTGCTTGCTAAGCGGCCTCAGGTAAGTAATTGTGTGTTTTGAAATCCACGGAAAGGATTTTGCTCTCAGGTGCAGCAAGTTGCCTGCACGCTTTTTTCAGTGCCCGGAGCAAATGATCCATCTCGCCGAAGTAGTAGTTGTTCGTTACCTTTTCCTTCAGGTAACCCCAGACGTATTCGATAAGGTTCAGTTCAGGGCTGTATGGGGGTAGCCCAGGCCTGTCCAAAACAAGCTTTTTGAACTTTGGATTTGAACTAAAAGTGGGGC
>JBKHIT010000135.1:0-4456 GCA_046538485.1 Candidatus Brocadiia bacterium | reverse complement strand
CAAATTGCGGCTGGATTTAACTCTGTGCGCCAATAGCCGTAAAATCGAGGCTAGATAAAAGCTTCCCGACCAGATTCGTCAAAAAAGGCCAATAACGTCCACTTCCACCTTATATCTTAAAACAAATTTTGCCCTTTGATAACCGCAAACACCTGGCGGCAAACCTGAGCACGGTATGATAATAGACGAGAGAGGATAACTCCCCGCTTTAAAAACCCTGCGCCCACGTCAGGGTAGCGGAGCAGAAACCGGTTGCTGTATTGTTCTGAAGCCGTTTTGTCGCGGACAAATACCCTTGAATTCTTCGCAACACCCTATACTCTGTAATTAGTTCCGGTCTTTCCTGCGAAGCGAGGTGCAAAATGAAGAAATGCATGCACAACAAGACGTTTGGTTTCACGCTGATAGGACTTCTTGTTGTCATTGCGATCATCGCCATTCTGGCCGCCATGTTGATGCCGGCTCTGGAACAGGCTCGGCGTGCGGCCTGGCGGGCATCCTGCATGGGAAATCTTCACCAGTGGCACCTCGGAATCGAGATGTTTGCCAATTCCCACAACGGTTATGCTGAAGGCGGATATCCCCTGTATCTGAGCGACGAATTCGCAAAACACTGGTAGCAAATCCCCGTCATACTTTTCCCCGACCGCACAGAAGCCACCAACATTTACGGACCGAAAAAGTTTTTTATGCCCGCGACGATACATTCTGCCAGACGTTTCTGAGTCGCACGGCTCCGCAGCATCTTCGCTTCTCTCTTGTTCGAAAGAAACCCCATCTCAACAAGTATGGCCGGGCATTCGGTCCGCACCAGAACGCGGTAATCCGCTTCGCGGACGCCCCGGCTTGCGATGCCGCTGGCCCTCAGTCCTTTTGCAACAGCTTTCGCAGCAGAGCGACCCTTCGGTGAGGCGGCACGAGATACATACAGCGTATAACCCCGGGGACTTGAGCGGGGGGAGGAATCGGCGTGGATGCTCACAAATAGATCGGCTTTTTTCTTATTGGCGATCTCGGCCCGTCTGTCCAATTCAATGAATGCATCAGACTTGCGCGTCATTATTACCGTAAAACCGCTCCGTTTCAGCAACTCTTCCACTCTTTCGGAGACGGCCAGGTTGACGTCTTTCTCCTGGAGCCCGATGGGGCTGATCGCACCCGGATCTTTACCGCCATGTCCCGGATCCAGGACAATCGTTATGCCCCTGTATTGCTTTTGACCCGGAAGGGCCGGGAACCTGAATTGCTCTTGCTTCACATGTCTATCCGACCCGAGAGGAAAAGGGATTAGAAGCGTCTCCCCCACTTCCAGATCCTCGGGAGAACAATCATTAATCCGCAGAATCTCTCGCCAGGAAACTTCCAGACGCCGGGCAATCGAACGGAGCGTATCATCCTTTTTGACATAATAGATCTCGTAACGATATCTGCTAATATCGGGGCGTGCCTCCCCCCAGCCAGATCCTTGATCGGGAGGCGATGTCTGTTGAGAAGCACAGCCGAATGCGAAGAGTGTAAAAAGGACGACAGGAAGAATCAGGATTCGCAATCGCATTACCACCTCAATGAGTGAGCTTATGAATTCCGTAGCTTTTTGCCAATTTCCCGGATATGATCCGGGGTTGTTCCACAACATCCCCCAATAAAATTTACCGTGGCCTCAAGCAAGTCGGGCACAAAATCAGCAAACTCTTCCGGCCCGAGCGGGAACACCGTTTCCCCGTCCGGCCCGGTTTCCGGCGCCCCAGCATTTGGTTTTATCCAGACCGGCAAGTCGCTCAGTTCGCGGTATCGACGGGCGATTTTTACGTAGATTCCCGGCCCGATTCCGCAGTTGGCACCAATCGCATCCGCTCCGTTTTCTTTCGCCATCTCCACCAGCTGTTCCGGGGAATTCCCCATCATGGTCTTCATCCCGTCTTCGCCGGCCGTATAACTCACTGAGGCCACCACCGGAAGATCGCAACATTCTTTAACAGTTTGAAGGGCGAACTCCAATTCTTCAAGTTCGTTGAACGTCTCCAACACGATCGCATCGGGCTCAGCCTCACAAATAGCTTTTGCGCTTTCTTCAAAAGCGGACCTGAAATCTTCGCGACTGATCTCCTCCATCATGACGATCTTGCCGGTCGGCCCGATTGAGGCGAACACCCTGGCGTCTGTCCCCGCGGCTTTCTGGCTGATCTCAACGCCTTTTCTGGCAATATCTTCCACTTTATCAGAAGCGTCATGGCGTTCGAGCGCGTAACGGTTCGCACCAAACGTATTTGTCAGGATAATGTCGCTCCCCGCCTCCACATAACTCCTGGCTAACTCTTCAATGATTTCCGGTTGCTGGAGATTCCACAGATCAGGTGGCATACCCGATGGCAAACCTTTGCGTTCCAGCTGCGTGCCCCATGCACCGTCAAGCAATCGGGTTTGGCGAGTGTATTCTTGCAGATCAATTGTCATGACAGGTTTCTCCTTGTTCCGGCACTTTCGAACCGTGCGACGTCAATTCAGATCTCACGGTCGGGAATGACGGTTCAGCGCTCTCATAAAATATTTATTCCCAACGTAACGAAAGGATACTTTATCAGAAACCGAGGGCCAAAATCATGGTCCCTACAGTCAGTCCGACCAGGAAATTGATTGCTTTGATGACGATGAACTGGTGACGCGAGTGGGCCAGCACCGGCAACATACCGTGTCCGTCCTGAACAATGGAACTTGCCAGAAGGATGCTCAGCGGAATATTTCTATCCGCATAAAGCGTAACGAGCACCAGATGCGGCTCTGATTCTGGAATCAGCCCGACAAGGCACGCAATGACCAAGGCCGCCCAGCTGCCCTGTTGAATCGCCTGTTCCAGGTGCAAATGCTCTGTAATAACATACATCACAAACACGAAACTGGTAATCATCAGGGCGTGACCAAGGATGCCGAAAATTTCAGGTAACATCAGCCATCTCCCCGGGAAAAAGGACGAATACGCTAATTTTTCAGGGGGCAATTCTCATTGCGAATTTGACTGATCGGTCCCCTCTTTCTGAAGTTCGAGTTTCCATCCCACCCCTGCGCCATAATAGTTTTCACCGTAGGCTTTTTTAAAAATTCCCCGTGCATTATTCCCCGAACAATGACATGGTGCTACGGCCTCGACGCCCATTTCCCGCAACTCTTCAATTATACCTTCGATACTTCCGCTACCGGCGGCGCTAAGGTGAAATCCACCCAGAACACCGTAGACAGGGAAACCACAGATTTCCCCCGCCTCGCTCGCCATGTTATCGATACCCGGATGTGCACATCCGGTAATGACAAATGGCCCTCTGTCGGTTTCTACGCACAAAGCGTGTTCTTGAAGCCCTGCCTTCAGAACCCCGGTTGTCCAGGCACCCGGACAGATTTCGTCCGCTTCCTGCGTTTCGATGAGTTTATTTCCCGACACACTGATTTCTTGTTTAAACCGAGCGGGCACCGCTCCCGGCAAATAGATTGTCAGTGGCGACCCTGATCCAATGACAGCTCCCACACCCCCGGTATGGTCCCCGTGCATATGTGAAAGTACCAGCACATCGACGTCTGCAAAAGAAAATCCCAGCTTCTGCATGTTCTCCCGCAAGGCGAGACCTGACCACCCCGTATCGAACAGAATGGTTTTCTCCAATCCGGCAACGTGACATGCAAAACCGTGGCCGGTCTGGAGATCATTTTTCACGGAGTAATTATCACAGACGACGGTGATGGTAACAGTACCCATCAGGCTTCACCTCCATATTGTCGCAAAATCCAGCTCTTACCAGAAAGAGCTAAGCTCCCGGCCGGTGTCATGCAAACAAAATGTCAATATTCCCGCATTTCCTCGTATGCTTCCCACATCGCCGTAAAATGCTCCGGCGATACGTCGTCCTGCACGTTGTGAATTCCTCCGAAAATATATCCTCCCCCGGGCGACAGGGCCTTGATATGCTCGCGCGCCTGCTTCTGGATGTCAGACACAGGTCCATTCGCCAGCAAAGATGGATCGACTCCTCCACCCCAAAAAGCAATTTTATCGCCGAACTCTTCCTTCAAATCGAACGGGTCCATCCCTTTCGCGCTGGTCTGCACCGGATTGAGAACATCGACCCCGATCTCGATAAAATCAGGGATAAGATCGTGAATGGCACCGTCGGAATGGAAGAAAACGAAAAAAGGATCGTCGAAAAAACTCCGTTGCGCTTCGAAAAGTCGGGCGTGACGCGGCTTGATAAGATCGCGATAGACCTTCGGTGAAATGAGCAGACTGTCCTGGCTGCCGATATCATCGCCCTCGCGAATAAACTGAACTGAACCGGTTAATTGCTGTGCCGCAATACGGTAAAAAGCGATTTTCTGCTCCACAAATTTATCCATCAGGGCCTCAGCCAGGGAGGGATTAATGGTTAGATGCAAGATGAAAGTGCGCCACCCGGCGGGAATTTCTCCTTTG
>JBKHIT010000075.1:0-20553 GCA_046538485.1 Candidatus Brocadiia bacterium | reverse complement strand
GAACTGCTGGTTGTTATCGCCATTATATCGATACTGGCAGCCATGCTGATGCCCGCTCTCGAACGGGCTCGGGAAGCCGCCAGACGGATTGCGTGCGCCAATAACCTGCACAATGCAGGCACGCAATTCGCGATTTATAAGGGTGATTGGAACGGACAGTTGCCGGATGCCGGTGGCGGAGGAGCCGACTGGCAGGTCGACTCCAATAATCGGCTTGCCATTCTCCTCGATCACGGCTACATGAACTCGGCCGATCAGCTGGACTGTCCGAGTGGTTCCGATGAAGCCGAATGGGATTCGAGTTCCAGCACGTTGACCTGCGAATACGCGTGCGATGATCGGTACGCCACCAATATCCTGGGTGCGATCATGGGCGATTATGTCAATGATAGCGCCAACGGCCCTCAACCCGAGGGAAATCACGGCGATGCCGGCGCCAATCTTCTGTTCAGAGATGCGCACGTAAAATGGGTCGGCGAACAGAATGGCAACCACCCGAATCCTCACACCGAGGATGGCGATGTCTATTCCGGAGACTACGCCAGTCTTGAGGACAACAACTGAAGCTGGCGATTTTTTTTGACTTTAACCCGCAGGAGCGGTTCTTACCCAGCCGCTCCTGCCTTTTTTCCAACCGGGCTTTACAGCTAAGTTGCAAATACGCTTAGCCCGGATTTTTGGCTGAGAAGGGTTATGAACGGTCTTCAATAAAGATTCTACCCTGATTTGGCAAAAATAGCTTCCAATTATCCGTAAAATCCGGGCCAGCATGCTTTTCCGTGCCCGGTTGATTTCTATCCATCGATCATGTGGGAGGCAGTCTGAGAACAAAACAGGCTCCCGGGCCGTCTGTCTCTCTCAATTTGAGATCGCCTCCCATCTCCCGGGCCAGGCGCCGGCTGAGAGCCAGTCCGAGTCCCACCCCGGGCGCGGAGTCGGCGGCCTGCCGGGCCGATTTGCGAAAAGGTTTGAAAACGCTCTTCGCCTCCTCCAGAGGTATCCCCGGTCCGTAGTCCCGGACAGCGATCACGGGGCTGTCTTGCTCCCGCTCAGCGGTGAGCTTGATCGGGCGGTCCGTGCGGTCGGCGTATTTGCAGGCGTTATCCACAAGATTGAACAAAATATGCTCAATGGCCGAGAAATCCACTTTCACGAAAGTGTCCTGGGCTGCGGCGTCTACCGTGCATTTCAGCTCATTTCCCGTGCGTTCGACATGATCCTGAAGACGTTCACAGGCCCGTTCGGTGAGTTCTCGTAGATTCAGTTCCTTCAACTCGCGCCGGCTCCGTCCGCGTTCGAGACGCGCGAAGGCCAGGACGTTTTCCACCAGATGCTGGAGCCGGTAGGCCTGGGAGCGGAGTGTCTCGAGATATCGGTCGCGTTTTTCTGGTTCTTCCACCATTCCATCGGCGAGCATCTCCGAATACATCTGGAATGTGGTCAGTGGGGTGCGGAGTTCGTGAGTGACGGCGGAGACAAATGCAGCGCGACGTTCGCTCAGTGAGAGGACGCCCCGCAGCAAAAGGATGGCCGCGATCGTTGCCAGAAGAACGCAGATCCACGCTACCCCCAGCGATATCCGGACCGGGGAGAGGGCGTTTTGCGGGATGGGGGGGACGTTTCCCGGTACGAGGCGGACGGGAAGGGAAGCGAGACGTTGGCCATCGGTATCTTCTTGGTTTATCACAGGTTCCAGATGCACGTCCGGCAAAAGGTCTTTGACAAGATCGGTGAGCCAATTCTGGAGTTTCTCCCAGTTCAACCAGCATCCCTGCACGTAAAGGTTTTCATTGACCCGAACCCGGCGGGCCAGCAGGAGGGTGTCTTTCACCCAGAGAGGGTGGAGGGGACCTTCACGGATGTTTTCGGTGGTTACGGCGGAGTTTTGAGGGGCGGGAGCGTTCTTTTTCACCACCTGCATCCGGGCTTGCTGTTCAGCGACGTTCATGACCTGCTGTGTCTGAAGCGCCTCTCGCTGTCCGCCCGCTGCCACGGGCCCCGGAAGGTCCTCCGTTTTGCCCTCGGGCTTTGTTTTTTCTTCCAGGGATGCCAGAAGTTTTTTGCGCTGGATATGACCGCGCAACTCTTCGAGTTGTGCGACGGCTGCCCCGATCTTTTCAGGATTGACAAAACGGCTCTCCGCCAGATCCCTCTGGTTGCCCGACGGGGCCTGAGGAGATGTAATTTCACCGTTCGGTCCAATTTGAAAGTGCAGCAGAATCCTTTCCGAATCGAGTGTGAGCAGGGGGGAGGGTATCAGCACTTCCCCCGCTTCGATTTTGGAGAACATCCGCGTGTAGGCCCGGTTGGCGGGATAGAAACCGGAATACGCGAAATAAGGGCGCGAGTTCTCCCGGGCGTAGAGCGATGCGAGAGCCGAGTCCATGCGCCAGAGCGCAAGCCGGAGTTTTTCTTCCCGGTTGGCCACACGCTGAACCTCGGCGCGTTCCTTTTCCAACCGTAATCCCACCGCCGTCACCCAGCCCATGGCCGCAAGGACGACGGCCAGACAGACGGCGAAGATGAGCCAGATGTGCCAGCTACGTTTCATGTGGTCTTTCAGATTCTATTTATGGAAGTCGTTCTTCTCATTGCGAGGAGCCCGCCGTTAGAGCAACGTGGCAATCTCTTCATTCGACCTTAAAAGTCGAGAGTCATGAACCACCAGCAGGTTGTGGGAGAATTCAGGATATGTCCGCGAGCATGTAACCGCGCCCTCGCACTGTCAGAATAATTTCTGGATCCTCCGGATCATCCTGTAGTTTCTCGCGCAGTCGTGCCACGTGCATGTCGATGGTGCGGGTTCTGACGCCTTTGGGATCCATCCGCCAGACGCGGGCGAGGATTTCTTCGCGGGAGATGGCACGGCCCCGGTTTTTGGCCAGATAGCGCAGCAGATCGCTTTCCCGCTCCGAAAGTTCGGCGCGGTCGCCATCTTCGAAAACCACTTCACACCGCTCGAAATTGGCCGAGCCGCCGGGAAAATCCATGGTTTTCACATCTGACGGACGTTCGGCGCTGCGCCGCAAGACCGCCTCAACCCGGGCAAGGAGTTCTTTGACGCTGAAAGGTTTGACGACGTAGTCGTCCGCTCCGAGTTTCAGCCCCCGGACGCGATCGGATTCCTCCCCCCGGGCCGTCAGGATTATCACAGGCAGGGCGGGGCGCACCTCGCGCACTTCTTCCAGTATATCAAGTCCGTCGAGCCCGGGCAGGACGAGATCGAGCAGGATCAGCTCGCAATCGACTTTCACGGCTTTTTTCAGGCCCCGGGGTCCCGTTTTCGCTTCGAGCGTGCGGTACCCGGCGAATTCGAGGGCATCGACCAGTCCCTGCCGAACCGCGTCGTCGTCTTCGATAACGAGGATTTTCCCGTTGTTCATGGTATCCGTCTTCCTGGTTCCGTATGTTCTGACGAGGCGTGTGGTTGCATATAATGTATTCAAACGCTGATTCAGATCAACCGAGCGGAAAGAAATAAATCCGTTCCGCTTCAGCGGTTCGTTGCGTCGGGAAACAGACGAAGCGCAGGATAAGCGGCAAAGCTTAAATTCCTGAAAAATGCATGTGGTTTTGAGCCCGTGAAGCGGGCGTTGCAGAGTTAGCCCCGGGCGAGCCGTTCTCTACGAGCCCGGGGTTAGCGGTTCGGGGGACGTGCCGGCGGAGCGCGCGAACTACGTTCGCCGCGGCAAGCTTTCGCTGGGCAGAGCCTACGAAAGATTGCCGCGCTCGCCTCCGGCGAGGCGATCCGCCTCTTTCGGCTGCTTCCCAATGGCAACCCGGGGCTCGTTCGGCCCAACAACGGCCTCTTTTCGCCCCGGGCTACGTCTGCCACGCCCGCTCCGCGGGCTTACCGAGAGCACCAGCGCTAAACGCGTACGTAAGATGCAGGCTGGTGGTCCGTTCCATTTGATTTTGTGGGTTCAGAGCAATTCTTCCGAGGTCAGTTCGAGGCGCGGCGCCAAAGGTGACCCAGACGGGTCCCTGCGAAGCCGCAACGAAGAAATGGCCCGGCAGAATTGCTCCCCTCGGGCCGGACGGCGGCGGCCCATCTGCGGCGTTGCAGTTCGGCGTGGACCCACTTGGGTCGAACTTCTCACTGCACCTTGCATCTGAACCACCGACGACCGGCTGAACCCACAAAATCAAATGGAACGGACCACTATCGGTCAATTTTTGAAGCCTTTCTTGGCGGCCTGTTCTTGCAGGGCGGAGCTCATTGCTTCGCCGAGGGTATCGTCGCCGGATTTGCCCATTTCTTTGCGTTTTTCGGCGACATATTTTTTTCGCGCGGCGTTGAGTTCGTTGATCTTTTTCTGGATTTCGGCTCGCCGCCGGGTATTCTCTTCGATGTGGGCTTTCCGTTCTTTGAGCGTCATCTTCTGCATTTTTTCGGGGAGAGATTTTTCATCGATCTCCTCCAGTTTTATTTTGTCGTTTCTGAGCGCATCGACAAGATCCCAGGAGGTGTTTACGTATTGCGCGTTGGCTTTGGTGACCATCCGCTGAACATTGGCGGCAGGAGCGGCTTTTTTGGCGTTGGCGTCCTGCTTGCGCTGCCTTTCGGCCGCGAGTTTCCCTTTAGCTCCGTACGGGATGTAAGTGTCATTGAGTTTGTCACCCAGTTTAGCGATTTTCTTGTCCTGCGGGGCTTTGATGTGGGCCACTTTGCGGTTCTGGTTGATGCACATGTAGGAACCGTCGGCCAGCACGGCCCCGTCTTCCCACTTTCCTGAGATCCCTGCCTTTTCGGAACCGCAGTGGATTGTATTGACGATAATACCTTTTGAGATGGCGGCCTTGCACGCTTCCTTGTAATCGACCGGACCCTGGGTAAACGGTTCGTTCCCGGCGATGAAAACAACTTTGAGGTCGTCGTTGGATTGGCTCCATTTCAGCTCGTCGGTGGCTTTTTTGATGACCATACCGCAGTATTCGCTTCCGCCGCTGGTGGTAAGGGCGACCAGTTTTTCGGAGACATTGTCGAGGTCGGTGCTGAGGGGAACGATTTTGCGCATCTGATTTCCCCCGAGCGGGCTATGGCCGTACTCGTAGAGCGCCACCTCAAGACGCGGGATCTGGCCGTTTTTCTTCGTGGTGGCAAACTCATTAACCACTTTCCAGAGCTCGGTCCTGGCCTGGTTAATCAGCCCGGACATGCTGCCGCTCGTATCCAGCAGAATCGCCATCTGGATAAGGGGTTTTTCTGCCGTTTCTTTCTTCTCTTCCGCTCGGGCGGTCTGTGCGAGACAGCTGAGGGCGAGAATTGCGCATACCAGTAAACTCCCAATTGTCCGTTTCATCGTCAACCTCCTTCTTGAGAATGAGTTGTGTCTGCCATCGATTCGCTGCTTCAGATGATTTAGTCGGTCTTTTGCCCGAAAATGTTCCGTCAGTTCTCCGGACCGCAGCCGTCCACGCTCACAATGTCATTGCGAGGCGTTCCGCGCAGCGGGACGCCGCGGCAATCTCGCTGTTGGGCTGAAAAAACGACGAGATTGCTGCCCATCTCGCGATGGGCTCGCCATGACCTATGAAGCGGTGTTTCCGGGCTTACTGATACCAGCGCATCGGGCTGGTATCTGGAGTGTGGGCCCGATAGCGCCGCTTCTATTAAGCGGGCACTCTAATTGTCAATTCTTGACCAGCACAGTCTTTCCGTCGATTTCCATTACGATTTCGCCCTGCAGCGAGATGCTTCCCTGGCGGTCCTGGCTGGCGAGTTTCTCGGCGAGGGCGTAGAACTCGGGGGAGTCGAACGATATGACCCGGTCGGGTTGCGGGCTTTTCTTGTCGGCGATGTTGCTATCGATCCAGCGGTTGCCGCGACGATAGAAGGTCAGATCGTTGACCTGCTGGACGGTGCTGATCTCGATCCGGTTGAGGTTCTGATCAAAATATTCGTTCCGCCGGTTCAGGGTCAGTTGTTGTTTTTGTCGTGCGATATTTACGCTCTGGTTGACAGCGCCCCAGCCGACCCTTTGTCTCACGGCCCGCTGTTGAAAGTTGCGCTCCGCGCGGGCCAGTATCTCGTCGTTGACCGACAGGTCGGTGCCCTCCCGCGCCAAAAAGGCTGTGTACTCCGTCAGGATCCCAAACTCAGTGCTCAGGCGGGTGATTTCTTCGACAAGTTCTTTGATTTCGGGATTCGTGGGCGATGAGGCGTTGTGCGGGGAGGTGTCGGCGCCTTTCCTGCGAACCGCGTCGACGAGGAAACCAATTTTTCGACTCGCCCACAGACGGGAGACGAAACCGTTTTTGGTGCTGCTGCTGGAGAGGTCGAACCCGAGCCGGAACGTCTTCCGTTCGCCGAAATAGTTGCCCGTGAGCTGGAACTGAAGGTTCTCTTCACCGATGTACTTTCCGAGCACCGTGAGTTGATCGCCTTCGAACAGATCGGGCAACTTCTGCGGGAGAACGTCCTTAACCCGTCCGGGAACCGCCCTGCCATTTGTGTCGCAGACCTTCAATTCGGGGTCGGAAAGGACCGGTCCTTTGAGTTGTTGGAAGACGTTCGCCACTTTGACTTCGACGTCTTCCTTTGGGAGAACGAACGTTGAGGTGGCTCTGGTTTCTTCGGCGAGGTTGCGCAGCAGCGGGGCGTTGACATCGCCGCCTACCCCGATGGTGAAGACACGCTTTTCATGCGGATTGGCTGCGGACGCAAGGTCCCGGATGGGAATCTCGGAGGTTTTTCCAACCGTGGGGATGCCATCTGTCAGAAAAAGCACCAGCGGCAACATGTTCTCCCGCGGTTTCTGTCTTAAAGCTTCCAACAGGGCGTCATGAATGTTGGTTCCGCCGAGGACGTTGACGCTTTTGAGGTATCGTTCGGCCAGCCGGGCGTTTTCTTCATTTTTGACGACGGCCAGTTCCGCGAAGAGGTCCGGGGCTTGGTTGTAGAGTATGATATTGAAGGCTTCTCCTTCGTGGAGCCCGCCGATGATCTGGAGGGCGGCTTCACGGACCTGACGGATTTTCCCGCCGCGCATGCTGCCCGAACGGTCAAGGACAAGCGTGACTTCTCGTTTGAGAGCAGGTTTTTTTGCCCTTTCCGTTAGATCTGGCGGGAGTCCCGCGAGCAGTAAAAAATACCCGCCGCCGATGCTCGGATCCGGGTAGGCAAACAGCGTCGCGGCCACGTCCTTCCCACCCCGGAGGAACGAAAGCCGGAACGGGCCGGGTTCGCGCGTGGCTTTGTCCGTTATCTGAACGCGCACCTGCTTTTCGTCTTTTCGGGTAATTTTCAGTTCATGGCTGGGCGAATAGACCGTCGATATAGGACGTTTCGAGCTGATGCGTGCGGAGACTTTCCATGGCACCGCGTATTCAAGCGATTCGGTTCGCGGAACGATGTAGTCCACCCGGTTGCCGGAGGTGGACAGAATATGTTCGTAGGTGAGGCGGACCTTCTGTTTGCCGCGCGCTGGGACCGGGAAGACGCTGGATCGTACCAGGTTGCATCCGATGAATTCCAGGAGTGCGGGGTCCCGCAGCCTGGCAACGATTGAGCGGTAGGCACTGGTGGCTTCTTTTTTCGGAAGGACTTTGGCGGTCGGTTCTTCGGTTGAACCTTCTTAGGCAAACCCTCGCACCACGGCTCCCCGCGGGATCGGGACCACGAGCTGCGCTTCCTGGCGGGATCCCGTTGGATTCCACAGGCGAATGTCCATCGTGGTGCGGGCGGTGGTCTCGGTGATGACTGCCCCCACGCGCACGGCCGTGACGTCGACTGTTCGGCCCCGTCGGTCGAGCGCAAACCCGCCGGCCTGGGGAACAATAACGTTTCGAGCTGAAACGGGCAGGGAGTGACGCGTCGCCCCTGAAGCCGCGGATGCCAGCAGCCCGATGGCCAGCAGGCACAACACTGTGATGTATGAGCGTTCAGTCTGCATTGTTTCCTCCAGAGTTATTTGAATCGTCTACAGGACATTCTACCGGCCCGTGGGCTCCTTGTGTGTAAAAGGTTTGTAACAAATGACGGCGGCTCGCGAAGCGCCTAAACAAGCCTCAAAAGCCTCTTGAGTGTGGTTTCGGATTTTTCGACCTGTGAGTCTTTTCGCCACGCACTGGTTTTCGGCGGCCGGGCCATTTGCAAAAGCCATTGCACAAAGGTAGCTTTGATCTCGTCCGACGCGGCGTTTTAGCAATAACCGAGCATTCGCTCCATCGGCACAGGATCGGTGGTGGCGCAAACGACCAGACCTGAAAAGATTTATCGCAGACCGCTGGGAAACTATCTTGAAGCACTGCCGCCGCAAACCCGGAAGAAAGCAAAAAATCATATTCCGCGGAACAAATCGACATTACATGCGTCTCAGTGGTCAGTGGCACGTGGAGGGCTGTGTCGTTGAACCGATCGAAAGCTGCAATCATTTGAATCGTGAGATCTGCAAACGTTACGCACGTGAAGATACATCTGAAGTTTTTCTCTGATGGCGAGGAACGAATTATGCATCGACGCACAACCTGGCTGCTGGTGAGTCTGATTTTTGCATGGGCGATATGCCTCGGAAACGTCAAAGCGGGTGCGGACGATATCATGCCCCGTGCGCGTTCCAGCATGCGAGCGCGGGAGTATGGAAAGGCCATAAAAGCGCTCGATGAGGCCCTTAAAAAACCGGGTGAGAACACCGATGATGCGCTGTATCTGCGGGCACTGGCAAATTTCTACAAAAAAGATTACGACGCGGCTATCCAGGATTGCGACCGGCTGTTGAACGCCATTGCAATGGCGGAGAATAACTGGTTCCGCAAAGCGCGTTTTCTCAAAGCAAAAGCCCTCACCGAACAGAGAAAGTTTAAGGAAGCCGAACGCATCTACGAGGAAGAAGCCAACCGTCTGCTTTCGGAAAGCCGCAAACAGGATATCGCCAGCGTTCTCGTCGGGTTTGCCGACGCACTGAGCCGCAAACCGGATCCTGATGATATCGGGGCCCCTCCGCCGAATTATGGCAAGGCTTATAACCTCTACAAAAAAGCTCTCGAACTGGAGATCGGCCGCGATCTGCGGGATAAATTGCTCTACAAGAAGGCCAGAACCATCCAGCTGGCGGGGAATCACCACCGGGCCATTAGCGATTTCAGGCAGTACCTCAAAGAATTTGACCCGGACTGGACCGGGCGTGTGGGATCACTGGAGCGGATGAGCGGCCGGAAACGGGAAAAACCTGTTGTCAGGGGCCAGCATGTGCTCGAGGCGCGCTATCACCTCGCGGAGGCACAGCTTAATTCGGGCGATATGCGTTCGGCACGGGTGAATCTGGAAGACCTTCTCCCGCGTTCAAGAAAAGCCGAGAGGCATGAAGGGATCAGGGATCTCAGGGCCGATACCCGATGGCTTCTGGTCCGTGCTTACCGTCTTCCCAATGTGGCCCAATCCGAGCTGGAAAAAGCTGTCAAGAAAGCCCGGGAGTTTCTTGCACGCCACCCGCGCGATCCGCGCGCAGTCGTAGCAGCTTACTGGATCGCAAGAACGTACGATAACCGCGGCCGTGCGGATCAGGCGATCAAAGCGTACCATAATTTCCGGGACGGAGATCGATACGCTTTGCCCGGGGGCGATGCTGCGACGGACAAGCTTGAGAAGTTTGGGAAATCTCCGGCCGAACTCGCGGATGAGTGGCAGAAATATGCTCTCTACCGGATCGGGCAGATCCGATTCGGCCAGAAGAAATACGATGAAGCCCGGGAAGCCTGGGAACGATACGTTGCCCAGTATCCGAACGGTCCCCACTGGTCGGCATGTCAGCGCGGGATTATCAACGGCGAGTTTCAGGTCGCCGTCGATGCCGTCGCGGAGAAAAATTACCGCGGAGCCGAGAGGCTTTTTGAGGCATTCCTCAAAAAACACCCCCTCGATAATCGGGCCCGGCAGATACTTTTCACCCTGGGCCAGATCGAATTCAGCCGCGCGGAAAAATTGGAAAAAAACGAAGGGAAGCGCGAGGCCACCGAGAAGGCCTACCGCAGAGCTATTGAGCGCTGGCGGAAGCTTGTCACGAAATATCCCAGAACGCAGGAATCCTCACTGGCTCTCTACAAGATCGGTTTGACCTACGAGGAGAAACTCGGAGAACTGGAAAAAGCCCTGGAATCGTACCGGCGCCTGAAATGGGGCTCCTGGAGTTCGAAAGCCAGATCGCGCGTGGCGATGATGACCCAAAAAAGACTTCATGTGGTCACCGAACGAAAATTCCACACCAACGAGACGGCTCGCGTGAAACTCAGCACACGGAACATCGAAAAACTGACCGTCCGTCAATACAGTCTGGATCTCGAAGCGTATTTCCGGAAAAGCCATTCGGTGCGCAATATCGAACAGCTCGACATCGATCTCATCCAGCCGGACAAAACGTGGGAAGCGAAGATCGAAGGCTACGCGGATTACAAACCGCTTGAGCAGGAACTTGAGATTCCATTCCAGCAAAATCAGCCGGGAGTCTGCATTGTGAAGGTCAGCGATGAAGATCTGACCGCCACCACACTGGTGATCCGAAGCGACATCGACATCATCGTCAAATCATCCCGGCGTCAGGCCTTGGTTTTCGCCGAAAATCGCCTTCAAGAGAAAGGAGCGCCCGGGGTCCGCGTCCTCCTGAGCAACGGCGAAAAAGTCTTCGCCACGGGCGAGACCGGAGACGATGGCGTGTTTTTGTCGCAGTTCAAAGAACTGGAGAATGCGTCTGATCTCCGGGCTTTTGCGGTGAAAAACGGTCACGTGGCCTCGAATGCACTCAATCTCAAGGGCCTCGGGTTGAGTCGGGGGCTTTCGCCTAAGGGGTACATCTACACTGACCGCCCGGCGTACAAACCCGGCCAGACCGTGAAGGTCCGTGGGATAATCCGGAATGTCCAGGAAGGTTCCTATGCGGTGCCGGAAGGCGAGACGTACATCATCAACGTGAAAGATTCCAAAGGCCGTCTGCTCTGGGAAAAACCGACTGATCTTTCGAAATTTGGCACGTTCCTCGCGGAAGTGCCGCTTGATGACCGGGCCGCAGTCGGACGTTACACAATCACCGCTCGACGGAAGAAAGGTGAATCACAAACTTTCAGCGGCCATTTTCAGGTCCAGGAATTCAAATTGGAGAAGATGCGTCTCGTTATGGAAAGCGAGCGGGACGTCTATTTCCGCGGCGAAGAAATCGAACTGAAAGTGAAAGCAGAATACTACTGGGGACAACCGGTGAGCGGCAAACCCGTCCGCTACCACCTGCCCGACGGACGTCAGTACGTCGAAAAAACCGACGGGGAAGGGGAGTTAACCGTCCGCTACGATACCAGCGGGCTGCGTCCCGGGCGACCGCTCAACTTTCAAGCGTCCCTGGAAGGGGAAAACGTCCAGGCCTCCTACCACGCGTTCCTCGCAAGGGAAGGTTTCCGTATCAGCGTCCAGCCAAGCCGGGACCTCGTGATCTCCGGGGAACCGTTCGATGTCAAGCTTAAAACGACTTCACCCGATAATGAGCCGGTAGGACGAAAACTCCATCTGTTTGTTCTGAAGCGGCAGACCACGAAAGCGGACCCGGTGCTCGCGCAGGTGCCGTGGATCGGTGTGCCATCGCGGCCTGCGAAAGAAGTTACGGTCCATGAAGAAGATGTGCGAACGGATCCCAGCACCGGTGAAGCGACGGTCCAGCTGACGCTCAACGGCGGCGGCCGCTACATCATTCGGGCGACGGGCGAGGACCGTTTCGATCAGGTTATCACGGCCGAAGGAGAGCTGCGCATATCCGACAAGGAGGATGACACGAAGCTGCGTTTCTTCGCGGAAACCGATACGCTGAAAGTCGGCCAGAAGACTGACATTCGTCTGCACTCGCGTGTCGAGGCAAAACTCGCTGTGCTGACCTGGGAAGGTGAAGAGATTCTCGGCCACAGAATCATTTCGTTGCAAAAGGGTTACAACCCCCTCGCGCTGGCCGTCGAGCACAAACATTTTCCCAATTTCCGGGTCGCCGTCGCGGTGATGGACGAGCGCAAGCTGCGCACGGCGGCGAAACCGTTCGAGGTGGAGCGCGAACTCAAAGTCAGCGTCCAGCCCCTGCAGGATGTCTACGCGCCCGGGGCGAGCGGAAAAGTGCGGGTCAAAATCACCGACCAGCTCGGCAACCCGGTCGTCGGCGAGATGAGTCTGGCACTGGTGGACGAGGCGTTGTTCGCGCAGTATCCCGACCGGACGCCGTCGATCCTTGATTTTTTCCAGAAAGACGCCCGTCGGCACGCCGAGTTCCGTGTGGCCAGCAGCTGTGGTTTCCGCTACACCGGCACCGCCCGACAGGTTATCAAAGCCTATCTGGAAGAAGCAGATCGGCTTGAATTCAAAGCGCAAGAAGAAAAGAAACTGGCGGAGCTGACTCAGAGGATGCGGAAACAAAAACCCGGGCGCGAAATGCCGACTGAAGAAGCTGAGGCCGCGCCGGCCCCCGGGAAGGGAGGGATCCTTGCGGATGAGGCGATATTAGCGGAGAAGGAAAAAGTGGCCCGAAACGGACGGCGGGAAACGAGGAATGGGGAAGCGCAATGGGGCGCCAGAACAGGTGGTGCTGGCGAGGGAGATGTGGGCAAGGTTCCTCAACCACGCCGCGAGCTTCCCGAAGCCGGGCGCTGGTTCGGATCGGTTGTGACCGATAAGAACGGGGAGGCGATCGTCGAAATGGAGATGCCAGAAAAAACGACAGGCTGGCGGCTCACCGCCCGGGGATGTACGGTGAAAACGCTCGTGGGAGAAGCGACGGGCGACGTTCTGACCCGGAAAGATTTCTTCGTCTCGCTCAAGGCGCCTCAGCAGTTGCAGGAAGGCGATACCGTGCGTTTCCTCGCGCGGATCCACAACATGAGCGACTACGAGGGAAAAGTTGATCTCAATCTCACGATTTTCGGCGGCGAAGGTCTGGACGGAAAACTTGCCGAACGGAAAGGCTCGGCCGAGGTCAGATCTCAGGGAGGATCGGAATTTGTTTTCCAGGGCGTCGATGTTCCTCTGGCGGCCGCTTTGAAAGTTCGGGTCAGCGCGCGGGCCGGCAACAAATCCGATGCGCTTGAGACCGTGCTGCCGGTGCGACCGTGGGGTCTTGAGTTTGCGGCTCAGGACGGAGGCAGTACAGGCGGTTCGACCCGGGCAAGAGTCACGCTGCCGGGCGACCGAAAATACGGTTCGCGCTGGATGAGCATCTCGGTCGGCCCGAGTCTGAAACGGGCCGTGATCGATATGGCCCTCCAGGAAAGTCCCGTCCCGATTCCCATCGGCAGAGGCTGTTGTCTGCCGCTTCCGCCGGTCCGACAGCGGTTCGCCGGTAGCGATCTGCTCGCGGCGGTGTCGGCTCTGCGCTACGCCGAGAAAGTCAAAGCCCCGGATGTGGATATCGAGCGACTCAAGGAACGGGTCCGTTCACTTGTGAGTTCTCTGGTGGTTTCGCAGGCAAGTGACGGGGGCTGGAGCTGGCAGCGGACCGGGCGGCATACCGATTGGGCGGTTACGTCGATGAACCTCTGGGCTCTATCGGCGGCTGAGAAAGAGGGGATTTCCGTTCACAGTCAGACGTTTTCCAATGCCGTGAAATATCTCCAGAACCGTTTCCGGAGCGTATCGGCGACCGATAACGATGCGAAAGCCGTGATTGTGCATGCGCTGTCGACGCGCGGGAAAGCCGAATTTGCGCACGCGAACCGGCTTCACCGTGAGCGCAATTCGCTGAGCAATCCGGCTCTTGCTTATACGGCTCTTCTGTTTGTGAATCTCGACAGGAACGAGTTTGCTTCCGAGATGTTGAACGTGCTTTTGAAAAAGGCAAAGAAAGAGACAAAACCACGCGAGATGTTGCACTGGGAAGGTTCGGGCAGCTACGCCTGGCTCAACGATGAAGTCGAGACCACAGCGATCGCGGCTCTGGCTCTGATGCGTGTGCGACCGGAATCGCCGGAGGTGAAGAAGGCGGCCGACTATCTCATGAGACGTCGGGGGACTTATGGATTCGTGCCGGCAAAAGCCCACGGTCCGGCCGTGACGGCTCTGGCTGCTTATTTCGGGGAAGCTCAATTTGCCGAAGCCGATTACCGGTTGAGCGTCGAGGTGAACGGCAAGAAGCTGGAGGTCCTGCAGAGCAAAAAAACGGACGGTATGGTTCATCTGGCGGTGCCGCGCGAGATGCTGAATGAAGGAGAAAACAAGGTCGATTTCCAGATGGAAGGTCGCGGTGAGTATGCCTACAGCGTTACGTTGAGAGGTTTTTCGAAGAACGTGAAAGATCCTCATTCGTGGAACCGTCCCTACGTACGCCACAGGTATTACCGTCATGCCCGGTTGCAGTACCGCGGACGTCCGATCGGGGCATCCAGCAGTTCGCCGGTTCGCAACATCGAAGTGGGCCAGCGGGTGAAGGTGCACATCGATATCTATGATTATCACAACAACAAGAACTATTTCGTCGTCGAGGAAAACCTCCCGTCGGGATTGATGCTCGTGCGCGATTCGGTGAGCGGGAATTTCATTCACCACGAAATTCACGCCGGCAAGATTGTGATGTACTATCGGCCGAGAAATTATGTCAGGGATTTTAGCTATGAGCTTGTCGGGTATTCGGCCGGACGCTACAGGGTCTTGCCCACGGTGATTACCGATGCCCTTCACCCGGGACGGATGCGGGTGGGGAAGAGCACGGAACTTCGGGTGCTGGCGCCGGGCGAAAAGTCCGACGATCCCTACAAAATGAACCGGAGCGAACGTTACGCACTTGCCAAGCTGTATTTTGACGACGGCCTCTACGACGAAGCTTTGCCGCACCTGAGAAACATCTTCGAGTACAACATGAAACACCGCGGAAGCTATCACGAGAAGGAAGTGGCCCGCATGTTGTTCTGGATCTTCACTTCGGAAGGCTTCTACGATGCTCAGCAGATCGTTGACACGTTCGAGGTGCTGCGCGAAAAGTATCCCCGATTGGAAATTCCTTTCGACAAAATTCTGGTGGCGGGTCGCGCTTACCGTGATATTGGCGAATTCGAGCGGGCGTATCTTATCTTCAAGGCCACAATCCAGGCGAGTTTCGTCAAGGATTCGAACATTAGCGCCGTTCTGGAGGATCAGGGCCAGTTCATGGGATCGGTTCGGTACCAGAAACGGCTCTGGCGGGAATATCCCGATTCACCGCAGGTCGTATCGTCGTATTTTGCACTTGCTCAGGCGCTGTATGAGAAGGCGCCGAAGGCGGATCAACTGGCCAAACAGGCCCGGCAGATGGCGGATCGCCGGGGAGAAGATGGGGAAGAACCGGAGGAACTCGACAAACTCTCAATGATGGAGCAAAGCGTCGACCTTCTCTTCGATTTTATATCGTTGTATCCGCAGAATCCCCTTGCAGATGATGCGGCGTTCAGTATTTCCAACGCGCTTCTTGATCTCAAGCAATACGAAACCGTTGTGGAACTGAGCGAGAGGTTCAACGAGCGTTACGAGGACAGCGAACTGGCGAGCGGGTTTCAGTACATGAACGCGCTCGGCCATTTCTGGCAGCACAAGTACAAGAAAGCGCTGGCCGGGGCGAAAGTTGTCGCGCGTGGCAAAAGCAAAGACCGCGATTTCGCCCGCTACATCGTCGGCCAGATCTATCACGCCCTGGGGAATGCTTCCGATGCCATCGAATGGTATCGGAAAGTTGCGGGCCAGTATCCGGATGCGAAACAGGCGATCGAATATTTCGAGCGGAAAAACGTCTCGATTGACGAGGTCAATATTTTCCGTCCCGGCGAAGACGTGCGCCTGAAACTCGACTACCGCAACGTGAAGGAGGCTTTCTGCCAGGTTTATCGGGTGGATCTGATGAAACTTTATCTGCGAGAGAAAAATCTCGCGAACATCACCCGAATCAACCTCGCCGGAATTGAACCGCTGGTCGAGAAGACGATTGAGCTCGGCGACGGGAAAGACTACGCCGACAGGGAGAGGGAGCTGGATCTGGCCATCAAGGAGGAAGGTGCCTATCTGATGATTTGTCGGGGTGACAACCTCTTCACCAGTGGGATGATTCTGGTGACTCCGATGAAGATCGAAGTGCAGGAAGATGCTACCAGTGGGCGGGTGCGTACCAATGTCAGGGATATGGTGGAGGAGAAATACGTGCCGGAGGTGCATGTCAAGGCGATCGGCAGTGCTAACAAAAAATTCCGTAGCGGCGAGACCGATCTGCGGGGTGTTTTTGTGGCGGACAATGTTCGCGGGAAAGCGACGGTGATCGCGCGCGAAGGCGAATTGCGTTACGCGTTCTACCGCGGCGAGAAATGGCTCGGGGCGCGTCAGGAGGAGAGACGTCCCAGGAAACCGGTTGAAAAGCAGCAGAAATCTCCTGATTATTCCGAGAACCTGCGCGCGCAGCAACAGGCCATTCAGAGTAAGAACGTCCAGAAATTCGATCAGATGCGGCGTGGCAAGAGCGAAGGTGTTGAAGTGCAGAAAGCTTTCTGACGGTTGACGCGCCATTGAAAAGTGGGCAACGAAACCGATTAAGAGCGGCGCTGGCAAGGTGCCATCAAATAGGCTGGAGTTCAGAACGCGGGCCGATTTCCAGAGCAGTGGAGCGAGAAGGGAAAGACAGAGTAGGGAAACAGTGGAGGAGGGAAGATGTGGCGATTCCCGGGGACGAAATACGGCAGCTTAAGAAATCCGACCTTGGACGAAAGCGATTTTTCAAGACCGGCTTGCCCCCGAATCCCGTCCCCTGACGATCATCATGCCAATGCCAAAGAAAACCCGCCGAAACACGGAATACTTTCCCGCAGTTCCGGCGGGGGAATGCTGCTCGGCCGACTCAAGGCAAGTTAAGCCTGTTCGTCGTAATCGGTCATCGGCCGGTACCAGATATTGCGGTACCGCACCAGATCGCCGTGATCCTGAAGCATCAGGGGTTGTTCTTCGGGATGTGCTTCGTAAGGCAAGACGGCCCGATGCGTGGTAGGACCGATAAGTTCTTTGTCGTGATGCACAACAACACCGTTATGGATGACGGTTACGCGCGCGGGGCAGAGCACTTTTTCACCGCGGAACCGAGGTGCTTTCCAGACGATATCGTAAGTCTGCCACTGGCCCGGTTTACGGCAGGCGTTGACGAGTGGGGGGCACTGGCCGTAGATACCGGCCGTCGAACCGTCGGGATACGTGGGGTTTTCGTAACAATCCAGCACCTGAATCTCGTAACGTTTCATCAGGAACACACCGCTGTTGCCCCGTCCCTGGCTTTCGCCGGAAACTTCGTCGGGGGCGCGCCATTCGACATGCAGCTGGCAGTCACCGAGTTCTTGTTTTGTCCAGATATTGCCTGTGCCGGGATTGACCTCCATATAATCGTTTTCGACCTTCCACTGGGCGTCGCCTTCCTGGTTGGTCCAGCCCGACAGATCGCTACCGTCAAAAAGTACCACGGCATCGGATGGTGCTTCGCCGGGCTCTTCCTGGGTGCTTGCGGTTCCGGGCGTGACCACAGGGGGCTGCGGTCTATCTTTGTCGTGCACCTTATAATTCTGACCGGGAATGATGGGCGTATCGTCGTATCCGGGTTTGTTTTCCGCCACTTTCGACCTCCTCGTACTGTTGAATTAAGTAAGACCTGCGTCGCGGTCGATGCCGACCGCCTAATATAGTTCTCAGGGGGGTGATTCTATGTCGGCCAATTTTTATGTCAAGTGCCCGCCTCTTTTCCCGGGTCTTTTTTCTCATTTTCCTGACGGATTCGGAAACTTGTTCCCTGTTGAAGAGCGTCCTCGCCGAATTTTTCAACGATCTCATCGATGGTAGGGCCGAGTTTCCGCCATTTTTCCCGCCGGTTGCGTCCGTCCCTGTCTTTTTCAAAAAGCGTGGTTTGTCTGTGTGTGGCAGGTTCCAGTCCGGAGACGCTGACTCCGACCAGGCGCACTTTCTGTTCTCCATTGTATGCGCGCTGGAAGTTCTGCTCGGCGATTTCGAAAAGCTGCGGGGCGCTGTTCACGGCCCGGTCCAGCGTGCGGCGACGCGTGAACGTGCTGAAATCTTCAAGTCGCACTTTCGTGGTGACGGTGCGTCCGTGCCAGCCCCCGCGTCGGAGACGGCGGGCTACTTTCTCGGACAGTTTCATCAGTGTGGACCGCAGGAGCTGGAGATCATCGGTATCCACCTCGAACGTGTGTTCGTGTCCGACGGATTTGGTTTCATCTTCGGTCTCCACCGGCCGACGGTCTTCCCCGCGAGCGAGTTTCCAGAGGTGCGGACCCTGTTTGCCGAAATCCTTTTCGAGTTCTTCGGGCCGGCAGCGGGCGAGATCGCCGATGGTCTCAATGCCGCGGGAATGGAGGGATTGCAACGTCTTTTCGCCGACGCCCCAGAGTTTTTCGACCGGGAGCGGATCGAGAAAAGAGCGCACCTCATCGGGTTCAACAATAACCAGTCCTTCAGGTTTTTCGAGATCGGAGGCAATTTTAGCGATCATTTTGTTTGGCGCGACCCCGAGGGAAGCGGTCAGGCCGGTGCGTTCTTTGACTCGCCGGGCGATTTCTGCGGCGAGTTCCTTTTTCCCGCCGAAAAGATGCATGGTGCCGGTGACGTCGAGGAAAGCTTCATCGATGCTGATCGGTTCGATATCGGGTGTGAATTCGCGGAGAATGTCTCGGATACGACGCGATTCTTCGGCGTAACGTTCGCCCCTGACGTGGAGGAAGACCGCGTGGGGACAGCGTCGGTAGGCTTCGCTGATGGGTTGGGCGCTGTGGATACCATATTCGCGCGCTTCGTAGGAGCAGGTGCTGACGACCCCGCGTCCTTCACCGCCTTTGGGGTCGGCTCCGACGACGACGGGTTTGCCTTTGTATTCGGGGTTATCGCGCTGTTCGATGGCCGCGAAGAAAGCATCCATATCAATATGGATGATGACGCGCTCTGTCGGGTCCATCCCGGGTTACCGCCGCTGTTTGCTGGTCGCGAGCCAGATGAAAATGGCGGAGAGGGGGGGATTCGAACCCCCGGTACCGCTTTGCGGTACAGCGGTTTTCGAAACCGCCCCGTTCGGCCGCTCCGGCACCTCTCCGCCTTATTGCAAAACTCTTTTATTAAAGCCGTTGTGACAACGTTGCAATTTTGGGAAACTCTTCCTTGTTGTCAATATGTTACCACGAGGTAACGTCTTAATGGAGATGATCTCAAATCAGTAACTGTCAGGCAATACCTATTCGTGGTTTCTGGCATGGTTTCCTTTGCCATCGGCCGTGGGCGTCATTCAGACACTGTACTCAACAAAGTGAAAGAGGTCAAGGCTGAGAAGGATGACAGGGGATTTGCGCCGCGGGTCTTTGCGGTGGCCGGCAGCCGGACATTTCCCGAAAATCCCGGCTGACTCTGCCATCGGGCGGGGCGCAAAGTCCTTAATTTTCCTTCGGAACAGAATGCTGGATTGAGCCGTGGGCTGGAGTTCAGAAGGCGGCCCATAAACCGAGAGGTCTCGCAGGAAAACACCAGAACGACCAACGGCGGCTCCCCCCAGGCGATGGGTTGCGGGCAGAAGGGACGGAAGAGACCAAAGGGACTCGTTGTTTTCTGTCGCGTTCCGTGATTTGTACGTTCCCGCAGTTAACGCAAGCCCCGAGACCAGCGTCAGGTTCGTAGTGAGGCCCTTCAGGGGTTCGGTCGTTTTGCCTTACGGTAAAAGAGAGAACAAACAAACGCGGCCCAAAGGGCCGCCTGAGAGCGTAGCCCCGTGCGAAGGCGCCACCAGGCGCCGGAGTTCGGGGTCTCAGGGGGCGAAAAAATGAACTGCGTCCCGAAGGGGCGCTTGAGAGGAGACTGGAGCTCGTACTGAGTTGCTAGTTGATAGTTGTCGAACGACTGTCGAACGACAGTTAGTGAACGGATAAGGGACTGGAGCTGGCGCAACAAAGTGGCAGCTTGACATTTTCCGCGCTCAGCCGCCCCGTCGGGGCGGGGATTTGCTGGCATCCTGCCAACCCCCGGCTCCCCCGCTCCGCGGAGTCGCCGGGGGCTACGCTCTCAATCGCCCCTTTCAGGGGCTCCTACCGTCGCGACGGGGAGCCCCCCCGTGGATCGTTCAGCGCTCCGAAGGAGTGCCTCAGCGTGTAGCGCCGTGCGAAGGTGCCGTCAGCCGCCGGAGTTCCTAGTGGTCCCTGACACTTGATTTTACCGGTTCAGTCGGGCGCTGGTAGTGCATATGCAAGGCGCAGTGAGAAGTTCGACCCAAACGGGTCCACGCCGAACTGCAACACCGCATATGGGCTGCCAGCGCACGACCCGTAGGGAGCAATTCTGCCGGGCCATTTCTTCGTTGCGGCTTCGCAGGGACCCGGCTGGGTCACCTTTGGCGCCGCGCCTCGAACTGACCTCGGCAGAACTGCTCTGCACCGGTAAAATCAAGTGTCAGGGACCAATAGTCCAGGGGCGAAAAATAGAACGCGTCCCGAAACGTTGGCACTGACAAATTAAAAGCGGCGCCCCCCGTGGGGGATTCAATTTCCGGAAATATCACTTTCACCGGCAGAGCTTACTAAGGACCCTGCAGCACCCCCGATGTAGTCTACCGC
>JBKHIT010000074.1:0-20717 GCA_046538485.1 Candidatus Brocadiia bacterium | reverse complement strand
TCGAGGCAGGGGAACTTATCGACTCCAGTTCTGCCCCGACTTTCATTTATACCACGTACGCCCCTTCAGGGGCTCGGGGTGCTGGTTGCTGGTTTCTGGTTGCTGGTTTCTGGCGTAACAAAATGGCAGCTTGACATTTTCCGCGCTCAGCCGCCCCGTCGGGGCGGGGATTGTCGTAATCCCACCAACCCCCCGACTCCCGTTGGTCGCCGGGGGCTACGCTCTCAGTCGCCCCTTTCAGGGGCTCTTTTCATCGCGGATGATAGCCCCGACGTGGATCGTTCAGCACTCCGAAAGAGTGCCTCAGAGTGTAGCCCCGTGCGAAGGCGCCGTCAGCCGCCGGAGTTGGGGGTTCCGGGGTAAAAATCGGCGTGCTGCGATCCAACACAGTCCTCAGCGCCGTTGAGAGCACGTTTTTGGGGTAAAGAGTTGTTCAGACTCCCGTTTCACCATGGCTGACAAAAGACTTACAATCAGCGCAAATGGCTCCCCCATGAGCCATTCAGCCCCATCGGTCATTGCGAGGCGGCATCGCCGCCGCGGCAATCTCGCTGTTGAGCCGCCAACGAGCAGCTATCCAGGAACTGTAGTCTGCGCGCCGGAGCACTCGCAAAAAGCCGAGCAAAAGCCCCCCTCGCCGCCGTGTTTTTGACATGGCCAGGCGCACAGCTTAGACTCTGCTTGTTTTCAAAGGAAGCCTTATCGGCGCAAACAAGTGAAAGATCTACAGGAACTGTCATGGACAAACCGAACGTCATTCTGGCTATGACCGACGACCAGGGTTGGGGGGATGTGGCTTACAACGGTCACCCCGTCCTGGAGACGCCTCATCTTGACGAAATGGCGGAGAGCGGCATTCGGTTCGACCGTTTCTACTCCGCCGCTCCCGTCTGTTCCCCGACCCGCGGGAGCTGCCTGACCGGACGACATCCCTACCGCTACGGCATTTTCTTCGCCAATGTCGGCCACATGCCGCCGGAAGAAATTACGCTTGCAGAAGCACTTAAGACACAGGGGTATGTCTGCGGCCATTTCGGCAAGTGGCACCTTGGCACGCTTACAAAAGATATCATCGATGGACGCCGCGGCGGACGTGAAAACGAACATTACTCGCCTCCCTGGGATAACGGTTTCGACGAATGTTTCTCCACCGAACAGGCCATCCCCACCTGTGACCCCGTGCGCGAACAACCAATCGAAACGAAATACTGGACAGGACCCGGAGAGTGGGCCACTGACAACCTCGAAGGGGACGACTCCCGGGTCCTCATGGACCGGGCGATTCCTTTCATCCGAAAAGCCGTTGAGTCCGACCGTCCGTTCCTGGCCGTTGTCTGGTTCCACACCCCACACTGCCCCGTCCGAGCCAGCGATCGACACCGCGATCTTTACAGCGAATGCACCGAGGAAGAACAACATTATTTCGGTTGCATCAGCGGAATGGACGAACAGATGGGACGGCTGCGACAGGAGCTTGAAAACCTCGATATCGCCGACAATACAATGCTGTGGTTCTGTTCGGATAACGGCCCGGCCGGTGAAGGGGGAGGTTGCGCGCAGCATCCGGGAGGGCGCCAGCAGGGGATTTCAGGTCCCTTCCGCGGACGGAAAGGCAGCCTCTACGAGGGCGGCGTCCGGGTCCCCGGTATGCTCGTTTGGCCCGAACGAATCACAAACTCTCACTCCGTCGACGTGCCGTGCTGCACCTCCGATTATTTCCCCACGGTGCTCGAAACGCTCGGATTCACGATGGATAGTCAACCGGAACCCATCGATGGCATCAGTCTCATGCCCATCATCGAAGGCAAAACCCCCGAACGCCCGAGACCAATCGGATTTCAATCGCAGAACCAACTTGCGCTGACGAACAACCGATACAAGATCTACAGCCCGAACGAGGGCGAAAATTACGAACTGTACGATCTGATTGAAGATAAAGAAGAGTCCCGGGATATCGCCGCGGAAAATTCCGATATCGTGGAGAAAATGGCCCCCCAACTCAAAGAATGGTGCCAGTCCGTCCAGGATTCACTCGACGGAAAAGATTATCCGCCCTGCGACCCTGTTGGGGGTTGAATGGCTTCCGCTGATATCGGCCGCGTTCTGAACTCCAGCCTTCGGCTGAAGTCCAGTCCGCTCAGAACTTGACCGATTGATGTCAGGGGACGGGATCTGGGGGGAACGAAATAGCCCTCGTGTTTGAAAACCGCTGGCGACGAAGCCGTCTGGGAATTCTCACGCATCCTATCCCGTGCCCGGAAGACGCGTTTCGTTGGACAACAAACCGCTGAAGCGATCCACTACGACCGCCTGTCGGCCCCCGCCATAGCGGGGTGCAGATTTGCCAATACGCCCGCATTACGAAAAGTTAATTTTCAAATCGAATAGCGAAATGCCGTGTTGACCACGAACATCAAAGGAGAGAATTGATGCCCGCGAAACGCAAAGATCACCCCAATATCGTTTTCGTTCTCATTGATGACCTGGGCTGGACTGACCTGGGCTGCCAGGGAAGCCAGTATTACGAGACACCCCACATCGATACGCTTGCCGACCAGGGGATGCGTTTCACCGACGCGTATGCGGCATGCACCGTCTGCAGTCCCACTCGGGCGAGCATTATGACCGGTAAGTACCCCGCCCGGCTCAACCTCACCGATTTCATCGCCGGTCATGGTCATCCGTGGGCCAAATTCTCCGTTCCCGACTGGACAAAATATCTTTCCCACGACGAAACGACATTCGCAAGCGTGCTGAACGATGCCGGCTACAACACCTTCTTTACGGGTAAATGGCACCTCGGTGGTCCCAACTACTATCCCGAGACGCATGGTTTCGACGTTAACATCGGCGGCTGTCACCGGGGCCTTCCGCCGACTTATTTCAGTCCCTACGGTATCGAAACTATTGAAGACGGGCCCAAGGACGAATACCTCACGGACCGGTTGACCGACGAGGCAATAGATCTGATTGAAGACAGCGCCGACGAACCGTTCCTGATGTACCTCGCTCACTATGCCGTCCATACCCCGCTCGAAGCCATGGGCGATGTCGTCGAAAAATACGCCAACAAAGATAAACACGGCCAAATCAGCGAAGTCTACGCGGCTATGGTCGAACATACCGATGATTCGATCGGACGGATCATGCACAAGCTGGAAGAACTCGAAATTGCCGACAACACGATTTTTGTCTTCTTCTCCGACAACGGTGGTCTGACACGGGCGACGAACAATGCCCCCCTTCGTCATGGAAAAGGTTCGGCCTACGAAGGCGGCCACCGGGTCCCACTCATCGTCCGGTGGCCGGGAAGTGTCAGTCCCGGGTCCACGTGCGACACACCCGTTATCAGCACGGATTTCTACCCGACACTGCTGGAGGCGTGCGGTCTGCCGGCCATGCCCGAACAACACTGTGATGGAAAGAGCCTGATGCCCCTGTTGACAGAATCAGGGCAACTTCAGCGCCAATCCCTCTTCTGGCACTACCCGCACTATCATTTCTCCACCCCCTACGCGGCCGTCCGGAAGGACGATTTGAAACTGATCGAGTACTTTGAAAGCGGTCGCACCGAACTCTACGATTTGGACAAAAACCTGAGCGAACAAAACAATCTGGCTGAGTCAGAACCCGAGAAAGCGCAAGAGCTGCGGGCCGAGCTCCGCAACTGGCAGGAATCCGTGGCCGCCCAGATGCCGCGAGCCAACCCCGGTTACGATCCCGATCGTCGCTACGAGCGCCCGGGCGGCGGGGAACTGGCCGAATGCGGTCGGGAAGATGAATAAGCGGCCCCCAAACCGAAGCTCAGGTCTCTCGGATTCGGCGGCAATCTGAAGGCCCTTGCCTCGGTTATGTCACCTGCATCTTTTTGCTGCGCCGTCGGACCGTCACGGTCTGGCCTCTTCCTCGGCAGCGTACTCGTAAACAGCCGTCTCCTGCTCGAAAGTCTCGATTGCTCCCGGCCGGACCGAACGCACCCTGCCAATGGCTTCGTTGGGACCCGCGCCACGGTGAACGAGATAACATGCCAGCATCGTTCCGGTCCGTCCTCGCCCAGCATGGCAATGCACCACCACCGCATTGTCCACATCGATTTGCGCATTGCAAAACTGAACGAATTCACTTACCTGGATCGGTGTGGGCGGGGAAAAGTCAGCAACCGGCAGATGCAGATATTCCAGATTGTGCTCCCGCACCCGTTTTTTCGGAAGAGCTTCGCACGTAAGGGTCACCATAGCCCCAATTCCGAGGTCCTCAAGCTCAGCCAGAGCCCCTTGCACCATCCCCGGATGGCTCATCCCGGCCAGCTCATTCTCGAGAATCCAAAAAAAGTCCAATGTGGGCATGCACCTCTCCTCCGAACGAATTGCAAAACTTGTATGGTCAGGCTCTTTGATACATCGTCTTCAAAACTTCTTCAAGGCGGTGGATCGGCAACCCCTGCACAGCTTCTCGGCTTCCCTCAATCGACTCGACATTGGGGTCGAACTCTCGCAAAGCATAAGCGCCTGAACGCTCCAGCGCAGTCGGTTCCTCCCGGACGTATGTTTCGGCTTCCTGCCGGCTGAATTGTCGCATTTGTATTTGGGCATGGCTGACAAACGACCTTTCTTCGTCCTCAGGGGTGATCGTACAGACCCCGGTGATCACGCTATGAGGATTCCGGGAGAGTTTCAGCAACATACGCACAGCGTCGTCGCCATCCTCAGGCTTTCCCATGACTTCGCCGAGACATTCAACGATTGTGTCGGCGGCGATAATGAGCGCATTCGGATGCTTTTTGGCCACAACACTGGCTTTACGGCGAGCCAGCTCAGTGACTGCTTCGATGACTGTAAACGAGGTGGGAACAGTTTCGTCCACAGAGGGATCTTCAACATCAAAATTACCGATAATATTTTTGAGAAGTCGACGGCGCTGGGGGGACTGACTGGCCAGCACAACCGGGAACGGAATCTCAATCACCGGATTTTTCCTTCCCTGAATTATCTTCTGCCTTTTCAGAAGAATCACCGGAATCCTGCCTTTTTTCCTGATCTTCCTTTTTCGATTCATCCCCTCCGTTTTCTTCGCCGTCAATATTCTCCTTTTCTTGACTTTCCTTTTTATCACTGGCTTTGCCGGTATGCTCTTGCACAAAAATTTCCTTTTCAAGACCCTTCAGACGGCGCCGATACATTCGTTTGAAGAACTCTCCGGGAGCCAGTTTAAGAGCTTCTTTATATTCATGGCGGGCCATTTTCAGCTTATCCATGGCGATGTAGTCGACAGCAAGTGCTTCATGGAGGGACATGGGAAGCGCATTAAATGTTTCAATTTTCAGACCTTCCCTACGACGAAAACGGTGTCCCATGTTTTCCAGTAAGAACACAATCTGGCGCAGACGAGAGCGGCGGTATACAGGAGTCGCTTCAGTTGGCTTCTCCAATTTGGGAAATTCTTCTCGATCAACTAACTCCCGACGCAACAAGACCGCTCGGGCACGTTTGTCCCGGCCCGAAGCAAGCTCCGAAAGCAACCAAATAGCGTCATCCGCCCACCGGGTATCGGGATAATCTTTGGCAACATTCAGAAAGATCTTCTCACGCTCTTCAATTTCCACCCCGCTACGAAGCCCCTTTATAAACGCTCTCCGCGCCTTTTCTTCGGTTGCATCGTCCGCTCCATAAACGGGAGCAAACGACATAATTACGAAGTAGATACTGATCAAAACTGAACAGATCCGTGTGAGTTTCCACACCCCGGGCGCAGAAGACTGCACCATTTCACCGCCAAACCGGTCTTTTCCCCGAACTACCATCTGAATAGAACCTCTTCATAGGCAAGACAACGTCCCCTGGATTGTACACACGCAGTGAACCGTGCGTTGTCAAGCCGGGCAATTTAATCTTCCAATTCTGATTTGGACTCAATAATTCGGCTGATAAGACCGTATTCTTTTGCCTCTTTGGCACCGATCCAATAATTCCGGCGCGTGTCTTCTTTGACCTGCTCGAAATCCTGGCCCGTCTCTTCTGAAATCAGGTTGTTGATCTTCTTACGGATTTTCAGAATCTCATTGGCTTCAATACGAATATCCGCCGTCGACCCTTTCACACCGGTCGAGGGTTGATGCATAAGAACTCTGGAATTGGGAAGACTCAAACGCTGCTCCAGCGGTGCAGCGAGCAGGACAATGACAGCCGCGCTTGCGGTTAAACCGTTAGAAATGCACCGCACCGGAGCCGATATATAACGAATCATATCAAATATCGCGAAGCCGGCATCGACATCCCCTCCCGGAGAATTGACGTACAGATTAATCGGAGCCGATTCGTCATCCTGCTCGAGTAACAGAAGTTTCGCGGTCACCTTCTCGGCAACTTCTTTTGTAATCGGCTCTGCCAGAAGAATGGTTCGCGATTTCAGAAGACGCTCACCAAGAGAGATCTGTTCATTGTCCTTTTCTTCGGCTTTTCCCTGCAGTTTGTGTTTCTCAGGCATAATACTTTCTTTTTTCAGAGATCAAAATCGAGTCTGCCAGACCACAGCTAACGAACGCAAACTATATATTTTAGGGCCACGGGGCTGTTATTTTCAAAATCGTTTTGCGGAATCACCAAGAATCGACCGTCCTGCGGGAAAAAGCTTCACGTTTCCTTTCTCAATAAGATCTTTCAAAATTTCTTCCCGCGTTTCTTCCCTTTTTTGTTCGGCAAGCTTTTCTCGAATCTCATTCTGCAATGTCTCAAACGCGGGAATGTGGGTCGGAATGACTTTCTCAAGTTTCGCGATACAAAAGCCGGCCGCCGTTTCTTGAACAGCAGAGATTTCCCCAACCTGTAAACCCTCGCAGAGAGGAGGCATCCAATCGGGGTCTGATTTCGGAGCTTTCACCTCGCGCAGCCCCCCTTCCGTTTTATCGCGGTCAAGGGAATATTTTTCCGCCAGTTTCGCAAAATCTCCGCCGTCCTGAAGCTTATCTAAAATCTCATTTGCTTTTTCTTTCTCTTCCTCTTTCGTCTGACAACCTGCCGGATCAACGAGAATTACCCGATAAACTATACGCTGAGGTCGCCGGAAAATCTCCCGGTTACACCGGTAATAGCGACGGACCTCATTGGGGCGAACACGCCTATCAATTCTGGTTTGTTTCCAGACATAATTCTGTATCCAGACAAGTTGACGCATGAATTCTTTCCATTCTTCGACACTTAAGCCCCGATCATGCAACTTACGGACGACAGAAATCAAAGAACCCGTTGTTTCCCGTAGCTCCGCGAATCGAAGATCAACCACTTTTTCAATGACATCTCGAAATTTCTCGTTGGATTCAAATTCTTCAGCCGCCGCTTCAAGCAAAAGATATCGTTCGATGAGTTGCTCCAGAGCCCGGCGACGTCCCTGCGCCAGTAATTGTTGGCGTTGGACTTCCGGCATTGATCCGAGCTTCTGCCGCAGAGAATCCTGCATCATAAAACCGTTTAAAAATGTCTCCATCTCTTCGCGGTCTATCACGTGAGAATGGACACGCGCGAGTTTATTCGAATTTTCGGCGTTAGGCTCAGATTCCTGGGCGAAACATACTGCCCCCATGAGAACCGCCAGAATCGGGATTGTACCGCTTAAATGTAAGAATAAACGTTTCATCGCGAAAGAACTGCAATAAGGATTGGGCAACAATAGCTCCCAATTATCCGTAAAATCCAGGATAGTGGTCCGCGGACCACTAGTATGATACCAACTTCTGCTTTCAAGATCGAACAACCTGCAAAAACTCAGACGCCCGCCCCGGCAGGCAGATCATGGCGACAAACTCACAGTTCCCCCTTCGACCCGCAGGATCTTATCGAACTCGGGAAAGATCTCAGTATGATGAGTTACTGCAAAAACAGTCATGTTTTCCGTCATGCTAAAAAGCCCATCGGCAATTTTTTCTCGTGATTCGGGGTCGAGAGAACTTAACGCTTCATCCAGAATCAGAATAACAGGTTCTTTCAAAATAGTGCGCGCGATCACCAAACGTTGAGCTTCACCGGCTGAGAGTTGGATCCCTTCCTCGCCGATTCGGGTGTAGTAGCTGTTGGACAGACCCGATATAAACTCGTGGGCCCCCGCACGCTGGCATGCCCTCACAACTTCCTCATCGGTCGCATCGGGGCGGGCGTACCGGATATTCTCCATCACCGAGGAATTAAAAAGAAAACAATCCTGGAAAACGATCCCTATCTGATCCCGCAGGGAGCTCAGGGTGTAATTCTCAATGTCCCTTCCGTCCATGCGGATCGTGCCGGTATCTACATCATAAAATCGCGGAATGAGGTTCAGCAATGTCGTTTTCCCCGAACCACTTGGCCCCGTAATCATAATATGTTCCCCTGCCTCGACCTTGAAACTGACATCTTCAAGGACCCGTTCATCCTGATAGGAGAAGCTAACGTTCTGGAACTCGACCCGCCCTGCCGTTATTTCATACTTTTGCGCATGTGGCGGCTCGGTAACATCCGGTTCGGTGTGAAGAATTTCGTATATTCGATCCACCGAAGAAGCCGTCGAGGAGAACTTGCCAGCCTGCTTGACAAGCGCCAGAACACGGGGATAGAGAGCGCCGGTATAGGTAAAAAAGGCCACAAACTCTCCAACCCCCATGGTCCCATTTTTCACCGCATAACCTCCAAATCCAATAACCAGAATCATTCCCACTCCAATCAGAGCATCCGCAGCAACCTTCTGCAGCAGATAGTAGCGAGTGCGAGTGATCTGGGCGGACATGCCCTTACGCATTGAGCGCTGGAATTTCTCCTGTTCCTGAGGTTCGGCCACGGCAGATTTGACCGCCTCCACACCGCTGAACTGTTCCACCACATCGCCGCTTAAATCTCCGAGATAATCCTGAGCCTGCCGGGAAAATTTCTTTATCGAGCCCCGGAAACGCCTGTGGATCAGCCAGTGAAACGGTAAAACAGCGAGAGAAATCAGCGCCAGTAGCCAGTTCAACCAGAGCATAATGCCAACAGCCACAAGCAACATCAGCGCGTTCATGAACAGTTTTATCAGTTCGCTTCGAATAAAATTCTTTATCTCGGTGACGTCCTGCATCAAGCGCGAAGATATGGTCCCTGGGCGGTGGCATCTATAAAAAGCCACCGAAAGACGGTGCAGATGTTCAAATAAGCTGGTTCGCACCTCAAAAGCAATCTGCTCCCCAAGAATACTCATCCGGCTTTTGGTAGGATAGTAAACGGCATTTCGGGCCACAATGATGACAGCTACCGCCCCAAGAACATACCATAAGTATTCAAAACGGCCCGGTTTGAATATATCATCTATGACGATCTTCAGCAGGTAAGGCAGGGATTGGTTAAGACACGCCAGAACAATACAAAGGACGAATATGAGTCCGAGGGCGCCTTTATGGCCCCCGAGCACATAAAACATCTCTCCCAGCACAGAATGGTTGCTTTCAGAAGATAAGGGCCTCAGCTTTTGTTCTGCTTCTGCGATTTTCGGGGTCCAGCTTCAGGGGGATTTACTCAACTTTATTTTCAGGCACTCCAGAACTGCGAGAAGGCCGTGTGACTTCCCGCTGGTGAACGTACTTCACCACATCTTGCTGGATGATCACCACACCAAAGTCATAGTACCATACTTCGCGTCGATGTTCATCCCCTTCCCCCTTTATTTCACGCTCCGCCGGATGCCCTACCAGACTTAGGACCCGCTTCTGGCTCATACCAACGCTTATGCCACGCTCCGGTAGAATTCCTCCAAGCGTCTCAACTGAACGGGTAGCTCGCTCTCCTGTCTCCTGCTGCTGCACACAACCTGACATCAATAAACAGACAACCAGCGGGACGAAAAGCAAGCCCGTGCAAATCTCAAAAATCTTTTTCTTTAAAAATTTCACGCATCCGCTCATAATAATTGCGCAATTTGTTCTGGAAGGCCGCGTAGTAAAAATCGGTGTAATAGTGATAACGGGACACATTGTGATCGACCAAAAAGATGCGATCTCCATCGGGATTAATCTGCGGCAGCTGAATTTTACGCCCGACCTTGAAATTGTTGATGCTGAGCAGCGACTGCATTTTGTTGACCGAAATCATTTCTCGCACAACAATTGCCGCTCTAAGGCGCTCCACGTCTTCCATGCTATCAAGAACAATTCCAGTCTGTCCCCGGTGGCAGACCACACCGTCCTTGTTTTCAGAAGATGGTGGCTGCAACCTGTTGAGCTCATACCATAAATTTTCCATTTCATCGCGGCTTTGAACTTCTCGGACCTGCACCTCCGCGGCAGGAGTATGGGTGATCTGCCCCAGCACTGCGCCGGGTTCCAAATCATAGCGTAAAACAAGGACTTTGCGAGGATACTCCTTTTTCTTCTGGAATTTGTTTCCGCGTATTTCATCGAGCTTATGTCCGAGGAACACAACATCGTAACCAGCAGGCTTACCGGGATCTTTTTCGAAGTAAATCAAATTGCGCAATTTTACCCGTTCGGGAATGTCGAGGGTTTTCGCAATTTCATAAAGCATTCGAACCACAACGGCTTCCTCTCCCGGCATCCTGTCGCCGCCGACAACGTCGAAAGGAGGTTTGTTACGGTAGCTGGGATAATGTCGCAAAAAGTTATCGCTACGGCGAAAAACGTGCTTAAGAGTCTCGTTGTCTTTAATGAACTCCAGGTCGAAAACATCGTCTGTCTTCAGACGGTAAGATTCCCGGAACAAACGGCAGTCCGTAAAATTGAACTGGTCGCTCCCTTTAGGCAAAAGAGCCCTTTTCGGCCCCTTTGGCTCAAGCACACGTGGCGTAAGAACAATGATATCCTCCCTCTTTTTGTTCGTAGTCGAACTGACCTGGAATAGTTTTCCGATCAAAGGGATCCGCGAAATAAAAGGAATGCGGTCAACCGTGTGATCCTTTTCGTTCCGTATCAACCCCCCTATGATAAAGGCTGTATTATTCTCGACCTGGGCAGACGTTTGAGCTTTCCGGGTATTTACAATAGGCGCAACTTCCACATTATTGGCCGTTATGTAATCCATCACTTCGCTGACCTCAGTCTGTATCTGCATACTGACATGTCTTCCGGCGCTGGATATCCGGGGCTTGATATTGAGGGTTATCCCCACTTCTTTATAGTCGATGTCCATTTCAACAGCGCCCGAATACTCGCCGGTATAAACCGTCTTTCGTATCGGCTCTTCCCGGCCCACCCGAATGAGGGCCTGAGAATTGTCAAGGGTCAAAATTGATGGCGATGCCAGGATCTGAGCCTTCCGATCGCGAACGAGAGCCCGCAACTTGGTCTTAAGAATGTTCGTTGCCTTGCCGCCATAGTCAGAGAAAAACAACTTCAAAGGCGTTGTGGAGTCAATCGTCTCAAACGCGCCGCCCACCTCCCCAACCCTCTCCTCCCATTCCCATTGCACTCCCAGTTCCCGCGTTCCCTCCTCGGTCAATTCCACAACCAGAGCCTCTATCAAAACCTGACGCGCCGCGACGTCAATCTTTTCGTCCAGCAGATCATGCAAATGGTTAACCTTCTTGGCTTGTGTGGGGTGATAAAGGATGAAAAGACGATTCTGAGGCGCCGAACTGGTGGGAGACGCAAGCTTGTTATTGTCGGCAACAACTGTTGGAAGAGCAGCGTTCGGGGATTCCAGCACAAGAGGCAGCTGATCCATCGTCGCTTCCGGTCCCGCACTCTTGGTGTTATAGCCCAACATCGTCAGTATCTTCAGACACTGCTCAGGCTGCACATGGCTCAGCTGGAAGATTTCCGTCCGCAGCTCACGGAGAGGGTATGTTTCCTCTTTTTTTCCCAACAGAGAATCGATATGCTCCCCAGCCATAGCTTTCAAGCGCTCCAGCTCCGGATTCGGACCGGTTTCTTGACCATCTTTCAATGTCCGGCCCCATAATATAAATTCACTCGCCGTGGACGGATAAATTTTCGTCCCCAGCAGGAGTTCAAAGCGCCCCGCCTCGGTGGTTTTGGACAGCATCTGACTGCGGTCTAAATTCTGAAGCTGCCCCAGAGGCAAGTCCTTGGTCTGCCGATAATCCAAACCGAATATCGCACGGTGCAAAATCTTTTCATGAAGATCCAAACACTCGGACTTGGAGATTTCCGACAGAGATATGACCTGAGCTTGCCCTTTGACAGACTTTTTGCCCGGCTCTGTTGATTTCTCCCCCGAGGATTCAGTGACCGCCGCGTTCTGTAACCCTGAAGACTCCGGCTGCACCGGAACATTCTCCCCCGCTGGTGCCGCTTCTCCCGCCATAACGCCGCGCACGGGAAGCGTAATTGTGACCAAGAAGAAAGCCGGGAATAAAATCCTGGCGCTGAGCCGACTCATAGCTCTTGATGCCTCGATGATTAACGTACAGCGGGTCGACAAAGGGCTTGAAACAGACGCAATAGGCCTTTTCAAGGCCCAGATTGCGAACCGGGATCAAATCAAGAGTATCCTAGTATTTTCTAAAAGGCGATGTCAAGAATAACCCACCCGGACCCCGTTCTTCGCTTTTTCTGGGGCATGAAGCGCTCATCTTTACCCCGGAAAAGACCCTTACCCTACAATATCTGGCATGCAGATCGGATGAGAATACAAATTGCACAAAAAACCCTGTTTTGCGGAACTGCCAGATTTCCCGCTTTTAAACGAACCACTTAAAACCAAAAAACACTTTCGGTTCACTGTTGGAAACCCACAGGCATCTGATCCAGGATCCCGATTGTTTTAACCTTGAACCGACAAATCAAGCCGTGTTGGACTTAATCCTCCCCTCCCCCCTGTTCACCTTCCTGGAGACGCTTGAGAATGGCATCTCGAAGTTGACGTGCAGCCGGACTTTTCCCTCTAAACATCATGCCATGATCAAACGGAATGACTTCAATATCCTTGACTCCCTCAAGCTTACCGCGTTTGATCGCAACGGCCCCATCCCCTTTCCCCCTGACGACTTCGTCGAGATCTTTAAGCATTTTCTCCAAGCGAGGGCCAAAAAACCGGACGAAGCGGTTATCCTGCTCTGCTTTCATCAAAGCCATACGTGCAGCCACCAGAGCTCCCTCGTCCATCGGAGCACCGCTGCCGAGCAAAATCGAATAGCTGACATCGGGATTGCGCGGACGCGAATTCAGCTCACGCAGGAATGGAGAATCCGGCCGCAAATCCACCGCCGCCTCGCTTAAACCGTCCTCAATGCTGGCAAAAAAACGCTCGATGGCTTTGCTGTTCTTATCCCGGATACCGTATTCCCAGAGCTCTAAACCAAAAGCAAAATAAGCGAGGCGCGAGCCATGGTTGGGCGGAGCAATCATAATCAGCTGCACCACATTTCCTGGATCCATTCCAGGATTCTCGACGACAGCACGCGCGACAAGGCCGCCCATCGAAGTCGTAACAATCGCAACCCGGCGATTGGCATTTTTCCGGGCAATTTCTTCCTTCAAAGCCTTCGAAAGGGATTTGGCCGACTCGATAATCGGTTGATCGTTCGGATAACAGAACGTCCCACAGTGAAACCCGAGCTTTCTAATATCTGTCAAAATCCCGCTCACTACGCGTGGCTCTGAATGCAACCCGTGGATAAGCAGAACAAGTTTCTTCTGCCCTTCTTCCTGCCATCCTTTATCAAGATTCATCCCGTAGTTTCTGTGCGGCCCCTTCGGTTTGCCGGGAACTTTGCTCCCCGTTAATACCTGCCGCAACTGGGATTTGAAACGACGCTTCGAAGAAAGCAACGTCGGATAATCGAGTTCTATATCGAAGACCCATTTCTGTTTCGCCGACGGGACATAACTGGACTGCAGCTTGATGCCCGCCCGCTCGGACAACTCATTGCTCGCCGGAATCGCAATCCAACGGACCTCTTTGACATTCAAGTCAAGGGGAGGCAAAGGCAACTCTATATCTTCGAACGCTTTGTCATCGAATCCTTTGGCTCTCAGCAGCCCCCGCAAAACATATTCCCACCGCACCTTGCCGTCGGGAGGGATTATGCGCACTCTGGCCGTTAGCTCCTCCCGATTATACTCAACCTGAATCTCCGTCTTCTCGGCACCCTGGTCTTTCTTTTCATCGGCACCCAGAATGATATCGGACATAAAAAAAATACCGATCCCCAAAACCGTGAGACCGCTCAGCCAAAAATTCATTTGTCTATCCCGAAACATAACACTTCTCCCTTCACGTCATTGACATGATGCAGCCTTCACGCTCTGTTTTCCGGCAGCCTGCATCCAGAATTCTACTTTACACACCACCGCTAATCAAAATTTTCTTCGGTGATTGAGGGAATATGCTAGCCCGGATTTTACGGATAATTGGAAGCCATTCTTGCCCAATCAGGGTAGAATCTTTATTGAACACCGTTCACAACCCTTCTCAGCCAAAAATCCGGGCTAAAAAAAACGGCGCATAAAATCTGACAACTTCAAACCAGTGATCAGCAACGAGGCGAACACTGCGTTGAGAAACGACTGGCTTTAACTGCTTTTTCGCAAGGAAGATACAGACATCTTCCGGCACGGCAGCGGTGGCCGGAAATTGTGAACACTTCTTGTTTTCGTAAGTTCTTACTCGTAAAGGACATGCGCCGTTTTATATAGCCTGCATCCGTAAGATACAGGCTAGCCGAAAGGCGCGCCGTGCGCCGATGCCGCGTGGGGGTTGAAGCCGGCGGACCCCACGAAGGACGAGATCCCGTTCTTCCACGTCGAGGGCGCGATGAGGTAGCGGTGCCCGGCGTGCTCGGTGAGGGCGTGACGAAGAGATTGGCGGCGGCCCTCCGGGCATCTCGGCAATGGCCTGTGCGGCGTTTGCGAGTCGATCACCTCGACCTGGGTATATGCATAAAGGGTGGTATAATCGAATCGGGTCAGGTCGACCTCGGCGAGGTAAACCGATGCCATACCGCCCTTGCCCAGCTTCTCCTTCAGCACATAGACGCCATCGATGACGATCGTCTCAGCCACCTAAATATCCCACAAATGGACTCTAAACGCCCGAACAGAATATATCCGATTGGCAAACTCACTACAAACAAAGCCAACGGCAAAAGAACGTCAGCCAGGTGTTCGGGCTTGAAAATAGTGGGGTGGGATGTATTCTTGACACTTTTGGCGGTTGGCTTATAATGAATTTTTCGTGCGGATGTGGCGGAACTGGCAGACGCGCTAGGTTCAGGACCTAGTGGGGCTTAAACCCCATGGGAGTTCGAATCTCCCCATCCGCACCATTGTTATGCAGCTAAGGCACTTCTGTACAATGTCTTACGGGATTGAAAGCGAATTTGTATCCAGTCAGGAAGATCCCGATGCAGAATACGTTACACAGGGGTGGGAAGTTTGGGGCTGTACTCTCGAGCCGGTTTTTTTGGCATTCCCGGTGCTATTTGTTTTCATCCTCCGCCCTACCCGACGATTGGACCAGATTTGGTTCCCAATCCCGAACGATAGGTTTGCAGGCCATCCCTTCCCCCAAACCCGGACCCTCGTAGTGCGATGGGTAGAACTCGATCCTCCCTTTAAGCCGGCCTTGCTGGACAATGGCTTCGCCGATCAACCAGCCGGTATCTTCGCTGAGGGTGAGGCCAGCATCCGTACGGCCGATCAGAAGGGCAAAATAGAATCCTCCTCCCCAGTCATAGAAATGGGAAACGGGTATCTCTTTGTCACCGTCCACATACGTTGCTCTGTAGTGACCCTTTCTCCGTTCAATGCGAAGCTCAACAGGGGAATTTTCCGTGGCAGCCGGCCACTGCCAGGTGCCGCAGTAATCGGTTTTCTCTCGCTTCGCCTTCCAATTCTGTTTTCTTTTCTTCCCGTTCTCAGACAGTTTCAGTACGCCCACGCCCTGCATTCTATTCCCCTTGACACGCCCCTTGAACCTGAAGTTTAAGCGACCGTAGGCTATTTTTTCTCCGCCGAAATTCGCCAAAAATGTCAGCTTGTGGCCCCACAGGTCGGAGCTAAAATGTGCTATCCGACCTTCGCGTCCGGAAATCTGGAGCTTCCCTGTGATTTCCGAAAAACGCTGGTGCAGGATCAATCGCCCGTAAGACGGTGAAGTCTCTCGGGCAATCCAGCCCGTTCCGCTCTTTCCCTCAACAGATTCAATCGTGATTCTCCTCCGCTGAAGCTTCCCGCCAACCATGCGCACAAAGCTCCCACTGCCAGCGGCCAATGGCTCCAAATTTCAGCCTCTGCACCTTCTCCCACATCCTACCGCCCGCAGCCCCCGCACGCAAAAAATCCCGAGTGGGGAGAGGGCGGCGGAAATGATTTGCCGGGGGCAACATGTCGCGGGACGTCACTCTGTCTCTTCCGGTCCTTCCATGGACAGATCTTCCAGTTTCACCCACAGGTAGCCCACGCCGCTCGAATTCTCCCCGCTGTGGCGCGCCCAGAGGCTGATGCTGGTCACACCCGCGGGAAGCGTGATATCTCCGATCTCCCGTCCGGGACTTCTGTCATCGGGGGCGGTTATGGATTTGATCCATTTGCCCTCTGTCGTGTGATCCGGACCGTAGCGCACGAGTCGTCCCGCCCTCGGCCCGCTGCTACCGTCCGGCAATGGCGTCTTTCTCCCACTGCTGGAGCCAGAACCACCGCGGGATCGAGCTATTGTGGTTATTTTTCATGCCGTATCGCCGGCTCCAACTGTAGTATTTGCTGCGGGTTATGCCGATCAAGCTGATCAGTTTCCTTTTGCTGATATTGGCTCTATGGGCCCAGTAACGGACAAAGTCTACAATTTGGTCGCGGACCTTTCGCGGCGTCCAGGATCCTCTCAGAGGTCCCCATTCTTCTTTTTTTTAATTGCACGTGGGATTCCATGATCTCAGCGATCAGGCCAGCCGCAAGCAGCAATACCGCCAGCACGTATCGCAATTCGGTCCTCCTGACGAATCCTCGTTGTGATCCCCGCACCAGGCCTTGACTGGCCCGGCGAAAAACGGGCTTCTGATTTAATTTTACTGTTTAAACGCGTGATATCACGTAGCAAAGCACCCTCGCCTTCGTCTCTCCCAGTCAGGAGCGGCTGGGCTATATTTTTCAACGGTTTGCTACGGTGGACTTCCCCACGGAAAACCCCGCAACTCATCCTGATTGTCGATGAACTCCTGCCACGTCATCGATTTCAGGTGCGTATCGCAGAACATCACGGGGGTGGTCCCTGCACAGTATCCCGCATCGCCGCTGTATTTGTCCGGAGGGGGCATACCTTTCCATCGATGGCAGAACATGTTTGAACCGGCGTACAGGGGAATAGTAACACCGCTACCGTACATCGTTCCGACCGCCGTATGGGAGGAACCCTTATACACGTGGCTGTAGCCCAGCATGCTCCCTGGATGAGGTATCATACCGATTCTGATATCTACTTTTTCGTAGCCCCATCCATCCTGCAAACCAAAGTAGCTGAGCGTGTTGATATTGCCGTAATCTGAGCCGCTGGGACCTATCCAGCTATCCGGAGGATTCGCCCAATACCACCCCCGCTGAGAATGATAATGGTCCCGGTCCCAGCTATTCTTGGCGTACAGATCACATAGAAAGACCTCGCGAGAGTTGACGTAGGGCCAAATCTTGACGGGAAAATCGGCAAGGCTGCTGTAGCGCCCATAGATTTTACCGGCCCAGAACGAATTCGTAGGGTTCGTATCGTGTTCCGGGCCCCGCCCGATGGGATGGGGACCATAATTCTCCGGGTAGACTTTAATATCCTGACCATCCGCGAGGCTTGAAAGATAAGAAGGTACACACTGACCCCAGCGCGTGCTGGTTGGCATCCAGTCATCATTATCGTTCTCATACATGGTGATGCCGATACCCAGCTGCCGCATCCGTGCGATGCACGAGGTGTCCCTTGCCGCAAGCCGCGCCGCCTCCAAAGCTGGCATCAGCATCGCCGCCAGGATGGCGATAATGGCTATTACCACCAGTAGTTCAATCAGCGTGAAACCAGCCATTACGCGCCTCTTTGCCTGCTCCATAACAACCCTCCCCCGAAAGTCTCTGTTTACCCGCTGATATATGTTCAGCGGACCATACGATACCGAACATTGAATACCAAATGCAGAAAACCCGCATCTGATCATAGTTTACCGTGTGACAGGTGTTTATCAAAGAATTTTTTCTGAGAGCCGATATTTTATCGGTGGATACAACATCTGATGGATGTAGCTCCGGCCCAAAATCTTATGCCGCCGGCAACTCGTCGTGGATGATCAAGCAGGTCATTTGAGAACAGGCGCTCGGCCCGGTTTTTTTGCCTCCGCCGGGATAATCACCACAACGGACTCCAGTCGCTCGAGATTCACGCGCGGGCTGGCTGCGATGCGCCAGAAAAGTGGATTTTCCCGTGGTTTCTTAACAGCCTTCACCGTGGCGACTGGCATACCGGGCGGTATGAGTGGCTTTTCAGAAACCCGCTTTGAAACGGGCGCCGTAACCAGGACATCGTCGGGCTGTACATCGCTCCGTCGGTCGACCCATTCCACTTCGCAGTGCGTGGCCCCCGTACCGTGGAGAATACAGCGCCGGCGCGTGCGTTGGATCCGACATGGCAATCGGCTGGCCGGGTCGGTAATCAAACGAACCCGACTGTACCAGGGACCTGCTTCCATTATGATCCCCACGAGCGTCCCTTCCGCCGTCACAGCCTGTCCTTTGCGGATTTTCTTACGGCTCCCGGCGGCCAGAGTTATACTTCTGTGCATCGGATCGGCGTCGTAAGAGCTTACACTCGCCCCCAGAGTCCTGAATCGCGGTCTTGCAATTTCAAGTTTTTTTAAATCTTCGAGGATATTATGTTGTTTTTTCAAGCGTTCCTTAAGGACAACGTTGCGGTTTGCGATTTTATGGACTTGTTTTTTATCGAGACGCAGCCTCTCGCGGGCTAGGAAGCAATCTCGCAGAGTTCCTGAAAAAGCCGCGGCATCCCCGGACATGCGGAACGTTGTTGTCTCAAGGGGGCCGGCAGCCTGGACGAAAACAACCCGGGCCGGGGCCGTAAATCGCGCCGGCAAAACCAGGAGGAAAACAGCAACTCCCACGACATACGCAAGAAAAACAACTTTTTTGCGAGTTTGCTGGCTGATTTGCGCCATCTGGCAATATCCTCGAAAAGAAATTCAACCAAATAGCATTGTACGAAGATCCACGAGCCCCGTTCAAGATTTTTTCTGGGCACCAACCCGCGCGGTCTCCCTGTAAAGGGGGGGAAACTGCGAGACTATTTTGTCCCAGCGGAATCTCTCCGCTCGCTGCTTACCCACGGTGCTGTATTTTTCCCGGAGCCGTTCCCGTTCTTCAATTCGATGCAGCGAGTCCGCCAGAGAAGCCGGTCTCCGATCTTGAACAATTATCCCAGCCCCCCCAACGCTCTCACTAAGTCCTCCCATTCCGCTGGTAACCACAGGCGTGCCGCAGGCCATAGCTTCCAGCGGAGGGATGCCGAACCCCTCGATTGCCGAGGGCAATACCAGTGCAAAAGCCATCCCGTAGAGCAAAGGGAGTTCCGAGCGTTGGACATACCCCGTAGTAATAACCTCGTCACCGAGATGAAGCCTCTCGATTTCCTCTTTGAAATCCACGCCCCAGCCACGATGTGCACCAACCATCACCAATTTGCGATCGGAGCCGTGCTGGTGTCTTAATAAAGCAAATGCCCGCAGCAGGCCTGAAATATTCTTTTTTGGTTCGATATTACCGACAAAAAGGAAGGGATTTTCGGGCAACCCCTTTTCGATCCGGTAGGCTTCGGCATCTGCCGGATCCGGCGCCTGAAAAATATCATCAACTCCCGGTGGAATAACCCGCGCTTTTTCGGAATTTTTAGGAAAAGAAGAAAACAAGCTCTGGCGGGTCCAGTGCGAAGTGCAATGAATTCTGGTGGCATGCTGGATAGATACCGGCATAGCAAAACGGTAATGAAGACGATTGAGAAAACGGCAGTACTGAGGATGGGAAAAGACAAAAAGATCGTGGAGAGTCAGAAGTACCGGCACTTGCGCGCGAAACGGTGCCACGTATGCGGGACAGTGAAGGACATCCAGTTCTTCTTTAACCAGATGTAAAGGCAGTACTGCCTGTTCCCAAAATATCCTTGTCAATCGGCTGTTCTTTATCGTACCGGCTTTGATGAATCGGAAATTAGCCGGTGCCTCCGGGGCCAGGGGTTCAACACCGGGACGGTGGTAAACGATGTATTGATTCTCACGGTCGAACCTCGCGAGTGCCCGTATGAGACCGCGGATCCAGATTCCCACGCCCAGGTCCCTCGCGGTGAGGACCATTGCATTAATACCAATCTTCACCTTGACGCCCTTCCGATACTTCAGACTGTAGAGGCGGTTTAAAATCCGGCCGCTGAACCGCATTATAGGCGAGGACAGGGCTGTGGAAAAGGGACAGAATCTTTATTGCCAGTATTTTGTGTGAGTTACAAAGAGAAAAAACAAAAGATCACGGCTAGGCCCGGGGACAAGAGCTAACAGTGCGTTGACACCTCGCCGCCGCTCCTCTACCATACGCATCGATACCCGATCTTGAGGAAATATTTGTGCGACTTCTCATTGCCAGCCAAAATAACGATAAAATCGAAGAAATGAAAGATCTGCTCGCCGGTCTGCCGGTGGAGGTCGTTCCTCTCTCGCACTACCCCGGTGCTCCAGAGGTAAAGGAAGATAGAGACACCTTCGAGGGAAATGCG
>JBKHIT010000018.1:0-81165 GCA_046538485.1 Candidatus Brocadiia bacterium | reverse complement strand
GATTGGGACTTACACCCAACAAGTTTACCCAGCCTTAACTGGGCACACGTTCGATTAAAGTGAATCCTTTCTGCCTTGCCGTGGTCTCCGAGCTATATTTTTTTCTTTTCATGTTGGCACCTTTTGTAAAAATGCCGCGTCAAAAGTCAGGATTTACCAGCTCCCCGGCCGCCAGCGCGGGTTTTTTTCGATAACGTTGACTCTCCAGTGGTCCGGGCTCCATTTGGACATTGTGCCGAACTCCGTTCCGGACCACGGTGCGAAAGGAAACCATGGTTCGGGGGGGCGTACGCTCTGGACGTCACCGGTTTTGTAGAGGTAATTTGCGCTGCCGCCGGGCTTATGCCCGGGATGGGGCCAGTATTGAAAATCGCCGCGTCCTTCGTGTCGGCCGACGGGTCTGTATCGACGGCCCACCGTGTTGCAGGTCCAGATCGTCCTCTGAAAAGGCCCTTTTTGGGGGTTCGATGAGTCATAGTAGACACCCCAACCGGCGATTGGCAGATCCTTGTCAACAAGCATACCGAGTGCGATATACGGCGGAACTGGATCACCACTGGCGTCATATTGGTAGTCATAGCCGACGTATTTGCGGGGATCAGCTTCCATGTTATAGGCAAAAGTGTAATTACAAGACCCGTAGGTGCTTCCTGCGACTCCGAGATAGCCTTTTTCTTTTGCCGGGTCGTCCCAGACGGAATCCCGTGCTTCATCAATCTGCGGGGCGATACTGGACATTGGTTTGCCCCCGAGGTAGCCATATTCGACCAAGTCTCTGGCCGCTCTGAAGTCATCATTTTTTCCCACGACATACCATGCTATCCACCCGTCGTAGTCGTTGGAATAGAGGTGGTGGGCCATGCCTATCTGGCGGAGGTTGGACATACACTGCACTTCGTAAGCCGCCTGTCGGACGCTTTCGAGGGCCGGCATGAGCATTGCGGCGAGAATCGCGATGATGGCAATGACGACAAGCAATTCGATCAGGGTAAATGCCTTTTTCATTTTTTCACCTCCCATATAAATGCCGGAGGAACGACCGGTTCGTATTCGGCGTTTTCAGGTTGCGCCGTTTTCACATGGTGCGACGGTTCGTCTTTTTATGAGCTGTGGGATGATCTCTCCGTCCGGCATGACGCGTCGCTCCCCGGATAGGACTTCCAGGCACTCAAGCATAACAAGAGACAGTTTCTTGTAGTCTACTCCCACCGTTGTCAGAGGCGGAATCATCGAACGCCCGCAGTTGGTATCATCGAATCCGATCACGCTGATATCTTCCGGTATTTTGCGGCCGGAGGCTTTGATGGCTTCCAGCCCTCCGAACGCCATTCGGTCGGAACCGTAAACGATAGCGGTGATCTCGGGGCGCCGTTCCAGCAGTTCGTGGGTCAGTTTGCGGGCCGTGTGAAAACCGCCGTCTTCCATTGTTTCGCTGGTGGCAATCAGGCTTTCGTCGACCGACCGACCGAAATGGGGGAGGGCTTCCGTGTACCCGTCGCGTCGGGCCCTCAGAGACGGGTACTGCGTTCCGGCGACAACGAGGCCGATCTGGCGGTGATTGAGGGCCAGCAGATACTGGACGGCCTGGTGCATACCTTCAGCCCAATTCACTGACAGGCTGACGCCGTGGCTGTAGGGCATTTTTTCGTCATAGGTTACAAGGGGGGTATCGCAGTGGCGATCCAGCCGTTCGAAAAAACTGTCGGGAAAATTCCCCAGTAGCATGCAACCGTCCACCCTGTCGAATACCCGAGGCAGATCGTCGCTTCCTTTTTTCCAAAAATCGAGCATGCATCCGTAATCGGCTTCCGAAAGGGTCCCGGCCATAGAGAGGACGATTCGTTCCAGCCAGGGGTCATCTTCGCCGACGCTGGCTTCAACCAGAATGCCCATACAGTTTTTGCGTGAGGATCGGATACCGCGTGCATACATGTTGGGGCGGTAATCGAGCTGTTCGGCGGCAGCCATGACGCGGTTTCGTGTTTCGGCGCTGGCGCCGTGGCCGTTGAGAACGCGTGATACGGTGCTGATACTGACCTCGGCTTCCTGGGCGACGTCACCAATGGTTGTTTTGTTTGCCATAAGATTCCAGGTTGTGGAAGTGCGGAAGTGTTGCGGAAACGTTTCCGAAGTGTTATCATACCTCCAGCATTCGGGCTTGTCAAGAGTTTTTTCGCCGAGGAATTTGCAGTGTGGGCCCCTGCGGGTGCTGATAGCCGGACGTTTCCCGAAAATCGTGCTGCCTGTTCCCATCCCAATGGGTGCAAATTCCTCAGCTTCCCTCCGGAAACGTCTTTAAAGGTTGTTGTAATATAAACCTCATGTCTGGTGTCAATCATTCTGCAAGCCTGCAACCCCGCTTCTCGACCGTGTAGCCGGGAGACTCGAGTTCAGCTGAGCCCGGTACTGAGCGGGCGAAACTGGACTTGAGGCGCACAAACGTTGGGAAATGCGAGGTAGCCGTAGGCCCGCGTTCTGAACTCGAGCCCCGCGGGAGCGGTTCTGAAGTCCAGTCCGCCCCGATGTCGGCCACCAGGGGATGCGGAACGGGACAGGGTGCGCAACGTCGCGACTGTCACGCAGCAAGCGCGCCAGCGTAAACCCAGGGTGCGGTGGTAGCTTTTTTGGGGGCAAGGGTTGAGTGGAGAAAAGGTACAGCTCCGCCGAGCCAGGAGAATCCGTGAGGATTTGAAAAAAAACATGTTCCTTCCCGAGTAGCCAACGCCGGTTTGGCTGGCCAACTGATGGCTCGGATGGTATAACTATAATGGGTCCTGGAGTTCTCGTATCGCTCTATGCATCATCGTTCTTCGCCCGAAGGAGAAGCGAGCCAATGGGTAGTTTCGCGAACAGCACGCACGTTATGATATCGGACGGATCGAAAGTCGTCGGGGCCATTGAGGGCCTCATGGAAAAAGCGGGCTATCGCCCGACCGAGAACCTGCCTGCCGAGGGGGACGTCCAGGATTGGCAGTCCCATTTGCGTGCGTTCCGCATCGCGAAACCAAGCAACGGATGGGTCGGTATTCTCGACTCGGACCTGATGGATAGCAAAGAGCTTGCTACCCATCTTTCGAGTCAGCTGGGAACCTATGCTCTGACCTGTGGTGTAAATGACAGCGATAGCTGGCAGTACTGTCTTTTGGCCCGGGGAGAGCAACGTGACGAGTTTGATTCCATGGATGCCCTCGATTCAATGTCCCGGAAGGAGTCCGAAGACTGGCGCGATTCGCTCGCAGCGATGTCCGCCGATGACGACAGCTCCGGAGGGGTCTATGATATGTCGACCGAAAAGGTTGCCCCTGAGATGCGGGGGGTACGTGAGGAAGAGCCCGAGAACGAAGTTCCAGAAACGGGTCGCGGAAGCCGCCAGGACAATGCTTTCTTGCAGGATCGCGTGGCGAATCTCCGGCCGATATTGCCGGAAGACGCGGAGGAAGAAGAACTTCTCGATATTCTGGGAACCCAGGCGGTCTTTGCCGAAGATACGCTGGAAACTTTTCTGGACCTGATGGGCATTTCCCCGTTTTTTGCGTACCTGAGCTACGAATACACCGAGGAGTTCGGAGAAGCTGATTTCGCCGATGCCGAAATCGAATGGCTCGCCCACCTCGGCTTCGAGAAAGAGTGATACGGCCTATCCAAACGGGATATAGGGGCCGGGGTTTATCTCTGAATGTTACCGGAGCCTTTCGGGCTCAAAGAATCAGGATTGCTGGTGTCATCGCGGCGATAGGCACATGCTTCGTGAAAAAGCGGTAGCCCACTGTATCCTTTCATCGCGAGGTGGTATGGCAGGGGATTTCCGTGTGAGCGAATGGTCACGGTTGGTTAAGATGGAGAGGAGCAAAATTCCATTTGCCGGACGGGAGATTATTGTTGGCTGAATCGCTGGATGCCAGACTTGAGATTGAGACACCCGAGCAGGTGGTGGTCTTACTTCCCCTGGGAGGGGCAGGGAGCCGAATGGCTGCCTATGGTATCGATTTTCTGGTCCGGCTCGCACTCTCGATCGTGATCCTTATCCCCGCCCTATTCGTGTCGTCCAATTTCCCGGGACTCGGCGATTACGTAATAGCGGGAGCTTTGATCGCGGGATTTTGTCTGCATTTCGGTTATTACATTTACTATGATCTCGCGCACGGAGGCCAGACACCGGGGAAAAAACGAATGGGGTTGCGTATTGTTAAATGCAACGGGGCGCCCCTGGACCTGTTGAGCTCAATTCTTCGAAACCTTTTACGTGTTGTGGACTGGCTGCCCGCTTTCTATGGGGTGGGCCTTGTTTCTATTTTCATTACCTCTTCTGAGCAACGCATTGGCGATCTCACGGCCGGGACCGTGGTCGTCAGGGAAAAACCGGTTAATGAGGACGAGGAAACGTCTGTTCCCGACATCGATTACGAGGATATTTGCGAGGAACTGCATCTACTTCTTCCGGCGCGGATCAAAGTTCATCTGGAACCGCTGGAAACGGAGATGTTACGACGGTTTTTGGTGCGACGCGAAAATTTCGAAGAGGAGAAACGGGAAGAACTTGCTGAACACCTGGTGCAGTTGATGCGGCGGAAGGTCGTTGACCCTGAGGGCGAACTCGTGTCGTATTTCGAAAATACCGAGGCCTGGAACTACCTGCTGCAATTTCTCTGGGCGCGCGCTCAACGGCATACCGAATCTCACTCTGGTCCGGGGAGATGAGATTTTGAACGAGAAAACTTTCGCCGAGCAGAGGAAGGAACAGTGGGTGCGGCTTGAAGAATTGCTGGAAGAATACGAATCGGAGTCCGATTTCGAAGAGGAACAAGTGGAGGAACTCCTGAGCCTCTACAGAAGGGCCTCACACGATCTTGCCGAAGCTCAAACCCATTTTCCTGACAGCCCCCATCGCCAGAGATTGGAATTGCTCGTAGGGCGTGCTTATGGGGCGGTCTACGGAGGTTCACGGAGTGACTTCGGCCTGGGCGCCGTGATATTCAGGAAAATCCCGCGTGCTTTCCGCCGCAATGTGGGCTATTTTCTGTTTGCTTTCGGATTTTTTGCCCTGGGGTGTGTGCTCGGTGTGCTTTTGGTGAACATAGACGAGCGATGGGCTGAGCTTTACATGCCATCATCGGCCATTGACGGCGTCCGTCGTGGTAGACTCTGGACAGATTTCTTCTCAATGGTGCCGGCGTCAGTGGCTTCGGCGGCGATTTTTTACAACAACGCGCTCGTTTGTTTCAGTGCCTTCGGGCTCGGGATCGTTTTTGGCGTGGGAACGATCTATATCCTTTTTTCGAATGGTCTGATGCTGGGTTCTGCCACCGCACTGTGCTGGAAATACAACCTGCTTGGCGAGCTGATGGGTTTCATGATCGGACACGGGGTTCTGGAAGTTTCCGCCATACTCCTGGCTTCGGCGGGGGGGGTAATCCTTGGGGATTCGCTCGTGCGGCCGGAGCCATACACCCGCCTGGCGTCGCTTCGAATGCGGTCACGAGACGCCACACTTCTCGCATTGGGAGCGGTACCTTTCCTGGCCCTTGCGGGTTTTATGGAAGGGTTCGTGTCGCCGGGAAGTGCCAGCCATCTGGTCAAGTACGGGGTTGGGATAGGCGCCGGGATCCTTCTGTATCTTTTCCTCTGCTTGAGCGGCCGCAAGAACATATCATCAGGGAATGAGGGAGAGTCTGCTTTCGCCGGGACCAGCCCACAAAATGAGATCTGAGCTGATTATAAACCCGAAGCCGGCATTGACAGATTCAGAGCAACCCGCGCGATTTGACGTCGAGGTAACTCTGCAGCACGGTAGCTGACACGGATTGAGATGGTGTTTGCAGGAAATGTCCGCCTTTATGTTTGAGTTTTTCCCCGAATCGTTCCGTTTCTTCCTGAAGATCGGTGGCGGCCAGTTTGCGGCAGGCCCGAGCGTAGTCTTCCGGATCTTCCTTCAGTGCTGTTTCCAGAGCAGGATCGGTCAGGTCGACGATCGCCGGGATGTTTCTGGGGCTCAGCGAATGAATTCTTTTCAAGAAATCCCAGGAGGACGCGGATTCGGCAAATGTTGTTAGAAACAGGCAGAAACTGCGGCGCGTTCTACGGGCAAGAAAATAGTTGACGGCGAAATCGTAATTTGTGGCGACGGGATTCGCCGAAAGTGTTGCGAGAGCTTCCATGATGCGGAGCATTTGTTCGCTTCTGCCCTTTGCTTTGAGCCAGATTTTTACGCTGTTTGAAAAGCAGCAGAGCCCGACGTGGTCTCCACGGTCGATCGCGAGACGTGTCAGATCAGCAGCCGCGTTGGTTGCATGATCCAGTTTCGTCAGCTCTCCGGCGGAAGCGTTCATCAGTCGGCCGCAATCGATGAAGAGGTAGACCGTTTGGTTCCGATCGGTGTCGTACTGGGTTATCATTGGATGGTCGTAACGAGCTGTGGCCATCCAGTTGATGTCGCGGTAACTATCGCCGGAAACCCACTGGCGTATCTGAGAAGGTGTTGTGCCCTCGATTCTCCGCTGAAGTTTGTGATATCCGCTTTCTTGAGTTTCGGCGAAGGCGGCTACTTCTCTTCTGGTAGCAGTGGCGAAACGCGGGTAAACGATGAAATCGAACGAATCTCCACAGTGATCCCTTGCGGATGGGGGGCCGGGCTTTGGAAAATGGTGGTCACGAAAAGCGAGTCCCAGGGGACTCCAGTTACGCACCACCGCTTCTTTGAAATGAAAGCATCCCCGTTCAGTGGGTTTTATCTGGTATATTCTTATCGCTTGATGGCCCGCGGGAATTTGCATTTCCAGTGTCTCAGGGCCGCTGCTACAGGGTACCGGCGGATTATCACGCACCGTCGCACGAACCGCCAGTGTTGATTCGTTTGTGATCTGCAGTTCAACCTGGTTGTTTTGTGCGAGGGAGAAAACATGGCGATGATGACGTTCCAGGGAGATGGATCCGGAGGAGGCAAGACGAAACCGATCCATCAGAAAGACCAGCAGGATGGCAGCGTCAAGCAGCACAATGCCATATGCCGCCACAGGGGTGACGGCGGTAAGCGGGAAGAAGGCACCGGCGATAACGAAAATCAGCAGTGTTTTACGTGTCGGCATTATCCATCCTCGGCACATCGATTCTTCGGAAGACGTCTTCCAGGACTTCGTCCACGTTTCGTCCTTCCATTTCGGCTTCCGGTTTCAGCGGTAGCCTGTGCCTCAGGACCGGGGGCGCAATTCGTTTTATTTCATCGGGTGTTACATACGATTTTCCCCGCACGAGGGCAAGGGCCTTGGCGGCAGCGAGCAGATCAACGCCTGCGCGCGGACTTGCGCCCAGAGCGAGATCTGGGACTTCCCGCGTTTCCCGGATGACTTTTGCTGTGTACCGAAGCAGTTCCGGGTGGGCGGTAATCCCCTCGACGGCATCAAAGACATGTTGGAGATCATCGGAGTCGGCTACTTTTTCGATTTCAGGTAGGTCTCCGGCTGCCATTCTGAAACCTTCGTGATGTTGCTGGAGCACGTTCACTTCCGAGTTCTCGTCAGGATAGGGGACAACTATCTTCAGCATGAATCGATCGAGTTGGGATTCCGGGAGAGGAAACGTGCCCTCGAACTCCAGGGGGTTCTGGGTGGCGATGACAAAGAAATGTTCCGAGAGCGGCCTCGGCTCTCCGTCTACTGTCACCCTGCGTTCCTGCATGGCTTCCAGGAGAGCGGACTGGGTTTTGGGAGGAGTACGATTGATCTCATCCCCGAGCAGGATTTCGCTGAAGACAGGTCCTTCTTCGAAGTTAAAAGTTCGGGATGCCAGGTCAAAAACGCGTGTCCCCAGCACATCGACGGGCATTAGGTCCGGTGTGAACTGAACTCTCTTGAACTGTTGAGCAACGCTCTGGGCGAGTGCTCTTGCCAGGAGTGTTTTAGCGGTTCCCGGTACGCCTTCCAGCAGGACGTGCCCGCGGCCAAAATAGGCCACGAGCACTTCTTCGATCACGGCATCGAGACCGTGAACAATTTTGCAGATTTCGTTCTGGATATTTTGTGTTATTTCGGTGGCATCAACTTCCATGCCATTTCTCCCGATATTTAGAGGTATTTGAATGCTTTTTGTCGGGGTGTTCGGTGTGGATTAACCGGTTTAATTCCCGAATTATTTGGGTCGCGCGATCGGGGTCTGTCCCTTCCCACTTCGCTTCAGACGCTTCGGCCAGAAGATCCTGAACGTTTTGCGGCATCTGGCGGTTTTCTTCGGCCAGTATGGAGGCGAGTTGTTCTTTTCTGGGATTGGCCGGGAATTGGGAAGAACGAGCGATTTTTCTTTTGACGAAGTCGGCGTAAGCGGAAGCTATTTCTCCCGGAGAGCAGTTCTGTCTGTAAAGCTTACCCGCCGCGTCCAGGTATTCTTTGCGCCCCCCGGGACTTTTTTTCGGTGGTTCGACCGGGGGGCCCATGCGGCGTCCCTGAAGCCACACATAAAGAAGACCGCAGATGAAGAACTGGATAGCGGCGGCGGCAAATCCCTGGACGCCGATCAGTTCGGCCATGCCTGCTTTTCGGGCATAACCATGATGTAGTTCATCGAATAGAACAGCGTTATTTTTGCCTTTAAGCAAATCGACAGCGCAGAGTAAGAAATCGAGATTATGGGACTTTTCGATGTGTTGGTTTTGAATAGGGACACTGCTGGCAACGGTGACGATTCGCCCTTCTCCGAGTTTTCGCCAGGTTACAAGTGACCCCAGTCCTCTGACGTAAAGAGAGATGCCTTTCAGCTGAAGAGGATAAGCGGTTTCTGTCGATACCGATTGGAGGATCTGGGGAGCCGGGCTAAAAGCCGGGATTTTCCCTCTGATTGTGGCCAACCGAAGTTCTCGCAAAAGATGTGTTGGAATGGATCCCATTCGCTTTTTGGTGGTTCGTGTCATCTCTTGTTCGAGAGGGGAGGAGGGGCGATCAGTTTTTTCGGTTCCTACAAAATAGAGCAATCCGTTCCCTTTTTTAATCCAGGAGATAATGCGATCGGTTTCTTTACGGGTGGGCGGTTTTTCGAGTGGGCCAGCGATGATCAGAACTCCTCTGTGTGTGAATAAATCGCTCATCCGGCCCATCGAAGTAACTTGATAGCGTGGATTGGATGCCAGCATCTCATAAAAAGCCCGTATCCCACTGGCATCCGTGCTTCGTATGCTTCGTCGGGGCGATTTTATGCCTCTCTCCTGGCGGGCAGTCAGGGCGCCGGCAAGGACGGCCAGCAGGAGGATGACTCCTGCGACCAGAAGAAGCTTGAGATGTGAGAAGTCAGATGGCATTGGAAAGCTCAATTATTTGCTTGCGGAAATTGTCTATCTGGTTGTCAGAGATTTTTTCCCCGCCGTAGCAGCATCTGTCGAAGAAAGTATTTACACGTTCCAGTTTTTGGATTTCCGACTCTGCGAGACAACCGCTTCGCCGAGCTCTCAGGTAGTGTTCCCAGTTGGTGAGAGTTCGGTCCAGCGCGGTGCAACCTTCCCGTGCGAGAATTGACAGGAGTGTCAGATAGTAGAGTCCTGCGGCGCGCAGGTATTGCCCGCTTTCCCGTGCTTTATCACCACGGGAAAGCAATTCCCCGGGGGCCGCGCGCCTCAAGGCCACGCTCTCTGTTGGGACATCCTCGGTTTGTTTCTTTTTTTCTTTCGACGTTTGGTATAAGGCACGGACGGTTTCCCAGATCATGTGGATCCCGATCAACACAAGCAACGCGATACATATGATGAGACCAATCCGGCGAACAGAGCGCCTCTGTCGGCCGAATAACGGCTGGATTACGTAACGAGAGACAAATTCTGCGATACGTTCGTTCAGACCCTGGGATTTTTCGGCCATATGCGAATAGCGTGGCTGGCCGAGCAGGAATCTGAGTTCCCGTTGCGCCCACTGGCGATGTGGGCGAGCCGGCGGGGACGCGGACAGCGGCTGAGCTTGTTGAAGCAGAGAAGAAAGCTCTTCCAACCATCTGTAATAATTTTCGGGTTCGGGAAGCGGGTCGCCTTCTCCTTCACACCAATACCGCATGGTCGAAATCAAGTGGTCTCCCTTTTCGGTGATGCGAATTGGAATGTTGGAGTTTTCTATTAAAAGCGCCCACCGCATACGTTTGAACATAACCTGGGCTCTATCACGCCAGAGCTCCGGTCGTTTTCTGGCCCAATCGCTTGTCAGCTGTTCCCCGAGCGTTTCCAGATCATTCAGCATTTTGTCGTGTGGATATTCGCCGCCCCGCGACACTACTTGAAAGACAAGGGTTAGTAAGAGGATTGTTAAGAAGGCGCGGCTTTTTCGCATTTTTTACTCTCCTCCCACTGTGCCAGCGGCTTGCCTGTCGGTCTGGAGTATTTCGAGAGATCGGCTGATGTCGAGTCCTTCTTTTTGAACTCGAATGTCGTAGTATAGAGGTACCAGGGCGCAGATAGCGAAGGGCAGGAAAAAGGCCTGAATACTTTCTCCAAGAAGTCCCATTACAACCTGGTAGCTCGGCCGCAGCACCGTGATACTCCATTGGCCGAAGGGGGCCTCGATTACCTGTTCCATTTTCCAAACATGCGGTGCGAGCTGAGTTAGAGACGTCATAACCCCCCGCGCCAGAAGATCGAGTATCGCGACAAATATCCAGATAATCATCAGTTTCATTACATTGTTGCCGAAGAATCCGCCAGGCATCGAAATCCTCACCATTGACCAGCTTCTTTTCAGTGTTTGGATAGGAGATTTCCCTTCGATAGCGGCCACAGTCGGCACAAGAATAAAAACGATTGTCAGGATAAATCCGGGCAGCAGAAAAAATAGAAGCCCGAAACAAATTAAGGCTGTGGCCAGGAGACAGGATCCAAGAACGGATCCAAAAGGTACCCCGGTTGTTATTTTCGAAATGTTCATTTCGTTTCCGAGGTAGGCTTTACTTACATAGGCCGAGAGAATTCCGTACTTTATCAGCAGAACAGCCATTGTTATCGCCGTGAGACCAAAAAGCAGCAGGAGAAGGAGGATGGCGTCGATGGACTTTATGCCCTGTAAATTTGCCGCCACTTTGTCGTAGTAGGATTGAACCGTATACAGACTGAGTTTGTTGGCTGCATAGCCGGCATAGCCGAGAATCAGCGAGACCACGAAAAGGGGCAAAAAATGGCGACGATAAAGACGCAGACTCCGGTTGAGGATCTCCCAAATGGTCAGAGGCCTGAGGCCGTTTTTCATATCTTGCCAACGTTTCTTCGTAAATGGTAAATGGCATTATCCGCTTTTTGTGGAACCAATGATCTCCCCCATCTTCAAATCTACCGTTCATACCCCGTTTCTGTCAACACATACGACTGTCATTTCTGCTACCTTGGATTTGCGTTTCTCATTCATCTATAATTAAAAGTTGTGGGATTTTTGTCGTGGACCTGCTTCCGGTGGTTTCAATTCAATGTTGTGTCGATCGAAGGGGAGTTTGTTTGAGCATAAAACCAAAAAATTCGGACGAGGATCTGAGGCAGCACATCATGGAGCAGGTAGAACAGCTTATCGAGTCCGATGATATTCGGGGGGCTCTGTCCATGCTCCAGGGACAACCTCCGGCTGATGTCGCTGAGATTGTGGAAGAACTGGATTCTGCGGAACAGGTCTCGCTTCTGCGCCAGCTCGCCGAAGAAACGGCCGGCGAAGTGCTCGATGAGCTCAGCGAAGGGACTGTGCGCGAGATTGCTGAGGCGCTTCCGGGGGTGATTGCGCGGGCAGCCTCCTATATGGAACCGGACGAGCTTGCGGATCTTCTGAATGTTCTGGATGTCGAAAAACGGGAAATTGTTTTCCAAAATCTTCCCGCTGAAGAAGCTAGACAAGCACGAAGTCTGCTGGAGCATCCTTCTGACACCGCGGGCGGTATTATGACGCCGGATTTTGTGCTCCTGGCCAGCGATATTACGGCGGGACAGGCGGTGGAGATTACTCAAAGTAGCCGGGAAAGCGAAACTCTTGCGCGCCTTTTTGTGAGCAATGAAGAAGGTCAGTTGCTTGGCCATCTGCCCTTCCATAAACTTGTTTTCGCCGGGCCCAACCGGGATCTCAAAGATTTGATAGAACCGGAAATTGCTACCGTTACACCCGAAACCGACCAGGAAGAAGTTGTGCGCCTTGCCAGTCGCTACGGTATGGATTTTGTGCCTGTTGTCGATCAAACAGACCGGCTTATCGGAGTTGTCACAAGCGATGATATTCTGGAAGCCGAACAAGAAGAAGTGGATGAGGATATGTACCGGCTTGCCGGGACTACCGAGAAGGACCCCGTGCGAGCAACGGTTCTCCGCAGCACGCGTTTGAGATTGCCGTGGCTTTTGCTGACGCTTCTGGGGGGGCTGGGTATAGCGTTCATGGTGAGCCGATTTGAGAATACACTGGAAGCCGTTCAAATCGCCTTTTTCATCCCCGTCATACCGTTGATGGGAGGAAATGTCGCCATTCAGGCTTCGACAATCGTGGTGCGGGGACTTGCGGTGGGGGATATCCAGTTTGGGCGCCTGCTGACCTTCAGTTTGAAACAGGGGGTTGTGACACTCTTGCTTGCTATTCTCTGTGGGCTGGCGGCTGCGGTCCTGGGTTTGCTTTTCCCGAATGTCAATCAGCCAATCGCGGCTTTGGTAGGTCTGGCCGTATTTGTTGCTATTCTCACGGCAGGCTCGCTCGGCACATTGCTGCCACTGGCATTCGATAAGTATGGTCTCGATCCGGCCATCAGTGCGGGGCCGTTCGTGACGATACTGAATGACGTAATTTGCATCTTGATTTATCTTCTTCTGGGAGCTGCGCTGGTATGAGGTTTTGGGGAAGGTTGGGGAGGGGCCAAGCGTTTTAGACGCTTCGTAAGTTCTCGTCGATACAGGTCAGCACAAGCTCAAGAAAGTGAAAGGCTGCTCGACTCATTTTTAATTTGCGGCCGTCTTTCAGTTCGATCACGCTGGTCTTTATTGACGTTCTGCAGTCTTCAATATTTGACAGCTGGACGCATTTGGTGACACCACGGGGGTTTGTGAAATACAGAGCCCCGCCGGTCAGAATGGCGGATTCCAGACTTTTGTCCAGGAAACAATTATCATAGACCAGGAGGGGAGTTTCATCAGCCGGAACCTCAAGTTTTTTACACAAATCGGCGAGGCGGCCCGGCGGGATATCGTCGGCCAAGAACGCGTTTTCGGGTTTTCTTGCCTGCGTGCGGACGCATTTTTTCACCGTGGTGGGATCCAAAAAATTAACCTCGGAATGTTGGCTGCCTGAAAGTAAACTGGAGATATAACCTTCATCGAGATTAATGGCTCTGGCAATTCTCTGGAGCATTCGTTTTTCTGATTCCGCGACGACTCCATCGGCCAGAGCACAGAGATAAAGCTTGTGAATAAGGTCCTGGGCTTCGGCCACGTCGGCTTCAAAATTAGAGAACCCCAGTTTCCCTGCCTGCCGGATCAAAGTTTCTGTCTCTCCGGGAGAAAGATGAATTCTCTCACCGATTGACTGCAGAAAGTCCTTTTCAAGGGCGGAGATTTCGCCATCTGCACGCGTCATCAAAACGGCGCATTTGAAAAGAAAAACGTTTTTATAATGCGGTTTGATAATAGCATTTTCCGCTTTTTCCAGACTTTGCCAGCCTGGCAATCCGTCGGTTTCAATCCCCGGCACTCTGGCGACCAGGTCTTTGATCTGTTCTTTGGTCCGCGCAAGTTTTTCCACCTGGTTTGTCAGTGAGAGTATACGTTCTCGGTCGGTGTCTGCGTGTGATTCATGAATTCGTGCTAAAATCAGGTCCAGAGACCTTCGTACGCTTGTCATAAGATCTCCCAGCTGCCGGATCTTTTCGCCCGTGGCCTCATCCCAATTTTTCAGGACAGTTTCTCGCTTCTCGTTGAGTTTTTCACTGACTTCTTCCAGTCGGTCTTTTGCCGAAGCGTTGAGGGTGCTGATATCAATCGTTGAAAGACGCTGGTTGAACAGAGAAAGTTTGAAGAAAGTTGCCAGAGGATCTTCAGCCCCGAGTTCATCTATTGCGTCCGACAGGGCAGTAAGCTCGTTTAAGTTGCCGTCCCCGTGGGCGGGCGTGAGGGATTCGGATTCTTCTTCCAGTTCTTCAATTAAATGCTTTTCCGCCGAGATTTCTTCACGTAGTTCTGCCACCCCCTGACTGTCCGCAAGGTTCAAGAACAAATTGGCCAGATCTAGTCCATTCTCGGGCATGTGCATACCTTTTTTAATCCTGGGTCTTTATCAAGAAAGCCCCTCACCCGTTTGACCGTACCGAGAACTAAAATAAGTCTATCGTCAATTTCCTTGTTTCGCAAGTCAGCGCCATCTTTTCGGCATCGATTTACCAGATCGCGCAAGGTCTAATGCGTCTTCTCCCACCTGAGTACCCACGCTTTCCTTTTCTGCTCATATAGGGTTTTCGAGGAGAAGGAACTGTTAACTGCGAGAGCAATTTTTGACCCTGTTTTGCCGCAGACCAAAAGCTGCCGGCCGTCCGTGGAAAAGCGGATCGAAAAAATTTCTCCCAGTTTCGGACGCAAACACAAAAGCTGTCGCCCGGTGTGAGCATCCCAAATCCGGGCGGTTTTGTCTTTGCCGGCAGTTACTATTCGTGAACCGTCCGGCGAGAAATCGGCCACGTTAACTCCGTCGGTGTGGCCGCGCAGGACACGGGTAAGTTTCCCCGATGGGATTTGCCAGAGCCGCGCCTTTCCCTCTTCTCCGGCGCTGATTAAACGTTTGTTATTCGGAGAGAAAGAAACCGAATGCGTGCATCCACTATGAGCGCGAATCTCAAGGCGTTCTTGGCATGAGTCCGTTTCCCATATCTGTAGAGCGCCGTCTCCTCCGCCACACGCCAGCCATTTTCCATTGGTGGAGAATGCCAGACTGCGGGCTGCACGGTCAATTGTCGATAAGGCTGTTATTTCGGAAGGGTTTTCTGTTTGTCGAACTCGCGGTTCTGGATGTGCTGGTCGGCGAGCGCAATGCTATGGTAGTAATTTTCGCGTTCCGCACGCCGGAGCGCATTTTCGGCTTTCCGGCGCTGCTTCTGCTCCCGATTTCGGGCGGCCACGGCGTTTTTCTCGGAGCGAACCGCCCGGTTTCTTTCGCTGTGGATCCAGAAAAAAGCCACCGTCATGACCAGCAGGACCACTCCCACCAGCGTGGCCGAACCGTATTTGAAGAACCGGAGGCGCTTGCGGCGGGCGTCGCGCTCCCGCCGGGCGGATCCCACTTTGCTCAGCAGGCCGCGGTGGCGATCATCCTCCGGGTCCAGCAGCGGCTCCGCAAGGTCCAGATCGCGGTTTTTATAAGCCGATTCTGCGTATTCGAGTGCGGTTTCAGCTGTTCCTTCCCGGGCATGGTGGTTTTCCGGCCAGAGGTTGAGCGCTTCCTCAAAACTTAGCAGAGCGCGCGAAAACATGTCGTATTCGCCCGTTTCGCGGGCCTGGTGCAGCAGATCGTCGGCGCGTGAGGAAAGGGCGAGACTTTCGTGGTGGGCCCGGCATTCCCGGATGGCGTTCTGAAAGTCCTGTACGGTTTCGTAACGATGCAAGATGTCAGTGGCCATCGCTTTTTTTGCCACATCCAGCAGCTCACCTTCGGTTTCGGCTGGCTGGATCCGGTTATGAGCTGCATTCATCAGACAATGCATCACGTTGTTGCCGGTATGCGGCGGCCGCTCGGTGAGAATTTCGTATAGAATAGCCCCGAGCAGATAAATATCGCTTGCCGGGCCGATTTTCTCAGAATCGGCTTGCGCCATTTCTGGAGCCATATACACGGGCGTTCCGCCGGGACCAGTTTGAGAGCCAACCGGTTCGGCTTTTCCCATTTCACTGAACGAGACGGCCAGCCCCCAATCCATGAGGAGAACTTCGCCGAACTCTCCGAGCATGACATTCTCAGGTTTGAGATCCCGGTGAACCACGCCTTTGGAATGTGCGAATGCAACGGCATCGGCCAGGCGCAGCAGGATGTCGAGGTTTTCCTGTTTGGAATTAGCGGCAAGGGCCTCTTCCCAGCGATGGCCGCGCGCGTTTTTCATGGCGTAGAACAGATGATCCTGGTCATCCGAACCGAGATCGTGGACCGGAACGATATTCGGGTGGTCGAGATCGCCGGTAACGGCGGCTTCGGAGAGGAATCGGGCGCGGGCAGCGGGGCTCTGAGCCGAGTCCTCTTTCATCATTTTGAGGGCAATGTCGCGATCAAACGAGGTTTGTCTGGCCGAATAGACAACGCCCATACCGCCTTCGCCGATCTGTTTCAACAGTTCATAGTCAGCTGCCGATTCGTCCGGAATCGGTGCCCAGTTGAGGGATTTCTGCTTGATGGAGAGGTTTGTCGGCGTCTCGGTTTCCCGTTGTTCCGGTTCGATCGAGACAGTTGCGTCCTGAATACCGGAGACGGAATCGGCCCAGATGGATTCGATTTCCTCAAGGGATACGTTTTCGGACGGGAGATACTGGAGATCCTGCGTATCCCAGTTTTCGTTCACATCTTCGGCCGGTTCCGTTTTCGCTCCGCAATAGGGACATTTTGCTGGGGCTCCCTGGTCCGCTCGGGTGACCAGCGATTTGCCGTACTTCGGACAAATTTTTTTCTCATCATCGATCATCCCGTCCCCCCGCTTCCAAAATGACGGTTCCTCGCAATCGAAAATGGCCGGGAGCCATCCTGTCATTTCTACCATTTGCCGGGAAGGCGTTGCTCATTCGTTTTCAGATCGTTTTTTCTTCAGTTTTCGTGCCCGCGAAGCAATTGAATCTCCCAGGCTCCGCGGCTGTTCGCCTGTTGCTTTTTCCTCGTTGTTTGTGGGCTTTTCTCCTTCGACGGACGCCTCCTCGGGGGCCGATTGTGTTTCTTGGGGCTCATAGCGTCCGCGAATGTCGGCCGCCCTGGTATCTCTGACCAGCGGTGCTCCGGGGAAATCAATTGGTTTTCGGCTTCCGCGTCCGCGTTTCATACCCTGAGGAGCACCGTTTTTCCCGGTTTCCGGGGAAAGACGTTCGTCGGGGATATTTTGTTCGAGACGCTGACGCAGCTTCTTGTGGAAATCGCGTCGGCTGCGGCGTCGCTGTGCCACATCGGGGCGGTCCAGGACTTCTTCTTCGATCGGCTCAGGGTATCCTTCCGGGGGGGGCGGTTCAATCCGGTGGAGCAGACGCGGTTCGCGCATCCGCTCGAGTCTCCGGCGGAGGGCTTTCCGCAGGCGCGCTTTTTCACCGTCGGTTCGGTCCGCCAGGTTTGTGCGGTCCGGACAATCCAGGGCCGAGCGATCGCCCAGCAGACCTTCGAGAATCATAATTGCGGATTCCCGGCTCGGCACGGCCCCCTCGTGGCGTTCGACGTTCCAGGAGGCAAATTGCCGGAGTGGTTTGCCAACACACGCGGGGCATCCGTCCTCGCAGTCGCAGGATTTTATGTGTTCAAGGACGGCTGGCATGATTTCGCCGAGCCGCTCATAGGCTTTTTCTGTAAACCCCAGCCCGTGAGTGTAGAGTTCGTAGACGAAAATCGATTGCCACGGGGAGTTCGCGCTGCCAATGGTGTGGGAGAAATCGAGGGTGTTACATGTGATGAACAGCGGCAGCAACATACGCGTGGCGTAGCCGACGCCGCGTAGACCGCTGTGGGTGTTTAGCCCGGCGTTACGAACTCGGGCCAGAAGTGGTTCGTGGGGCTCGATCCAGAACGCCATTGTCTCCAGGGTCAGCGGCGGCAGGTTAAGTCCGTGACGGCTGATGGCATCGAGTTCGTAGAAGTGGATCTTTTCGTATCCCACAGTCCGGTCATAGGCCGTCACTTCGCCCCAATGTGCCACACCCGTCCCGAAAGGCTTTTCGCGCAGTTTCAGATCGATGTGATGAACATCGGCTCCGCCGAGCGGCTGCGTGTAATAATCGACGTCGATCCGCCGGACGGTGGCGATGTTGCGTTCCATGTCCAGATCCAGCACACGCCAGGTTTCTCCGTTGTGCAGGTAAATGGCGTCCGGATGTACAAGAGGCGGTGCGTCGGCTTTGTCCACTTCCTCGATGACCTCACCCGTTTCTTCGTCCTCGATCATCACGGTCTCACCGTACGCGTAGCGAAGCGCCAGCTCGTGGTGGGGGATTTCGCTTGCCGAGTGGTACCATTTGTCATCGATCCGGTGGATTTTGTGGTTTTCCTCAAGAACGCTCAGGACGAGGTCGGAATCCGGCCCGAAGGAATCGGCTTCTTCATCGCTGAGTGGCAGCTCATGGCTTGCACAGCGTAGGTGTCCCAGCGTCACAAAGGGGTTTTCGGGCTCGAGGACCGCTGCTTCGATGGGGCGCCCGAAAATGTAATCGGGTTCCGTCATCACGTACTGGTTGGTTGCTGTGTCAATGCCGATCAGTATCACCAGGGCGTCCCGTTCCTCGCGACCGGCCCGACCGGCCTGTTGGAAGAACGAGGCGAGGGTTCCCGGGTAGCCCACGACCACGCTGGCATCGAGCACGCCGACATCGATTCCGAGTTCCAGCGCTGGCGTGGTGCTGACGCCCATCAATTCGCCCTCGAAGAGTCGGCGCTCGATCTCACGGCGTTCTTCAGGTAGATAGCCGCCCCGGTAGGGGCAGATTTTGCCCGCGAGTTGCGGGGTTTCCTCCCGGAGTTTGTCCCGCACGTAGCGGTAGATCATCTCAGCGGTGACGCGGGCTTTCGAGAAAACGATTGTGGGAATACCCTGCTGGACCAACCGGACCATCAGGTCGTGGGCCTCAACGTTTGCGCTTCGGCGCGAACGCCAATCTCTTTCGCGGACCGTTGGCGGGTTCCAGAACAGGTACGTTCTGCCACCTCGCGGGCTTCCGTCTTCGCTGATAACTTCCATTTCACGGCCGGTCAGGCGTTCAGCGAGTTCGGCGGGGTTGGCGATGGTGGCCGAACAGGCAATGATCTGCGGATCTGAGCCGTAGCGCTCACAAATGCGCCAGAAACGATGCATGAGGTTGGCCATGTTCGAGCCAAATATGCCGTTATAAACGTGGATTTCATCGAGGACCAGATACTCGAGATTGGCAATAAATTCCGCCCAGCGCCCGTGTTGAGGCATAATCGAAGCATGAAGCATGTCGGGGTTGCTGAATATCGCCGAGGCGTTTGTGCGCAGTTTTTTCCGAAGTGAGGAGGGCGTATCGCCATCGTAGACGCCGGCGAGCGATTCATCGATTACCGCCGATTCCATCGCCCGGGAGAATCCCCGAAATTGGTCCTGGGTGAGAGCTTTTGTGGGGAAGAGGAGGAGCGAACGCGACCGGCGCCCCTGGAGCAACGTTTCCAGAATCGGGAGGGCATAGCAGAGAGTCTTCCCGCTGGCGGTACCTGTTGTGATGAGCACATCTTGGCCATCTCGGGCCATATTGGTGGCCAGAGCCTGGTGGGAGTAGAGCCGTTCGATCCCGCGATCTTCCAGAACCCTTTCGATCGGAGCAGGAAAGGGCCGCCCCAGCTCCCCGTACCTGGCGTCCCTCGGTTCGACCCGGCGGATATGAACGATTTGTCCCTGGTATTCAGGGGAATCTTCAAGTTCGCGGATGAATGATTCGAAGCTGGTCATTGTGTCGGTTTCAGGAGTCCGAATTTCCCTCAGGCGGTTGCGTGAAACGACGCATGATATCGGCCATTGTAACGATATCGAGCATGTTATGTTTGAGGATTTTTACCATCTGGTTGGCATTGCCGCTCCGCACGAACTGATGATAGGCCGCGGGGATCTGTTCGCCGGGAATGTCCCCGTTCCGAGGACGACCACAGATGTAAGTTTCGAGCGTCTGGAGCTTACAGTTGGGCAATTGATTTTTCCAGACGCGACGGCAGACATGGAGGAGATCGAAATGAAGCGGCTCTTCGGCCAGATCGACCCCCGTTGCTGCTGCCCGTGTGCGTAGATACGGCAGGTCAAAACTTTTTCCGTTGAATGTTACGAGCATTTTTTTGTCGGCGAAACGCTGATTGAACAGCAATATGGCCGCCGGTTCTTCCGAGTAGTCGCGCGCAAGATACTGGCGCACAATTAATTGATCGTTCTCACATTCCATGGAACCGATCAGGAAGAGGGGGGAACTGCCCAGCCCGGTGGTTTCAAGGTCCATGAAAACGATATCTTCCGGTTCTAAACCCTCCGCGGGCCAGAGATCGCGCATTCTATGACGGAGTCCGGATTGTGGTTTTGAGAGCGCCTCGATGAATTCACTGTACAACTCGATGTGTTCCGGTTTTTCCGAGAACGCGGTTTCAATCAGATAAATGGTCCTGCCTTTCCGCACGGATACTTCTTCTCCTTCGACAGCATCTTCGAGGGAGACCCGGGTCGAGGACGGGTTGCGATCGTTCGCCGGATTATTGCAGGATATGCGGGGAATGTCGCGCTCGTATCGGATTTCTTTATCGGCTTTTTTGGAAACGCGTTCCTCGCACTGTTTCCGCCACCGTCGCACGGCGCTTTGGAGTTCTTCCGAGTCTTTTTGGGGGTTTTTCGGCTCCGATTTGCCGTCGTCGATAAGGTCATCCAATTTCTTTTTCATATCGTCCGGCATGGCGGCTCTCTCTGATATTTGAACAAAGACTATACAAATGCATTATATGGCAGCGCCCGGATTAGCCAAAGCGTATTGACGGAAATAGGCCGTTTGGTTCAGCTTGGGAAAAGTTGGCCGACTCACGAAACGAATACTATCCCCCCCGCGGTGGGGATATTTATGGTTCGACCTACACCAGCGGCTGCGGGCGCTCCTCGTCCTTCGTTTGGCTTCCGCGCAGCTCCCGCACAGGCACTGCTTGATAAAAGCGGGCTATTTCTGCGGTTTCGGATGGCTCGCTTTTCCCCGTTCAGAACAAAACTCCGGGATTGAACATTCCTTCGGGGTCGAACTGGCGACGCACATTTTCCATTTGCTCGAGCTCTTCGTTGGAAAATTGTACTGATAGAAAATCCCGTTTGATTCGTCCAATCCCGTGTTCGGCAGAGACGCTTCCTTCCATTGCCACCACATTGTCGGCAAAACTTTTATAGAGTGCCATCGCCCGGTCGAGTTCGGCTTTATTCTCGGGGAGAATGTTAATGTGAAGATGGTTATCGCCGATATGACCGAAAATCACGTATTGCAGGCCGGAATCTTCAAGGGTTTTGCGGTAGACCGACATCACGTCTCCGAGCCGTTCATTGGGGACCGCCATGTCGGTGCCAATTTTATGCAACGCCGGCACTTTCCGCTGGCGTCGCCCGATAATACCGTTGACATATTCGGGGACCGCGTGCCGGAACTCTTTCATACGACCGAGTTCTCCCGGCGAAAAACCGGCCCAGCTTTTTGACGCCGTTGTCCCGGCCACCTGCAATTCTTGCTCCAGAAAATCGTAGATCTTCCGAAATTCATCGTCCCCGTCGAACTTAATCTCCAGGTAAACCGCGCAGCCGGCATTTCCATCCAGAGGTGGCACGCCGCTTGAAGCCCCTTCTTTCCGCCGTTTGTCCCTGAGAAGGTCCAGAGCTTTTGGGCCGATGTATTCGATAGCAAGCGGGTCGATCTCTTCAGAGATGCGCGCTCTGTTGACAAATTCAATGACGTTTTCTTCGGAGGGCAAAAATGCTGTGAGGAACAATCGTTCCGGTGGTTCGAACGCCAGACGGAGTTCGATTTCGACCAATAGGCCAAGCGTTCCTTCGCTCCCCACGAACAGATCAACGGCATCCATACCGTGTACGAGATAGTAACCGGCCGTATGTTTGGTGTCGGGAATGTTCAGATCAGGCAGGTCAATGGTGGTTTCTTGCCCGAGAGAATTGGCGAGCCGGAAGATGCCATCGTCGGCCGTCGCGTCGCCCCGACGAAGCTGCAGTATTTCTCCCGAACTGAGGACAACGGTCACCCCTTCGACCCATTCACGTGTCGCACCGTAATGAAAGGTGCGGGCACCGCTGGCATTTGTTGCCACAGTGCCCCCGATCTGAGCTGAAGTTTCCGTCGGATCGACGGGGTAAAAAAGGCGTCCGTCGGCAGTTTTAATTTTTTTCATGCCCATCTCACGGTTTTTATCGCTGATCCAGGGCAAATCTGCTGGCCGCGTGGTGCGGAGGGCTTCCTGAAAATCGGCGAGCACGAGGCCGGGCTGGACCCGTGCGAAAAAGGCATCGCGGTCTGGATCGTATCGCACGGATTTGATGTGATTGAGTTTTTCCAGGGCAACCACAGCATCTGATTTAAGGGGCACCGCGCCACCGACAATCCCCGTTCTTGCGCCGGCAACTGTCAGTTTCATCCCGGCATCGTGGCATTGTGTGACAGCTCCGGCAACCTGTGCGGGGTTTTCCGGGAAAAAAATGACGTCGAGTCCTTCCGCCTGCGTTCGGCTTTCATCGGCCAGGTATCCCGCGAACTCCGCGCTTATCCGTTTGCGGTCTTCAATTCGCGGACATTTCTCAGTCCTGATAGGTGTGGATTCCAGGAGGTTCATGAGCTGATCTCCTTGCGCTGACGAATGGTTGTGGCAAGCCGCGGAGCTATTGTGTGGAGATCGCCTACAAAACCGTAGTCAGCGACTTCGAAGATCGGAGCTCCGGGGTCAGTGTTGATGGCGATAATGGTGTCTGCGCTCTGCATTCCGACGAGATGCTGGACGGCTCCCGAGATCCCGCACGCCACATAGAGCCGCGGTTGGACTGTTTTGCCGGTCTGACCGACCTGATGGGGGTAAGAGATCCACCCCGAATCGACGGCCGCCCGGCTGGCCGCGACCATTCCCCCGAGAGCATCCGCCAGGTCATGAATGGTTTTGAATCCCGCCGGAGAGCCTACACCGCGTCCTCCCGAGACGATGATATCGGCCTCGCCGATATTGGTTTCCCCTTTTTCGGCGATTTGTTCGTCGAGTATTTCCAGTGCGGAAGCGAGCGATTGGTCGGACGGTTCGTAAGCGGTAATCTCGGGGCTGGACAAACGATCCTGAGGTTCCGGTCTTTCCAGGACGTTCGGACGGACGGTTGCCATTTGCGGTCGGTGCTTCGGACAGATAATGGTGGCCATTATATTCCCGCCGAAAGCGGGGCGGGTTTGCAACAGCAGCCCCTTTTCTTCGTCGATTTCCAGACCCGTGCAGTCGGCCGTCAGGCCGGTTCGCAGCAGGGCTGCCACGCGCGGCAGGAAAGCTCTACCGGCGGAGGTTGCACCGGCAAGGACAATTTCGGGTTTTTCGCGCTGAATCAACTCAGCCGAGACCCTGGCATAGAGATCGCTTCGGAACGATTTCAGTTCGGAGCTTTCGATTTTTACGACCCGATCCACCGGGTAATTTCGCAGTGTTTTGAGAACTGCCATGACATCGTCGCCCAGGACGCCGGCCGTGAGGGCTGTCGAGCGTTGGTCGGCCAGTTGCCTCCCCCGGCCAATTAGTTCGAGGCTGACGGGATGGAGTTCCTGATTTTGTTGCTCGCAGAGAACGAGAATCCCCCTGTATGAGGCCAGACCCTGCTGATCTGGTTTCTGTTCGGGGCTCTCTTCCGGGATACTCAGGGCATCTTCGGGGCATTCTTTGACACAGGCTCCACACAGAACACATTCTTCCCCGACCTGGAGCCGCTCGTTTTTGATCGAAAGGGCTTCGAAAGGACAGCATTCCACGCATTTTTCGCAGAGGGTGCAACGTTCGTGGTCAATTTGAAGATGACTCAAACCAGACCCTCCTGTTCGAGCAGGTCTGCGACTTCTTCCATGCCCTCGTCTATGTTTTCTTCAAACATTCGTCCCGCCCGGTGGGTATCTGGCGCGAAAATATGCACGACCCGCGTCGGCGAGCCATCCAGTCCGATCTGCGATAGGTCAGCATTGATGGGATCGGCACCCATTGGATTTATTCTGGCGAATCGGCCTCGGTGCAGATCGGCAAGGTTTGGCAGACGGGGTTCGTTGAGATCTTTGACCACTGTGAGGACCGCGGGGAGTGGAACGGAGACAGTCTGATAGCCGCGGTCTGTGAGCCGTTCTGCAACAAGGGTTTTATTTTCGATGCTATGGATGCGCCGGACGTATGTTAGTTGTGGGAGCCCCAGGTGGACCGCCATTTCCGGCCCCACGTGCGCGGTGTCGCCGTCAATGGCCTGTTTGCCACAGAGGATCAGATCGAAATCTCCAAGGTGTTCGGTGGCGCGTGCGAGCGCATAGGATGTGGCCCAGGTGTCTGAACCTGCGAATTCGCGTCCACTTACCAGAGCCGCTTCGTCGACTCCGAACGCCAGTGTTTCTCGCAGCATCTGTTCGGCCTGCGGCGGACCCAGCGATAAGGCCGTGACGCTGCCACCATGTTGATCGCGTAGACGAAGCGCTTCTTCGACCGCGAAGGTGTCGAGCGGATTCAGCACGCTCTCAACACCTTTCCGAACGAGCGTTTTAGTCTCTGGGTCAATTTCTACTTTCGTGGTGTCGGGGACCTGTTTGACACAGACGATTATTTTCACGATGGGCCTCGCTGGGATGGGAAGTTACGCGGAGTTGCCGGAATCTGCTAGCCCGGATTTTACGGATAATTTGAACCCACTATTGCCAAATTGCACGCGGCTTGTTTATTGAACACCGTTCATAACCATTCTGAGCCAAAAATCCGGACTAAAAAAAACGGCGCATAAATCTGACAACTTAAAATTCGTGATCAGCAACGAGTCGAACGCGACGTTGCGAAACGGTTTGCTTTAACGCCTTTTTCACAAGGAACATACAGACATCTTCCGGCAGAGTAGCACTGGCCGTAAATTGTGAACACTTTTTGTTGTTGTAAGTTCTTACGCTTGAACGGCACGCGCCGTTTTATATAGCCTGCATCCGTAAGATGCAGGCTATAGCAAGGATGCAGGATCGGGTATGAATCTTGCGCCGTGGCCTTACGGAGCGGGAACCGCCGGGGGCGTTTCTGTCGTAGGTGTTTCCATTTCTCCCTCAGTTTCTGCGGGCGTGGGCGGTGGGGCAGAGGGGATATCTTCCGGGATCTCCACTTTTGCCCCCGCTCCAATATGCCGGTCAGCAAACCACCCCTGGCGGACCTCCAGAGCGTACTTTACCGGTTCCTCAGGGCTTATGTGTACGGGACTGCGCGGCTCCATTTGTTTGATCGAGACAATAGTACCGTCTTCTTTAATGAAAGCAATTGACAGTTCGATTGTTGTATCTTTCATCCAGAACTGTGGTACCCGCGGTTCATCAAGTATGAACAGCATGCCCGAGCCCTGGGGGAGATGTTGTCGCCCCTGCAGACCTTTTTGGCGAAGCTCAGGGGTATCGGCAATTTCCGCTTGTATCTGCCAGTCCTGGATTTTTAAATCGACGATGCGGGCATTTTCCGGACGAAGCGGCGGCTGACTTTTCAAGCAGCCACCCCGATGCATCATGAATCCTCCGACGGCGAAAATGAAGATGAATGTGATCAGATGTCGAAGCCAACCTGTTTTTTGATCGCCGGACATTGTGTCACCTCGAAAATGTGAAAACGGGAAAAATCTGTCCAGAAGGCGGTTTTTCCGCGGGCATTATGGAACTTATACAGAATAACGCGCGTGCAACGGCCTCTCAACTGGGAAAGGTAATTAGCCCGGACCGAACGCTGGAAGATTCCGGAATGTGCGCGCCAGTTTCTACAGACCTTCTGATGGAGAAATTTACACCGAGGATGTTTTCAGCCTTTGACGAGCATCAATTGGGTGGAGATTGCTGCCGTTCCCCAAATGCCATCGAGCGCCTATTTCTACCGGTTTCGGAAAGTGAGCGAGACGTAATTTCTGCCCTTATGGATACTGGCATGGATGTAGCTGTCGGCCCACCAGGTCGCTGAACTGTGAGGTAAATCGCCGTAACGCTTTTCGTAACGCTGCCGATAAGTAGTGTAGAGTTCTGCCAACTGGTTCTTATCGTCGGATTTGAACCGGAGTTCTATTTTCTGTAGTCCTTTCTCTTTCTTGAACTCAAAACGTGCCTCGACATTTTTGGATTCATCGAAGTAGTGCACAGCGGTAACAGTGCCTCTTGACTTCTTGTGCCAGGCCGGTTTCCATTTTTTGGCCACTTCGGTTGCCGACATCCCGAAACGCAATCCCCGGATGTGCCTGGGTAACTGGATATAACGGCGCGTTTTATCAAATGTTTCGCGATTGTTCCTTTGCTGATCCTGTTTGCCCTTTTCCCGCTCGGATTTGCCGAGCACATTTGCCGTTTCGCCTGTGGCAGGAGTATTTGACGCTGTGTTAGGGGATTCGTCCGCGATCAGGAAATAGCCGACGATAGCAGTGACGGCGAGGGCCAGGGTAAAGATAATAGCAATCGGACGCATTGAAACCCTCCCGTTTTTCGGAAGCTTGCGACACGGGCGCAGAACGATCGTCAGACGCCCGATTAAGTCCATCAGTGCGTCAGTATGGGTGGCAGTCGGCGGAAGATATCCTCAAATATATCTGTCAGGTTCCCGGCATCTGCGGAGTAGTAGTAGGCTCCTCCGGTATGGCCGGCGATCTGCTCGTGCACTTCCTGATCCGTGCTCGAACCGAACGTCACGCAGTAAATGCGGATACCGTTTTGTTTCGCCTGATCGGCCCAGTAGCCCATATCGTCGTAAACACTTTCATCGATGGGCGTGCTGACGCTGGCGTCCATCGGATCCATCCTGCCGTTGCCTTCGTTATAGTAATGACCGCTGGAGACGTTGGCAACTCCGTCTGTGAGCAGGATCATGATTCTCTGACCGTATTCCTGGGCTCGGCTGGAGGTCAGTTCTCCAACCGCCGATGCCATCCCGGCCGGCTCGGCGGTGGAGCCGCACGGGGTGAAACGCTGAATCCTGGTTTTCAGCCCCGGCCAGTCCCCCGTGAGCTGGGAATCGAGTGTGGCGCCGCTGGAATAAGTGACCAGCCCCGCACGGTCGTCCGCGGCGTCCAGCAGATCGATAAACGAGCAGGCGGCGTCCATGGTGTTCTGGATGGGTTGAACGGAGGCGTCGGCGAAGGCGTAATCGCATTGCTCGGGGGTGTTGTTGTAGTCGTAATGGTACCACTCATCGCTGTCGTAGTAGGAACAGATCCGCACGTTGGAGGGGACGTGCATCCAGGCGGGGTTGTTGGAACCTTCCGGCGACCGGAAGTAGAAATACCTGTCCGAGGAAATCGTATCCTGCACACCCGTGGGAAGCCAGTCGAGTCCCCCGCCAGAAGAGGTAAGAATCGCATTGGTGTTCATATCGCGGCCGTAGAGCCAGCCGGTGCGCCAGTTGCCCGCGTAGTAAACGTACTGGGGGACGGCGTACCAGCCGCTGGGGCTGTTCTGCGCGTAGTATTCGTCACGGGCAGGATCGTAGAGAGGTTTACTTCTTTCATGCACGTGTTTGCTGTCAAAACACATGGACCCGGAGCGGTCGAGCACGAACATGACGAACCGGCGGGGTTTAGTGCCGACGGCGACCGATCCCGAGAACGAGACCGAGTCGAAACCGAAGATCGGGCCGAAGAACGTTCTGACGGGTCCATCCGGGGAGCCATCGGTCCGACGTCCTCTGACCCGCACGCTATCGATGGTGGAGGCGGTTGGTTCGGGCACGAAATCGCCGGTAGTGTCATTGTAGTGTCCGAACTGAAAATCGCTGTCGGTGAGGGTGAGGCGTTCTCCGGCGACGAGGTTGGCTTCGGCCAGCGCCATGGCCTCGTTTTTGACGTTATCCCGCCAGTTTGGGTCGGTGAAACGGGTATGGAGCTGGGAAGCGCCGGCGAGAGCCGCTGAATCAATGGCGTTTTGCAATTCCGCCTGGGAGGTAAAAAGAAAGCCCACGTCAATTGTGAGCACGCAGAGCATGGCCAGAAGGATGACTGTGAATGCGAACAGTATGATAACCTGCCCATCTCTTTTCTTGAGGGCGTTCTTCATGGTTTTCACCCCTTTTCTCATACGGCACGCGTGTGAAATAAAGTTTAATGCACCTGTATTTCTCCTGGTTTGTTGTTTGTTACCTTTCCGGGTGTTCTGTAAAAACGTCTTTAAACTCACTACTTTAAGTATACCCGAGGGAGCTGAAAGTGCCACCGTTTTTGCAACCGGCTCGTGCTCCTTTATTAAGGACGAGCCAGGGCTTTAATTACACAAACTGGTGTGGCAATGGGTTGGAGAGATGGGCTGTCGGCTGCATGTCGATACAAATGGCGCTTGCCCTGAGGGCTGATCAACTGATTGCCGTCTGCGCGTTATTTACTGCACAAGCGTAATTTTGCACAGGTTCTCGGACGGATCTTCCGCACCATCGCCGTCCGTAATGCAGACCGGGACATAGGAAAGACGGTTGAACGTGCACTCAATACGGGATTTTTTCCCGTTGAGGATGGCTTTGTCTATTGTTACACCTGCGAACCGGACAATTCGGAAATCGGCCGTGGCTCCGCCTCCGTCGATCGTATCGAACACGCACATGAAAAGCTTTTTTCCTACAACGTCCTGGATAGGTTTGTTAAGGGAGGAGCGGAGACCGGTGAGCCCGTCGATCCAGATATGGCCGACGTCCGGGTCGATGGTAAACAGTTCCGGATATCCATTCTCGATCCATTCGACCAGTTCGGGTGTCCCGAGTGAGCCGCCGTCCATATTCAGCCATCCGAAGTTTCCGGGCGCCAGCGTATAATCGGTTTCTCCATCGCCGTCTTCGTCGATTTCCGTTTCTTCCATCAGGTTAATTGTGAAGCTATCCCCGGGGGAGAGACCAGAAACGGCGGCAGAGGGGACGGCGAAAGGGCGGAGGTCGTTACCGATGGCGTAGATGTTGTAACGGATATCGACCAATCCCGCTGTTTTCATGTTCACTGAATCATGGCCGGCAAGCGAGGCAAAAAAGAGGGCCAGGGGGCCACCTGAAGAGGTTTCGTCGCGGAAAAGTTTTACTCCAATGGCGCTGGCCATATCCCCGGTGTCGTCATCGTAACCATCGCCGTCAGAGTCAGTAAGAGGTTCAAAACTGCCATCCTGATAGGTTCCGAACTTCACTTCCGCTCGTGCGCCCGGGCAGTTGTATGCGGCGAGATTTTGGGCTTCGGCTTGAGCCGCAGCCTGGCATGTAGCTTCACTGTCGCCAGCTGAGCGTCCCTGCACCAGAGCCCCGCCAGCCGCCACAGCGGCCGCATCCGCCCCGTTTTGCATATCTGCCTGCGTTTTGAACATATAGCCGACATCGATAGTTAAGGCTGCAATAGCCGCCAGTGCGAGCACCGTCAAAGCTCCACAAACCAATATTTGCCCGTCACGTTTTTTTATAGTTCGCCGGAACATAACTCCACACCTCCACATTACAGGCACCTGACTCGATAACCTCTTAACGCTTTAATTATACCTGCTCCAGGGAGTAATGCAACTATTTTTTGAGGGATTTGCGGTGTGGGGCGTTTCGGGCTTTGCTGCCCATATTGATTCATGACAGTTGTTTTTATGGGGAGAATCGCAAGATTGCCACGGTGCCCAAGCAGCGGGCTCCCCTCCTTCGCCAGGGTTCCATAACGCCGGTTTCGGCGAGCCGGTGGTTCGCAATGGCGTTTCCATAGCATTCTCTGTTATTGCGAGCGGAGCGAAGCAATCTCGTCGTTGCGTCACAATCAACAAAATTGGTTTGTCAAACAGCACACCTTTTTGGGCGTTCTATTGAACGAGGCGGACAGTGACAACATTCGATTCGGGTGAGGCTCCGTCACCAATTTCGCAGTAGGGCAGGCTCTGGATTGCGTTCAGCTCGCCTTCGATGCTTCCTGTCTTTCCGTGCATATCCACAGAGGTATATGTCATCGAAATGAAACCGACAATCCGGAACTGGGCATTGGCACCGTTGCCGGTAACCTTATCATAAATGCAGAGGATCAAGTTGTCGTCCACGATATTCTCGAAATGTTTTTGCAGGGCTTTTCTGACACCGCAAGAGCCCCCGATCCAGGTGCAAAGCCGACCGTCGGCGCCCGTTTCGTCGAGGCTTATATCCCCATCGTATCCGTTATCGATCCAATCTTTCAGCTCTTTGGTACCGAGGCTTCCCCCATCCAGATTCAACCAGCCCCAGTTTCCGGGCGCCACAGGACTCATTGTGCTGGCATCCGGTAGATTAATTGTTATCGGGCTCCCCGGCGTCCAGCCCTGTACATCGCCTTCATAAACGGCGAAAGGGCGAAGGTCACTTCCGTTGAGCACTCCCGTGATGTTCGCTGACATCTCGACGACAGCATCGCCCGCCAAATCGACGGAATTATAGCCCATGAGCGATCCGAAAAAGAGACTGACCGGTCCGCCGGGGGCATCTTCGTCTCTGGCGAGTCCCATCCGGATTGCCGATGCTTCATCGCTCTCACCGAGTTCCACAAAGTTGCCATCGACATATTCTCCAAATTGAACTTCACAGCTCGTTCCTGCGGAGTTCATGCTGGCGAAGACTGTGCCTTCCTGCTCGGCCTCGCTGCGGGCCTCGTCCATTTCTTCGCCATTAAGCCGGGCGTTGATATAGCGGAATGCTGCCGCATTGGCCGCCGCATCGCCTGCATTTTGCAGGCGCGCTTTTTGACAGAACATATAGCCAATATCAATGGTGAGTGCCGCAATTAAAGCGAGGAGAATCAGCGCGAACGCCGCCATTACGACCACCTGTCCGTTCCGTCTCGTGCCTTTTCCCACAATCACTGTGTGTACCTCCAAGGGTTTAGGTTTCTATGTTTTCTGATATTTTGTATTAAAAGACAATTCATTCCAATTAAACACTACTGCAAATATCCTGCCAATCTTACGCCTGTTAATCCGCGGATGCTGTCTCTGGGAGTCCCCTTCCAGGTTTCGAGCAAGCGGTTTTATGCTCTCAGCGGCGCTTTGCGTGCATTTCACCGAGGGGGGAAAACAGGATTCTCAATCGATTTTTCCCACGCTATAAAGTTCAACATGTCAGATTATTATATTCCGCCCGAGGGTGTGGAAAACCCGGCCGTACCACACATGTGTCAATATGAAACAACACACAGTCAAGATGTATCATTTTAACGATCACGAAAAATGAGCGCGACGTGATCTCTCCCCTTGTCGATGCTGGCATGAATGTAGCTATCGGCCCACCAGGTGGTCGAACTTTCGGGCAAATGGCCGTACCGGTCTTCGTAACGCTGACGGTATTTGCTATAGAGTTCTGCCAGCTTATCCTTGTCTTTACTCTTAAATCTGATTTCCGTTTTGTTTAAGCCCTTATCCTTTTTGAAATGGAAGCGGGCTTCGACCTTCTTAGATTCGTCAAAATAGTAGACCAGCATAAGAGTATCTTTTTCTTTTTTATGCCAGGCGGGTTTCCGTTTTTCGCGTACCTGGTTCGCTGACATTCCGAAACGCAACCCACGAAGCTGTCTGGGCAGCTGTATATAATGCTGCTTTTGCGTCCTGGTTTTGTTTTCCCGGTCTTGTTTCTCTTCGGTGCTTTTTTCAGGTGCGGTATTCTCGGGTTCTTCATGCTTTACAGGTTGTTTTTTAGGTTCTGGCTCGGGTTGTGGTTCAGTTTTTGTTTCAGAGACATCGGCGTCTTTTTCAACTTCTGTTTTCGAGGCCTGAGGTTTCGCTTCCTCTGGTTTCCTGTGGGGTTCGGCTTCGGGCTCTTTTTTCTGGGCCTCCGAATCCGGCTCTTCGGGCGCTGTTGCAACCGTCTTGTCCGCCTTCACTTCGTTGTTGGCGGTTGTCAGCCCCAGTTCATCCCCGACCATAAAGTAAGCCGCGATAGCGGTGACTGCTATGGCCAGGATGAAGATTAACAGAAACGCACGCATTTCGTTTTTCCCTCCAGTAATGTCTTCATTTTTGGCGAAGCGCTCAATTATTTTGAGAATTTTGTTTTCGCAGTTTGAACAACAAATCCATTCCGTTCTGCCGGAAAGGGAACCGGAGAACACATAAAAGTGTGGTTTCGCAGCAACCCACCCGGGTGGCCCCAGGCCCTACGTGTCGAGCTGGATTTGACCGAGAACTTCCAACCCAACAAGGCCGATTGTCTTGGGCCACCAGTACCCGGCGTCAGCTCTCATCAGTGCGTCAGTATGGGTGGCAGTCGGCGGAAGATATCCTCAAATATATCTGTCAGGTTCCCGGCATCTGCGGAGTAGTAGTAGGCTCCTCCGGTATGGCCGGCGATCTGCTCGTGCACTTCCTGATCCGTGCTCGAACCGAACGTCACGCAGTAAATGCGGATACCGTTTTGTTTCGCCTGATCGGCCCAGTAGCCCATATCGTCGTAAACACTTTCATCGATGGGCGTGCTGACGCTGGCGTCCATCGGATCCATCCTGCCGTTGCCTTCGTTATAGTAATGACCGCTGGAGACGTTGGCAACTCCGTCTGTGAGCAGGATCATGATTCTCTGACCGTATTCCTGGGCTCGGCTGGAGGTCAGTTCTCCAACCGCCGATGCCATCCCGGCCGGCTCGGCGGTGGAGCCGCACGGGGTGAAACGCTGAATCCTGGTTTTCAGCCCCGGCCAGTCCCCCGTGAGCTGGGAATCGAGTGTGGCGCCGCTGGAATAAGTGACCAGCCCCGCACGGTCGTCCGCGGCGTCCAGCAGATCGATAAACGAGCAGGCGGCGTCCATGGTGTTCTGGATGGGTTGAACGGAGGCGTCGGCGAAGGCGTAATCGCATTGCTCGGGGGTGTTGTTGTAGTCGTAATGGTACCACTCATCGCTGTCGTAGTAGGAACAGATCCGCACGTTGGAGGGGACGTGCATCCAGGCGGGGTTGTTGGAACCTTCCGGCGACCGGAAGTAGAAATACCTGTCCGAGGAAATCGTATCCTGCACACCCGTGGGAAGCCAGTCGAGTCCCCCGCCAGAAGAGGTAAGAATCGCATTGGTGTTCATATCGCGGCCGTAGAGCCAGCCGGTGCGCCAGTTGCCCGCGTAGTAAACGTACTGGGGGACGGCGTACCAGCCGCTGGGGCTGTTCTGCGCGTAGTATTCGTCACGGGCAGGATCGTAGAGAGGTTTACTTCTTTCATGCACGTGTTTGCTGTCAAAACACATGGACCCGGAGCGGTCGAGCACGAACATGACGAACCGGCGGGGTTTAGTGCCGACGGCGACCGATCCCGAGAACGAGACCGAGTCGAAACCGAAGATCGGGCCGAAGAACGTTCTGACGGGTCCATCCGGGGAGCCATCGGTCCGACGTCCTCTGACCCGCACGCTATCGATGGTGGAGGCGGTTGGTTCGGGCACGAAATCGCCGGTAGTGTCATTGTAGTGTCCGAACTGAAAATCGCTGTCGGTGAGGGTGAGGCGTTCTCCGGCGACGAGGTTGGCTTCGGCCAGCGCCATGGCCTCGTTTTTGACGTTATCCCGCCAGTTTGGGTCGGTGAAACGGGTATGGAGCTGGGAAGCGCCGGCGAGAGCCGCTGAATCAATGGCGTTTTGCAATTCCGCCTGGGAGGTAAAAAGAAAGCCCACGTCAATTGTGAGCACGCAGAGCATGGCCAGAAGGATGACTGTGAAAGCGAACAGTATGATAACCTGCCCATCTCTTTTTGCGAAAGCGCGTTTCATAACTGTACCCCTATTCTTAGGATTTACGGAACGAAGCATTGATTTTGCGTTTGGTGATTCGAATTCGTTTTTCAGTGCGATGAGCCCACCTCGTTATCTTTTCTCGGGTCTTCCTCTGAGGGTTTATCAACGATTGCATCGGGATGGGCGCGTGCCCATTGCACGATACGCTGGACTCGTTTTTGTCTTGCTTTTTTGGATAGATCGCCGAAGTGTTTTTTTGAGCGGGACGTCTTTTCATCGGGGCGTAGATCATCTTTTGCCACGAATTTTTCTGGCTCTTTTTTATCGGTTGGTTGTTGAGCGGGTCGTTTTTGCTGGAAGCCCGTATGTGATTTGAGAGCTTCAAAGGCCAGTGTTGCGATTGCGGGATCGGGGGATTCGACAGCGAACTTTTCCATCACCGGAATCGCATTGGGTACTGGCCGGATGGCCAGCAGACCCAGGGCATCGGCTAACACCTCAGGATCTTTTGTCTTTCTTAGATGCTCGAGCAATTGTTTGCCAGCATCTCGCTCTCCGCATTTGTAAAGCGCGACGGCGATTCGAAGTCTAGCAGGTTCTGAGTGGACCAGTCCGTAGGCTTTTTTCAGGAGAGGGATGTATTTTTTATCTTTTGTTGCGGCCAGACCTTCGGCAGCCGAACATAGCAACTGCTCGTCCGCAGAGTGGTCGCTGGCTCCGAGGAATTTTCGGAGAGTTTCCCGGCATTTTTCGTCCCCAACGGATGCCATCGTTTCGAACAAGAGCCGGCGGGTTTCCATCGAGCGGCTTCGAAATGCCAGATCGGGGAGATGGCGGGTCAGTCGGCGGCCTTCAAGATGGCGGGTGAGCAGGACGAGAACCTTCAACGAAGCGCCCCGGGGGTGGCTTTTGAGGGCTTTTTCGACGACGAGACGGCCTGGCGTACGATGTTCGGTAAGCCACCGGAAATTCTCATCGGTCGGCCATTCGGTGGCCTTGTTTTGTTCGGCTTTGTGCCGAACACTTTTCAGTCTTCTTTGGGCCTGCGCCAGCAGTTTTTGACGTTCGACTGACCCTGTTTTGTAAGAATACCACAGGGCATCTCGTTTGTCATCGGCACCAAAAATGCTTACAACGGCGCCAAGGACCAGCGAGAGAGCGAATACTACCGCGCATACCCTTTGTCCATGATAAAGCATACCCCAGACCTGAAAAACGAACGCGTCCCCCTCGATTCAAAAATGTCCAATTCTATAAGGAATGCCAAGATACAATTGTAACAATGCGCATTGGTTTGTCAAGGATTTTTGTGGAGAGAGGACTTTGCGCTGTGGGTCGTTGCGGTGCTGGTAGCCAGGCATTTCCCAAAAATCGTGTCCCCTGTTCCCATCGCAGCGAGCGCAAATTCCTTAATTTTCCTTCGGTAAAGTCTATAGAGCTTGTCGTAATACAAACCTCATGTTTAGTGTCAATGATTCTGTAAGCTTGCAACCCCGCTTCTCGACCGCGTATCCTGCAGGCTCGAGTTCAGCTGAGCCCGCCACTCAGGCGGACGAAGGGGGACTTGAGGCGGACAAATGCCGTGAAATGCCAGGTAGCTGTCGGTCCGCATCGCTGAGGCGGAGCTGCCGTTGGTCGTTCTGCTGTTTTTCTCCGAGACCTGCCGGTTTATTGTCCGCGTTCTGAACTCCAGTCTCCGGCTGAAGTCCAGTCCGCTCGCGGGGGTTCATGTGGTGAAAACGGTTATTCAGGCAAAACCAGCTCCTCAACGGCCTTGAGATCCGGATTCCGGGTTAAAAACTTTTTCTGTCTATCTTTAAGTTCCGCCTGCGCCAATATTTCTACACAACGCAAGTGGCTCGTCTAATTCTTTTTTTTTGCGCCGAGACGACAACAGAAGGTTGGAACCTACGGCATGACGAACTCATGTTCGGGGTTTTTGACACTCAGAACGGGACAGGGAGCTTTGCGGACGACTTTCTCGGCCGTGCTCCCGATCAATACGTGTTTGAGCCCTGTCTCACCGTGAGTTCCGATAACGACGAGATCGAACTCCCCGTTTTTGGCTTCCTGTATGATCTCGACGAATGGCGATCCCAGCGTAACTTTCCGCTGAACGAGCGCCCCATCGGCGTCGAATTTATCGGCCAGTTTGCTCAAACGCTCCTCACAAAGTTCTTGAATTTGTTCAATCGGCAGGCTGAAATCAGGAAGCCCTTCGGTCGAGTATGAGGGCAAAAATGGCATTTCCACCACGTGCATAATTTCAACTTCGGCATGATAGGCTTGAGCAAAAGCTATCGCGTATCGCAGAGCGAGGTTAGAGCCATCGGAAAAATCAACCGGACACAAAATCTTCTTTATATCGATCTGCATATTTCCCTCTCTTTTTATGAGTTTTCTTTGAAGCTGAAAGTGCTGATCTTCGGACAAGCCGCTTGTCTTTCGGTTTTCAGTCTTGGACGCTTTCCTCCACTTGGGTTGGCCGGTAGTAACGCGGGTTGAGTTCCATCGGTTCGATGTCAAGCCCTTTTTCGGCCATTTCTTGTGCCAGGACCGCTGCGCATTCCCCGCGACCCTCGGCATATTCCGGCGGTCCGGGAATGAATCGGGGAACAGCGAAGACCTGCGGATACGCTTCCACGCCACTTCCAAAGACGAGCGTGCCTTCTGGTATCTTTTTAGCGAGCTGCCTCGCCTCATCCAGTAACACACCGGTCTGATCGATCCATCTGTCTGCTTCCCATTTGAACACGGTTCCGTACGCCGCCCCGCGGCGGGCATCACGCAGGGGGCATGCGAATTCTACGCCGTGTTCTTTTGGATCGACGTTCTGCACAAGGACTTCAAGTGACGGGATGCCGACGGCTTTCCAGCTCAGGAGGTAGGCGAGAATTTTAGCGCAGGTGATCCCCACACGCAGTCCGGTGAACGATCCGGGCCCCTGGCTGACGCCCACGACATCGATGTCACGTCTTTTGAGATCCGATTTTCGCACAATGTCATCGACCCCCGGCATAATTTCCCGCGCGTGCTGGGGTCCTTCTGAGAACCGATACGTTGCCAGAGGAGAGCCGTCTTCGCAGAGGGCCAGGCTTCCGCTCCGGCCGCTGGTTTCAATTCCCAATATCAACATTTCTCAGGGTTTTCTCCCGGTCGAGTTTTTTGAACAATGCCTGAAGGGCTTCAATCGCCACTTCTCTTTCGCTTTTGCCCCGTTGCTGGTGCGAAACTTCCGCTCGCCAAATCGGTTGCTCGGTGCCCACGGAATAGCCGAGAAGTTCGAACTGAATATCTCCCTTCTGATGAAAGAAAAAGTAGCTGAAACGCCATCGCTCGACATGAGCCATCATGTAAGTTTTGCATCCCAGCTGGCGGGCAAAACTCTCAGCCCGCGCTCGGTCTACATTCAGCGCCGGTTGCAAACCTTCCTGTTGGAGACTTTCCATCGAACTGTGCACGGGAAGAACGTCGAGTTCAGCTTCCTGGCGGGCAAAGTGAGCCACCATCTCGGCAAAATTCTGGCGCGCTTTGGGAGATTGTACTATACCCCAGACGTATTTGTAAGACTTTTGTTGTTTTATGTTTGGGGCATCGATTCCCAGCACTGCCGTCCGGCCATTTCTCATTTTCGCGAACTCATATCGCCCGTGAAGATGTATTTCTGGCCTCGAGGTGCATCCCGTAGCCGCCATTAAGACTACGCAAAAGAAAATGCTCAACGATACACGCAAACGATGTGTCCTCCGCGGCAATTTTTAAGAAGGGACGGACCAATTGGACTACAACGTATTATAGGAATCCCTCCGCAAATGGTCAAAGCTCAATGTGCCTCGAGGAATTTACGCTGGGGAGCGGCATTTTTGGATTAAACACTTACCGACACAAGGTCGCGCGGGCCGGGCGCCCCTGAGGAAATGGCGGCGCAGCCGCCTTCGGAAACCCTGTGCGTCTCTCAGGTTCCCTTCTGCTGGTGCCGCACCAGTTTGCCGCTGGGGGTTCGCGGGAGATCTTCAACGAAAATGAAAGCTTTCGGCACTTTGTAGGCGGTCAGGCGATCGTAGCAGAACTTGCGCAGTTGGTCGGTCAGTTCTGCTGTATCTGCTTCCGGGTCCGCCGGGACGATACGCGCCTCGGGAATCTGGCCGTAGGTCGGATGATCGGCCCCGTAGACAAGCGATTCTTCTACCGCCGGATGAGCGTTCAATACAGCCTCCACCTCAACGGGGAAGACTTTCATCCCGGCGCATACGATGACAGTCTTACTGCGGCCTACGATCTGGAGGTTGTCTTCTTCGTCGAGTTTGCCCAAATCGCCCGTCCGAAACCAGCCGTCTTCCAGCGCCTCCTCACGCGGACACCATGGCGAGAAATAGGCGTCGAACATGCCCTGTCCCCGGACGAATACTTCGCCCACCCCGGAGTCATCTTTATTATCAATTTTCAGTTTGTATGCGTCGAGCATCCGCCCGACCGATCCGCGGCTTGTGCGACCGGGGTTCAGGTTGATGAATGGCAGCCCCACTTCGATTATTCCGTAAGCTTCGGCGAGCTCAAAACCGAATTTCTCGGCGAAACTTCGCGCGATCGCCGGCGGCAGTTTCATGGCCGTGGAGATGGCGATCCGTACGTTTCCCAGATCTTCGGCCGAAACGGCATCGGTCTCTGCCAGGATTTCGTAATGCACGGGCGATGCGTAAATAAAGGTAATATCCCCTTCGGTGGCGGCATCAAGCAGCGATGTGGGGAAATCGCGGTGGCCGATGACGATTGTCGCACCCTTTCGGAGAAACAGGAGGATTGAGACCACGAAATGATGGCTCATCGACAGTACCCAAAGGATGATGTCCTCCGGGGAGATTCCGAGGGCTTCATTGGCGGCATCAGTGCGATCGATGATGCTCTGGTGGGTGAGGACCACGCCTTTACTGGCGCCCGTTGTGCCGCTGGAGAAGCGGATGAAGGCAGCGTTCAGCTCCTCGCATTCTTCAGGAGCTGTGCCACGGGGCTCTCGGGCTTGCCAGAGAAAATCTTCCTCGAAACCATGTCCCGTCAGGACTTCTCCCTCCGGCGAGGATCCGGGGTTTTCAGCCTGCGAGAGGAAACCGTGGACGTCGATGCGTTCCAGTGTTTCGTTCGTTTCTGTTTGGGTGAGGTCTGTGGAAACCGGCACGATCGCTGCACCTGATTCCAGCAGGGCGAGACTCCACGCGATGTATTCGATGCCGTCCTCGCAGCGGAAAGCGACCCGCGTCCCGGGTCCGATGCCCCGGGGCGCGAGCAAATCGCGCAGAACATCGATTTTTTGGAACACTTCGCCGTAGGTCCATTGTTTCGATCCTTCGATCACGGCTGCACCGTCCCTGCGGTTGGCGTTTTCCATGCGAATTTTTTCGGCGATGTTCATGGGGTCTCACATTTCCGTGAGCAGTTCACACGCGGTCACAGCCGCCAGTTGCCCCGTGGCCAGGCATATCCCCGCCACGCGCAACGATGCTGCGGCGCGGGCGGTTGCCGAGATGCATCGGCCGGCACAGATAAGATTGTGGAGTCTTTCCGCGCGCAGACACGCCGCCGGGATCTCGTAATATTCGTTATCGGGCAAATATTCGTACTGTGGACCTTCTTCCTGGTGCCAGAACTCGATGGGCCAGGCTCCCTTTGCATTGTGGCCTTTGAAAGTCTTTCCGGCAAGCACATCCTCTTCCGTCAGAATTGTTTGTCCCCGCAGCCGCGGACCATCACGTGGCAACGCCCGGGGCGAAGTGGCCAGTACTTCAGCCTCAGCCAATACCTGAAGATCTTTCCGCAGAAGTTCAAGCACGTCATTAATATACGTTTTTACCTTCTGGTTCTGACCGAAGAACTCCACCGGCACGGCCAGTTTACAGATTCCCCGGTCGGGCTCGGCGCAGGGGGCGAACGTCGTGAACCTTGCGCAATGAGGGAGCCGCCCGTCTTCGGTCGCTTCTCGGAGATGGTACGGCACGTCGAGTCGTAGTCGGTTGCGGTCGGCAGTTAAACCGCCGAAATATATGCCGGCGCCACCAAGCTGACGGTTTTCCGGAGGATCTGCCAGGCGGGGGACACCGGCGAGTCCGGCCACTTCCGCGTTCCCGGTGGCATCAATGAGCACCCCCGGTCGGAGTTCCGAACCGTCGGAGAGTTGGATTGTCTCCACACAGTTGTCAGCGCATTTCACCCCGATCAGCGTCGTTTCATAACGAAGTTCGATTTCAAGTTCGGCAGCAAGCATCCCCTCCCAGCAACGGAGCAGCGCGGCGCGTTCGAGCGGAAGCACACGCGCCCGCCCCACCTGTTGCACTCCGCTGGCATTTTTTGAATTTTCGCTTACACAGCATGCGGTTTCCCGGGGGATGCCCGGATTGAGAGTGTCGGCAGGGTCCGTGGGATCGCTTGCGTAAAGGCCACAGAGAGCGGCGTGGTAACCGGCCATAACGATTCCCCCAATCGTATTTTCCCGTTCGATGAGGAGGGTTTTCATTCCGTCACGGGCCGCCGAGAGGGCGGTCGCTATCCCGGCGGGGCCAGCCCCGGCGACTATTACGTCAAATGTCTTCGGTCGGTTCGCCAACGAGTTCTCTCCTCATCTGTGTTGTCAATTTACTGGCTTCTTCCGAAGAAAAGATGCCTTCAAGATGGGACAGCATGAGATTGAAACGCCCGCGGAACTGGTTCAGGAAGACACCGACCCCCGGCGGCGGGGGCACGTGGGGGGTGTGGATCAGGTTTTCGACCTCGAGTCCCATGAATTCGGACGAATTGTATCCGGATTCTTTCAGGCAGGCAAAATAGCTGGTGCCGATCTGTCCGCGCATTGGTATTTTTGCCAGCATGCGCATCAGCGGGAGGGGGACGATACGAGTCAGCATGCTCGCGTGGTAGAAATCGTCGGGGGTGCCGCTTTTCATGTGATCGTAGAGACGATCCCGCAGAAATTTGACCAGCCCCGAGCGTTCGCGCGCCAATTTCACGGGAATCTGGAAGATAATAAAGGAGACGTGATTGAAAAAAAGTTTTTCCCATTTTTCCTGCGGTGTGCGGTTTACAACGGAGACGGGGATTATGTAGTGACCTGCCGGGCGCCCACGTTTTCGGGCCAGACGGTCAAGCGCTCTGACCACGCCCGCCAGCAGCGAGGGAAGCAGCATAAAATAGCCGGCGGTGCCGAATGCACGTTCGACAAGCTGTTCGGTCTCCTCTTCCGAGAGTGTCGTCAGATTGAACCGTGTTGAGAGAGGGGGGATAAGCGCGGGGGTGGGGAAAGCCGCAACTCCGCCGCGTGAAAGTCGAATCTGGAGGCGGTTGACGGCTTTGCCTCCCTGAAAACGGCGCGCCCAATGATCGAGATGGGCGTCTTCGACCAGACTGATCTGTTCTGTGATGGCCGATTGCTTCCCCTGGTGGGTTTGCTGGATCAATTCAAGGAATGCTTCGGCCCCGAATGCGTCGAGCAGACGATGGTCAAAGTGCATTCCCAGGTAAGAACGTCGGGATCCGCAGTTTACCAGGTGGAAGTGAAGATGTTGTCTTTCTCCGGCGAACGGTTGGTTAACATGACGCTGGAACCGGAGGAATATTTCCTCCCAATCGTCTTTTTCGGTGGTTACGGACAGTGGAAGGTTGCGCGGGGGCTTTCCCGGCATGCGCCAGCAGGGGCAGAGACTCCAATCGCGGCCGAGATTTCCGCTCAGAACGGGATGGCCTTTGAAGATCTTTCGAAGCAGATCGGCGAGGTCGGCGGGGTCAAGCCGTCCATTAAGGACCAGGATTACCTGCGAGGAGTTTCCGTGTCCGGTCGCCTGTTTAGTAATGGCGTCAAGTGCGTTGATCGACCAGTCGATCCCGGTGAGGTACCGTTTTTGGCTGGAACAGGGCAGCGAGATATCCATAGGGATGTTTGCTTTTGTGTTTGTACAAAGTCGATGCGTTTGGTTAGAGTATCGCTTGAGAGGTAAAAAACGCAAGGTGAAGGACGACGTTTTTGTCTTTTTCGGATCTGGGGGAGAGGCGATGTCTTTGGGTTCTTTCATGGCGAGACAAACGGCACAGCGGTGAGTGCGTCGCGGCATAGCCGCGCCGCAACGCACCGCGCTCCACAGCGTGCCGATCCGTTGGGTAGATTTTTAGCGGCAGCAAAATAGCATTCACGGGGGTTGAAAAACTTTGTGCAGGGGGTACACTAAGTTACAGGTGTTGAGTATGAATTTTGCTATAAAAATGCACAAAGCGAAGTGGGTGGATAACAGTTTTGTAATTTTGGGGGGGATATTAATCTCGACGTTGGATTGTGGGTTTTATCAAAAAGGGAGGGTGCGGGAGATGAGAGAGAAAGAGGCATTTACCTTAATAGAACTTCTTGTTGTTATTGCAATCATAGCCATTCTGGCCGCAATGTTGATGCCGGCACTGGAGAGGGCGCGGGCAGCGGCTCGTTCCATAAGCTGTATTTCCCAGTTGCGCGAGATCGGTTTGGGGTTCCAGATGTTCGCGAATGACCACGAGGGTATGCTTCCCAATGATTCCGAGTGGTGTCGGCCGGATTCCCCCGAGCACAACGGAAGATACAGTGAATTTACGAACACCATCAATTTCTGGCCGATCGTCTACACCTATCTGCAGAGCGGTCCCGAGTACCAGCCCGGTAGCCAGTCGTTTATGTATACGCAGGTGAGGCCCAATGTTCCGCTGCTTCAGTGTCCGGCGCTCAAACCTCCGGAATCAAGGCCAAGAGGCGGAGGCTGGTGGTGGGGATGGGGATACGGTGTGGATTACAAAATGCCGGCCACGAGCACGTCTCTCACGCAGGGGGGCACCTGGCGCAACCACCTCCGCTACACGGACGGTTGTATTGTGCGTGCCAGGAGAATGAGGAATCTTGCGACCACACACGCGCTTCTCGTCAGTGGGAATCCACATAATGAGAATGGTCAGACATGGGGATGTGTTCCTGAAAGCTCTGAGTGTGGCGGACCAATGTCGTGGGGAGCACGCCATTACACCGACATTGAGGCGTGTTCGCTGGTCGGTGGTTCCGCAACCTGGCCCAGTAACGTCCCATCTAAGTACCACCCTGTTCATACTGTCGGGCTGCACCATCTTGATGGAGCGAACATGATGTTCGTGGGGGGCAACGCTGCCCACTATCCCCGTTCGGCTTATTACCCCGATCCGAACAGCTTCAATACACTTGTTCTTGACACGAAGTGGCTGGATTAGCGGAAGTAAGTGGCGGGCAAGGCGACGATGATCTGTTCAACTTGTCCACAACATCGGACCGGGGGGACAAGCGATGTTTTTGAGTTGTTTCATGACGAGACAAACGGCACAGCGGTGAGTGCGTCGCGGCACAGCCGCGTCGCAACACACCGCACTCCACAGCGCGCCGTTGGCGCGCGGGACAGCACCCAGGCCGATTGCACCAACATCTCCGGGTTGGGGAAAATGTTCTTTGCGGCGGGAGGTCTCAAAACCGGCCGAGGTATGCACCCCGCCGGCGGAGCCGGCTCTGGAGTGCGGCGGGCACGAATCGCGCCGGATTACGTGGGAGGGGCTATCAACGTTTCCAGGCATCGCCCCCCAATCCGATGCCGACTGTTTACTGTTGTTTCGCGGCGTGGATGGAGCGGGCGAGTGAGGCGATGTCTTTGACGTCGTCGCGACTCAACTGAGATTTAATGAGTTCCACGTCGAATTCTCGCTCGATGAGAAGAAGGACTTCGACAAACCGGATGGAATCCATGCCTACCGAGGCCAGTGGTGTTGTGGGCGTGATCTCCGCCTCCCCCATGGAGAGTATTGTAGCAATTTCCCGGAGAAGAATCTCTTCGATCTTTTCGACGTTTTCAGTTTCTGCCATTTTCACTCATCCAATCCATGTCGCCGCATTTACCGGCGGAGCGTAATCGTTTGAACCGTCTCATCTCGTCCGACTTTGGCGCATCGAATAGTTTTTAACTCTGCAGGACCCGTTTCCAGGCATACTGCCCGTTGGTCTTTCCCCTTTGTCAGGGGACTCGCGTATCGCATCTGGCCTCGCAGTGATAGTTCCGCGATGGTGCATTGCAGGGCGGTGCCGGTCATCATACTTCCGAACACGGGGCAATAATTGGCCACCTGGCCCGTCTCTGGCAAGAGGTCCCGATAAGCCATCTCCGATCCCGAAAGCCCCTCTGCATCGAGGATTGTCAGGTCCGCATCGTTTTCGGATTTGGCGGTCGTTACTGAAACTCTTCCTTCACCTCTGGTTTCCGAGGTGAGCACGAAGAAAGCCGCTCCTTCCCCGGGGACGATGACGGGATTTTCGGCGAAAGCCAGCGGTCTGGGTCTTCCATTGTCAGGCATTGTGACCATCCGTCCGCAGACGTGGAGCATAACTTCTCCGAGTTCTTCGGCCGTGCCGGCCAGCACGGCATCACAGCGGTCCTGATCAAGCCAGCACCGGGCGGTAGCGAGCGCCTGTTGGAACGCAAAATCAAAATCCGTGACCGTCAGGACCGGTCCGTGCACATTGAGGGTGGTGGCGATATACGAGGCCGCCGCGTTGTGCACCGAATGCGAAAAAATTGTTGGGGAGACCGCCTCGTCACCGAAATCCAGTATATTGTCGAGGAATTGAAACGTCCGGGCGTGAGGCCCCAGGGCGGTGGCGAGGATGATTCCCACCCGCGCCGGATTGGTGTTTTCAAGCGAAGCCGTTTGCCAGGCATCGGCGGCCGCGAGAGTTGCCATCCGGCTGAGCCGATCCGCCCGGCGCATACCCTTGAGGGTGGTTTTATCTTTGAGCGTTTCTTTGGGCACCCGGAATGCGGGCATTGGCGCGTCGCGACCCGGAACATCCTGCCGCTCCGGGGGGATCCAATTTTCCCGCAAAATCTTGTCCAGATCTTCCGTCCCGCGACCGTGGGTGAAAACTACACCTGATCCTTGGATCTCCATCATGTTCCCCTCCCGATGACGATGGCTGCGTTGTTGCCTCCGAAGGCGAGGGATGTTGAAACGGCGGCCCGGCCCACGATCGGAGTCTTCTCGACGAGGGGGGAGATCGGGATATCGGGATCGGCGTTTTGGAAGCCCCGATTAGCCGGGAGCCAGCCCACTTGCAGGGCGAGGGCGGTGAAACCGGCTTCGAGCGCGCCCGCCGCGCCCAGCGTATGGCCGGTGTATCCTTTTGTGGACAGGAAAACGAGGTCTTCGCCGAAAAATTCGGCGAGCACGTTTCCCTCGACCTGGTCGTTATCAGGGGTGGCAGTGCCGTGAGCGTTGACAAAGGCGATATCGTCCGGCTTGATCTCTGCCGATTTCAGGGCGTATTCCAGCGCGAGTTTCAGACCCACGCCTTCCGGGTGCGGGGCAGTGATATGGTGGGCATCGCATCCGGCCGCGTATGATTTCAGGAACAGTTCTTGCTCTCGACCGCGTTTCCGCGCGGAGGTTTCGCTTTCGAGCACGAGCGCGCCGGCACCTTCGCCGAGGTTCAGTCCCTCGCGGTTTCTGTCGAAGGGTTTGCAGGGATTGTCGCTCATAATTCCGAGCGAGTGGAAACCGCAGATGGGGATTCGATTCAGTTCGTCGGCTCCACCGGCCACCGCGATATCACAGAGGTCATTTTGTAACCAGTGAACAGCCATTCCTATGGCATCGGCGCCCGATGAGCAGGCGTTTACGACGGTTGCCCGTGGGCCATGGGCATCGAGTGAAGCGGCCACAAATTGAGCGAGGTTGCCATTGAGAAAATCACGGACCGGTTCGAGGGACGGTCTGGAGGTCTGTCGAAACTGTTTGTAGAACCGGAGATTGTTCAACTGGCAGGCGACGGTTGTGCCCATACAGACCCCGATTCGCAGGGTTGTTTCGCGGTCGGGTCGACCGGCGCGTTCGAGTGCCTCTTCGACGGCGTGGAGGGCGAGGACGACGGTTCGGGACGGGCAATCGGTCTGGCAGAGCGAGGATCGGGGCTTTTGGGCCGCCGGGAAAGCGGGGCAATCGAGGGTTGTTTCGGAGAAAGGTTTCGGTTCGGCAGCCGGGGCACCGTTCCTGAAGGAGGACAACGTCTGCGACACATCGCCGCCGGCGGCGGATATAAGCCCTATACCGGTGATATAAATGGGAGGTAGCATCAGGAGCTGGCTCTAATCCCACTATTGGGGAAACCGCATGGCAATTAAAAGGACGGAGCGGAAAATTCAAAACCGCTCTGTTTTTCGGAACTCCGCACAGCTATCTATCTTTGTCAGTTCTTGAGATCGAAATCTGCTCGTGCCGGGGGATAAGCGTGGCGGGAATCGGAAAGCGAACGTCAGGCCAGTTCGGGTCAGGAATTTGATGGATATTTCTCGGCATTTTCCATTACGTAGTCGGCGAGTGTATTGATGGTCTGGAAAATTTCCATACCCTTTTGCATTTCTTTGACTTCCAGACCGTAATTTCTTTGAAGCATGACGACCAGTTCCACGCCATCGAGTGAATCGAGCCCTACTCCTTCATCTCCGAACAGCGGGGTATCATCTTCGATATCTTCCGGTTCAATATCTTCAAGTGACAGATCCTGGATCAGGAGTCTTTTCAGTTCTTTTTTGAGTTCGTCGATATCTTTGCCCAAAATTGGAATCCTTTTTCCGAGAACAGCTTCCGATGTTGCGCTCACCATTCGAGTTTTATCAAAGGAAATCGACCATTAAGTATAATCACGCTGACCGTTGCTATCAACGGGAGACGGTTAATTTTCTGGCAATGCGGACAGCAGGTCCCAGAGCGCGCCGGTATGGCCGAGTTTGTGGAGCATCTGGAGTTTGTCATCCATTGCGTTGGGAGGGTACACGACGTATCGAAGCGGCTCGAAAGCTTCGTTGAGCGTTTTCTCGAGCCAGTCCCGATCCAGTGCCGGCGAAAAGTAGTAAACCGGTTCCAGCAGCTCATTGTCGGCAGAGACGAGGCTTTCGCGAATTGCGACTTCCTTCAATTCGGTGCGCGGCAAGATGCGTATGCCCAGGAACACGAAAACGGCGGAACAATCGAGGTTTTTTATGTTTTCGATTCCTTTTTTGACAGTTTCGCGGGTTTCGCCGGGTCCCCCGAACATGAAATAGTGTGCCGTTGAAACGCCGCCGTCTCGAAAGATGTCGTTTGCTCTGATCACATCCGCCCAGGTGAAAGGTTTGCGCTGGCCTTTGAGTGTTTCGTCACAGGCGGCATCGGAACCCACCTCCGCGGCACGCAGTCCCGTTTCTTTCATCTCCGCCACGTTTTCCGGTGTGATGTTTGCAGGGTTGAAGAATGCGGACCAGGGGATTCTGATCCCTCTTTTTTTCATCTCCCGCACAACTTCCAGGAAGAGGCCTTTGCTGTCATTGAAGACGGAATCCGTAAAAAAAACATAACTCACTTCATGTTCGTTCTGCAGGGCTTCGATATCGTCGACGACCTGGACGGGATCGCGTGGGCGCAGCTTGTGTCCTTCCAGCGCCGGGTAGGAGCAATAGAGGCAGTTATGGGGGCAGCCGCGTTTGGTCTGGACAGGAGTTACGCTGCCGCTTTCCAGGTATCTTGCCAGCAGGTCCTTTTCGTAGTAAGGGGAAGGCATGGCATCACCCCCGAGGTAGTCGTCGCCTGACAGGATAGTGCCGGTCGGCGGGTAATTCCCTTTTTCGGCTTCATTGAGGAACCGGACGAAGACCTGTTCGCCTTCTCCGCAGATTCCGTAGTCTCCGCCAACGGTTTTGAGTATTGGTTCCGGCATAATGGAAAAAGCCGAGCCACCGAGCACAATTTTGGCGTTTGATATTTCCCGCAGCAATTCGACGATACGCCGTACCTTTTCGAGGTAGCATTCTTCGCGCAGGATATTGACATTATCGATGTTACGTATTGAGATTCCGATCACGTCTGGCGATTCTTTTTCGATAGTTTTTTCCAGCGCGCTGAACGACATATCACTCTGGAGAAAATCGAAATATTGCACCTGGTGACCGGCTTCCCGGGCTGCGGCGGCGACGATACTCAACCCGAGGGGATAAACCGGGTAGGGCATCTTTGCGGTATTGGCAGATATCAGCAGAATTTTCATTCTTTTTAGCGCCCCCATTTTGGCCCGGAGTCTTTGGTTCCTTTATAAGTGCCGTCGGCTTTTTCCTTGCTGATCACATCGACGTAAAGTTTGGCCATTTTCAGTTCGATGCTGCAGTCGGAGTAAAATTGATCCCAGGCGTATTCATACATTTCGTAGAGTTCATCGATGGTCAATTGGGCGGGCTGGAAAACCGTTTCGTCGCAGGTATATTTGATCCAATCGTTACTGAGTATGCGATTTTGCTCCTCATATTCGCGCCGGATTGGGGTCTCGGGGAAAGGTGTAAGTATGGTAAATTCTGCCAGGTCGAGTTCCAGCTCAAGCAGAAAGTCTACGAGACGTTTTATGGAATCCACATCCTGATCGTCTGTGCCAAGGATGACGGTTCCTTCGACGCCGATCCCGCGTTCCTTGAGACGCCGAATGCGGTTAGCGATGACCTCAGAGGTGTTGATAATGGCTTGATAGACGTACCAGCAACCGGCTTCGGCGGCCAGATCCATGATTTCCGGATCATCTTTGATTGGATGGGAGATCCACTTTTTTTTCAGCGGGGCGATAGCCCGGAAAAGTTCTTTCTCCCACTCGTCATCCTGGGCCATCGAATTGTCGACAAAAAACAGACGGTTGTTCTCGATCCCGGCGACTTCTTCGACGACTTTATCCATGGGACGAGGGCGGAACTGGCGACCGCCCAGATACGGGGTGCAGCAGGGGAAACAGTTGAACCGGCATCCTCGGGACGCGTGGACAAGGTCGACCATTTGAACGTTTCGGAAGCTGTATTTTTCCTTTTCCAAAATATCGCGTCGTGCCGGACCGACGGTTTCGAGGTCGGGCCAATCGTGGAAATAGTCGTAACGCGGTTTTAGCTCATCGTGTTTGGCATCTCTGATTACTTCTTCTATTCGCCCCTCGGCTTCGCCGATAAAAACGCTGTCGGCGTGCTGTTGGGTCTCATCGGCGTGGAGCATTGTGCCGATCCCACCGAAAATCACGGGTTTGCCCAATTCCCGGTAGCGGTCACCAATCTCCCAGGCCCGGGGCATCTGACAGGTCAGCAGGCAGGAAATGGCGATCAGGTCGGCGTCTTCCTGGAAGTTCAATTCGGAGACGTTTTCATCGCAGAAAGATATTTCAACGTCGTCTGGAAAGGCCGCTGCAACCACAACAGGGGCGTGAGGTGGGAGGTCAAACTCCGGTTGGTTTCTGAGTTTTGGCCACCTTGGGTAAATCAGTTTAACCTTCATCATGTCGTTCTTTCTTTTTCGTTTCTGCCCGATGTTTGGTCGCGAAAAAAGTCAATTCCGTCGACGGGGTTATTCCATTTCTGGGCAATTGTTATCAGATGTTGATTCGAATTCCCGCTGGCCCCGGCCGATGTGCCATCGAGCAGACCGCAGAGAGTCGTTTCGGTATTCTGCCAGACAAGCATCATCCGTTCGGCCTGCCCGGAGTTGATAAGGCCCTCCCCCACGTTCAACAAATTCGCGAAAGGTGCTTTTCCGGATTCTTCGAAGAGCAGAGGACCTTCTGCTTTGAGCAGGATGGCCGCTTCAGCAACCGCGCTTGTCGGGAGGGTGTAGATGAATAGCTGTCCACGGGCTATTATCCTATCGTTATCAATGTAGTCCTGAAAAAAAGAGCAGTTCTGCATCAATGTGTGATCGTATCCGGCGATCAGAAGACCGGTGTTTGGTCTCTTTTGGTCTCCTGGCCAGAGTCCGGCGCCTTTCAATGCCAGAGCGCAGGCCGAACAGACCGCTCGTGTGCCATCCGGAAATCGACCGTGATTTTTTACATTTGTATGATTGAGAATTTCTTTTGTAAAAAGCTCGTTCACGTCTGCGACCGGTGCTTCGTCGCATGCGTCTCCGGTCCAATGGCCTCCACTCCGGGGCCGCACCCATCCCGCGGATATCATCGCAGGCACACTGGAATCTGGTTTTGTCATGTCCGTATTTGTTTTTCTGTTCTTGAGTGGATTCCGCAGGATCGGATAAAGTTTTTCAGGGCGTTTTCTGGAGAACCACGGCCACGTTAACACCGCCGAAACCGGAATTAACGCTGAGGGCCGGACGATTTGCGGGAACTGAAACGGGTTCTGTTTTTACCCACCCTTGAGCTTGCTCGTCCGGTTCGTCCATCCCGACGGTAGGGGGGATGATTGCTTCTTTCAAAGACTCAGCGGTCAACAGGATTTCCAACAGACCCGCGGCTCCCATTGTGTGGCCGGTCCCGCCTTTGATCGAGTATGCCGGCTTGGGATTGTCGCCGAAAACCTGTCTGAGAGCTTTCATTTCCATGGCATCGTTGTAAACAGTGCCCGTTCCGTGGGCATTAACGAATGCGATGTCCTCGGGGGCGCAGGCGGCCATATCGAGTGCGATTTCGATGGCCCTTTTCAACCCTTTACCGTCACGCGACGGGCCGGTCATGTGATTGGCATCATTGGTGTATCCCCAGCCCAGAACCTCAGCCAGCGGCTGATACTTTCCGGCGCCCGCTTGCGACGGGTTCATAACGAAGGTTGCGGCGGCCGCTTCACCGACCGTCAGCCCGTCGCGGTCGCGGTCGAAGGGGCGGGCCGGTTGAGGTGACATAGCCATTAGGGTTGAGAAACCGGCGTAGACGAATTCGCTGACGGCGTCGCAACCGACGACAAGGGCGGTTTCGGCGTGTCCGGCCTGCACTTCACTTGCGGCGCGAGCGACGGCGGCCGTGGAGGACGCGCACGCGCAGGAGACGACTCTCGCGGGCCCGCGTATGCCGGTCAGTTGCCGCAATTCACCGAGCAACCGGAGAGGCGAGCTTGACTCGATTTGCCCCGAGCCTTTTTCCACGCTCTGTTCAAGTAGATCGATCTGGCCGGTGGTGGTAGCGAGAAACAAGGGAATTTCCGGTGGCAAGGAATTCGGCAAATTTTCTAGGACCGGTCCCAGAAGTTCCATCAACCGGTTTCCCGTCTTCATCGGGATATCGGGCACGAGAGCCGCATAATCGGATATAAATTGGCCTTCACCAAATCGTTCCACAGACCGAATGCCGGATCGGCCCGCCATCAGACCTTCCCAGCATTTCCGGAGACCGGGTCCGTAGGGAGTGTTCGCACTGCAAGCAACGATGAGGGGGTTCATTGCATCTCCGAGAATTCGCCGCTGGTCCAACGTTCCCGACAGCGTTCAAGGAGCGGGGGAGAACCGACGAGGGTTTCGCCCGACGCTGTGACAAACATCTGGACCGTGTAACCGGTAGCAGCGAGAGTTCCGTTTTCTTTATATAATTCGTATTCAATATTCATTCGCGCCCCTTCATTCCAGATCATACGGCCAACGATTCGGGCTTCCTCTGCGAGTTCAAGAGGCGCAAAGTAATCCAGATGGAACTGGACAACCGGGGCTCGGAGCCCGGCCTCTTTGAAATGAACATAGCTCATCTGACAGCGTCGGCCGAGCTCTTCGTTGGCCTGCTCGAAGTAAGTGGAATAACGTCCATGCCAGAGGATACCCAGGGGGTCGACCTCACTGAAAGAGACCCTCCGTTTCACATCGACACTGACGGGTGCCGGATCGTCCGGAAAGCGTTCGAAATAACCGTTTTTCTTTCGACGGGGCATTGGTCCCATATCTCAGTCCTGAGCGTCTGATGTTACAGGATCGACCTGGAGGGAAACCTTTGCGATTCTCTCCTGATCGCGAGTGATTTGTGCGCGGACCGAGTAGGGTGCCGATTCCGTCTTTAGAGTCCCGGTAATTACCATCCGATCCCCGGGTTCGACGGGGGAGAAAAATTTCGCTGCGTTCAGGTACTTCATTTTCAGGTCTTTCCCCAGCACCGATTCGGCAGAGACAATCACGGCAGCGATAATACAGATACCGGGTAACACAGGAGTGCCGGGGAAATGGCCTTTGAACCCCACAAAATCGGGGCTGAGCTTTAATTCAGCCGTAAACTCATTGTCCCCGGACGAACTGACGAGGAGTGCATCTCTCAATTGTTCTCGCATCAAATTCACGGCTGCGCTTCCCGATTCTGCGCTCGTTCCGTATCAAAGATGATTTTACGTCTTTGGGCGATCAACCTGTAATGATTCTTCCGATTGTAAAGGACAATGCCTCGCGGATAAACGTAATCGTCTTTTTCCTGGTACTCGAAATATTGAACTTTCCAACGCAACTTCCTGCCAAAGAAGCACTTATTGAAGAAGCGTTTCTCCAGCAATAACACGTTCGGCCCCCCGAAAACATATTCCAAAATACCTCCGTCTTGTTTTTGGCGGAAGATTATGCGCTTGGGCTTTGCTATGACTTTGGCGTTTTCTGCCGGGACAAGATCGAAACAGATGCGGCGGATATCGGTTCCGACCGCCAGAGGGAATTTTTTGTGTTTTTTGAATTCAGGGAGGCCATAGCGGAGTTTCGTTTCATCCGGAGTCCCCTTGATATGGAAAAGAGAGACTCCCAGATGGTTGAGGCAAAGGGCTTCAAGTGTCCGGTCCTCGCGGTCGAGCCGAGTGAGGCCGAGGACGGCGATTTTCTTCCAGCCCAAGAAAACGCGGAAAACCAACCTCTCCTCGCTCTCGAACGCGGGAGCAATCTGCTGTTGGAAGTTCCACGAAACTGTTTCCGGGCTTACATTTTCGACCGAGACGAGTTCGGTTTGTTCGAAGGGAGGACTGTAGCAACCGGTCAGGACCACCCCTATCAGGCAACCCATCACTAATGATCGTTTCATTCTGAATCTCCTTTCGCCGAATCGATCCCGAGCAACGAGCACATTCCCGGCACGCCGAGAGCGGCCGTTCCATAACCTGTAAATATTCCCAAAACCAATGTGATGCCGATTGAGAACAGAGCAGGATGTTTGGCAAAAACCAATACGCCTGCGCCAATTAACGTAGTGATGGCCGAGAGCGTGACTGCCTGCAATGTCGGCACGAGGACCCTGGCGCCTTGCGCCCAGCCATGTGCCATAAAGATACCATAATCAATACAGAGTCCTATTACGACAATTCCCGCGATGAGATTAGCCACATTGACGGGCAAGTTGCATATTGACATCACCGCGAGCAACCAAATTACGCCGGTGGCCGCGGGGAGCAATGCCGCCAGGGACAGGCGGATATTTCGCATCAGGAAAAATGTAAAGAACAGGATTAAGCTGCCGGCGATCAGAGAAATCCGCAAGGCCTCTGAACTGATCGAATCGGCCAGGGTACCGGTGAGGGATCGGGGCGATACCACAAAACTGTAGGGGGATTTTTCGGCTTCTTTCGCCACCGCTTCAACCGTGCCCGGGTTATCCGGGAAGAATCCCAGAAACCAATAGCCTCCTTTGCGTTTTTTAACAAACCGCCGTTCCAGCTGCTCCAGGATGATAGATTTTTTTGTTTGGGAACTCACCGTGTATTCTTCGGTAATCAGGTCGAAGAAAGGTGTGAAAGCATTTTCGGCGAAACCATACTTTTCGGCGGCCACACTCACATTGGAGCGGACTTTTTCGATACGGTCGGCTGTCCAAAAATCCTCCCAGCGTCTGGCGTTTTTGGTGCGGTTTGCCCTGGCGGGCCAGACCGAACTGCGGCTGATGAAGTTCAGTTTAGGAAGAGCCGAGTTGATATGTTTGTGGAATTTATCGCAGCGACGAGCGGTTTCTTCGTAAGTTTTGCCCCCGATTACCGCGATTGCCTGTCCGCCCTTTCCTCCGCCCCAAAGTTGTTTAAATTCTTTTTCAGTTTGCAAAATATCGTCACTGATGCCGTCGAGTTTTGTCACTCCGGGATCGATCTGGAGGTTTGTTGTTAAGAGCCCGGCGATTCCCAGGGAGATAAGAAAGAAGATGGCCCAGCCTTTTTTCCCTTCCGGTGCATCCTGGGGATCAATTTTCAGATAGTAGTCAGGATATTTTACAAGCGGAGGCAACAGTAGAATAGCCCCAAAGAGCGACAGAGCCATGCTTGCGAGTGCCAGGCCGCCCAGCTGGCGGTAGCCTGGTATTGAGGAGACAGAGAACGCCAAAAACACGCATTCGGTGGTCAAAGCGCCGATGATCAGGGGCCTGATTATGCGCCGCACGGCGGCGTAGGGGTTTTTGCCGTCCCGGACGGCGATGAAGGTGTGGATGCCGTAATCCACGGCTATCCCCGCCATAACGGGTGCAAAACCCAACACCAGATAAGAGAGTTCCGGGATGAAAAAGCTGGCTCCGTTAACGGCGACCAATATTGATATTGCTGGTATGAAGAATATGAGTGCGGCACGAATGTCCCGGAAAATGAGAAGAAACAGGGCGAAGAATCCTACTCCCGCCACGGTCGCCGTGAGGCGGATATCCGCACGCAGACGATCTTCGTTACTGACTGTATGCAGGTGACCGCAGACAATATCTGCTGTGTAACCATCGGGCAGATCCGACGTGGTTTCCCGCAACATTTCGACAAGATGACGCGAGCCCACCCCATCGGTAATAGAAATCGCAGCATCCATAACCAGCAGGCCGTGTCGCTTGTCAGGATGAATCAGGTGACCATTCTGAACCATCACATGATAACCGGATGCCTCGGGTATTTTTTGGAGACGCTGCAGAATAACAGTGCTTATACCGAGAGGATCTCGTCGGAGAATCTCCTGCATAAAAGATCCTTCGGGGCGGGCCAGTTTGACGTAACACTCTCTGATCCGTTTTTGAATTTTTTCCTGGCTCAACCGATTCTCCAAACCTTCGAGGTCGTTCTCGCTGAGGAGTTCGGGGGCATGATCGAGGAAGAATACCAGCTCTTTCATCATGTTTTTGCCACCCGGCAGGGTTTGTACGCGGCGTATAAGAGAGGAGTCTACAAGTTGCCCCCGCAGTTCATCCATAACGGCGATGAGATCCGCCACGCCGCTGTCTGGATCTTCGGCTGTGATGCTTACGGCAACTTTGTCGGCGAACTGGGCATCGCGGAGAAATTCCACTGTCCTGCGGCCCCGGCTTCCCTCGGGCAGCATCGCCACCAACCCCCCCTCATAGGGAATTGTTTTCAGCCCCAGCAGGGACAGCAACGCCACGGTCACCAGCCCGATAATAACGGCCAGCGGGCGGCGATAGAGGGCCCAAAAGATTCGTTCGAACCACCCATTACTCATCGGGGCGGACCCTCCAGACTTCTTCATCGACTTTTTCGTTCAGTTGCAGATCAAAAAAGCGGACTATTGTCACATCATCGTTGCCCTGGGTGATTTTTATCTTTTTCAGGTAATCTTCATTGTCGCGGAACACGACCCGGACACTTTTGATAATCGATTCCATGTCGCCACCTTCTTTCGGCGTGAAAGTAAGTGTCAGAGGATCGCGGTCCATTACTTCGACATTGTAGCGTTCTCGCAGATCCCCGTACCGACCCGCGAACCAGGCGGTGAGTTGCTCGAATGCTACCTTATGGGTGGCGTTTTTGTCCAACCGGAGCGTTTTTACCTCGTTGGTATCTTCTTCCCATTGTTTCAATTTCGGACCACAAATGACCATCCGGTAACGGACCGGTTTCTGGACATGCCAGGCCACTTGATTCGGATTGGCGACGGCCAGATGTCCTTCGATGGTCATTTTGCGTTCAAACATGGCGAGGTGTTTTTCCTGAACAAAGCGTGCCTGAACCGTCTCGATTTCGGAGAGGTGTTTTTCGAGATCCTCCATGATCTCTTTCTTAGTCCGTTTGTCGGGCTTTTTCTCTTCTTTTTTCCCCTCCTCAGGTTCGCCTTCCTCTTTGGCGTTAGCTTCTTTCTGTTTTTCTTCGGATTTTTTGGAATCCTTTTCGGCGTTCCCCTCTTTTTTTTCTTCTCCAAACGCGAGCCCAAAAGCAAGAAGAGCCATTATCATCAGGAAGGAAAGTCTTTTCATATTGTTTTTTCTCCGTTGGAAGGTTGCCAGATACTAATCTGTCCGTTTGCTATTTCAGCACCGTCTTTACTGATACTACCCTGCACAACCCCGAAATCACCCATTTTAACGGTTTTGTGAACACTTATCTCGAGGGTATCCCCGACATGAGCGAGCCCGGAGACTTCTACATTTCTGGCGCTCATGAGCAGGCCATCATGGTTTTTTCGTTCTTCTTCGTTCTGAAGAAAACCGTGTACAGCGGCAATCGATTGAGCCAGTAATTCAACGTAAGCCGTTTCGTCCAGCACACCATCTTCATTAACGAAGATGTCCTCTGCCAACGGGGTAGCGCGCACTTTCCCCCGCCGTTCGCCGGCCGAAACAAGTTCCTTGACCATTAACATGGGACGTTCGTGGGGTAGAAATGGTTTAACCTGACGCGGCAGAGCTTGAATTTCTTTGTCCTCATTGTGCCAGCAGAACGGATCGGCTGCCAGAAAATCACCGGTCAACTGATAGGCGCTACCGCGACATCCGTAGCAGCCGCCCGATCTTTCGCACGAACGACACGGCTCCCTGATGTATTCCGAGAAGTGCCGTAGCTTTTCCATAACTTCGCTACGATCCAAAATCTGCTCAAGCGGTTCTTCGCGGATATTGCCGATCGGAATCGTTACTCCAACGCAGGGCATGACATTGCCATCCGAAGTAACCAGACATGAAAATTGGTGACGCAAACACCGGTTGCCCACCAGGGGAGGCTGGGGATCCCATTTGTGATCGAATTCTTCGCGATCAATGCGGGACAATTCATCGAATAGTTCTTTCTGTTCCGAAATCGGCGCCAGGAGCCATTCGTTGGCAATGGACCGTCCCTGAGGTGTGATCATTTCGAAATACGGTTCGATTCCCCGTTGACGGGCCCATCGCCAGAGATCGGGAAGTTCGTCGATGTTCTGGCGGCATATGATTGTACTTATCGCCAGGCGTTTGGCGGGGGAGGGGTAGCCGGCTTCCTGCAGATTGTCCAGAGCACTGTGGATGATTTCATACCCTTTCTCGCAACCGGTCAATTCGTTTTGGAGCTCCCGGTCGAAGGTGTTGAGTTTCAGCACCACCGCGACGTCATGTTCATACATGAAACGGGCGTTTTCCGGCGTCATATTTGTCCCGTTTGTAAACATTTCCACCGTGAGATCATTTTCCCGCAGAAATTCAATTCGCTCCCGTATTTCGGGGTAGATCATCGGTTCGCCGCCAAGGATAATGATTTTTTTGGCGCCCAGTTCTTTGGCCTGGATAACGACGTCATCGATTTCTTCGGGTTTCAGTTCCTGAGCCTCAAAAGCCTCCTCGTTATAGCAATATGGGCAACGGAAATTGCACGCCTGGGAAAATTCTATTTCCATTGACAACAGGCCCCTGCGTTCCACAGTTTCGGCAATTTCTTCTTCAGAAAAGCCGAATCCATCTATCGGGTTTGGGCAGTTAATACTCACGTGGTCCTCCGGTCAACAAAACGCATCGGCTTGCGATATTTGGGGTCAAAAACTTCTTTGCGCAGAGACTCGAGCTCTTCGATAACAACCGCCGGTTTTACACGCAGGTGTGACTGCAGTCGGGCGGCGATGCGATCGGCGTCCCATTCGGGATCGCTGACCGCGACATGGATAGTGAGCTGATCGGACAAGGCTTCTTCGCCCGCGACTTCGACATAATGTTCTTCAATAGCGGGTATGGTTTGCAGGGCCGCGGCGATGGGTTGCGGATACAGCGTCGTTCCCTTGTATTTGATCATCTGCTTTTTGCGTCCGAGTATCGGTCCCAGGCGGACGCTGTTTCGGCCACACCCACAGGGCTCCTCCAGCAGGAAAGAGATATCGCCCGTGCGATAACGGATCAGGGGCATCCCTTCGGTCCCCAGAGGAGTGAGCACAACTTCGCCATTTTCACCCGGCTTAACCGGGTCCCCCTGGTCATCGACGATTTCAATCACTGCCAATTCAGGATGGAGATGCCCGCCTTGTTGTTTGGTGCATTCACAGAACGTCGTGACCGCTTCGGTGGAAGCATAGGTTGAGTAGACATCGGCGCCCCATTTTTCATGAATAATCCGACCGAGAGGCAAATATTGCAGGTTTTCGTCGCGAACGGGTTCGCCAATACATACAAGACTTTTGACGGACATATCGGCGGGATTGATAGTGTTTTGTTCCGCACACTCCGCGAGTTTTTTCAGGAAGGAAGGAACGCCGACAATCGCCGTTGGCTCGGACCGGCGCAGGATTTGCAAATGACTTTCCAGGGGGGCATGACCGCTGCGGATACTGGCGGCTCCCACGCTACGCACCCCCAGGTAATAGGCGAGTCCGGCCACAAAACAACGGTCCATCGTGCAGGTGTGTAAAACCGTATCCTCGGGCGTCATTCCCGTTCCCAAAAACGACTGGCGTTCGTTGTAAGCCAACCTTTCCAGGTCGTGTTCCGTGTAGGCAATGCGTGTCGGTGGGCCGGTAGTGCCGGAGGAAAATACAATATCCACTATCTTCTTGGGGTTCACCGCCAGGAATTCGTCGTTATATTTCCCGAGATCTGCCTTGCGGGTCAGGGGCAGTTTTTGCAGGGAATCAACCGAGATGTCCAGATCGGAGACGCCCGGTTCATCCAGGACCCGACGATAATACGGCGAATGCTCGGCGCAGTATTCCACGTGCTCGCGCAAAAGCGCGTTCTGGGTTTGTTTTATTTCGTCGGGAGCTTTCCACGCGAGTTTTTCGTAGTTGGTGAAAATCATGCAGCATCTCCTTCGACCCGGTCGATATGCTCCTGCAAAATTTGTTGCACGTGATTTTTCAGGTGAAACGCGTCCATATCAGCGTACTCATCCCAGGTAACTGCGGGCAATTTGTCGACGCGGATAAGACCCGGATGGAGTATCCAGGATCCTTTATGTGGGATATTTTCATTGCCGGTGATGGCCAGCGGAACCAGAGTGGCATGATTCCGGATGGCCAGCCGGAAAACCGAGCTTGTGAAAGGGCCCATCTGCTGGCTTCCCGATCGGGTGCCTTCCGGGAAGGAACAGATACATGCACCCTGATTCAACAAACGAGAACCATGTTCGTAAAATTCTTCTATTGATGTATTCATTATATCGATATATCCTGCCAGCCGGGCGAGCCAGCCCAGGATAGGGAGTTCCAAAGGCCAGTCGTTAACGATTTGAACGCACTCAAAAGGCAAACACGCCATGAGGAATGGGTCCGAGGAGGAACGATGGTTGCAGATGAATATATAGGACCCATCTTTTTCCTCCGGTTTCAGATCCTTGTATTTTACCCGTACAAAAGGCCATGCGCACCAGATAACCAACCGGCCATACCAGGTTATCGTACGGCGCAACCGATGCATGGCAAAGCGTCGCGGGGCAAGCAGACCAATGGGGGCTATGATGAGGGTTGCTACGGGAATGTAAATAGCGGACGCGGCCAGAAAAAGCGGCCAGAACACCAAATTCTGTATGGTTACGAGCATCGTCTACTCGATGGTCTATTCATCGATTCAGGTACCCGAACGCGATTACCCCGCCGGACTGCATTGTTACAGTTTCAAGAATCCAGGTCGCCTATTCAATCCTTTGCCTCGAGTTCGCTGCGGACCGTTTCCAGGTATTCGTAAAGATCTCCAAGCGTCCGTACCGAACGCACGCGTTCGTCGTCGCGAACGCGTACCTGAAACCGCTTTTGAATGGCCGCAATCAGGTCGACGACATCGAGGCTATCGAGCCCGAGGTCTTCAAATATGTGCGCTTCGGGCCGCAGTTTCTCGCGGGGGATTTCAAAATCCTCGGCGAATACGTCGTTTATGACTTCTTTGGTTTCTGGATCGGTCATTGGGGTTTCGTTTTCAGATGGCACATATACCATCTGCGATTTCCTGGCAACGAATCCGAGTATAGATTTAGTATTTTCCTAACTATAGGTTACTTTCCCGATACGACTTCTGTCAAACCCTTATGGTAACTTTGCTTCGGTTTGACAGGTCACTTGGAGAGCGCCTATCATCAGACCGATGAGGCGAAGTCGGAACTTCGCTACCCTTAATAGGGTTCCTGGATTAAAGGAGGTTTGGCTTGTTTTTTAAAGAAAGCAAACTTAATCTCTTGATTGTTTTTATGCTTGTGCTGATGTGCAGCAGAAGCGGTCTGGCACAAGAAAAAGCGAGAGCACCCTCGCAAGGGCCGGTATATACTGGCCGAGAGCGTCCCGTCTATGCGATATTGGATTTCCGTCCCGCCAGCGTATTGATCAGCCCGGATGTGGAGGAATTCGAGACATATTATTATACTGGTTCCGGATGGGAATATGAAGAAGTCGATGGCGATGCCAGTTGGGTCCCATCATTGAGTGCCGGTGTGGGTTTCAATACGCCTATCAACTATATAGATGTTACCTTCGGCGGTGGAAGTTTACTCAATTCAGCAGCGCCTACTTCGTTTGCATTTGCTGATTTGAGCGTTCCATTTAAACTTGGCTCGAAGGTGACATTGGGCCCCCATTTCAGACCCATGTATTTCAGTGCACCGGAATGGCAGGGGGATTCCGACGTGGAATTCGAAGATACAGCAGGATGGGGAGTTGGCGCAAAAGTTACCGCTGGCGGACGACGTGTGTCCTTTTGTGCTTCGGTGGATTACTGGGACGTTGAGTTTGACGTCGAGGACGATCCAACAAGCACTTGGCTTGCGCCAGACTATCTCGATTACAGCGGTTGTGCGGTGCAGATGGGTTTGCTGTTCCGATTTTAAGCACGATTGTTTCCGGACCACCAGCCCGGATTTACGGCCAATTGGAACCCATTCTTGCCCGATTAGGGTAGAATTTTACTTTACGAAAGAGCTATGTCCCGATAAAGGTATTTTGTGTGACAAAAGCCTTCAAAAATGTTTCTCAGGAAATTCGGGAACTTTGCCCCGCCCCTTTTGCGTCTCGGTGGCAATTCAAAGCAAATTAACCGTCGTCCAACCGCAAAACGACCCACAGCTCATATTCCTCTTAACGGTTGAATTGGGCTCTGTCTTTCCTCTATACTGATGAATTCAAAGAGTTTCTTTCCTGTAGATCGTTTGGGCACGTTAATTTCTGACTGGAACATTTACCTGCTGTGTGCGTGAAACCAGTCCATCATTCCGCCCGAAAGCCCTTACTTGTGGGCTGATCCCAAAGAGGTTCTTCTGAAATAAAAGGCCTTCTCTGCTTTTCGTATAACTGCGGTAGGCGATAATGAATTTAAGCGATCTTCTCGAACCCGGCCTGATCAAAGTCCCCGTTGAGAGCATGACACGCGATGAGGTAATTGCCGAACTGGTCGAACAGCTGGTGCGGCAGGATAAAATCGGGGACCGAGCCGGGATTCTTGATACTCTTTACGAGCGGGAGCGAAAAGGGTCAACCGGGATTGGCTGTGGTGTGGCGGTTCCTCATGCCCGGCATCCGGATGTTGACGATTGTCTTCTCGCCGTTGGTATTGCTCCTGAGGGGATCGAGTTTGATGCTGTCGACGACGAACCGGTTTATCTTGTGTTTCTTCTGCTCGGGGCGCCGGACAAACCGAGCCAGACTATTGAGGCCCTTGCCGATATCGGACTGCTCGTGCAGATCCCTAACGTCTACGATCGACTGATCTCTGCTCGCGATCCCGAAAATGTGATACAGATCATTAATGAGGCCCACGAGGAACAATGAGCGATTCCATTGAAAGTTTGCTTCAAGTCGAAGAGAAGGCCAGAAAGATCGTGGAAGATGCTCGCGATGAGGCCGAGAAGATTAAGGACGAAGCGCGCAAAGAAGCCGAGCAGATAAAAAAAGATGCTGAGCAGGAAGGGCGAGAACAAGCGGAAAAACTTGTTGAAGAGAAAAAACAAGAAGCACAGCAGGAACGAAAAGAAACTCTCCAGCACGCCCGCGAGGCTGCGCCACTGATCGAGCAAATGGACGAAGATAAGATCCAGGAATCTGTGGATCGGGTCGTTCGGGTTGTTGCCTGGGCCGAAACCGACAATGACTGAGGGCGCCAGGCATTGCCGGCAAAATCCCGGTTTCTGGTAGCCTCTAAACAAACAGAGGAAATCGGCCGTGGAACAAACGTTGCCGGCAAATCCCGAATCGCTTATGAACTGTCCGCTTGCTTTTGTGAACGCGAAGTTGCGGGGCCGGAAACGGCGGTTGTTTGAAGGTGAGAGCCTGGAAGAACTGAAACGTATGAAAAGCGTTGAAGAACTCTGGGAGCGATTCTACCCTCGCAGGGTGCCGGGACGACGCCTGGGTCTGGAGCGCCAACTTCGCCAGGATGCTACCGACGAGCTTGTTTCTTTCACGCGTTACCTTTCGCCCCCGCTGGCGCGTTTTTACTTCTCTATGTTGTCGCGGTTCCAGATCGATAACATCCATGTATTGCTGCGGTTGTTCGTCGGCGGCGCCGAGGTCGACCGCAGCCAGTATGTGGTGAATCTGCCCGACAGTCTCGCTGTGCCCTCGGCCTCCTTACTCTCAAGTTCCGACCTATCGGAATTTGTTCAAAAATTGCCAGAAAAACTGCTTTCTGCCGCAGAATTGGGCGTGGAACTCGATGAAAAATCGAACACCACGGCGTTTACTGAAATGGCACTTATGAAAGCTTATTGGGACGGCGTAAGCGCTGGTCTCAAAAACATCGGTATCTCTCACCGATCCGAATGTGCCGGGCCCCTTGCTCTGGAAGCGGCATCCGAACGGTTGTTGGCGGTTGTGCGGGCCGGCCGCCATTATAAAATCGATTGGGAAAATCTCTCGAACGTGCTTTGCCAGTGGAACGGGCCCATACCCGAGCAAAGGAGTCTTTTCCTGTCCAGCAGCAGGCTGGAAGAAATTTTCAACGATCCGTCGTCCGAGAATATCGCGAGCGCCGTGCCTTCTCTGACTGCGGAAGATGCCGGGGACCTGCTGAAGATGGAAGAGAAACTCTGGCGTCGGACATCCACCTGCGCAAACAGGCTGTACCGGCAAATGCTCGGAGGCCCGGCGATACTTGTCAGTTATTTTTACCTTCGCCGCAATGAATTAAGAAACCTGTTCCAGGTTGTGGAATCGACCTATTACGGGAATTGAGTGGAAAGAAAGTTCAAAAATGCTCGTCCACGTGCACATGCAACGCATCCGGATTATCGTCCTGAAGCGTCAGGTGGATGTTGTTACTGAAACGCTGGGACGATTGGGGGCCGTTGAACTTTCGCAGGCCGAAGAGGGACAGGAGGGCCGTGAGGTGAGAGAAGAGCTTGAGCAACGCGCTGAGCGGTGTGAGGGGCTGAAAAGGCGGCTGGAGAAAGCCATGGACCGCCTGGAAGTCGATCACGAAGGGTTGATAGAGTCGGAAGGAGAGAGGAAACCGGCTGACCTGGACGGCATTGAGCGGCTGGTTGGAGATATCGAAAGCCGAATCCAGCCGGTTGAAGATGCGCTGAAAGATCTGGAAGAAGAAATTGCGCAGGCCAAAGACGTAATGGATCGTGTGTTGCCGTACCGCGATCTGGAAGTCTCGCCGCAGGAGCTTTCGGAAACTTCGTTTTTGCACGTAACTGCCGGCGACATGCCGGCAAAACGGATTCCCGGCGCACAGAAGGAACTGCCTGATGATGCTGTGGTCGTTTCAATCGGCGAACCCGTTAAACCGGAAGGGGCGGGCGCGACGGTTCACCGAGTCCTGGCCCTGAGCAGCCGTCGGAGCCGTTTTGCCCTCCGGACCATTCTGGAAGATTATCAGTTCGAAGAACAAAAGTTGCCCAGAGATTACGAGGCGGCGCCGGCGGCGATTTACGACAGAGCGCGGGAAGAACGCGATGAGCTTAAAGAGCAACGAGAAGAGATGCAGGAACCATTGCGCGAGCTGGGGAAAACGAACGCCGCAGAACTCAGAGCTGCGTATCGGTCTGTGATCCGCCAGCTACGGATCAGCCAGGCCGAACAAAAATACGGATCCACCTGGGCGACCGCAATCATTACAGGCTGGTCCCCCGAAGAGCAGATCGGGCGCGTGCGAAACGCGATTGACAGAGTGACGGACGGTAACGCGATTTGCGAGACGCGCGAAGCCACGGAGGAGGAAATTGACTCCGGCAAAGTGCCCACTTATACCCGTCTGCCCGGATGGTTGCAGCCTTTTCAGCGGCTCGTCCAGGGATTCGGCGTGCCGGGATATGAAGAAATCGAGCCGACGATTCTTTTCGCCGTCAGTTTTCTTCTGATGTTCGGGGTGATCTTCGGTGATCTCGGACACGGGCTCTGTCTGCTGGCCATTGGGATTGTGACATACAAAATCGCCGATCGGGCGGAGGTTCAAGATGTCGGATTTGTCATTGGCTGCGCAGGGATAGCCAGTGCACTTTTCGGGACCTTTTTTCAGGGCTCGTTTTTCGGGCAAAGTCTCACGGAGATGGGTTGGCCTCTGACCCTGGGGCTTGAACCCATCAATTTTGAGGGCGGAACCGCGGGGGCGGCCGACCAGATCATTCGATACATGCTGATTGCGGTGGGATTCGGAGTGACGCTGATCAGTCTTGGTGTTTTGCTCAACATTATCAGTCGACTCCGGGCCGGCGAATATGAGCAGGGATTTCTCGGGCGGTTTGGTATTGCCGGTATGGTCTTCTACTGGGGCACACTCGGGACGATCGTCAAAATCGTTGTGGTGGGGAAAGGCACTCTGGATTTATACATGATTCTGGGCTTTATCCTTGTCCCGTTGCTTGTTTTGGCGTTGCACCAGCCAATACTGATATTGTTGGGAAAAGGGGCAGAAGGGGGAGAAAGCGCAGTTGTCGGTCTTTTTGAAGGGGTTGTCGAAGCACTGGAGACCGTTATGACATTTTTAGCGAATACCTTTTCTTTTCTCAGGGTGGCGGCGTTTGCTTTGAGCCATGTGGCGCTGTGTTTTACAATTTGCATTCTTCAAAAACCCATCCAGGAGCTGCCCGCGTCGCCGATTTGGGCGGCTCTGATTTTTGTGGCCGGGACCGCGGTCATCATCGGTCTGGAAGGGCTGATTGTGGCCATTCAGATCTTCCGTCTGGAATACTACGAATTTTTTACGAAATTTTTCCGCGGCGATGGGCACAAATATTCGCCGTTTCAGCTCGAACAGAACCAATAGGTGTGCCCCGGATCGCTGCAGAAAAGTAAGAGAGCACGAAGGAGAGTTTCATGTTAAGTCGAAAAAGGAGTTGTCAGATCTTGATTTTGGTCGGTCTGGTTCTGGGAGCCGCCTGCTGGTTTGGTCCCGCTTCCGCCATCGCCGGTGAGGCGGAGACACCAGAGAAAGAAACGGTGGTTGAGCAGCAAAACCCCACCAGTCTCCATCTGGCCTGGGCGATTGCGGTGGCAGTCGGCCTGCCGTGTCTTGGCGCCGCCTATGCCGTCGGACGAATAGGTTCCGCCGCGCTGGGGGCCGCCAGCGAGAACCCGGATCTTCTGACCCGGAGCCTTCTGTTTGTTGCTCTGGCCGAAGGGATTGCGATCTACGGTCTGCTGATCGGCGTTTTGCTGTGGATGAGACTTTAAAGTAAGACGTTCTTGCCCTGCCCGGGATCAGGAGCCTTTATTATGCGAATCTGCGCGCTGGGCGATGCCGATACGGTGCTTGGTTTCCGCATGGCCGGTATCGAAGGCCATATTGCGGACGACCCGGAAACGGCCGAAAAAGCGCTCCGCAGGGTGGAAAAGGAAAAAGAGGTGATCCTGATCGTTCCAGAGAGAGTGGCGGATTGGGTGCGGGATGACATCGACCGGATTCGTTACAACGAAGAACTTCCGTTGATCGTCGAAATACCTGGTCCCGAAGGCCCGTCGGAAGAAGGTCCTTCGCTCTTTCGCCTTATCCGAGAAGCGGTCGGGATAAGTTTCGGAGATTGAAAACGATTAGAGAGTTACCACAGACGTAAGGCTAACGAGGATATCGGGAAAACATAATGAGCGGCGCACTTTCAGAACAGATTCTCGAAGACGCGCGGCAGCAGGCCGAGCCTATCAAAAAGCGGGCCCGGAAAGAAGCCGACGAAATCGTAGAAAAGGCCCAAGAGGAGGCTGAAGAGCGCAAAGAAGATATCCTCCAGCAAGCCCGTGAGCGCGCGAAAAATGAAGTTCAAAGATTGAAAGCCCGCCTCAATCTGGAAAAGGCGAATATCGAGCGCAACGCCCGGGAAGATATTCTGGATGAAATCCGAGATCGGGTGCTGCAGACCCTCGAGGATCTCAGAAGTAATGGAGATTACGAAAAAGCTCTTATTGAACTTTCCTGCGCCGCCATCTCCGGGATGACCGGACGGCGTTTTGAACTCGTTATGAGAGACGATGATCGGGAGAAATTAGGCGATAAGATCCGGGGAGCTGTGCGGGAACGGGCCGCCAACGAACTCGGTCGGCAGGTCACCATTAATCTGGCCGATGAAACGATATCGGTCGTTGGAGGAGTTGTTATACAACGTGAGGATGGTAGCCAGATTTGTGAGCAGACTTTTGAGAACCGTCTGGATCGGCTCTGGCCTCAGTTACGGCAAGAGGCCGCCGAGGTTTTGTTCGAACAGGAAAAACCTGAAGACGATACAGAAGGAGCGTAATTGCGGCAAGAAAAACCGCGGGTAAAAACCGGAAAGTGGCCTCAGAATGACTGAAACTGTAGCAGAACAAAATCTGGAAAGCGGCAAAATTTGCCGTGTCTCCGGGCCTATCGTCGAGGCCGAAGGTATGGAACGGGCCATGATGTATGAAGTTGTCGAAGTCGGCCCGGATGGCCTTATCGGCGAAGTTATCAAGGTCAGCGGCGGCCGAGCCACTATTCAGGTTTATGAACACACGGGCGGCCTTGAACCCGGGATGGAGGTAAAACGAAAAGGCCGACCGCTTTCCTTGCAGCTGGGCCCCGGCATGCTCGGAGGAATCTACGATGGCATTCAGCATCCGCTGGGCACTTTTCAAGAAAAATTAGGCCCTTTCATCAAGCGTGGTGCCAAAGCTTTCCCGCTCGATAAAGCAAAAGAATGGGAATTTGAGGCGAATGTCGAGGAAGGCGATAATGTGGAAGAAGGCCAGATCTTTGGAACGGTTCAGGAGACCGAATCCATAGAACATCGATTGATGGTTCCCAGAGCTTGTGCGGGAAAAGTGACGCATATTCGGGAGACCGGTGAATATACGGTCGAAGAAATTGTCTGTGTAATTCAGGCGCAGGACGGGGAAGAATACGAACTGGATATGGTGCAGGTATGGCCCTGCCGCGAGGCGCGCCCCTTCGGCGAACGCCTGCGTCCGACCGAGCCGTTGATTACCGGGCAGCGTGTGCTGGATACGATGTTTCCCATCGTGCGGGGGGGTTCGGCGGCCGTCCCCGGCGATTTCGGAACCGGGAAAACGGTCGTCCAGCAGCAACTGGCGAAATGGAGCGATGCCGACGTGGTCATCTACGTGGGATGCGGGGAACGCGGCAACGAGATGACGGACATCCTGCGTGTTTTCCCGGATCTTCAGGACCCGAGAACGGGGCGTTCGTTGATGGAACGCACGGTTTTGATCGCCAATACTTCGAATATGCCCGTCGCCGCGCGTGAGATATCGATTTACAGCGGCGTTACCGTGGCCGAATATTTCCGCGATATGGGATACGATGTCGCGCTTATGGCGGATTCGACGAGCCGCTGGGCTGAGGCTTTGCGCGAGGTCAGCAGCCGACTCGAGGAAATGCCGGCCGAGGAAGGATTCCCCGCGTATTTGAGCAAGAGACTTGCAGAATTTTATGAGCGGGCCGGATTTGTGGAAACACTTGGGGGCGATAAAGGGAGCGTGACGGTGGTCGGGTCGGTCAGCCCGCCCGCCGGAGATTTCAGCGAACCGGTGACCCAGCACACAAAACGTTTCGTGCGGTGTTTCTGGGTGCTCGACAGAGACCTGGCGTACGCGCGCCATTTCCCCGCGGTGAATTGGGATCAGAGTTACAGCGAATACGTCGATGAAATCGCGGATTGGTGGGGGAAGATAGAATCTGATTGGGCAAGTCTGCGCCGGGATGGCATAAATCTTCTCCAGGAATATGATCGGCTGCAGGAGATCGTTAAATTGGTGGGGCGTGATGTGTTGCCGGATGAACAGAGATTGAGCCTGCTTTGTGCTGAAACTCTCAAGCGTGGATTCCTGCAACAGGACGCTTTTAACGATGTCGACTCTTTCTGCGATCCGAAACGCCAGGCCGCGTTTTTGCGAGCCATCATGACGTTTTACCGGCGGGCCAAAGAAATCATATCGGCCGGTGCGCCCATTATGCGCCTTCAGGAACTGGATGTCGTCGGCGAATTGCAGCGGGCGCGGTTCCACATCGAAAATGAGGATGAAGAAGGTCTCCAGGAACTGAACGATAAAGTGCGGAAACAGCTGGACGAATTGGAGGCGAACTACCAGTGATCATCGACCGACCGGTGCAGTATGTTGGCCTGGAACGAATGGACGGCCCCCTGATTTTCGTGCGAGGGGTCCAGGGGGTCGGTTACGACGAGCTGGTGGAAGTGCGGGACGAGCAGGGCAACCTGCGCCGGGGAACAGTGCTGGAACTGAGCGGAGATATCGCTGTCGTACAGGTGCTCGAAGGAAGTTCCGGATTGGCCAACGAAGGCACGAGAGTGCGGTTCACCGGGCGACCGGTCTCGATTCGAGTCAGTGAAGCGATGCTGGGCCGTACTTTCAACGGGCTCGGGGAACCGATCGACGGCGGGCCTCCGCCGTTGGGGGGGGAATTGCGGGACGTCCACGGTCAACCCATCAATCCGGCCGCGCGGGAATACCCGCGCGAATTCATCCAGACGGGTGTGAGTGTCATCGACGGCTCGAACAGTTTGATCCGCGGGCAGAAATTGCCGATTTTCAGCGGATCCGGGTTGCCCCATAACGATCTGGCCGCCCAGATCGTCCGCCAGGCTACTCTGCGCGGGGAGGAGACGCGGTTCGCGCTCATTATGTCCGCAATGGGAGTTAAAAATGATGTGGCTCAGTTCTTCAGGCGGTCATTCGAAAACACGGGAGTGTTGAGCCGGGTGGGCCTTTTCCTGAGCCCCGCAGATGCTCCGGGGGTCGAGCAGATGATGGCGCCGAGAGCGGCCCTGACGCTGGCCGAACACCTGGCTTTTGATCGCGAAATGCACGTGCTGGTTCTGATGACTGATATGACGAATTACTGCGATGCTCTCCGCGAGATCGCCTGCGCGCGCGGCCAGATCCCCACACGGAAAGGCTATCCGGGCTATCTCTACAGTGACCTTGCTGAACTGTACGAGCGGGCCGGCCGGATCAAAGGGAAGGATGGTTCCATCACCCTGATGCCGATACTGACGATGCCCTCCGACGATATCTCGCATCCGGTGCCGGATCTCACCGGTTACATAACAGAAGGACAGATTGTCATGCAGCGAGACCTCGACCACAAGGGTATTTATCCGCCGGTGGCCGGCCTTCCCAGCCTGTCGCGTCTCATGAAGGATGGCGTTGGTGCCGACAGCACGCGGGAGGATCATATGGATATCGCGGGACAACTTTTTTCGGCGTATGCGGACGCCGAGGATGTGCGGGCGCTGGCATCTGTGATCGGAGAAGAGGAGCTTTCGCCTCAGGATCAGATGTACCTCGAATTTGCTGATGCGTTTGAACGTGATTATGTCGCCCAGGGTGAATACGAGAATCGCACGATCGAGCAGACACTTGATATGGCCTGGGATGTGGCGGGTATGCTGCCGGAGAGCGAACTGTCGCAGGTCAGCAATGACCTCATCGAGAAATACTACAGTCGTGAAGGCCGCCGAGACGAAGAAGGGGATTCGGAATCGTGAGACTTATGTTTTCCCGCTATCCATTTTGTTCCGGTTTAGCTTGAAGAGGAAATAATGACACGAAAAGCCGTTGCGCCGACAAAAAGTAACTATCTGGAGATGCAGGATAGTCTCGAACACGCGCAACGTGGGTACGATCTGCTTGAGAGAAAAAGGCAGATTTTGGTGATGGAGCTCACAGATAAGATGGAGGCCGCCCGCCGGGCCCAGGAGGAGGTTCGGAATGCCATGGAGAAGGCGTATGACAGCTTGCGTTCGGCGGCACGTGCGGATGGCGTGGAGCGGTTGCTGAGGGAAGCAGTGGGTATCCGCCCCCGGCATCATGTGAAGATAAAATCGCGCTCTGTGATGGGGGTGACTATTCCGGAGATAAGTTGTCAGTGCGAGCCTCAGGGCATCCCCTTTGGACTGTTAGGAGGAGCGGCGGGGGTCGATGAGGTTTGCGAGCGTTTTCATGATGCGCTGGAAGCGATTATTGACCTGGCCGAGCTGGAAAATGCCGTTATGAGATTAGCCCACGAAGTCAAACGCACGAGACGACGTGTTAATGCGCTTGAGAATACCTTTATCCCCCAGTATGAGGAAACGTTGAACTTTATTGAGGATGCTCTGGAAGAACGTGAACGAGAGGAAATTGTTATAATGAAAAAGGTAAAGGGGATGCACCGGAGCGTCGAAGAATCGTTGCTTGGAGAAGAAAGCGAGGAGCAAGCAGATGGTTGAGCATACTTTCTCCAAAATACTGCTTCTGGCAGAAAGTACCGATGAGGGCATGGAAGCGGCCCGGTCGGCGATTGCGCTTGCTGGGGACGAAGAGGCGACTTTGTTGATACTGTCAGTGGTTGATAGTCACACGCTCAAACAGCTTCTTAAGAACCGTATATTTGTCGAAGACGAGATGGAACAATATGAACAGGACCTTGAGAAGTCGGCTCAAAAACAGCTGAATTACGTCGCCCAGCTCGCTTCCAAAGCGAAGGTTGAACATCGGACTTCGCTGGTAAGGGGGGCCTGTCATACGAGCGTGCTCAACAAACAGAAAGAAACACAGGCCGATTTGCTAATCATGGGCACGTATCGCGCCACAACGGTGAAAACCGAGTTGATGGGCCGGGAGAAACAGTTGATCATCGATGAAATCCCCTGTCCTGTGCTTCTGGTGCCGAAATGAGCGGGTTAGAATAATACTGCTTTTAGGTTCGTGAGAAATGGGGGTTGGTGTTTATCTGTCGGCGTTGCGTCTGCCTTTTGTCGTATTTATCTTTTGCCGTTGCCGGAGTCATTGCGGCCATGTGGCACAGGCTCTCCAGCCTGTGACCCGGCTCGCAGTCCGGCGCCGTTCGCGGTAATCCCCCTCCTTGCTGTTGGCTTTAATCCGCGCAATCTGTGTAATCTGCGGACCAGAAGTCGGTAGTGGGCAGTTGATCGTGGGTCGTTTTCGCGTGTCCTTTCCGCCAGCAGCTCCAATCCCGCGAACGTTGCGAATTATTTGTTCACTGGCACGGTGTGGTTTGGACTGTTGCCGGAAAACGAGGACATATCAAACAGTGATAACGTCAATCAATAATTGATGGAGAAAAACGATGGGTTGGTTATTATTCCCACTTCGGACATTTTAATTTTTACTTGTAAGATCTTTTTGTGCAACAGGTTATATTTGTACGTCAAAGAAAGTCTAAAGTGGCATGGTTGTTGCGGAGTCTTACGACAGGAGTACAGAAATGGATTGACGCCCTTATCGTCAGAAAAGGTTATTTGTGGATGAGAGTTTGATTTCGTCAGGAGGTAGGCTTAAACTGCCTTCGGAATTCCCTTCGCATAGGCTAATAAGACGCAGGCGGAAGGCGGTGGTTTTTTGAGGGAAAAAAGTTTGGGGCCTTATGCTCACTCCAAGGACGATGTACCCATCAGGCAATGGCAAACGCTGGGCCAACACCTGGAAAACGTAGGCGAACTTTGCGCTAACTTTGCCAGTGTGTTTGGAGCTGATCAGTTGGGACTGTTGCTTGGCAAATGCCATGACTTAGGTAAAGCAAACCCGGAATGGCAGAGGTATTTGGCCGGAGAAACGGCTAAGGGACCGGACCATAGGGTCGCGGGCGCTGTCTTTGTTGCCGATAAGGGACCACAGATTGGCGCGATGCCTGTCCTCGGCCACCATGGAGGTCTGCCTAACGTTGCGTCGGTCAAATCAGCACTTGCTGGTGCTGAGCACGTTGACAACAACGCTCCGAAGCCGCAAGCAGTCTGTCGTGAATTGCCTTCTGACATAGATCTACCAGATTTTATTGACGAAGGTTCTCAAAAGCAAAGAAGAAAATCCTGCGAGTTCTTCGTCCGTATGCTCTTCAGCTGCCTCGTCGATGCCGATTTCCTCGATACCGAACGCTACATGAATCCGGACCAAGCCGAGGTGCGAGGCGTTGACATCGGTCTCCAGGACCTCCACACAAAGTTCCAACGGTATCAGCGGCGTTTCGATGCCGACACGCCGCTCAACGCCGCCCGCGGCCGCATCTTCGACTCGGTGACGGGTTCCGCCGACCTCCCGCCCGGCTTCTTCAGCCTCAGCGTCCCCACCGGCGGCGGGAAAACCAACACGGGCATGGGATTCGCCCTCGAACACGCCCTCCACCACGATATGCAGCGCGTCGTCGTGGTGATCCCTTACACCAGCATCATCAAGCAGACCGCCGACGTCTACCGCGATATTTTCGGGGCAGACTCTGTTGTCGAGCATCACAGCAGCGTCGATCCGGACAAGGAATCGGACTGGAACCGCCTGGCCGCCGAGAACTGGGACGCCCCCATCATCGTCACCACCTCAGTGCAGTTCTTCGACAGCCTCCACTCGAACAAACCCTCCCGCTGCCGTAAACTCCACAACATCACCCGCAGCGTCGTGATCCTCGATGAGGTGCAGACCCTACCCCCGGGCCTCCTCGATCCGATCCTCGACGGTATGCGAGAACTCGATGAGCAGTACGGCGTGAGTTTCGTCTTCTCCACCGCCACCCAGCCGGCCTTCGCCGACCGTCCCGGATTCCGCGGCCTCACCGGCGTGCGCGAACTCGCCCCCCGCGCCCACGCCATCTTCGAGGACTTCCAGCGCGTCTCTTACGAGTTTCCCGCTCGCCGGGAAAAGATCCCCTGGGAGGACGTGGCCGACCGCATCGCGGGCCACGAACAGGTCCTGGCGATCGTCAACACCAAGAAGGACGCCGGAGAACTCTACCAACTGCTGGCCGATGAGACCACTTTCCACCTCTCCAGCAGCATGTGCCCCAGCCACCGCGAGGCGGTACTCGATGTGGTAACGAAAAGGCTCGACGCGAGCCTGCCGTGCCGGCTGGTCAGCACCCAGGTAGTGGAAGCTGGTGTGGACATCGACTTCCCGGTTCTTTACCGGGCATTTGGCCCGCTGGACTCCATCGTCCAGGCCGCCGGCCGGTGCAACCGGGAGGGAAAACTGGACTGCGGCCGCGCCATCGTCTTCCGACCCGAGGACGGCGGCATGCCGCCCGGCGCCTACCGCACCGCGGCCGATCTGACCGAAATCCTCGTTCCGGACCTCCAGCCGGCCGACATGTATTCGCCGGAACTCTTCCAGGACTATTTCGCCCGCCTCTACAACGTGCAAAACCTCGACGAGAAGGACATCCTGGAGAGACGCGCCGACTTGGATTTCCCCGAAACCGCCGCCCGTTTCCACCTCATCAATTCCGACACTCATCCGGTGATCGTTCCATGGCAGGAGGGGACGGCCCTCGCCGAGAAGATGCGGCACAAGGAATACATGAGCCGACGGGACTTCCGCCGGATACAGAACTATTCCGTGATGCTCTGGAGCTACCGGCTGGAGCAGGCACTCCAGGACGGCCTGTGCGCCCAGGTGCGGCCGGGACTCTACGAGTGGCTGGGCCGATACGACGAGAAACTCGGAGTCGTCATGGACCCGTATGAACCTCAAGACCTCATTTGCTGAAGGAGCCAACCGATGAACGATCGCAACACCCTGGCCGTGAAGGTGTGGGGCCCGCTGGCCTGTTTCACCCGGCCGGAGATGAAAGTGGAACGCGTCTCCTACGACGTGATGACCCCCTCGGCGGCCCGCGGCATCCTGGAGGCCATCTTCTGGAAGCCACAGTTCTCCTGGCGCGTGCAGAGCATTGAGGTGCTCAGACCCGTGCGGCGGTTCTCCCTCCTGCGGAATGAAATCAAAAAGAAGACCTCCTCCCGCAGTGCGTTCAAAAACCGCTTCTACGCGGATGAGAACCGGACGCAACGCAACACCTTAGCTTTGCGCGACGTGGCCTACGTGGTACGCGGCTCCGTTGATCTGCGCCCAGGCGGTAAGGACGAACACCCGGAGAAATACAGGGCCCAGTTCCGACGTCGGGTCAGCAAAGGCCAGTGCTATCATCGGCCGTGCCTCGGCTGCCGGGAGTTCGCCGCCCAGTTTGCCAAGCCCAGTGGGGATGAGCAACCCATCGCTCTTACCACTGATCTCGGTCGCATGCTATTCGACATCCGTTACGAACAGCCCAAAAAGGGACGCGGCACGCCCGTCTTCTTTAACGCCCGGGTGGAAGACGGCGTCCTCGACGTCCCCCTGGAACTCTACTCGAAAGTGGAGGTCTGAGAATGCTCCTTCAACGACTCGCCGATTTCTATGAGCGCATCGAGGGCGAACTTGAACCGCGCCACCATGAAGTCCGGGAGATAGACTGGATCATCGAACTCTCGGCCGAAGGAGAGTTTCGTGGATTCATCCGAACCGAAGGGCAGGGGCAGGATTTCGAACTCGCCGTGCCCTATTTACGACGCGCAGGCACCTCGCCCCCGCCCTACCTACTCGTCGACAAACCGGCCTATGTTCTGGGGCTGGGACTGGACAAATGGAGCGACGAAAAGGTGCAACCCCGGCAGGAGGCCTTCCACGAACTCATCCACGACTGCGCGAAAGATTCGGGGGAGCTTGCCCTTGAGGCGATCGACACTTTTCTGCACGAGGGGATAGATCGCGCCCGAGATGAACGCCCAGACGACATGTCGGCCGGTGATCTGATCGGTTTCTCCGTTGATGGCTCCCTCCCCACGCGGTCCCGGAAAGTACAGCAGTTCTGGATCGACAAGATGGACGCAAGGGCGGCTGAAAAGAGCGACCGCACCGGTCAATGTCTCGTATGCGGTCGGCCCGATCAACCCATCGCCGATCGCCACCCGGTCAAGCTGCAGCTGGGCCCCGATCGAGTGCAGCTCATCACCGCCAATGAAAACGCGTTCGAGTCCTACGGCCTCAGCGCTTCCGAGATTGCCCCCGTTTGCTGTGTCTGCGCCCATGTCTACGGACGGGCACTGAGCTACCTTTTCAACTCCGACCGCCATTCCCTCCGCATCGCTTCCACCACCCACGTCTACTGGACCCGGGAACCGGAGGAGTTCAACCCCTGGGACATCGTCAGCAACCCAACCGCCGAGGAGGTGGCCGAACTGTTCAAATCCGCCTTCCGATCACAGGGTGTTCCCGAACTGGACACCAACGACTTCTACGCCCTGTCCGTCTCCACCTACACCTCGCGTCTGGTCGTGCGCAACTGGCTGGAAACGACCGTTGCAGAAGTGCAGAAAAACCTCGCGGCATACTTCGATTCCCAGCGCATGGTCGGCGGCGACGGTGACGATTCATATTACCCGCTACGGACACTGGCGGTGAGCGTGGGTCGGGACTTTGACAGCATCCCGGTGCAGGCGGAAGACGCCCTCCTGGCCTGCGCCATCCAGGGTTCCCCCATGCCCACGCAGATCCTGCACCAGGTTATCCAGAGGGCACGCGCCGACTCCGAAAACCGCATGACCCGGCCTCGCGCCGCCCTCATCCGTCTCGTTTTCGAATCGCAACGCTCCCATGGTCTCATTGAGGAGGACAGAGAAGTGACCGCAGAACTCGACAGCGAAAACAGGGACCCCGCCTACCTGTGCGGACGTCTCCTGGCCGTACTCGAACGCATTCAGAAGGTCGCGATTGGTGCGAAAGCTACCATCGTCGACCGCTACTTCGGGACCGCCTCGTCGGCCCCGGCCACTGTATTCGGCAAACTCATGCGCGGCGCCCAAAACCACTTGGGCAAGCTGCGGAAGAATAACAAGGGGGCTTACTACGGCTTGGACCGTCAACTCCAAGAGATTTGCACGGAGATCCCCGAGTTCCCTCGCACCCTCTCCCTCCAGGAGCAGGCGCTCTTCTCCCTCGGTTATTATCACCAGAAAGCCGCCGACCAGCGAGCGGCCAGTGAAGGCGCTGCTGAAGAAAACGATTGATTACCACACTCTTGCTCACAGGAGAAAACCATGGATTACCCCGAACAGCTCACCGATGTCAGCCGCCGCATGGATTTCGTCCTCCTCTTCGACGTCACCGACGGCAACCCCAACGGTGACCCCGACGCCGGCAACCTGCCCCGCGTCGACCCCGAAACCATGCAGGGACTCGTCACCGACGTCTGCCTCAAGCGCAAGGTCCGCAACTACGTGAAGGCCACCGCCGGCGATGACCCGGGCATGGAGATCTACGTCAAGATGCACGGGGTTCTCAACGAACAGCACGAACGCGCCTACGCCGAGGAAGGCAAAGAACCCACGAAAAAGCCGGACGAGGAGACCCAGAACACCGTCCGCTCCCGCATGTGCCGGATGTTCTACGACGTGCGCTCCTTCGGCGCCGTCATGACCACCGGCGTCAACTGTGGACAGGTCCGTGGGCCTCTGCAGCTTACCTTCGCCCGTTCCATCGATCCCGTCGTCCCCATGGACGTGTCCATCACACGCGTGGCCGTCACCCGCGGTGAGGATAAAGAGAAAGAACTGGAAGGCGGGGACACCGAAACCACCGGCAAAGTCACCGAGATGGGCCGCAAGAGCATCATTCCCTACGGCCTCTACCGGTGTCATGGGTTCTTCAACCCCAACCTCGCCTCCGACACCGGGTTCGACGGCGAGGACCTGGCCCTGTTCTGGGATTCCCTCCAGATGATGTGGGAACTCGACCGCAGCGCCTCCCGCGGACTGATGGCCTGCCGTGGACTCTACGTCTTCTCCCACGACAGCGCCCTCGGCAACGCCCCCGCCCACACGCTCTTCGACCGGGTCGAGGTTGAAGCGGTCAACGGGGACGATCCCGCACGCGAGTTCTCCGACTACGAGGTCAGCGTCGACACCGACGACCTCCCCTCAGGGGTCACCTTACATGACGTCCTCTGATCAACAGCGCTACGGCGACGACGAACTGCTTGCCCTGTCCGGTCTCCAGCATTTGGCGTATTGCGAACGCCAGTGGGGATTAATCCACCTGGAGGGTCAGTGGGTTGAAAGCGCCCTCACGGCGGAAGGCAGGATCCTGCACGAACGGACTGAGGTGACTGAAACGGAGGTCCGGGGCAACAAACGCATCGCCCGGGGCCTCCGCCTTCGGTCTCTGCGGCTGGGTATTGTGGGGCGCGCCGATGTTGTAGAATTCCACCGGCTGGAAAATGACGACGCGAGGCAGGGCATCCATCTGCACAATGCTGACGGTTTGTGGAAACCGGTCCCCGTCGAATACAAACGTGGAAAACCCAAGCCCGATCACCGAGATCAAGTCCAGCTGTGCGCCCAGGGCATCTGTCTGGAGGAGATGCTTGAAACGAATGTAGACCGCGGTTTTCTATTCTATGGGAAGCCTCGCGAGCGGCAGGAAATCGAATTGAGCAATAGTCTGAAGCAAGAAACCGAGCAGCTTGCTGGGCGACTCCACGAGCTTTTTGACGCAGGACAAACGCCCCCTCCCACCAATGACCCTTCGCGGTGCCGGAGTTGCTCTTTACGCTCCGTGTGTTTGCCCAAGGCCACTCGCAACCATAACGCCAGCGATTATCTCAGCAATGTAATTGATATGCCTTCAGAGGAAAACCAGAGTGAAACGTCTTCTTAATACAATTTTCGTGACAACCCGGGGGGCGTATCTCAGCCGTAAAGGTGAAACGGTTGTTGTGCGAGCAGACGGAGAAACTCAACTTCGCTTTCCGATCCACAATTTGGGAGGCATCGTCTGTTTTGGTGAGGTCTCCTGTAGCTCTCCTTTGGTGCAGCTGTGCTCGGAAAAAGACGTCACAATATCTTTTCTGAGCAAAACAGGTCAGTACTTCGGACGTATCCAGGGGCCTGTCTCCGGTAATGTCTTGCTTAGAAGGGAGCAATACCGGCTCGCAGATAAGCCTGACGTTTCTGGAAATATTGCCCGGACCGCGGTTATAGGGAAAATAGCTAACAGTCGGACGGTCCTGCAGAGGGCGTCCCGTGATCACCCCGAGAAGGTAAACCAAGAAGCACTGGACGAAGCTGTGGGCAAAATCCGTTGGGCACTCAGGGGACTCGACGGCGATGTGTCTCTCGATGAGATTCGCGGCCGTGAGGGCGAAGCGGCGCAGGCGTACTTTGGTGCATTTGACCACCTGATAACGTCACAAAAAGACGATTTCGAATTCAATACGCGCAACCGACGTCCCCCTTTGGATCCAGTTAACGCGCTGCTTTCCTTCTACTACACTTTACTATTGCATGACTGCGTTTCCGCCCTCGAAAGTGTGGGATTGGACCCAGCTGTCGGCTACCTGCATAGAGATCGACCCGGTCGGCCGGGGTTGGCCCTTGACCTTATGGAAGAATTTCGGGCCTTTATGGCGGATCGGCTTGCATTGTCGCTGATAAACCGACGTCAATTAAAAGCAGGCGATTTTATCTCTTCCGAAACGGGAGCAGTGAAGATGACGGACACCGCAAGAAAAAAAGTGATCACAGCATATCAGGAACGTAAGCAACAGGAGATTTTCCATCCTTTTCTGGAAGAAAAGATGGAGACTGGTTTACTTCCCTATGCCCAGGCGCTTCTATTGGCGCGAATGATCCGAAATGATTTAGACAGCTATCCTCCTTTCGTATGGAAATAACGAATTATGATGGTTTTGATCACGTATGATGTCCGGACTGAAACGAAAAAAGGTCGCCGCCGGTTGCGCCGAGTAGCCAAAGCATGTGAGGATAGGGGACAACGCGTGCAGAAATCCGTTTTTGAGTGTTTGCTGGAACCGGGTCAGTGGAAGAAACTGCGGGAGAAACTTATCCAGCTGATCGAAGAAGACGAAGACAGTTTGCGCTTTTACTTTTTGGGGAGCAATTGGAAACGTCGCGTTGAGCATGTGGGCGCGAAACCTGGGTACGATCCAGAAGGGCCTTTAATTGCCTGAACACAGGAGCGCGAACCTTGAGCAAACACTGGAACCCTATCCCTTTCGCGGACTCTGTAAGGAACTATTTGTCTTGCTCTTATAGGCAAGAGCCGTTTCTTTTGTGTTTTTGGGATACGGAGAGAAGGGGGGTTCGCGAATTCGCTTCTGTTACACCTTTACATAGAATGATTTAAAATGCCTACGATCACCCCCTCACGGGGGTGCGGATTGAAACTTTAGGGGAGGACTGGCATGGGCGCAGGACTGAGAATCACCCCCTCACGGGGGTGCGGATTGAAACTCTTATAAATGTCAATAATTGGTGAAAGGAGGCCATCACCCCCTCACGGGGGTGCGGATTGAAACCTCCAGCGATCGACAAATAAATTATGGAGCCTGATCACCCCCTCACGGGGGTGCGGATTGAAACGGTGCAGCACTTGCACTGATTAGCCGGGGAATGATCACCCCCTCACGGGGGTGCGGATTGAAACGTCGAATGGTCGAGGGAGTAAAGGCAGTGGGGCATCACCCCCTCACGGGGGTGCGGATTGAAACCGCGACGGAAACAAGTAATGGTGAAGAGCAGGGAATCACCCCCTCACGGGGGTGCGGATTGAAACACCCCTCCGGTGCGGACAGCAAGCCGCTTGGTAATCACCCCCTCACGGGGGTGCGGATTGAAACGTCGAATGGTCGAGGGAGTAAAGGCAGTGGGGCATCACCCCCTCACGGGGGTGCGGATTGAAACGCCTCCAGCAGACCCGCGGTGAGGACACCTGATATCACCCCCTCACGGGGGTGCGGATTGAAACTGATACATTGGAATCTGCAACGGTGGCTATGTAATCACCCCCTCACGGGGGTGCGGATTGAAACTCATTATCTCTCTCATACCTGATCCTCCGGTTTTATCACCCCCTCACGGGGGTGCGGATTGAAACAAGAGTATCGCGCTCGTAGTCCTCTAACAATTCATCACCCCCTCACGGGGGTGCGGATTGAAACCTGTCTTCACGCCCACCTTGGTCATTCGCTGCCATCACCCCCTCACGGGGGTGCGGATTGAAACAACGACATACGAATCAACCTCAGGTAAGACCCCCATCACCCCCTCACGGGGGTGCGGATTGAAACCATTCGTCGGGTGGGGGATGGCGGCCGGGTTTGAATCACCCCCTCACGGGGGTGCGGATTGAAACGAGTACATGGCCGCCATCGAGGCCCACCAGAACGGATCACCCCCTCACGGGGGTGCGGATTGAAACCGTGATTGTGAGGTAGTTGGGGAGGTAAGTGATATCACCCCCTCACGGGGGTGCGGATTGAAACGTCGTCATCCACATCGTAGCAGAGGATACCGATATCACCCCCTCACGGGGGTGCGGATTGAAACGGGTTCGCGGGCGTGACCCTCTGTCGGATGTAGATCACCCCCTCACGGGGGTGCGGATTGAAACCATTATCTTCTCCAGCACGCTGACGATTTGCCTGCTATCACCCCCTCACGGGGGTGCGGATTAAAACTTGTCAGCTTTGCGCTGTAAGGCCCGCGAAAGTATCACCCCCTCACGGGGGTGCGGATTGAAACTGCAACGGAAACAAGTGCTGGTGAAGAGCGGGGATCACCCCCTCACGGGGGTGCGGATTGAAACTGAGGCACGCCAACCTGAGGCACACCGACCTGAATCACCCCCTCACGGGGGTGCGGATTGAAACGTCGAGGCCGAAGATTATCAGCAGGCGAAGCGCATCACCCCCTCACGGGGGTGCGGATTGAAACTGGTCGGTCCCAGCTACGCCGGCCATCTGGCGCCATCACCCCCTCACGGGGGTGCGGATTGAAACCAACTGGACAGGATGTGGACGACGTGGACATAATATCACCCCCTCACGGGGGTGCGGATTGAAACTGTTGAGAAGGGTGAACAATGAACACAGCATTGGGATCACCCCCTCACGGGGGTGCGGATTGAAACGCTCGTAGTCCTCTAACAATTCCATCACTATACGCATCACCCCCTCACGGGGGTGCGGATTGAAACGTCTACGCGCCGCCCAGCCCACACCCAACGGGTATCACCCCCTCACGGGGGTGCGGATTGAAACCACGTTGAAGGATGTGGATAAGATTGTCACTGTGATCACCCCCTCACGGGGGTGCGGATTGAAACTCTATAATGGCAATCGATCTGAGAAAGGATGACATCACCCCCTCACGGGGGTGCGGATTGAAACTGTCCCTCGTCCACGAACTCAATCTGAGCCGCCCTATCACCCCCTCACGGGGGTGCGGATTGAAACCCATATACCATAATGGCCGTTTTTGAGGAATCCATCACCCCCTCACGGGGGTGCGGATTGAAACGCCAAGTGGTTAGGAGAACAGACACAAAATGGAATCACCCCCTCACGGGGGTGCGGATTGAAACGATAGGCCCTTTGAGCCTTGGCTATGGCTGCAGATCACCCCCTCACGGGGGTGCGGATTGAAACATAAATATGAAGATACTAACGCTC